>NZ_PKGB01000001.1 GCF_002848135.1 Hydrogenovibrio sp. SC-1
TCAAGAACTGATTTGCATGGCAATATCGTACAAGCGAATGAGGATTTTATTGAAGCAAGTGGCTATGAATGGAAAGATTTGGTTGGTCAGCCTCACAATATTCTACGACATCCAGATGTTCCAGCCGCCGTTTTCAAAGACTTTTGGCAAACGTTACAGGCCGGTAAACCTTGGTCTCAAATTGTTAAAAATAAAAGAAAGAACGGCGATCATTATTGGGTAAAAGCCAGCGCAACACCCATTTTTGAAAAGGGTGAAATAATGGGGTATATGTCGGTCAGAGTGCCGGCTACACGACAAGAAATTACGGCAGCTGAAAAGGCGTATAAGGCCATTTCAGCTGGAAAACTTTCGCTTTCTGAAGGCTATGTTGAGAGTACTGCGGCTAAGTTGAATCTGTTTTCACGCTTTGAATCCAGCCACCTCATAATTGTATTAAGTTTGTTATTGCTGTTGTCTATGAATGCACCCTTGTATATTAATAGTGTGCCGGCAATCCTCTTTGGAATTTTGGATGCCATCTTTATCGTTCTGATTATCGCATCCTCCTTATCGATGAATCGAAAACTGAGTCAGATTTATCAACATTTAACGGCCATTTCAGAAGGGGATTTTCACCAACCTATTGATTCATCTGGTCAAGCATTAAGCCACCGAACTTTAGGGCGTTTAAAGTCCATGCAAATTCGCTTAGGTGCAGATTTCGATGACGTTAAGGCTTCTTTGAATCGTTCCATGCAAATTCAGCAAGCTCTGAATGCTGCATCATCTAATATTATGGTTGTTGATCGTTTTCATAAGATTATCTTTGTGAATTCAGCGTTTAGGCAACTGTTGGCTAAGATCAGGCCAGAATTAAATGCGGCATTGCCCAAATTGAATACAGAAACATTGATTCAAGAATCCTTTGAAATGTTTCATCAGGACACTCAGCATTGGAACCAACTACTTGATAACCTCCAACAGACATTTGAAACCCGGGTTGAGTATGGCAGTGTTACGATTGATTTGATTTTAGACCCAATATTTAGCGAAGATCATCAACGGATTGGTACGGTTGCAGAGTGGAAAAATGTCACTGAACAATTGGCTATCGAATCCAATATTGAAAGCATTATTTCAAATGCTGCCAAAGGGTTGTTGGTGGAGCGCATTGATACCCGTGATTTACAAGGGTTTAATAAGTCGCTTTCTGGTTCTATTAATACTCTGTTAAGTGCTTTTGCAGAATTGATTCGTGATATCAGTGATGTTTTGCATCAAATGAGTAAAGGTGATTTAACCAACCGAATGCATGGTGATTATCAGGGGGAAGTTTTGGCGATGAAGGAAGCCACCAATATCGCCCTAACCAATATCGAAGCCACCTTCGGACAAATCAAGGCTGGTTCCAGTGAAATTGGACATATGGCGAAGGAAGTATCGAATGCCAGTGATGATTTATCCGAGCGAACCCAGTCTCAGGCGGCTTCACTTGAACAAACTGCTTCGTCAATGGAACAAATTACCAGCACCGTAAAAAATTCCGAAGATCATATGCATCGTGTGAATCAAATTTCATCGGAAGCAACGAAAGAGGCTGAACTGGCAATTGAAGAAATGACGGAAACCTCTAACGCGATTCATGATATTAGTGAACTGAGTAAGCAGATTGCAGAAATTACTTCAGTAATTGACGGTATCGCTTTCCAAACTAATTTGTTGGCACTCAATGCTGCTGTCGAAGCCGCTAGGGCAGGAGAACATGGTAGAGGGTTTGCTGTGGTTGCAGGTGAAGTTCGTAATTTGGCACAAAAATCAGCAGAATCATCGAAAGAGATTTCGAACCTGATTTCAACGACAACGCAAAAAATTACACAGGGTACAGAGTTGGTAGAAAAAACCAATAATGCCTTTGAGGATGTGGTTGTTAAAATCAAGGAAGTGAGTACTTTGATTGATCAATTATCGAAAGGTGCATATGAGCAAACTCAGGGACCTGGAGCAGGTTAATGTTGCAGTTTCAGCACTAGATGATATGACCCAGCAGAATGCAGCTTTGGTAGAGCAATTGGCAGCGACATCAGGGAATATGAGTGAAGAAGCCAAAACACAAGCGGATTTTGTCGGAAAATTTAAAATTTCCGCGATCACAACTGAACTTGGAAATTCTAAGGGCTCTCAAAAGGCCAGTTTTGAATTAGAGGAAGCCAAAAATCGACATCGAGCCTGGACGGTTGATTTAGAACGATTTTTGGTTGGAGAGAAGGTTGAGTTTGATGAAAATAGTGTTCGGCGTGATGATGCTTGCCTACTCGGTAAGTGGATTTATAGTGAAGGAAAAAAGTATGAGCACCTAGCTGAAATGCAAAAATTAATTACTGTCCATGCTGAAATGCATCAAACGGTTGGAAGGGTTATTGATGCAAAAGCGTTGGGTGATATGCAGTTGGCAAGTCAACAAAAGGATAAGGTAGGTCACTATTCAAGACAAATTATAGAATTAATTGATGAATTAAAACGTCATTTGTTTCATGATGGGCAAGCGGAAGCCAAGTCTACTGCTTCATTACCTACCCATCAGCATGAAATTTCAGAACCATCTCAACCAAAGGGTCAACATGACGAGTGGGAGGATTTTTAAAGCCCTGATCCCATGTTGTTTCTAGTGCAAAGTTGAGTCGTTTTCAATGCCTGAAAAAATTCGGTTAATGTCTGATTCATCAAATTTAAAGTGAAGATTACACATTTCATTGTGAATGACAACTTGGCCTTGCTCTTCCAGAATTTTTCGTACTTCCGTTTCTCCGAGTGATTTCAACATGGTTTCAACCGCTTGTTGGTCTTGTGGGCAATCATAGTGGACGGTTTCTGGTGGATAGAGTTCAATCGTCTCTTCATGAAAGAGTCGATGAAGTAAGGTTGTGGCATCACACTCAAGTAATTCCGCTTCGGTCACGGTATGGCTTAGATGCGTAATGCGTTCCCAGCCATCCTCATCTTGCTCATCGGTGGTGGGCATTTTTTGAATCAATACACCGCCAATGGCTTGATTATTTGCAGCGAGCCAAAGTTTGGATGGAAGCTGCTCAGACTGGCTCAAAAATGCCTCAAAACAGTCAGAGATGCTATCGGCTTCTCTAGGTACATAGGACTGAAAAAAATGACCCGTTTGAGTGTTTTCGAGCGTGACCAGAATTTGACCATCCCCTAAAAGGGCATCTAATCCCGTTTCATTGGTCAGTGTTTGATTGGTTTTGGCTACTCCACGCATCTCAAAGGTATGACTGACTTGTACCACGAGTAAGTTGACAGGGCCTGACCCTTGAACTTGGATGGAAACCTTTCCACTATGTTTCATGCCGTTTGCTAGCATAATCGCAACAGCTGTCAGCTCGCCAAGCACTTGTGTGAGGTTGTCAGGATAATGGCGATCTTTAATCATTTCCTGCCAGGCCTGGTGGATATTGAGGTGTTGACCGCGAATATTAAGTTCTTTAAATAAAAATCGTTGTATATGATCGTTCATGCGGGTTTTGTCTCCGAAAACTGTCCATGTGCTTGCAGGTCTGCATGATAAGAGGATCGTACCATCGGGCCGGATGCAACATGTTGAAAGCCCATTTCCAACCCCGCTTGTTCAAGTTGTTTAAAAGCGTCAGGTGTCCAATAATGTTGAACCGGTAGATGGTAGTCTGATGGTTGTAGATATTGTCCAATGGTGAGCATATCAACATCATGTGCTCGTAAGTCTTGCATCACTTCGATAATTTCTTCGTAGCGTTCACCTAAGCCGACCATTAAACCGGATTTAGTTAAGGTTTGAGGGTGAAGCTGTTTGAAATTTTTAAGGAGTGTGAGGGATGCTTGATAGTCGGCACCTGGTCGGGCTTCGTCATAGAGTCTGGGTGCGGTTTCTAAATTGTGATTCATGACATCGGGTGGTGTTTGCGCTAGGGTGTCGAGCGCAACAGTCAGACGTCCTCTAAAATCGGGTACCAACGTTTCAATTTTAACATCGGGGGTTTGATGACGGATGGCTTGAATACAGTTGCTAAAATGGCGAGCCCCTCCATCTCGTAGATCATCTCTGTCGACCGAAGTGATGACAACATAGTTCAGCTTCATCGCAGCGATGGTTTGAGCTAATTGCTCGGGTTCTTCTGGGTTAAGTGGGTTGGGTCTACCGTGGGTCACATCGCAGAAGGGACATTTGCGAGTACAGATGTGTCCCATAATCATAAAAGTGGCGGTGCCGTGCCCAAAACATTCCCCTAAATTTGGACAAGAAGCTTCTTCACAAACCGAATTCAATCCTTGTTGGCGCAGGATAGCTTTCAATTCTTTGACGCGACCTATGTGTTTTGCTTTGGGAAGTTTGGCTTTGATCCATGCCGGTTTTTTGAGTTTCGGTTGCGTTGGATCTGGCTTGTTTTTCAACGATTTGGTCTTGTATTCGCCTTTAGACATGGTGGCGTTGCGCGATTTAAGGCTTTGGGTTAATTGATCAACCGCGATTTCTTGGTATTGTGGTGCGCTCATGACAAATGGCCTTCCGTTTTGAATATGACCGGATATTATACCTGAGCAGTCAATGGGTTTGATTGAAGTTGATCTAGCAGTAATTCGGATAAGCGAGACTGGAGTTGGTCAAGACTGGGTTGTGCGTTCCAGTCGTAGACCTGGGTCATTTTGATATTTGAGAGTCCACAAGGCGTAATCCACTGAAAGGGGGTCAACTCCATATCAACATTTAACGATAAACCATGATAGGTTCGATGTTTGCGAACCTTCAAGCCCAATGATGCAATTTTTTGACCTTCAACGTAAACACCAGGAGCATTGGCTCTAGTACTGGCATGGATATCTAATTCCGCCAATAGTGAGATGAGCGTTTGCTCAATTAAGGTCACGAGTGCTCTGACGCCCATGTTTAAACGTTTTAAATCGAGCAACAGATAACAAATGAGTTGTCCCGGCCCGTGGTAGGTGACTTGGCCGCCACGATCCGTTTGAACCAATGGGATGGTATGTGTTTCGATAGTGGCGTGGAGGTGTTTTGGATCACCGTTTAAGCCCTGAGTGAACGTCGGTGGGTGCTGGCAGAACCAGATTTCATCTGGTGTATCATCATTGCGCTGGTTGGTGAACGCTTGCATGGCTTGCCAGGTTTTTTCATAGGGTTGAAGCCCGAGAGAGCGGATGAGGATGGTCATGCGTTTAGAGTGTCATTAACACTTCTGGATGGGCTTTGAGCTCACCATAAATTGTGTGAAGCTGTTTTAAGCTGGTCGCCTCGAAATGAATATTGACCGAAATAAATTTTTTGCCTTTAGAGTCTTTGATATGCATTTTGTCACGGCTGGCATCAGGTGCATGTTTCTGAGTGATTTCAAAAACCGTATTGATAAAGGATTCGGTATTGTGTCCCATGGCTTTGAGCTGGAAGTCACAAGGGAATTCCATTAAAGTTTCTTCGGAATGTAAATCAACGGTCATGTTAATCTCTTATTTTCTGCTTGTTCAATAAAGTTCTGTATTTCGTTATCAAAATAGCCCTGAAAAAGCTGCCAAATGTCACCAGGCCTGCCGTTTCCTATTGCTTGGTTATTCAGTTGGGTCACAGGAACTGCATTCTTTGTAGAACTGGTTAACCAAATTTCGTCAGCTGTTTCCAAGTCCTTTTGAAATAAAGGCGCTTCAATGAGGTTTATTTGGTGGTCTTTTGCCATTTTTAATATGACACTACGGGTAATTCCAGGCAGGATCTGTGGCCCATTCGGAGGGGTGAATAATGTCTTGTCCTTGACGACAAAGACATTGTTTGAGGTCCCTTCAGCCACTTGCCCATCCGGTTTGATGAGGACTGCATCTTGCGCACCCTGCTGCTGAGCCGCCATCTTTAGCATAATATTGGGTAATAGCGTGATTGCTTTAATATCACATCTTAACCAGCGGATATCCTCTAAGGTAATGACATGAATGCCATTTTCTAGAATAGCTTCATCAAGAGGCTTGAGTGGATTGGTGTAGATATAAAGCGTGGGCGACAAGTCCGTGTTGGGGAGGTGGTCACGCTGAAGTTGTATGCCACGGGTGACTTGTATATATAAGTATTGATTCTGCCAAGAATGAAGATGGACAATTTTATTGAGCAGCTTATACCATTCTTCGTCGGTCAAAGGATTTAATATCGCTGTTTCTTGTAAGCTGCGCTTTAGTCTATTTAAATGGGCCTCTAGGGTAAAGATGTGTTTACCGTAGACGGGAATGACTTCGTAAACACCGTCTCCGAATAAGAACCCCCTATCTTGCGTTGAAATTTTTGCCTTTTCAATCGGTAAAAAATCGCCATTTAAGTACGCAATTTGAGAGGATGCTTTGGTCATTCGTTAGAGTCCTAAAAAGCCAAATAAACTGTTCAATAGTTGTTTGATTTGGTCAAATAACTTTTTAAAGAAAGAGCCTTGTTCAACATCCGTTAAAGCCACTAAGGGTTTTTCAACCAAAGTTTCATTGTTGAAAGAGATAAACAACTTACCTAGCTGTTGACCTTTTTGTACCGGAGCGGTGATTTGAGGATCAATCGAAGATTCAATGACGAGGTTTTTATATTGACCGCGTGGAATGGTAATGTAGAGCGTATCCGTTAGGCCAAGACCAAGCATGTCTTGTTTGCCTTCCCAGATACGAGTTTCATTTAGGCGTTGTCCCTGATCATACAACTTGTGAGTTTCAAAAAAGCGGAAGCCATAGTTTAAAAGCTTTTGACTTTCCTGCACACGCTGCTTGGCATCTTCCGCGCCAAGTAGCACTGATATTAGGCGCATTTCTTCTCTTTTTGCAGAGGTGACTAGGCAAAATCCGGCCGATTCTGTATGGCCTGTTTTCAAACCGTCAACACTTGGATCTTGCCATAGTAGTTTATTACGGTTGTATTGGGTGATGCCATTATAGGTAAATTTCTTTTTGGAATACCATTGGTACTCTTCTGGATAGTTATTGATCAGTGCTTGAGTTAGGATGGCAAGATCAGCAGCGGTTGTGTAATGGTCTGGGTGTGGTAGGCCAGTTGCATTGACAAAATGCGTGTCATTCATGCCAAGCGATTGGGCATAACGATTCATGAGTTCGGCAAAGACCTCTTCACTGCCAGCAACATGTTCTGCCAAAGCCACACTGGCATCATTTCCTGATTGGATCACCATGCCTTTTATCAAGTCTTGGACGGTTACCTTTTTACCGACTTCAATAAACATTCTTGAACCCGGCATTTGCCAAGCTTTGGTTGAAATGGTGACTTCATCATTCAGTTGAATGGTGCCATTTTTAAGTTCACTAATGACGACATAGCCTGTCATGATTTTGGTTAAGCTTGCTGGCTCAATTCTATTTTGTGGGTTGAGGCTAGCAATGGTTTTACCACTATCATAATCGATCAAAACATAGGCTTTTGCTTGAATGTTCGGTGCAGATGGAATTACGTGGGGGAGAGCATCTGATGGTGAGGGAACAGGGCTGTTAGCAAAGCTGATGGTTGAAGCAAGAAGCGTTAAAAATAAGGCAAAAATCTTGGTCATGTTGATAGAATCTTTTTAGCTATTAATAGTTTTTATAATTTAACATATTTGAGTCTAAAGCTAAAGCGATCAGGCCGCTTTTCCTGGATTGGAATCAACAAATTATCGTTTGTGATGGTTTTAAGAAGTCAGCAATTTTTTATGGGTCTGAATCGACATTAAAATGCCAAAACTAATCATTAATGTGACCATTGAGCTGCCACCGTAACTAATCAGAGGTAAGGGTAAGCCGACAACGGGTAGAATGCCGCTTACCATGCCAATGTTAACAAAGACATAAACAAATAAAGTCATGACTAGGCTGGCGGCAGTCAGCCTAGCAAAATTATCTTGAGCTTGTGAGGCAATGTAGAGCCCGCGAGCAATGATTAATAGGTAAAGCGTCAATAATGCGGCAACGCCGATGAGCCCAAGCTCTTCAGCAAATACGGCAAAAATAAAGTCGGTGGTGCTTTCCGGTAAAAATTCTAAATGCGCTTGAGTACTGCCCATTAACCCTTTTCCTTCCAGTCCGCCTGAACCGATGGCAATTTTGGATTGTATGATATGGTAACCCGTCCCCAAAGGGTCTGACTCTGGATTGAGGAAGGTTAGAACCCGTTGTTTTTGATAGTCATACATATAGAAGTTCCAAACAATGGGTAAACTGGCCGCGACGATTGCAATTGCAGAGGCAATCCATCGCCAAGATAGGCCTGCAAAAAATAGTACAAACAATCCACTCATGGCAATCAAAATCGAGGTGCCCAGGTCGGGTTGGATAATAATGAGGCCGGCCGTTAAACCGACAAGACCGATACCAATCAGCATTTTTTTACGAGGCGGCGGGAAGGTGTCATGGGCAAATAACCATGCCACCATCATTGGGAGCGCGAGTTTCATAATTTCAGACGGTTGGAATCGAACGATACCTAAATCCAGCCACCGTTGTGCTCCTTTGCCCATTTCTCCAAATAGAATGACGCTGATTAACATCAGGGTTCCTATTAGAAAAATCCAAGGGGTGTAAACACGCATGATATTAGGGGGGATTTGAGCAAAAAATAGCATTAGGGCAAAAGCAAATCCAACACGGGTTAAGTGGCGGATCAAAACATTTAAATCACTACCAGAGGCACTATAGACAATTAAAGATCCGGTGATAATGAGCAAGAAAATGCCCAATAAAAGCCAGCTATCCAGGTGCATTGAGAACCAGATCCCTTTCTTTTGGCGATAAACATTTTCTCGTTGTGGCAAATCAATCTTCATTGGAGAGTTCTTCTAAATAGTATTTAGCAATCTTAATCGCAACGGGTGCCGCTTTGGTCGTTGAGTTTTCAATAATGACACTGATGGCGATTTTAGGCTTGTCGACTGGTGCAAAACCAATAAATAACGAGTGATCTCTTAGGTTTTTGGTGATTTCATCTTCATTGTATTCGCCTTCATTCAAACTGAAAACTTGTGCCGTTCCCGTTTTGCCTGCCATCTTAAAGGGTAATCCTCTTGCATAAGCATGCGCGGTTCCATGAATCGAGTGAACCGTGTCTTCCATGGCTTGAATGACTCTCTCCCAGTTCTGGGTTTTCTCAATTGCGATTTTTTTGATGACGAAGGTGGGCGCACTTTTGAGGAGTCTTGGCTGGATAATTTCCCCTCGGTTTGCCAAGATAGAGGTGGCTTTTGCCAATTGTAATGGGGTTGCTAAAAAGAAGCCTTGACCAATGCTGGTGATAATCGTTTCACCATTGTACCAATCATCGTTCTTGACGTTTCTTTTCCAGCTGCGAGAGGGTAGAATGCCTGTGGATTCATTTTGTAAATCCACTTTCGTTATATGTCCAAAACCGAAGGGGGTAAGCGAACTGTGGATCAGATCGATCCCCATATCTAAACTCAATTTATAGAAGTAGGTATCGCAGGATTCAACAATGGCTTTGCGCATGTCGACCAGGCCGTGACCACGCCTTTTCCAGTCGCGATAACGGTGATCCTGATATTCTAAAAAACCGGGATCATGGATTTCAGTATTGGGCGAAATAATGTCGTTTTCTATTGCTGCAAGGGCGATAAATGGTTTGACGGTTGATCCGGGTGGGTATTGGCCATTGATAACCCGATTAATGAGCGGGCGTTTAGGGTTGTTGAGTAATGCTTGGTAATTTTTTTGACTAATACCATCGACAAATAAATTGGGATCATAGGCCGGTGAACTCACAAACGCCAAAATTTCTCCGGTTTCAGGTTCAGTAACCACCACTGCGGCCTTTTTTCCATCCAGTAAGGTTTCGATATAGCGTTGTAAGCGAATATCCAATGTTAATTGAATATCTTTGCCCGGTGTGGCTGGAATGGTTTCCAGTTTACGAATAACTCTGCCACGGGCATTGGTTTCAATCTGTTGGATTCCTGGCTGTCCATGTAGCAAGGGTTCATAGTATTTTTCAATTCCGAGCTTACCAATGACATCCGTTCCTGCATAGCTTGATTCTTCCAATTGCTCGTATTCGCTTTGGTTGATTTTGCCAACATAGCCTAAGACATGTGCTGCACTGTCTTTAAAAGGATAGGTTCGCTTCAGCTTGGCAACCAGTGTCATTCCGGGGAATTGATAGCTATGGGCAGCAAAGCGAGCGGCTTCTTGCTCAGATAGCGTGTAAGGCAAATAGAGTTGGCGATAGCGACTGGAGGCATTTAAGCGGTCATAGAATTTTGATAACCTTTCTTCGCTCAGGTTGGGGAGCAGTGTTTGTAAGTCGATAAAGCTTTTATTTAAGTTTTCCATTTTGTCTTTAGAAAACTTAAGGGTAAATATAGGCTGGTTGTCAGCTAACAGCGCATGATTCCGGTCATAAATGCGGCCTCTAACCGGAGGTAGAGGTTCGACTGAAATGCGATTCCCTTCAGCCATAGATTGGTAATGATTGTACCCAATCCATTGTAAGTAGGTCATTCGGCCCAGAAGGATTAATAATAATAAAATACAGAAGGCTAAAGCAAAATATATTCGGCTTCTAAATAATTGTTTTTGAAAGTATATTTCACCTTCTGTTTGGTATCGGTGTTTGTTCTTCATGAATTAGTTGAAAACAGTTTTATGCGTTAAACGGTTCAGTATGAGGGTGAGCAGTGGCCAAATTAAGGTTGCAATAACGGGTTCAAGCCAATAATAGTAGGGCGCATTGCCAAACAGTTTAGGCGCAAAAATAAACCAACTCATGATTTGGAAGACTAGTATGTAGCCCCCAATGATAATTGACTGTTGCCAAAGCGGGTAGCTTTTAAAGCGCAGTCGAGAACGCAACATGAGAAATGTCGTTGTTAAAAAAATCAGGCTATGGGATCCTAAAGGAGTGTTTAAGGCGGTATCAAAAGCTAACCCGAGAATGAAGGCCGAAAATAAATGGCTTTTATAAAGGATTTGAGTCGTCCAAAAAAAAAGTGTCAGCAGCGTTAGTGAAGGCATAAATTGAATATCAAAGCTGAGTACCATCATATTGTCGATGACAATGGCCGTCAAATAGCTCAAAAAAAATAGCCACTTAATATCATTGATTTGAAGTGAAAATACCTTTTCAGTCATGTTCTGCTTCCTGTCTAGGGGAGAGGATGAGAACCTTTTGTGAGCGAGTTAGGTCCGCAATGGGTTCGGCACTAATTTTATAATAAGGTTCCCCGCTTAAAGATTTGACATTTGAAATGGTTGCCACAGGCCTTCCTTCGGGAAAAATTTCACCCAGGCCTGAGGTTTCTAAAATATCGCCAACTTTGATTGAGCTAGAAGACGGAATAAAGAGTAACGAAAGTTGCTCATGGCCAATACCATTCAGAATGCCTCGTTGACCGGTTCGCTGTATTCGGACGGGAACTTGTATTTCAGGGTCCGTGATGAGCTGAACACGGCACGAGGAAGGTGTTAGGGATGTAATTTGGCCAATCAAGCCTTTAGCATCTATCACGGTTTGGTTAAGCTGAATGTTGTCCAGAGCACCTTTGTTTAAAATGACATACTGGGCAAAAGGGGTCTGGCTATAGGCGATTACGGATGCGATTTGAACATCCGTTGATTTAAATTGACTAGCGGTTCCCAGTAGTCTATTTAACCGTTCTACCTCTAGCTGCAGCTTTTTCATTTGTTGTTGTTGCGCTTTTAGTAATAGGTTTTCAGTCTTTAGGCGATGATTTTCGGCACTGAGTTGGTTTGAGTGGGTATAGTCCTGTTGAATCCAGTTATACAGATCTAAAGGCAGAGCTGCGACTCTCTCAACTGGCTCTATGGTTGCGGTTAGTAGGTTTCGGAAATTAGACAGGGCATTGGTATAATGATCTGACACCATTAATGCGATGCTGAGAATAAAGAACAGTAAGAAGTAGCTGCCTTCTTTCTGGGGAGAGGGAGTCGAGAAGTTAATAGCGACCCCCTGCTTTTAAGGTTATGAATACATTTAGATTTTGTGCCATTACGGTCATTTTAATCAAATGAGAAGAGGTCAATTCCTTTTTCGTCCATCAGTTCAAGTGCACGACCGCCACCACGAGCAACACAGGTTAATGGGTCGTCGGCGATAATAACGGGCACGCCAGTTTCTTCAGAAAGTAAGGTGTTTAAGTTCCGGAGCAATGCCCCTCCGCCTGTTAGCACAATACCATGTTCAGCAATATCGGCTCCAAGCTCTGGTGGCGTATGTTCCAATGCGGTTCTGACGGCACTCACAATAGCAGATAAGGGTTCTTGAAGGGCTTCTAGAATTTCATTGCTGTTGAGTGTGAAACGGCGTGGAACGGATTCGGCAATATTGGCGCCATGCACTTCCATGGTTTGGGGTTCCATTTCGTGATAGGCGGTACCAATCTCTTTTTTAATTTTTTCAGCCGTCGCTTCTCCAATGACCATGCCATAGTTTCGACGGACGTATTTGATGATGGCATCGTCGAAACGGTCACCACCAACCTTGACTGAATCAGACCAAACAATCCCGTTTAATGATAAGGTTGCGACTTCCGTTGTTCCCCCACCAATATCAACGACCATGGATCCGGTTGCTTCACTCACTGGCATTCCAGCGCCGATCGCTGCAGCCATCGGCTCTTCAATTAGAAAGACTTCGCGTGCACCTGCACCTGCCGCAGATTCTCGAATGGCGCGTCTTTCAACTTGAGTGGAACCGCACGGAACACAAACCAGTACGCGTGGACTGGGCTGGAAAAAACGAGCCTCGTGCACCTTCCGGATAAAGGATTGCAGCATCTTTTCAGTCACTTCAAAGTCAGCAATCACCCCATCTTTCATTGGTCGAATGGTTTGAATTCTTTGGTTTTCTTTACCGAGCATGAGCTTCGCGGCTTCACCGACGGCAACGATTGAACGAGAGTTGCTGCCTTGACGGTTATTCATTATCGCAACAACAGAAGGTTCGTTCAGCACCATTCCTTTTCCTCTTACATAGATAAGAGTGTTGGCTGTTCCTAGATCGATGGAAAGGTCATTTGAAAAAAGGCCGATGAGTTTTCGAAACATGGAAAAATCCTTAAAACTTCAGTGATTCGGTTCGTAGACAGTTTGCCCATTTTGGTGGGTCTGAGTTAGGGTCTACGCTGGATGTATGTAAAAATTAACGTGTTATTTTATATTAGTTTTGGTTCAAAAGTTATCTATTTCATCATAATTTGAAATTTTAAAAACAATCTTGAAATGCAAAAAAAATTTAGCTACAGATGGTGAATTTTGACTTATAACTGAAAATAAAGTAACTTTGAGTACGGATAATAAGTTGTTTAACTTAATTATTGCTTAATACAAACAAGAGGGGTTTTTTTATGAAAAAACTAAGTGTTATTCTGTTTGGATGGATGATGGCTTTTGCGGTGTGGGCTGCGCCAGTCAATGTAAATCAGGCGAATGCCGATGAAATTGCGGCGGCTCTAACAGGTGTAGGAAAAGTTAAGGCCGAAGCTATAGTCGCGTATCGCGAAGCGCATGGTCACTTTAAGTCAGTTGAGTCGTTGAGTCAGGTAAAAGGGATTGGTGACAAGACTGTCGAAAAAAATAAAGCCGATATTCTTTTAAAGTAGCAATTATTCAATGCTAAAGATTTTATTGTTAAGGAGGCTTTGTTGCCTCCTTTTTTTGTTTTTATTATCATCAGTCATGGTTGTTTTAGCAAAACCACCTGCGCCAGAAATGTTGCTGTTAAAGGTGTACCAAGATCAAGCGGTTACCGGTTGGTTAATGAGTGAGAAACTGGATGGGGTTCGTGCCTTGTGGGATGGAAAACAGTTGCGTTTTCGCAGTGGCCAATTGATTTTGGCGCCAGAGTGGTTTTTGGCAGGGTTGCCAAAATTTGCTTTAGATGGGGAGTTGTGGACTAAGCGCAATGACTTTGAAAATATTGTTTCGATTGTCAGGCAACAACAACCGGATCAGCGTTGGCAAGAGATTACGTACAATATTTTTGAGGTACCTAACCAAGCCGGGGGGTTGCTACAGCGTTTATCGATTTTGGAAGGTTATTTACAAAAAAGAGACGTGCCGTATTTACATATTATTCCGGAAGTCAAAATACAAAGTGATCATCATTTTCGTGTCGAAATGGAGCGGCTGTTGGGCTTAGGCGCAGAAGGGTTGGTTTTAAGGCAGCCAAATCAATCATATGTGACAGGGCGTCATTCGTCCGCATTAAAATAAAACCTTTTCAAGACGATGAGTGTCAAGTAATCGGTGTGACGCCAGGTAAGGGTAAGTATCAAGGTCTGGCTGGTGCATTAATATGTCAGTGGCAAGCACAGAGGGTTTTGCTAGGGAGTGGTTTAAGTGATGATGATCGAAAAAATCCACCTCGTAAAGGAGTATGGGTAACGTTTAAATATTATGGGTTAACGGCTTCAGGGCGTCCACGATTTCCTGTGTTCCTAAGAGTTCGCTCAGATAAAAATCGGTAGCTTCGCCTGTCAAGTTGCTATTTAGTCTATAGGCAACCAGACAGGGGGTTGAGTTGCAGTGCGCTTTGTTAAAGTTGAAAGGTCGCTTTGGGCTCTGCGTGAATTAATGACGGAATGACTGTTTCAAATAAGGCTTCAGTTTCCCATTCGTTTTCACCAACTCGAGTGATAATTTGAGCAGTCATTGCTGGACTCGTGCCAACAAAAGCGGCAATTCGACCGCCAATGGTCAATTTTTGTAGGTAGTTAGAGGAAATGTCAGTCACGGCTCCTGTCAGATATATGACGTCATATTGTTTGTTGTCTTGCCAATCTTGGCTGCCATCGCCTTGGTGAAATTCAATGTTGTCGAAAGTACTTAAACGACTTTTTGCAGTTTCGAGTATTGATGAAAAATATTCTACGGTGGTGACGTGACGAGCAGACTTTGCCAGTAAGGCAGTATTATGCCCAGATCCGGTACCAATCTCGAGTACGGTTTCATTTTCGGCTATGTCCAGCGCTTGCAAGACTCTCGCTTCAACGGTCGGCGGCAACATGAATTGCCCCTCGCCAATGGGTAGAGAGGTGTCTGTGTAGGCCAGTTGTTGCTGGGCTTCTGTAACAAATTGATGGCGCGGCGTATTCATGAATAGGTCAAGCACTTTAGCATCTAGCACATCCCAGGGGCGGATTTGTTGTTCAACCATATTAAAACGAGCTTGTTCAAGTGTCATAGTCATTCCTTTGTCGCTAATTTTTAGGCTTCAGTTGTGTTTGGGAAGCGCAATTAATGATGCTTTGTTAATTAGTCAGTCTGTGAAAATGGGGATTGATTATAGCGGAAAAACTTTTAGAAGAATAGAGTAAAATCATTCAGAAAATAACTTTGGTGACTAAAGCAAAGTATTCAGTTATGAGTACAGTATCGGCTTGTCTTATAAAACATTAAATAGCCTGCATTTTTAAAGGAGGGTGCGTGACAACAGTAGCGAACTATAGGGTAACGAGCGCTGAGGTGATTGACGCTTTGGTTGATTTGAAGCGGTTACCAAGTTTTTCAAATACGTTGGCAGAATTTGATCGGTTGGTTAATCAGGCTGCGGGGACTCATGTTGAGGAGGTGGCAAAGCTTTTGCAGTCCGATCCTCGAATGATGGCGGGCGTGATAACGACAGCTAATACAGCGCGATATGCTCGAGGTGGGCAAAAAGTAACTCGGCTAATTGATGCAGTAAAGCTGCTAGGGGTAAAAGATGTTCGGGCTATGATTATGGCGCTCAGCTTCTTGGATGTGTTTCAGGGTGGAGTTGCAATCGATGCGGATGCTTTTTTAAAGCATTCTTTGGTTTCTGGGTTTATTGCTAAAAATCTAGCAAAAACTTTTAAAGTGGCGGAATATGATGCTTTTCTGATGGGGTTGTTTCATGAGATAGGTGTATACATTTTGGCAACTTATTCAGAAAAGGGGTTTGCGTTGGTAGTAGAGAAATCGCATCAAAATTTAAAATATTACCTTTCAGCGGAGCGTGAGGTCTTTGGTGTGACACATTCTAGTGTCGGTGCTCGTATTATTAGTCATTGGCATATGCCGGAGATAGTGGTTAGGGGTGTTTTGGGTCATCACTCTCCAGCCCGTATTGAACTGCAGTATCAGAACGCGGCCTATTTAACGTTTCTAGCGGAGTCAGGGGCTATTTATTTGGGTGTATTTAATGGGGTGGTAGAAGGCGTAGAGGGTGTTTTGCGAGACTCAGTACTGCGTGTTCTGCAAAAACAAGGAATTTGCGAAGAGGATTTTTTGAATGCCGTTGAAAAGGGTTATCAAGAAGCACAGTCTGTGGGGTTGATTTAGCTTTCTATCGCCTTAATGACTATGTTATAATTCTTCGCTTTGTTGAATTCCTGTAGATTCGCATTGGTTGGGTTCAATAAGCTTTATTAAATTCGTAAAAACAAAGAGTTGCCAGATATTATGCCAATTATTACGTTGCCAGATGGTTCAAAAAAAGTATTTGAAAATCCTGTTACAGTGTTGCAGGTCGCCTTGGAAATTGGTCAGGGCCTAGCAAAAGCAACTATTGCTGGACGTGTTAATGGCGAGCTGAAAGATGCGTCAGATATGATTTCTGAAGATTCAGAATTGTCGATAATTACCCTGAAAGATGAGGATGGAGTGCATATTATGCGCCATTCTTGCGCTCATCTATTGGGTCATGCGCTAAAGCAACTTTATCCTGATGCAAAAATGGCGATTGGTCCCGTTATTGAAAATGGATTTTATTACGACATTGATCTAGATGAAAAGATTACACCTGAGAGCTTGGTGGAAATCGAACGGCGAATGGGTGAGCTAGCAAAAACGGGCTACGATGTTATTAAAAAAATGACACCCAGAGCTGAAGCGCTGGAGATTTTTCAATCTCGCGCTGAAGATTATAAGGTCGAATTGATTAATGATATGCCTGATGAAAGTGCATTTGGACTTTATTATCATCAAGAATACATTGATATGTGTCGCGGACCGCATTTGCCACATATGGGGTTTGTTAAAGCATTTAAGTTGACGCATGTTGCGGGGGCTTATTGGCGAGGTGATTCCGATAATAAGATGTTGCAACGGCTTTATGGCGTCGCTTTCCCAGATAAAAAGGCGTTAAAGGCGTATTTGGTTATGATGGAAGAGGCTGAAAAGCGCGACCATCGTAAGTTAGGTAAACAGTTAGATTTGTTTCATGTGGATGAGATTGCGCCGGGTATGGCTTTTTGGCATCCAAAAGGGGCAACGCTTTATCGCATCGTAGAAGACTATATGCGACAACAGTTGGTTGAAAATGATTACGATGAGATTCGTACCCCTCTTATTATGGATCGGAGTCTTTGGGAAAAGTCAGGTCACTGGGATAAGTTCAAAGACAATATGTTTACCACGGAAACAGAAAGTCGGGATTATGCCGTTAAGCCGATGAATTGTCCGGGGCATATACAGGTATATAATCGTCATTTAAGCAGCTATCGTGACTTGCCTGTGCGCTTGGCTGAATTTGGTCTGGTTCATCGTAATGAGTCTTCCGGAACTTTGCATGGCTTAATGCGTGTGCGATCTTTTACCCAGGATGATGCGCATATTTTTTGTACACCAGAACAAATACAAGCTGAGGTTCAAGCTTGTATCGACTTAGTGTATACCACTTATGCTGATTTTGGGTTTAACCAGATCGCTGTAAAGTTTTCGACTCGTCCAGATAAACGAGTGGGTTCTGATCAAGTATGGGATTTGGCTGAACAAGCTTTGGAAGATACCTTGAAAGCGGCAGAATTGCCTTATACCTTGCAGCCAGGCGAAGGGGCTTTTTATGGTCCTAAAATCGAGTTTCAATTGAAAGATTGTATCGGACGGGTTTGGCAGTGTGGGACCATTCAGTTAGATTTTTCAATGACGCAAGCAGAACGTTTGAATGCGGTTTATATCGGTGCTGACAATGAAAAACATCACCCTGTTATGATTCATCGTGCCATATTGGGTTCTTTGGAGCGATTTGTAGGGATTTTAGTTGAACATTATGAAGGGAAGTTCCCTACTTGGTTGGCTCCAGTTCAAGCTGTGATTGCTCCAATTTCAGAAAATCATGCGTCTACAGTGACCGATTTTGCTAAAAAATTGAAAAAACATGGGTTTAGAGTTGAAACAGACTTGAGAAATGAGAAGGTTGGGTTTAAAATTCGCGAACACACTTTACAGCGTGTTCCCTATATCTTGGTTATTGGTGATCAAGAAGTGGAAAACCAGACGGTGAATGTTCGAGCACGAAGTGGTGAAAATATGGGAAGTTTTACATTGGATGAACTTGTCGATCACCTCACCCAAGACATAGCTCAGCTCGGTCGTCATGTTCAATCTTAGTTTTATATTAATCAGGAGATAACGCTATCGCAGTTAGAAGAGGTCGTGGAAGACCACAGCAACCAGAAGTCCCAAAGGATAATATTAACGGAAATATCTCTGCCAAAGAGGTTCGCTTAATTGATGCAGAAGGTGAGCAAAGAGGGGTTGTTTCAATTGAAGAAGCCCTTGAAGTTGCTAAGGAAGCTGAGCTGGATTTAGTTGAAATTTCTGCAAAATCAAATCCCCCTGTTTGTCGTGTGATGGATTATGGTAAGTTTGTTTACCAGCAACAAAAGAAAAAGCACGAAGCGAAGAAAAAACAAAAACAGGTTCAGGTAAAAGAAGTTAAATTTCGCCCCGGTACTGAACAAGGTGATTATGACGTTAAGATGCGGAATTTAATGAAGTTTCTTGATAATGGCGATAGAGTTAAGGTCACTATCTGGTTCAGAGGGCGTGAGATTACCCATAAAGAGTTGGGAATGCGCATGCTTGAACGAGTCCGTGATGATATTAAAGAAGTCGCTACGGTTGAACAGATGCCTAAGATGGAAGGACGCCAATTACAAATGATGGTGGCGCCAACCAAAAAACAATAGATTTTTTTGAATAGTGACTCAGGTCATTATTTGACAAAACTTGACCCGCAAGTTAACGGGAAATGCAATAACTGGGGTGAAATCACTTCCGGTGCAGCTCTTCAGTGCTGTTTATTGTTTAGCGTCAGCCTTAACCTAGTTAAGGGGTGACTTTTCTTAAAACTGAAAATTCTTTGTATTTCTATTTGGAAATATAAGAATTTGCTAGTGGAGTTTTAGCAATGCCTAAGATGAAAACCAATAAAAGTGCTCAAAAGCGCTTTAAGAAAACCGGCTCTGGCCGTTATAAATGCAAACAATCACATCTTCGTCATATCTTGACTAAGAAGTCGACTAAGCGTAAACGTCATCTGCGTTCTGGCAGCATGATTCATGATAACGATGTGGCAATGGTTCGCCGCATGTTACCCTACGCGTAAGGAGACGGACTGATGGCAAGAGTAAAAAGAGGCGTCATTGCACGCAGAAGACATAATAAAATCTTAAAGCAAGCGAAAGGCTATTATGGAGCACGTAAAAACGTATTCCGTGTTGCTAAGCAAGCTGTAACTAAGGCTGGTCAATATGCTTATCGTGACCGTCGTAATAAAAAGCGTACTTTCCGTCGTTTATGGATTGCACGTATCAATGCGGCAGCACGCATGAACGGTATGACCTATAGCCGTTTTATCTCAGGTTTAAACAAAGCGGGTGTCGCAGTTGATCGGAAGGTTCTTTCTGATATTGCGATTCACGATGCAGCTGCATTTTCTGCGATTGTAGAAAAGGCAAAGGCCGCTTTAGCTTAAACTGTGATAATTTAAAGGGGCGTCAAGCGATGGATTATTTAAATTGCTTGGTAGCTCCTTTTTTATTTTTAAGGGTACTCATTAGTCAAGCTAAGAATTAGTGTCTTTAAAAATAATCTCAAATAACACCATTCATAAATAGAGCCCCGCTCTATTAACTGTTTTATGTGTTTATCATCGGTTTGTTCATAACCGAACTCTCTGATAACACTCACTTATTTTAAGGGTCGTTAAGATCATGCAACAGACATTGCAAGCGATAGTCTCCCAGGCTAAGGAAACCATTCATACGGTTTCAGAACTCACACATTTAGATGAAATTCGAGTTCAATATTTTGGGAAAAAAGGCGAACTTACTCAAATGATGAAAACGCTAGGCAAGCTCTCTGCAGAGGAGCGCCCTAAGGCGGGTCAGATTATTAATGAAGCTAAGCAAGCCGTTCAAGGTTTGCTTGCTGATAAAAAGCAAGCTTTGGAAAATGCGCTTTTAGAGGCTCAGCTGACCAGTGAAACAATTGATGTGACTTTACCAGGAAGAGGCGTCAATATCGGTGGGATACATCCCGTAACACGTACTTTACGCCGTATTGAAACCATCTTTGCCAAAGCTGGCTTTGAAATCGAAACCGGCCCTGAAATTGAAGACGACTGGCATAATTTTGAAGCGCTCAATATACCAGAAACCCATCCTGCTAGAGCTATGCACGATACGTTTTACTTTGATGCGCAAACCGTTTTAAGAACGCATACGTCTGGCGTACAGATTCGAACGATGGAAAATCGTGATGTTCCTATGCGGATTATTGCCCCAGGCCGAGTATATCGTTGTGACTCAGATCAAACACATACACCTATGTTTCATCAGGTAGAAGGGTTGATTGTTGAAGAACAGGCCAGTTTTGCACAATTGAGAACGCTAATTATTGCGTTTTTAAAACAGTTCTTTGAGGATGATCAACTGAAAGTTCGGTTTAGACCCTCTTATTTCCCATTTACGGAACCCTCTGCTGAAGTGGATATTGCCACTAATTTGTTTGGTGATGGCCGTTGGATAGAGGTTTTGGGATGTGGCATGGTTCATCCTAAGGTGTTAGAAAATGTTGGCGTTGATGGTGAAAAATATACTGGCCTAGCTTTCGGTTTGGGGGTCGAGCGCTTAGCAATGCTACGTTATGGCGTAACCGACTTACGTCAATTTTTTGAGAATGATGTTCGGTTTTTAAAACAGTTTAAATAATCACCAGGCCTGGCGAGAATAGATATGAAAATTAGTGAAAATTGGTTAAGAGAATGGGTTAACCCAGCCTGGGAAACCAGTCAGTTAATAGAAGAATTAAGCTTGGCAGGACTAGAGGTAGACGGAGCTGAAGCGGTTGCGCCAGCGTTTACCGGTGTTGTGGTGGCCAAAGTATTATCGGTTACTAAACATCCTGATGCCGATAAGTTAAATATTACTCAGGTCGATATTGGTGCTGAGGAACCTGTTCAGATTGTTTGTGGTGCGAGCAATGTCGTTGCTGGCATGAAGGCTTGCTGTGCAACCGTTGGTGCGGTACTTCCTGGCAACTTTAAAATCAAAAAAGCAAAATTGAGAGGGGTACCTTCAAACGGTATGCTATGCGGTGCAACGGAATTAGGTTTGCCAGATACTGGGGTAGATGGGTTGCATGTTTTAGCTGATGATGCCCCTGTTGGTGAGGATATCCGCTGCTATTTAGATTTAGACGATCAAGTGATCGATATTGACTTGACGCCCAATCGGGCAGATTGTTTAAGTGTTGAAGGGGTTGCAAGAGATATTGCTGCTTTTGCAGACTGTCAGGTTGCCCAACCTTTTACTCTGGATACGGTTAGTAAACAAGGCGCCTGTCCTCAATCTATCCAAATAGATCAACCAGCCGCCTGTCCAAAATATTTGGGCGTGTTGGTGACCGATTTTGATACCTCAGCGCAGACTCCAGATTGGATTGTTCGAAGACTTAATCGATCAGGTATCGCTGAAAAGTCATTGAGTGTCGATATTACCAACTATGTGATGCTTGAGCTTGGGCAACCGATGCATGCATTTGATGCGGATGCTTTGACAGGGACGGTCACAGTCCGTATGGCGAACGCTGGAGAACGTTTGGTCACGCTGGATGAGAAAGAACTCGAATTAAAACCGGACACCCTTGTGGTTGCTGATAAAGCAGGTCCAATTGCACTTGCTGGTATTATGGGTGGGTTAGCAACCAGTGTAAATGACAATACGCAAAAGCTTTTCTTCGAATGTGCTCACTTTGCCCCTTTAGCTATTACAGGAAAAGCGCGACAGTATGGGTTGCATACGGATTCTTCACATAGATTTGAGCGAGGCGTGGATGCTGAGCTACCTGAAAGAGCACTGGAAAGAGCCTTGCAATTATTTGTAGAGTGCGCCGGTGGTCAGGTTTCAGAGGTCTCATCAGCGATTGATAAGACATCTCTACCCAAGCAAGCTGAAATCAGTTTACGCTATGAGCGAATCAAGAAGCTACTCGGTGTTAACTTGGAGCGTCAAGTCGTTGAGGCGATTTTTGAACGACTGAATTTTCAAATTCAACTTGAATCAAATGGATGGTTGTTAACCGCACCTTCTTACCGATTTGATATCGCTATTGAAGCTGACTTGATTGAAGAGGTAGGACGTGTATTTGGTTATAATAATTTACCAAATGACGCATTAGTCGCGCCTATGCGCTTGCCACATCTGCCAGAAGCAATTCAAGAACAAATGTTTATTCGCAAAGAACTGGTCAGTCGTGGCTATCATGAAATTATTACCTATTCATTCGTAGAAGAAACGTTGCAAAATACTTTGGTTCCAGATGCAGAAGCGGTGCTTTTACAAAACCCAATTTCGGATGATATGAAAGCGATGCGTACAACGCTTTTCCCTGGTTTATTACAAACCCTAGCTTACAATCAAAAACGTCAACAAAATCAACTTAAGTTTTTTGAAATGGGCTTGGTTTTTCAGCGTCACGGCGATGAGACACAGCAAACGCCGATGATTGGCGGTGCGATTGTTGGTCCAATCAATAGCCCGAGCTGGACAGGGGATGATCGAGTAGCAGACTTTTATGATTTAAAGGGAGATGTCGAAACGCTTTTGGCATTAAGTCATGTTCAGGATAAGGTTCGTTTTGAGCCGACACAGTCTACCTTATTCCATCCAGGGCAGGCAGCGGCACTTTATCAACAAGATCGATGTGTAGGTAGTCTTGGGCAATTACACCCAGGCCTGGCCAAAAAAGCGGGTGTTTCAGGTAAGGTTTACTTATTTCAACTTGAATTAGACGTTATTTTGACACAAAAAATTCCGATGGCTGAGCCGATCTCAAAATTCCCAGAAGTCCAACGTGATTTAGCATTTGTCGTTGCTGATGATTTACCGGTACAGGCATTGTTGGATGCGTTAAATACGGTGGATAATCCTTGGTTAAAATCAATAGAGTTGTTTGATATCTATCGAGGACAAGGCATCGCCGATCAACAAAAAAGTATTGCGTTAACGCTGAAACTACAACATCCAGAAAGAACTTTACAGGATGAAGAAGTAGAATCTCTTGTTCAGGCCTATATTGCTAAGGCTTCTGAAAAGGTTGATGCGAGCCTAAGATAACGCATTCCGATTAAAATACCCAGTCAAACTGAGAGGAAAGAACCATGGCACTGACTAAAGCAGATATTGCTGAAAATTTATCAGATACGTTTGGCTTTAACAAACGCGAATCAAAAGACCTAGTTGAACAGTTTTACAATGAAATGACAGAGGTGCTCGTTAAAGGTGAACAGATTAAATTATCAGGGTTTGGTAATTTTGAGCTAAAAGACAAGAGTGCCCGTCCGGGACGTAATCCAAGAACCGGTGAAGATGTTCCCATTTCTGCAAGAAGAGTGGTAACATTTAAGCCAGGTCAAAAATTACGGGCTCAAATTGATAACTATGGCAAAGACTAAGGCATTAGATCAACAGTTAGAAATTGATTTACCTGACAAAAAGTATTTTACGATTGGTGAGGTCAGTGAGTATTGTCAGTTAAAATCCCATGTGTTGCGTTACTGGGAGCAGGTATTTCCCCAGTTGCAACCCAATAAGCGCCGGGGTCGGCGCTATTATCAAAAACGTGACGTTGAGTTAGTCGTTGAGATAAAATCATTATTACATGATCAAGGGTTTACCATATCAGGCGCTAAGGTACGGTTGGCAAAAGGGGATTTGATTGAAGAGTCGTTTGATCGTCCTCCTCAGTCCATTGAGCAGCAACTGCAATTGATGCGTAGTGAGTTAAAAACGTTTCAGCAGTATTTTGCTAAACGTTATTAATTGACCTCTTCTTCATAGTCCTCATCTTCCTCTTGCTGCGGGGCCGTTTCTGGGTACTTGAGTTGCCAAATTCTGATGAACTTGTCTCGGTCGAGGTGTTTCTGAAGCAAGGTTAATGCAGCCACATATTGTTCAATATAGACATAATTCTGTTTTTTTAAGCTTTGCCATAGATGGCGATATTTTATTGGCAAGAAGTCTTTAAAGTGGGGGATGACACCCATTTCACCTTCTGCTTTTTCGATTCGTTGCATGATATCAATACGAGCTTGCCTCTTAAATTTCTTCTCATAGTTGTCGAGCATTTTCCCAATCAAAAATAGAAGGCCAGCCACCACTAAGAAGGTCAGAATAAATTGGTCAGACAGAAAGGTGCCAATTAAGGTTAAGATGACTAATAATAGTGCACTAACCGGCATGGTTAGCACAAAAAGCCATGCATGATTCCCCTTGAGTTCATCAACTCGTTGACTGATATCGAATTGATTCACGTCAATTGCGTAAAGGCGTTCAAGCATGTCTTCTGCATAAGGCATGTTTGGGACAAATGGAATGTCCGTTTGTAGATCAGCTTCAGTTTGCGTGTCGGTCATTGCCATAAGATGAATTAGTTATTTGCTTTAGGTTTACAGATTATATTACAAGATATTGTATGGCGTTTGTTCGTTTCAAGACAATAGGCGGTTAAGTATCCTCCCCAAAGGCACCCTGTATCGGTTGAATGCACTTGATAGGCATCCATGACGCCCAGTGTTGACCAATGACCAAAAAAGATTTCACTGTTTTTATTTTGGCGATTCGCATGTGAGAACCAGGGTAAAAACTCAGACCGGGATCGCTGTAATTGTTTGGGCGTGTGTTTTTGTTTAAAATCCAGTTTGCCTTCTGCATTACAGTAACGCATTCGAGTAAAGGCGTTGGCAATATAGCGTAAACGATCCCATCCTTGTAAGCCGTCATGCCACTGTTTAGGCTTTGATCCAAATAAATGGTTTGTAATAAAGTTTTGCCAGTCATCCGCTTGAAGCGTCTGTTCAAATTCTTTAGCAAGGTTGTACGCTTGGTCGATAGTCCATTGTGGGGGGATTCCTGCATGAACCAATACAGCGGAATGAACCGGGTGGCGAATCATAAGTGGCTGGTGCCGCAACCAGTCAATCAGGCTGTCTACGTCAGGGTGGGATAAAATATCTTCTAGTGTGTCCGTTTTGCTTGCATAGTCATGTAAGCCGCAATAAGCTGCCAATAATTGAAAATCATGGTTTCCGAGTACTATTTGAGCTTTGCCTTCAAGGTTCAGTGCTTGAACAAATTGTAAGCATTCAAGTGATTTGGGCCCGCGGTTGACAATATCTCCTGCAAACCAAAGAATGTCTTGATAGGGATCATAGTCGATATGCTTGAGAAGTTGTTGTAATTCATCAAAACAGCCTTGTAAATCGCCAATGATATACGTTGCCATGTTATAGACTCAAGTTGTGATAATGGTTTGCTAAACAAACAAAATCTGCAACAGTTAAAGTTTCTGCCCTGCTTGCGGGATTGATGTTGCATTGCTCAATCTGTGGGATTGATAACCAGCCTTTAAGATTGTTGCGCAGGGTTTTGCGCTTTTGAGAAAAGGCCTGACGCACCAAATCAGCAAAAGCCTTTTCATCTTCTGCTTGAACAGGTTTTTTCTGGTAAGGGCGTAAGCGGATAATGGCTGAGTCCACTTTCGGTTGCGGGTTAAAATTTTCCGGACCAACAGTCAATAAATACTCAACATCACAAGCATATTGCAACATAACGGACAGGCGTCCATAGGTTTTAACGCCTGGCTGGGCAGTGATGCGCTCAACAACTTCTTTCTGGAGCATAAAATGCATATCCTCAATCGATTCCGCATAGTTCATTAAGTGAAATAAAAGAGGGCTGGAAATATTGTAAGGCAGGTTCCCAACAATTCGCAAAGCGGGTGACGAGGGCGTTTTTAACAAACCATAATCAAAACTTAAGGCATCGGTATGATGCAGATGAAATGCAGGATAATGCCCTAGCTTTTGCGTCAAAGGCTGAATCAGGTCGTTGTCAATTTCAATAATATCTAAGTGTGCCACTTGTTCCAGTAACGGTTGTGTTAAGGCCGCTTCTCCAGGTCCGATTTCAACAAGATGCTGGTCTGATTTGGGGGCGATGGCAGCAATGATTTGTTGAATGATTCGGTCATTATTCAGAAAGTTTTGGCCAAATCGCTTTTTATGCTTATGATTGGCCATGACTTTTCCTTTCAACGATCATCTCATTAGCAACAGTTAACGCATATTCAAAGCTATTGGTATCTGCTTTGCCTTGTCCAGCGATATTAAGCGCTGTGCCATGGTCAACCGAGGTACGAATAAAAGGCAATCCCAATGTCACATTGACGGCACGGCCAAAGCCGAGTGTTTTTAATACCGGAAGTCCTTGGTCGTGATACATGGCTAAAAAGGCATCGGCCTGCTGACGGTGACTCGGACTGAAAATGGTATCAGCGGGCAGAGGACCGACTAAATCCATGCCTTCTTGCGTGAGATGCTTAATAACTGGGATGATGGTGGTAATTTCCTCCATTCCCAAGTGGCCGTCTTCACCAGCATGGGGATTGAGTCCCATAATAAAGATTTTCGGGTGTGCAATTTTAAACTGAGTTTGCAACGAATGATGCAAGATCCGGATAACACTTTCCAGTAATTCAGGCGTTATGGTTTCGGAAATGGCTTTTAGCGGAAGATGGGTAGTAACTAGAGGTACTCGCAAGCCCGGTGTCGCCAGCATCATGACCACTTGGCTCGTATTTGAAGTCTCGGCAAGTAATTCGGTATGCCCGGTAAAGGGGATCCCTGCTTGATTAATAATGCCTTTATGGATAGGGCCCGTCACGAGCGCATCAAAGGTCGAATCTAAGCATTTATCGACGGCAATGGATAACATTTCCAAAACATAATGGGCATTGTCCTCTGTTAAGATGCTGGGTTGGCTAGGCACTCTTAACGGCACGTCGATGACTTTGAGTTGTTGCGCTTGATTGGGCCGAGCAGCCTGTTCTGAGGCAAAGGGGAGTATTTGCAGTGGCAGTTTTAGCTGCTGTGCTGTTTGCCGAAAGAGATCGATACTACCCAATGCAACCCATTCATATGGCCAAGCATTTTGCGCGAGTTTAACGATTTGCTCAGGGCCAATTCCGGCTGGCTCTCCTGAGCTAATCAATAGACGATGGCACGAAGTGGTTGTCTGAGTCATTTAGTGTACTGTTGGTGATTTGAAAATATCGGTGTTCTTTAAGCGAATATCAATAATCGCTTCATCCTTCATGCGTCTTAACCAACCGGCATAAGATTCGGTTGCCTTTTTCATACGTAAGGTTTGCATCGCTTGTTGACGTTTATTCACAATTCCAAGATCTTTGTCTCGAATGCCATCTAAGTATAAAATTACCCATCCTTGTTCATTTGCAAATGGCATGGCTGCTTGTTTGGGAGCCAGTCCATCTATCGCTTTAAGGTAGTCTTTGGGCATTTCTGCAAGAGTTTTCCAACCTAAGTGGCTGTTGGCATTGACGGATGAAGGCATATCCTTGTATTTTTCACTTAATGCCTTAAACTTTTCTAAGCTGTTAATGCCTTGAGCCAATTTGACGAGGGTTGGGGTGGGCTTTTGCCTTTGCATGGCGTTGTCGGATAATAGAATAAAGCGGTAAAGGTGATATTGTTTAACCAACTTGGTATCTTTATCCCGTTTGTCTTTTAATTGAATAATATGAAAGCCAATTGCACTGCGAACGATCGGGCTGATGTCACCAACTTGCATGTCTTCGACTTCATTCATAAAAAAGGTGGGGAGTTGATCTGCCTTTAGCCAGCCCAGGTCTCCACCCTGTAGGGCATTTTGTCCTTCGGAATAGCGTACCGCCAGCTGGCTAAAGTTCTCCCCTCGCTTTAAACGATTTAACAGGTCTTCAGCTTTTTTACGGCTGGCTTTTCTTTCTGCCTGGGTGGCTGATTTCGGTAAACTAATCATTATGTGGCTGAGTCTAAACTCGGAGTAATTTTGCATAAGTGATTGGCGTTGAATAAAGTTGGTGATTTCACTCTCTGTGACTTGTGTTTTGGAGAGGACTTCCGTATCGCGTAGTTTCTGAAACAGCAGTTCTTGGCGAATGCCTTCGCGAAAATTTTCAAAGCCGTTAGGCTCTGTTCGATTGAGCTCATCACGGAGCTGAGCCGCGGTTATCTTGTTTTGTTTTGCAATAGCTAATACTTGTTGGAACAGTTCATCATCGCTGATTTTAAGTCCCAGTTGTTCACTGCGCTGTAACTGAATGCGTTCTAGAATTAAACCATCAAGTACCTTTTCAGCTAGCTCATCTTTGTCATTCAACTGAATATTGCGCGAACGCATTTCTCGCATAGCTTTTACCATGCCTTTTTCTACGTCACTTTTTAAAATAATATCGTCATTGACAACTGCCACCACTCGATCTAGTAGTTGGGTTTCTTTTGCACTCCATGCAAGTGGTGTTTGGCTCATTAGCCCCACTAAAAATAGGAGGATCCAGGTTTTTGAAAGAGGATTTTTCATATCAGATAATGGACTCAATTCTAAAAGTTTAATTTATGCTGTAAAAATTCTTTGAAGGGGGTTCCTACGGAGCTAAGCCCCTTGAACTCAATTACAAATTGAAGGCTGTAATTATACAGACCCTCTAGCAGTTTTGTCTCTTTTAGTGAAATTTCGGAAGACCAACAGCAACTGTCGTATCTCAATGCGGTTTGGGTTTCTTTTCTAATGTTTTGAGTGAAATTGAAATTGATGTAGCTACCGATTGACCAGTGGGGCGTCATTTGCCAATGCAGCCCCGCGGTTAGATCTTCATTTTCACCTGGTTGGTTGCGAAGGGTCAAAATATGAGTCGACAGAAAGCTTAATTGATTATTAATATTCAGTTTTAAGCGGCTATTAGATTGCGTTATGCCGAAGTTGTGTTCGTTCAGCTGAGCAGTAGCGGCAATCTTCATAGGGCCGGTTTGCAGCCCGGCTTTTATAAAATAGTCCGAGCGTTTGTGTTGGTTATGCTTCAATTCGATTGGGGTATTGTTGAGTGTGACTTTACGGTCCGCTAAATAAAATATTTGCCCCGCCCCCAGCTCTGCAAAGGGGCGTCCGTCGGCGAATAAAAAACGTGTTGTCAGGGCGGTGGCGACTTGGTTGCTATCCCCAAAGCGGTCTAATCCACTGTAACGATTTGTTGCAAATAGGTTGGTAAAATCCAAACTACTGGCAACCGTATCAAACAAAGGCTGTTCATTCTGAGGTTGGTAAGGGGTGTACAGGTATTGAATGTCAGGTTCGAGCGTTTGGGTCATATTTGTATTTGCCAATGAGAAGTCTCGCTCAAAAATCAATCCGCCACGCATCAGAAATTGCGGTATTTGCATAGCCGGTAGCTTTTCTGGGTCGGGGAGAGCTTGGTTCGCGTACAGGTTGTAGTTCACTTGGTGTGCGAGTAGTTCGGTTTTAAACTGTCCATAGGGCTTGAGTACTTGATAGCGAGCGCTTGGCGTGACGACGGTTCTTCGTCCTTCTGGTTTATGGTGGCCAGCAGAGGATATTTGAAATTCGGTGGCTTCTGCCGCTAGATTAAAAGATAGATTTTGCCAATTTTCAGCTTCAATGGGCTTGGCGTAGTTTAGGGCGAAGTGGGGGCGTTTTTCGTAGTTATAGGGAGCATCCGCACGTAGCCGTAAATAGTCAAATAATTCTAAACGAGCTTGTAAGTTCTGTTGTTGGTATTGGAGACTTGTGCTTCTTTGGGTGTAGGTAATGGTATCGAAAGTGGTTTCAATTGGAATATCAGCAAAAAAGTATTTGTCGGAAACCTGGTGCCAGTGAATGTTGCTGCTGAACCCTGCGCCCCAGTTCTGGTTGGCAATCAGCTTTGCTCGCCAGCGCTCTGAAACGGGTTGCTGGTAAACCATTTCCTTTTGACTGTTGGCATAACTTAATCCTTCTTGCTGTGTCACCTTATCATTGAGCCCTGTGAGCGTTAATTCAGCTGAATGATTGGGTTGCAGATAGCGAAATTCATTTTCCACCACCCAGCCGCGATCCTGCATCTTCATAACGCTGAGAGTGTCATCCATATTTTCGGCAATATTAAAGTAGTAAGGGATATTAATATAGGCCTCACGGGATCTGTCCGGGTGAAGAATAGATTTGTACTTTCCAAAAGTCGGGAATAACAAGCCGCTGGCACGCTTTTCCATTGAAAAATTAATGTAGGGCGTATAGAAAATGGGCAATTGGTGGAAGTAAAGTAGGGTATGGTAGCCATAAATGCGTTTGGCTTGGTTGTCGATCTTTAATTCACTGAAGTCGAGTTCCCAATCCAGCGTTTGTTCCGATTCAATGGTTTTGTTTCGGGTTTGCCAAAGGGTTGTGACGAGTGGGCAGGTGGTGTAGGTTGCCTGGTCAAGGGTGCTCTGCTGTTCGGTTCGATTCATAAATAAAGTTTTTGCGGTTCCGTGCGCCCGATTTGCAATAAATTGATAGCGAGCATTTTGCAGTTTAGCCGTCTTTTGTCGATCATCAAGCCAGATATGGTCACTGGTCATTAGTAAAGAGGGACGATGAAGCTGTACTGAGCCAAAGGCCTCAGCTGTTTGGGTTTCACGATTTAAGGCTGCTTGGTCTGAAAAAACAACCAGGCCTGGTTGTTTTAAAACGACTTGACCAATCAGTTCATACTGGAGTGTATCTGGTTGTTGTAACTTATCAGCGCTGACCGTGGGCTGGCTGTTAGCTTCAGGAACTTGAGTTCGAGGTATAATCCAATCTGGTTGGCAAGCGGGCGTATTTCTTAACTGGAAAGATAAACTGTCAGTGTCATCTGCAGCGATTGCACTTCCCACACTAAAGCCTAAAGAGGAAGCGATGAACGCAAATAAATAGGGGATCAAATTAAGCAGCTTGAGCAGTCTTATCATTTTGATTGTCAATCAGTTCGGTCGCTAAATGCGACATTTTAACCGAAACCCTATTCGCAATGCTGTGAGAATCGAAAAAAACCTTTAGAAGGCACAATTCCTCAAGTAAAATAGCCGCCATGAAATTAAGGATTCAATATTCGCTATGACAGCCCGTTTTCAGCAATTATTGCACTGGTTGGAAGCTTGTCCTCCTTTGGCGCAAGCACAATATGAACAGCCAGTTCCCGCATCTAATGATGCTAGTTTTCGGCGTTATTATCGTTTGAATGCAATGCTATCTGATCAGACGGTGTCCTATATTATTATGGATGCGCCGCCTCAGCATGAGGATTGTGAACCTTTTGTGCGCATTGCCGGTGCGCTTCAGCAGATGGGATTGACGGTTCCGACGGTCTTGGCCCAAGATTTGTCACAAGGGTTTTTGTTGCTCAAAGATTTGGGGGATGAAACCTATTTGTCGCAGCTGAGCGATGAGAGCGCGGATCGTCTTTATGGTGATGCGCTGGATGCGTTGATTCAGATGCAAACCCAAAGCCGAGTCGTAACCACTTCAGTACCTGCTTACAATGCGGATTTATTACTGGCAGAAATGGCCTTATTTCCGGATTGGTTATTGGCAACTTATCTCGAAACCCCTGTAGAACGTCAAAACGCCCAGGCCTGGCAGAATTTAACCCACCTATTAACGCAATCTGCATTGCGACAGCCCCAGACTTTTGTGCACCGAGATTACCACAGTCGTAACTTAATGGTGTTGTCTGAAGGCAATCCGGGGATTTTAGATTTTCAAGATGCGGTTAAAGGCCCCATGACTTACGATGCCGTTTCATTATTGCGTGATTGTTACATTAGTTGGCCCTCAGAACAGGTTAAGGATTGGCAGCGCCAATACTTTTTGCAAAGTGTTCAAGTCGGGCTTTTAGCCAAGGATGAATGGTCTGGTTTTGTGAAGGCGATGGATTTAATGGGTATCCAACGACATTTAAAGGCGGCGGGTATCTTTGCACGCTTAGCGCTTCGAGATGGCAAAGATGGCTATTTGCAGGATATTCCTAAGACGTTGGGTTATTTGATCTCGATTGCCGCACTTTATCCCGAAACGCAGTTCTTGGCGGGCTTGGTTGAGGATCAAGTTTTGCCAAATGTGACGGCGAGGTTGGTCGAAGCCGAGAAGGTTAGCCTGTGAAAGCAATGATTCTGGCAGCCGGTCGAGGCAATCGGTTGCGCCCATTAACCGACCATGACCCCAAACCTCTATTGACTGTTAAGGGTAAATCCTTGATTGAGTATCATATTGATGCGTTAGTGCGTGCGGGCATTCATCAACTGGTTATTAATCATGCGTGGTTGGGCAAAAAAATTGAAGCAAAATTAGGCTCAGGTGTGGCTTATGGCGCAGAGATTGAGTATTCTGAAGAGGGTGAACAAGGTTTGGAAACTGCCGGTGGGATTTTACAGGCCTTGCCTAAGTTGACGGATGGCAAAACCCCTTTTGTAGTGGTTAACGGTGATGTCTTGACCGATTTTGATTTTCAAGCTTTGTGTCAACATACATTAGCCGAAGGTTGTCTTGCGCATTTGGTTTTAGTGCCGACCCCGGCATATAAAAAACAGGGTGACTTTGGCTTGCAGGCAGGAAAGGTGACAGAGCAAGGCGGCTTGACTTTTTCGGGAATCAGTTTGCTACATCCAGATTTATTTAAAGGGTTGTCGCCTGGTGTGCAGCCGTTGGCGCCAGTGTTAAGAGCGGCTATGCAAAATGGTCAAGTTACGGGTGTTTGCTATCAAGGGCGCTGGGATGATATTGGTACCCCAGAGCGTTTAGAACAAGCGAATCGATCATAAAAAAATAAGAGGGAATCATTATGAGTCACAAACATAAAGTGTTATTAGAAAAAGTATTTGCCCACCCTATTGCGACGAATATTGATTGGAAGAAATTAGCTGCTGCTTTAGAGCATTATGGCGCGGCTATTGATGTGTCTAATGCAAACCGTGCTCATATCGTGATTAAGGATCAAGAGCTGACATTGGGGTTGCCACATCATGGTCACGAATTGGCTAATAAAGAAGAGGTGACCAAATTGCGTCACTTTTTAGAGGCGGTTGACTTAACGCCTAAGGATTTGTGAGCCATTATGTTGTTTTTGATTTCACCCGCTAAAGCACTAGATGAATCACCAGCACCTGCGAATATAGCAACTTCTCAAGCTGCTTTTTTATCGCAGTCAGAGCAGTTGATGACGGTGCTAAAACAGTTGGGGCCGGTCGATATTCAACAACTCATGGGGTTGAGTGAGAAATTAGCAGATCTAAATTATGAGCGTTTTCAAGCTTGGCAGCTACCATTTGATGGCGAAACGGCCAAGCAGGCGGTTCTGTTGTTTAAGGGTGATGTCTATCAAGGCTTGGAAGCTTCTACGCTGGATGCGAATGCTTTGAATTATTGTCAAACGCATTTACGGATTTTGTCGGGTCTTTACGGGCTGCTCAAACCCTTAGATGTGATTTTGCCGTACCGACTGGAAATGGGGACGGCTTTAGCTACGGATCAGGGTAAGAATCTCTATGCATTTTGGGGAGCGCAGTTGACCGAAGCCCTTAATCAACAATTGGCTGAACAGCAAGATAGGTGGGTTATCAATTTGGCATCGAATGAGTATTTTAAAGCAATTCAGCCAAAACAGTTGCAAGCAGACGTCATTACGCCACAATTTAAAGAATGGAAAAATGGCCGTTATAAAATCATCAGCTTTTATGCAAAACGTGCTCGTGGGCTGATGGCACGATATGCCGCAGAGAATCAATTGACCGAGCCGGAGTCGTTGAAATACTTTGATTGGGAAGGCTATCAGTTTGCAGCGAATCTGTCGTCCGAAAAAAACTGGGTGTTTACTCGAAACCAAGCTTGAAACCCATCAAGTCTGGACGATTTTAGGCTATAATTTCCGTCTTTAGTAAAGCTTTGGATACCATGAAACTGATTCGCGGTTTACATAATTTGGCACGTCATCAATCCGATTTTGCGCAGGGGTGCGTGTTAACGATTGGTAATTTTGATGGCGTCCATTTGGGGCATCGGGCTATTTTGAGTCAAGTTCATCAACTGGCCACCGAAAGGCAGCTTCCTTCAGTAGTGATGATCTTTGAGCCTTTGCCAATCGAATATTTTTCACCAAAAGATGCGCCCGTTCGGCTAATGAATTTGCGAGAAAAATTGGCCGCATTTCAGGCCACTGATATTAATTATGTGGTGGTGTGTCGTTTTGACGCGGCCTTTGCCAACCTGAGTGCAGATGCATTTGTGAAAACGATCTTGCATCAAGGATTGAATGCCAAGCAGGTAGTAGTGGGAGATGACTTTCGCTTTGGAAAAGCCCGGCAAGGGGATTTTAACTTGTTGCAACAGTATGGTCGTCAACTGAACTTTGATACATTAGACTTGATGACTTATCAGGTGGATGGCGAAAGGGTCAGTAGTACCCGTATTCGACAAGCCTTGATTCGCCAAGATTTGACGGAAGCAAGCCGTCTGCTGGGCGCGCCTTTTAGTTTTCAAGGTCGCGTGATTCATGGACAAAAACTGGGACGAAAAATTGGCTTTCGTACTTTGAATTTGAACCCTAAGCGCATTCAAATGCCATTGGAAGGCGTCTATAGCGTGAGTGTCACCGGTTTAGCGGAGGTGGATTGGCCAGGCATTGCGAATATCGGCATTCGTCCAACGGTAGATGGTCACCGACCATCAATAGAAGTCCATTTGTTTAACTGGCAAAAGGATGTGTATGGTGCCCATATCGGCGTTAAAATAAGCCAATTTATTCGTCCAGAATTGAAGTTTGATGATATTGACGCATTGAAAGCTCAAATTGAAAAAGATGTCGTTGTTGCACAAGTTCACCATGGCTTGCTGTAGATCGCTTATTTTTCCAAAACAAATCCCTATAGAATTTAACCAGACCTGATAAAAAGTGAACACTATGACCACAGATTATAAGCCAACTCTTAATTTGCCTAAAACGGACTTTCCGATGCGTGGCAATTTACCCAATCGGGAGCCAAAACAAGTTACTGCCTGGCAGCAACAAAAGCTCTATCAATCCGTTAGAGAGGTAAAGCAAGGCCTACCCAAATTTATTCTGCATGATGGCCCTCCGTATGCCAATGGCAATATTCATATCGGTCATGCTGTCAACAAAGTGTTAAAAGATATGATTGTCAAATCCAAAGGGTTAAGTGGGTTTGATGCACCTTTTGTTCCCGGTTGGGACTGTCATGGATTGCCAATTGAACTGAATGTCGAAAAGAAAAAGGGCAAGGTCGGCCGTAAGATTGGCGCCACTGAATTCCGCCAAGCCTGTCGGGATTACGCTCAAAAGCAAGTTGATGGTCAAATGACTGATTTTCAGCGTCTGGGAGTCATGGCAGATTGGCAGAATCCATATCTTACCAAGGATTTTAAATATGAGGCTGATGAAATCCGTTCTTTGGCAAAGCTGATTGAGCAAGGTCATTTGGTAAAAGGGACGAAGCCAGTTTATTGGAGTGTTGGTGGGCATTCCGCTTTAGCCGAGGCGGAGGTAGAGTACGAAAATAAACGTTCTCATGCTATTGCTGTGCGCTTTAATGTGTTGGATGAGACGGCTTTCTTTGAGCGCTGTCATCATGTGGAAGATCATCTTGGCGAAGGCCCTTTGTCCATTGTTATTTGGACGACGACACCTTGGACGCTGCCTGCAAACCAAGCCGTTGCTTTGCATCCGGATCTTGAGTACTCAGTCGTTCAAGTTGATGGTGAAAATGGTGCAGAAAGGCTGTTTGTTGCAGAAGCGCTATTGAAAGAAACTATGGATAAATGGGGCTTTGAGCATTATCAAGTGATTGCCTATGGACGAGGTGAGCAGTTTGATCTGATTCGACTTCAACACCCCTTTTATGAGCGTGTTGTCCCAGTTGTCTTGGGTGATCATGTGACAACGGATGCGGGTACTGGTTGTGTTCATACCGCGCCAGGGCATGGTCAGGAAGATTATGCCGTTGGTCTCAAATATGATTTAGAGGTCGATTGTCCAGTCGATGGCAATGGGAATTTTGTGGAAGGCACGCCCTTATTTGCGGGTGAGAATGTATTGAAAGCCGATGCCCATGTCATTGACGTGTTAACAGAGCATAAAGCATTGGTGCATCATGAAGCGATTGTTCACAGCTATCCGCATTGCTGGCGGACCAAAACCCCATTGATTTTCAGAGCCACACCACAGTGGTTTATCAGCATGACAGAAGGGGGACTGCGAGATAAAGCAATGCAATCAATCAAGCAGGTCAAGTGGGTGCCTGAGTGGGGACAAGGTCGAATTGAAGGTATGATTGAAGGCCGTCCCGACTGGTGTATTTCGCGTCAGCGTTTTTGGGGGGTTCCGATTCCGATCTTCGTGCACAAGGCCACAGCGACTATGCATCCGAATACTGTCGAGATAATGGAAAAAGTCGCGCAGATGGTGGAACAAAACTCCATCGATGCATGGTATGACCTAGAGCCGGAAGCTTTATTAGGTGCTGATGCCGACGAATATGAAAAAGTCACCGATATTTTGGATGTATGGTTTGACTCAGGCGTGTCGCATTTTACTGTGCTGGGTCAGCGTGAAGAACTTTCGGTTCCAGCTGATTTGTATTTGGAAGGATCTGACCAACACCGCGGGTGGTTCCAATCCTCCTTGTTGACTAGCCTTGCGACCAATGGCGAAGCACCTTATAAGCAGGTATTAACGCATGGTTTTACCGTGGATAAAGACGGTAAGAAAATGTCAAAATCATTGGGCAACGTTGTTGCGCCACAGGATATTGCCAATAAATATGGTGCGGATATCTTGCGGTTATGGATAGCTGCAGCAGATTATCGTTATGAAATGACGGTATCGGATGAAATTATCAGTCGTACGGCCGATGCTTATCGCCGTATTCGTAATACGGCGCGTTTTTTATTAGCGAATATCAATGGGTTTGATCCCAAAGCCGATGCGGTGCCTTATGACGAGATGTTACCGTTGGATCAATGGGCGATTGGTCAAGCTGCGCGCATACAGCAGGAAGTCAAAAATGCCTATGAAAATTACCATTTTAATGCCATTTATCAGTCGGTCACTCATTTCTGTTCTGTGGAGTTAGGAGCTTTTTATTTAGACGTGATTAAAGATCGTCAGTACACCTGTAAGGCAGATAGCTTGCCACGTCGTTCGGCCCAAACGGCTTTGTATCACATTGTAGAAGCACTGACTCGCTGGATAGCGCCAATTTTGAGCTTTACAGCGGAAGAAATTTGGCAGGCTTTGCCAGGCGAACGTACGGAAACGATTTTTACCGAACAATGGTATGACGGTTTAACGGCGTTGGATGAAACAAAATCGATGAATTCGGCATACTGGGCTCAGATGATGAATGTGCGTTCGGCGGTTGCTAAACAGTTAGAGCAGTTACGTAACGACGGCGTAGTGAAAGGATCTTTGACCGCTGAAGTGACGTTGTATGCTGATGGTGAGCTATTGGAACAGATTCAGGCGCTCCAGGATGAATTGCGGTTTGTCCTGATTACCTCTTATGCCAAAGTGAAATCTATCGCAGAAAAATCCGATACAGCCGTGGCGACAGATGTCGATGGGTTATGGGTGGATGCTGGCGCGGCAGATAAACCCAAATGCGGTCGTTGTTGGCATCATCGAGAGGAGGTTGGAACCTTGAAGGATGATGGATTATGTCAGCGTTGTATGGACAATGTTCATGGTGAAGGGGAAACTCGAAACTTTGCTTAAAAACAACCAGGCCTGGTTATTTTGAACTGCCGAATGACTTAAAGGAATTTGATGAAGTCTTTATCACAAACAGCGTTAGTAAGCGTTTGGTTTGCTATTGTTTTAATCGTTGCAGACCAATTGACCAAATATTGGGTTAATCAATCTTTGGTGTTGGGTGAACCAGTTTCTATTATGCCTTTTTTGAACTTTACCTTGGTTTACAACTATGGTGCCGCTTTTAGTTTTCTAGCTGATATGGGCGGTTGGCAAAGGTGGTTCTTTAGTGGCTTGGCTTTGCTCGTTGGTGGAGGACTGTTGCTTTGGTTGGCTAAACTGCCTAAAGTTTGGTCGGTTGAAGTCGTGGGGATTAACTTAATTCTAAGCGGTGCGGTAGGTAATCTGATTGATCGCATTATCGCAGGTCGTGTGACGGATTTTATCGATTTTTATATTGGGAGTTGGCATTATGCTACGTTTAATGTCGCTGATATTGCCATTAGTCTGGGGGCGTTATTGTTATTAGTCTCTGAGTTTTGGTTAAAGCCCCGTCAGCAAAAGCAATCAACTTAAGTTTGTTAGTGGTTGCTTAGGTCCGTTTTGCTTCGTGAGATCGGTGTTCTGGTTGTTTCAGTCGTCGTAATTGGTGGTTTAATTTTAAAAGCCGGCAATGCATTTTCCAAAAAAGATAAGCTGCGCCAAATGGTTTTATTGGGCTTTTGAGTCGCATGGGTGTTGAATTGGATTGCATAGCTTAACCCTTATTCTCTCGGAAAAGTTTTTCAGGACGCGGTTTGCTTTCGAATTATTTTAAGCATTCGATAGGATGGGTAGCCATCTGCAGGAAGATGATGTCGTGTTTGAAACTCGCGTAATGCCCGTCGAGTGTTATTACCCACAATCCCATCAATGCTATTAATCTGAATCCCTGATCGACGTAACCGTTGTTGTAATTCTATAATTTCCTGACGCGTTAAGGCATGATCATCATCCGGTTGAGTGCTTTGTAGCGCATCTCGACCAACAATACGGTCTGCTAAGTGTCCGACTGCGAGGGCATAGTTGTCAGATCGGTTCCAGCGTTTGATCACTTCGTAATTATTAAAAACCAAAAAAGCAGGTCCGCGATAATCGTAGGGTAAGATGAGGGCAGCGTCCATGGCTTCAATAGGTAACGGGCGACCATCGGCGAGCTTGAGTCCCAATTTCTGCCAGTCAGCAAGCGATTTTTTGGACTCCCCATCAGCTAAAGCATAATCAAACCCTGTCGGTAACTTGACTTCTCGTCCCCAATTTTCTGCAGTCTGCCAACCCATCGCTTTAAGAAAATTCCCCATCGAGTGAAAGACGTCAGGCAAGCTGTTCCATAGATCACGTTTGCCTGATTGATCGGCATCGATGGCATAGCGCAAATAGTTGCTTGGCATAAATTGGCACTGTCCCATTGCTCCCGCCCAGGATCCTCGCATTTGTTTAACAGATATATGGCCTTGATCTAATATGGTCAGAGCCGCCAGCAATTCCTTGCGAAAATAACCTGCCCGTCTGGGGTCATAGGAGAGGGTTGCGAGCGATTCAATAATGGGGGTGTTACCTGTATAGCCGCCAAAGTTGGTTTCCATGCCCCAAAATGCAATTAGAAATCGGCCAGGGATGCCATATTTTCGAGTGACTTCATGTAGCTGAGAACGATGCTTCTGATAAAGCGCTTGCCCCTTCTTTATGCGCCAGTCGGTTACTGCACTGTTAAAGTATTGCCAGAAAGTGCGGGTAAATTCAGGTTGCTTCCGGTCTAATTCGAGTACACGGTGGTTTAAGTGAACATTATTGAATGCTTTTTCAAGTGTTTGTGATGAGATATTGGCTTTTCGTGCCTTCTGCTTAAATGTTTCCAACCATTGCTGGAAGTCTTGTTCTGATTGAACTGGCGGAGTATAGGCATAAGTCGTGGCGCTAAAGACAGAGCAAAGTAGTGTGAAAATGAAAAGACGTGCAGTTGAAAGCATCATTTGTTTTGGGGTATCACTTTTTATTATTAGTTTGATATTCTTATCGGGCCTTAATCCAGAGTGCTACAGGCTCTAGTAGAATGATTTTAAGATGTCGTCTGCGCATTTTACTAAAGTGGTTGGTGACAATGCAGTAAAATAGCGGTTTTGCAAGTGGGTAATTTCAATGTGTCGTTTTTTTGCAACGGTTCCAAAAGGGCTGAATGAGCTACTACGCCAAGAGTTAACGGACTTAGGAGCCGTCGCCATTAAAACTCAGCCAACGGGAGCCACTTTTGAAGGCGCCTTAGAGGTCGGCTATCGTGCTTGTTTATGGTCACGATTAGCTAATCGGGTTTACCATATCATTTTAGAAACGGAACTGCCAAACCAAGAGGCTTTAACTCAAGCAGTGGCCGCATTAGACTGGTCAACCTATTTCTCTGTCGAACAGACATTTGCAGTATCTTTTTCAGGGGAAGGATTAGGCATTAGTCACAGTCATTACGGCGCTTTAAAGGTTAAAGATGGCATCGTTGACTATTTTCGTGCAACAGGTCAAATACGCCCACAAGTCGATACCGATTTTCCTGATGTTCGAATTCATGCTCATATAAATCGTAACCAATTAACCCTTAGCCTGGATTTAGTCGGTTACAGTTTGCATCAGCGTGGCTATCGTGAAGGGGAGCAGGTGACTGCGCCCTTAAAAGAGAATGTCGCTGCAGCCATTCTTTCCCGCGCAAATTGGCCAGAGATTGCTCGACAAGGGGGTGCCCTCTATGACCCAATGTGTGGATCGGCTACCTTTTTGATTGAAGGAGCGATGATGGCGGCCGATGTGGCACCAGGCATTGAGAAAGCTCACAAAATGGCTTTGACTCGATTATTGAATTTTGACACGGATATATGGGCAGAATTAACTCAAGATGCTGAGCAACGTCAGCAGGCTGGACGCCTGCAGTTACCTGCAATTTATGGTTCAGATATTTCGCATAAATCGCTTGACGTCGCTGAGGATGCGATTGCGGCGGCTGGTTTTTCAGAAGTAATTGAGCTTAAGCAAATGTCGATTGAGCAAGGCCGTCGATGGGGTGATTGGAAGCCTGGATTAGTGATTGTCAATCCGCCTTATGGTGAGCGCTTGGAAGATGAAGACACCATTAAACCGATTTATCTCAAATTGGGAGAATACCTTAAATCTGAATTTAGAGGTTGGCAAGCCGCTGTTTTAACTTGTCATACGGAATTGGGTTTATTTTTGGGGATGAAAGCCAAACGTTCACATGACTTTTATAACGGCGCGATGGCTTGTCGATTATTTCGCTTTGACATAGAAGAAAACTGGTTTCGTCAGCCAGCCTTGCAACCCAAACAAGATTTAGTGTCGCAAGTTTTGCAACTCCATCCAGATTTTGCAGAAAGTGATAATGCCAAAATGGTGGCAAACCGCATTCGAAAAAATCTCAAAAACCTGAAAAGTTGGTTGAAGCAAAAAGAGGTTCGAGCTTATCGAGTTTATGATGCTGATATTCCAGAATATGCATTGGCGATTGATTGTTATCACACCTTAGAAGAGGGATTGTGGGTTTTGGTTGCAGAATATGCTGCACCCAAAACTGTGAATCCAACTTTGGCGAAACGTCGACTTTATGAAGCACTCTCGGTGTTGCCGAGCGTTTTTAATGTGCCGGCAGAGAAAATCGTGTTTAAGGTTCGTAGTCAACAAAAAGGGCTAGACCAATATGAGCGCTTGGATGAACAAAAAGCTTTCTTTACAGTCGTCGAGAATCAGACCCGTTTAAGAGTCAATTTTACGGATTATCTGGACACTGGATTGTTTTTAGATCATCGCAGTGTACGTGAAAAAGTGGCTGGTTTGGCGACTGGCAAACGGTTGTTGAATCTATTTTGTTATACTGCCAGTGTTACTGCTGAGGCGGCTAACATGGGGTGCAAAAGTAGCTTGAGCTTGGATATGTCTAAAACCTATTTATATTGGGCTAAACATAACTTTATGTGTAATGACATTAATGAAAGAAAACATGTACTTCAACAAGAAGATGTTTTGAAATGGCTTGAAACCGCGACTCAAAATCCCAAAGACTTATTTGATGTGATTTTTTTAGATCCGCCTTCATTTTCGACCTCAAAAAGAATGGATGGCACTCTCGATATCCAAAGAGATCATGTTGATTTAATTCGTAAAACCCTAAAATTATTGACACCGGAAGGGAAGTTGGTATTCTCAACCAACCTGAGGCGGTTTAAGTTGGATTTAGAAGGCTTGGCTTTTGAGGAGGGCGTTGAAAACTGGACAAAATCGACCTTGCCAAAAGATTTTGCAAGGAACCCCAAAATTCATCAAGTATGGTGCTTTTCAAAAGGTTAACTCAGGTGCGCATTTGTTACGGTATAAAAGGATTGTTAGACCATGATGCATATTAGTCAATTGAAAGATACGGCTAGAATTGGCCCTTTGGACAGGCTCGAAGTAGAAAAGTATTACTTACCCCTTTTAGAGCAGCAAGCCAGTTTTGACCAAGCCATGAATGACTCTTTTACTGAATTAGGCTTGGCTGACAAACCGTCCATCTTAGTCAAAGACTATTTCGTCAGTTTAATAAATGGGGTTTACCAGAATAATTACTATTCTGTCCAATATCAGCAAACGCTCCACTGGTTGAAAGCAGGTCTGTCTTTTAAACAATGTCTATTATTGTTAACACAAATGCAACAACAATTTATACGCTATGCAGACCATTTAAATTCAGATGCGCTGGCCAAGAGTTTGTTGCATGTGGTTGGTTTGGGCCAAAGCATTGTGACCACGGTGTACTCGGTTGCCGAATCGATTGAACGAATGAAAGCCCGTTCCAATCATGAAATCCGTCGTATTCGAAACTCTTATTGCTCAACGTCATTAGAAGTTTCCCAAACGTTAATTGATGCTTATATTAATCACCAAAAATGGAAAATGAGTGCATTTGAATTGGCGTTAGAAGGGCAAACAGAATCTGAAAACTATCAGTCTTCTCACTTAGACTGTAAGTTAGCTAACTGGTTGGATGAAGAGGGGTTGCAGTTAATTCCCGAAGCGCAAAAGCAGTATTTTCTTGAAGCCCACGAACGGGTGCATCGACTTGCCAACCTGGCCATTGAAGAGGCGATGCAAAATCGGCATGAAAATATTATTGAGTTGCTGATGGAAATGGAAATGGCTTCTGAAGATGTCATGGATGTGTTATTGGATCTGATTGAAAAGCAGTTTGTTGAAGAAGCCAATACCGATAGCTTAACGGGCTTTTTAAATCGACGTGCGTTTGATTTTGAGTTTGATAAAGCTTTGGCCTTTGCTAAGCGGCATGACTTTTGGTTGGACTTAGTGGTGATCGATGTGGATCACTTTAAGCCGATTAATGATCAATATGGGCACCAGCAAGGCGATACGGTTTTAAAGAAGTTAGCTGATATTTTTACTCAAGTGGCACGAACCGAAGATATGATTTTCCGTTGGGGGGGCGAAGAGTTTGTGGTCATTACCCTCGATAAAGAACCCGAGGGTTCAGAGATGTTAGCAGAGCGGTTGCGTAAGGCGGTTGAAAAAGAAACCTTTGTCTTTCCTGATGGGGCAGCGCTTAAATTAACCATAAGCTGTGGCGCGCTCAGTTATTGGGCAGGTTTGACCTTGCCTGAAAAAACGGTGTTTGAATTAGCGGATGAGCAGTTGTATTTGGCGAAACAAAATGGCCGCAATCAAATTTCTCACCGCGTTTATGATGTGGTGCCTGTCAATCCAGGTGAATAAGATGATTTCAATTAAGTCTGGCGCAAGTCGCTTTTCTCAAGTCGCTTTTTTGCTAGAATAAGCGCCAATTTAAGTTTATACAAGAGGCGTCTCCATGGAACAATCCATTCAATTTGATGAAGCGTTAATTAAACGGTATAACCAATCAGGGCCACGCTACACGTCTTATCCGACGGCGGTGCAGTTTGATGAACGCTTTGGTATCGCCGATTATCAAGCCGCTGCTGAACGCAGCAACCAATCTGACCGGAATTTGTCTTTATATTTTCACATCCCTTTTTGTGATACGGTTTGTTTTTTTTGTGCCTGTAACAAAGTCTGGACGAGAGATCGTTCTAAAACCACCCCTTATCTAAGCCGTCTTTATAAAGAAATCGAATTGCAATCGAAATTGTTTGATTCAAGCCGAAAAGTTGATCAGCTACATTGGGGTGGCGGAACACCGACTTTTATCAATATGGATGAAATGCGTGAATTGATGACGGTGACGCGCAAGCACTTTAATTTGCATGACGACGATTCTGGCGAGTATTCAATTGAAATTGACCCGCGTGAAGCCACCAAAGAATCAGTTGCGCTGTTGCGAGAACTGGGCTTTAACCGCATGAGCTTGGGCGTTCAGGACTTTGATCCGAAAGTGCAGAAAGCGGTAAATCGCATTCAAACTCAAGCACAAACTTTTGAGGTGCTAGAAGGTGCACGGGAAGCGGGCTTCTTATCAGTGAATGTTGATTTGATTTATGGCTTACCGCATCAAACCGAAGCCGGTTTTATGGCGACCTTAGATAAAGTTTTACAGGTTGAACCCGATCGCTTCTCAATTTTCAATTACGCACACATGCCGAGCATGTTTCCCACCCAAAAAAAAATGAACCCGGATGACATGCCTTCGCCGGATGAAAAATTGGCGATTTTACATGCGACTACCAATCGCTTATTGGAAGCAGGTTATGTTTACATCGGCATGGATCATTTCGCTAAGCCGGATGATGAGTTGGCGGTGGCACAGCGTAATGAAACGCTGTATCGTAATTTCCAAGGTTACTCAACCCATGCGGAATGTGATTTGGTTGGCATGGGGGCGACTTCCATTTCATTAATTAATAATACCTATGCACAAAACTACAAGGGGCTGGATGACTACTATCAAGCGATTGATGCAGGACACCTTGCTGTGTATAGAGGGGTGACCCTGTCTGAGGATGATGAACTTAGACGGGATGTAATTACGCGGTTAATCAGTCACTTTCATTTAAATTTTGCCAAGGTGGAAGCACAGTGGGGCATCGTCTTTAAAGAATATTTTGCCAATGAGTTGCAGCGTTTGACGCCGATGGTGGAAGATGGCCTGATTGAATTGAATGAAACCGATTTAACCGTGACGGCGGCAGGACGATTATTGATTCGAAATATTTGTATGACCTTTGACGCCTATTTAAAGGCAGGAACGGAAAACCGTTTTTCAAAAGTAATTTAATGGCTTGATTTTGACCTGAAAGGGCTTTATTAGAACCGCTGTAATAGCGGTTTTTTTATGTCTAGACGTGATAAAAATGACCAGGCCTGGTTGTTTTAGAGGTGATTTGGATCGGTCAGCGAGAGTTGGTCAATTTCAGACAATAACTTCGAAAGAGCCCCCGTTTGTTGTTGAAAGCATTGGTAAGCTTTTTGGCCTTGCTGTTGTTGTAATTCATTGGATTGTGAGAGTTTAATCAATGTTTCAGCTAATTCATCGGTGTTTTGAGTAATGGTGATGGAGTCAGTCTGCTTGAAGGTATCATAGAGCGCTTGCAGGTTCATGTGATAAGGCCCTGACAAAATGGGTTTGGCTAAAGCGGCCGGTTCCAGAATATTATGACCGCCAAAAGGCACTAAGCTGCCGCCAATAAAGGCCACATCGCTGCAAGCAAACCAATGCATCAGTTCGCCAATAGTATCCGCTAAATAGACTTGGGTGTTTGCTGTGACAGGCATTTGTTGTGAACGAATGGCTGAGAGAAGGTCGGTTTTTTGTTCAAGTAATTCGGCCACTTCTTGAAAACGGTCAGAGTGCCTAGGCGCTAAAATCAGTAAGGCATTGGCACAATGGTGGAGGAGTTTTTCATGCGCTTTTACCATTAGGACTTCTTCGTCAGCATGGGTGCTGGCCGCGACCCAAATAAATCGATCCTCCAGTCCATTGTCCATTCGCCAGGCCTGGGCGTTTTGCGTCAAGTTTGCTGGGATTTCAATGTCAAACTTTAAGTTCCCCAGTTGTTTGATCCGTTTTGGGTCTGCACCTAGTGCCAGCAGGTGGTCTGTATCCGCTTGGAATTGGCTGGCAATCAGGTGCGTTTGATTCAGCGCACGTTTCACCAACTGACCGCCCCATTTCTGATAGGCTTTAAAGGACTGTTGTTTTATCCGCGCATTGGCCAGTATCAAGGGAATTTTTCGTTCAGAACAGGCTTGATACAGGTTGGGCCAAATTTCCGTTTCAATCATAATCACCAGCTTAGGTTGGATTTGATTTAAAAATCGATTGACCGCGCTACGAGTGTCATAGGGGATCATTTGATGCTGAATCGCCACCGGAGAAAATCTCAGTGCTTGCTGAGCGCCCTGAGTTGAGCCGCTGGTTAACGTGATCGGTAGCTGTGGATAACGCAAATGCAGTTGTTTCAGTAAGGGAAAAATGGAGCGTGTTTCGCCGACTGAAACGGCATGAATCCAAATGCCACCCTTTTGAAAATAGGTTGGATTGCGCCCCAAACGTGATGCAAAACAGTGCGGTATCGGGACTTCATCTGAGTTTTGTTGGCTTTTACTTTGCGCCTTACGACACCGTTTCCAGCCCGAATAGAGAATCAAGGGAAACAGTAGGGTTAACAGTAATCGATAAAGCCAGAGTTGCATGGAGAGCGTTTCCTGCGCTTAGCGGTTAAGGTCGTAAATTTGAATTACGCCGACAATTTTTTGTTCAGGTCCAGATTGTGAAACCAGTAATGAGGTGATTTTTTGCTGGTTCATTTGTTCTTCTGCATCCGATAAGCGTGCTTCTGCATCAATGGTCTTCGGGTTGGGAGACATAATGTCGGTCGCAGTCTGTTGCATAAAACGATCCGGATGCTCTTCCATCTGGCGACGCAAATCCCCATCCGTGATAATGCCTTTGCCTTGATCAACAATACAGAGCCCAAGGCGTCCCTCGGTCATGGTATGAATCACGTCTTTCATACTGGCATCGGCAGTGACAAATGGCAGGTTGTCAGACTTCATTTCATGTTTGACCCGTGTGAGTAGTTTGCGTCCTAAACTCCCACCAGGGTGGAATCGGGCAAAATCTTGCGGTTTAAAGTCACGTTTCTCCATTAAAGCCACAGCTAACGCATCGCCCATAACCAAGGTTGCAGTGGTCGAGGAGGTCGGGGCTAGCTGGTGGATGCACGCTTCTTGTGGTACAGCAATATTTAAATGGAAGTCAGCATTTTGTGCCAAGGTGGAATCAGGGCGCCCTGTCATGGCAATGATCAGATTCCCATTATCTTTTAAAAAAGGGATGAGCTTAATGACTTCTTCGGTTTCACCAGAATTAGAGAGGGCTATAAAAATATCTTTGGGTGAAACCATGCCTAAATCACCATGAAATGCCTCACCTGGATGCATAAAGAAACAAGGCGTTCCGGTACTGGCTAAGGTTGCCATAATTTTCTTACCGATTAGGCCTGACTTGCCCATGCCGCAAATCACTACACGTCCTTCTGTCGCCAGAATGGTCTCAACGCTTTGGCTAAAATGGTTGTCGAGCTGATAGCTAAGCGCTTGAATGGCTTCGGCTTCGATTTGAAAAACGCGTTTTGCTGTGTCGATGGTGTTCATAAAATGCCTTTTTGAGAAAGTCGCTAAAAGGTGATGGCCAGATGTAGGTTGTGAAAGTCGGTTCCGGGGTTAGGGAGTTCAATGCCTGCATTGGAAATGTGCAGGTAACGATAACCCACTTCAAATTCGGTTGTTTGCACGCCAAACCCGAAAATACTGCCAAATTGAAACTGAGTTGATTTGAATTCATTTTCGATAGTGGCATTGGAAAGCCAGTTAGGGCCTCCGCCCAGTTCAAAATAGGGATTGATCTTGCCAAGGTGATAGCGGCTTTGAAAAACAGGGTTGAGGCCGAAAATATGGCCACTCTTATTGAGTGGTGCTGTCAGTGAAGAACGCCAAGTTCCAGCATTGAGCTCCATTCGCCCAGTCAGTTGATAGTTGCCCATTTGGTATATTGGTGTTTGCCAGTTAGCACCCAGTGAAACACGCTGAAAACCAACGGTGTTATCGCTACCAATGTCGGTGCTCAGGGTTAATCTGTGGATGTCGATACCTGGGTCAAGGCTGCAAGGCGGCTTGCCTTGATAGCAGGCAAATCCTAAAGAGCCGACTGCGCCCCAGATGGTTGCATTCATTAAAAAGTCGTTTGATGTGTCAAAGGCTTGCGCGTTATTAACGTGAAGCGGCAGTAGAGTGCTAAGCAATACCAAAAAAAATGCGCGATAGCGACTTTTAAAAACCAACATTGATTGAGAATCCTGATAGACTTATAACTTATATAAACGTTTTTGATGATTCATTTATGAATGAGTCGTAATTTTACCTTAAATTTAATCTTAGTTATGAATAGTCACGATTTTTCCCAAACAAAAATATTAGTGGTCGGCGATGTGATGCTTGATCAGTACTGGACTGGCCGAGCGGGCCGCATCTCACCAGAAGCACCGGTTCCGGTGGTTAAGGTTGTGGATGAAACCGTCCGAGCGGGGGGCGCGGCCAATGTGGCGTTGAATGTGGCCGACTTGGGTGCTCAAGTGAAATTGATGGGTATTATTGGTGAAGACGCTTTTGGTAGTCAATTGAATCAGGTTCTGGAAGCTGCACAGGTGTCATCGGATTGGGTTTATTCAGTGTCTGGCACAATCTGCAAATTACGGGTTTTGAGTCATCATCAGCAATTGATTCGGATGGATTTTGAAAACCAGGTCCCAGCTTCCGCTGCGCAACAGTTAGCAAAAGCCGTTGCAGAACAGGTTGCGAATTATGATGTACTGCTGATTTCAGATTATGCCAAAGGGGCTTTACAGTATGTAGAACAAATGATTGACGCTGCCAAGCAGGCACAGGTTCCCGTTTTGGTTGACCCCAAAGGCAATGACTTTTCACGTTATGCTGGTGCGACTTTGGTCAAACCCAATCAAGGTGAGTTTGAACTGATCGTAGGTCCTTGCATTGATGAGACAGATTTAATTGGCAAAGCTCAAGCCTTGTTAGAAGAGGTTGGCATAGACGCACTCTTAGTGACTCGAAGTGAGCATGGTATGGCTTTAGTTGAGCGTGAGGCTGAGCCGACAATATTAAAGTCCCGAGCACGGGAAGTGTTTGACGTGACAGGCGCCGGAGATACCGTTATTGCCACTTTGGCAACTGCTTTTGGCAGCGGCTTAGACTTGCCGAAATCCGTGGGGCTTGCGAATGTTGCGGCCAGTATCGTAGTGGGTAAGGTTGGGACTTCAACGGTTTCACTGGCGGAGCTGGAAGAGCAACTTCGGTTGGCAAAGCGTCATAAAGGCTATGCTTCAATGAGTGAAGATGAAGTGAGGACGCTTATTCAAGTCGCTCAGGAACAGGGTGAGAAAGTGGTGTTCACCAATGGATGTTTTGATTTATTGCATAGTGGCCATGTCCGTTATTTAAATGAAGCGGCCCGGCGAGGAGATCGTCTTGTTGTTGCCGTGAATTCAGATGAATCTGTTCGGACGTTAAAAGGGGATTCTCGTCCGATTGTGCCGTTGGCTGGTCGAATGGAATTATTGTCGGCGCTCAGCTGCGTTGACTGGGTGGTGCCCTTTTCTGAAGAGACTCCTGAACGGTTAATCTGTAAACTAAAACCTGATGTTTTGGTCAAAGGGGGCGATTATCAGCCCCAAGAGATTGCCGGTGCGGATTGCGTTTGGGAAAATGGCGGTGAAGTGGCTGTGTTGTCGTTCTGGGACGGTTTCTCGACCACGAAATTGGTTGATAAGATCCAAGCTGAAGAGCGGGATGGAGACGCCTAAAATGAACATTTCAAGAGCACTTAGAGCCCATCAAATCGCTATTGAATCTGTCACGAAATCATCACAGCAGCTAGAAAATTTAGTCGTTAAAATGTCAGAGACTTTGACCGCTGGCGGAAAAGTTTTGTGGATGGGAAATGGTGGCAGTGCCGCAGATGCTCAACACATGGCGGCAGAGCTTATGGTGCGATATCTCAAGGATCGCGCGCCTTTGGCGTCTATTGCTTTAACGACCGATACATCGATATTAACAGCCCATAGCAACGACTACGCGTTTGAGACGGTTTTTGCTCGTCAAATTGAAGGGTTGGCCAGGCCTGGTGATATTGTGATTGGCTTATCAACCTCTGGTAACAGTGAGAATGTCGTGCAAGGGATGAAGCAGGCAAATCGGCAAGGTTGTATCAGTGTGTCCATGACTGGAGAAGCGTCTTCTCAGCTATCTGAAATCAGTGACTTCTGCTTTCAGGTGGCATCAAACGAAACCGCTCGTATTCAAGAAGCGCATAGTTTTATTTGTCATTTACTTTGCGAAGGGTTAGACGACTTTTTCGCTTAGCCTAATGACAGCTTTTCTAACACCCTTTGATGGAGTTAGAGTGTTTGCTGCTATCCCTAATTGTTAGGAGGTTAAGTGTCTAAGATTTTGGCCGGCGATGTCGGTGCAACGAAAGTATTGCTTCAAGCGTATGATGTCGATTCTCAAGCTTTGTTAGCTGAAGCCCGTTATATCAGTGGGAATTTTGCTTCCTTAATTGAAGTGATTCAGTTATTTCAACAACAGTACCGTATTTCCCATTTTTCAGCTGCTTGTTTGGGCTTACCTGGTCCGGTCGTCGGACGAGAAGCAAGGTTAACCAATTTACCTTGGGTCGTCGATGCGAACCAGATTGAAGAACAGTGCTGGATTGATCATGTAGCGTTAACTAATGATTTTTATGCGGCTGCATTGGGTGTTGATGAATTGGTTGAGAGCGATTTATTATGCTTGCAACCAGGCATTCCTAATATGCAGAGTAACCGATTGGTAGTTGGCGCGGGTACTGGCTTGGGGGTCGCACCCATTAAAAACTGCGGCGGAAATTTTGTTCCTCAGTCTTCCGAGGGCGGGCATATCGATTTTGCTCCGGTTAACGACCTTCAAGTTGCAATTTATAATTGGTGTCGTCAAAAATGGGCGCATGTTTCCTATGAGAGGTTATTGTCTGGAGAAGGATTGGAAACGCTTTATTTCTTTTTTAGTATTGAAGAACATGGTCACGGACATAAAGGCCTAAAAGCCCCGCTGATTCATCAGGCTGCTTTGGACGGCGAAATAGTCGCTAATCGGGCGTTAAATGCTTTTGTTGAAATTTATGGCGCCTATATTGGTAATTTAGCGTTAATATGGGAGTCTAACGCGGGTGTTTATATTGCGGGTGGAATCGCGCCTAAGATTAGCGATTGGATGACAAAGCCCATTTTTTTAAATGCTTTTTTGAATAAAGGGCGCCTAAGAAGTGTAGTCGAAAGTGCGCCTATTTATTTGGTGTTGAATGAAAAAGTGGGGTTGTTAGGGGCGATGCAAGAAGCCTTGAAAATTCAAAATGCATCGAATACCCCTTGAAAGTTGGTGTTGATATGCCTTAATAAGGGGAAGAAATAAGTCGTCGTCACAATGAATGCTTAACGATTTGCACAAATCGAAAACAGAGCTCGTCGGTTATAAAATCTGTTTTGGTGAGATGCAAAGTTGCTGGAACCAGTTTGAGTCAATGAAGGGGGTCACATGAAGAATTACAGCGAGACAAAAACAGTAACCGATTTAACGCGCAAAACCCTAGCCCTAGTGTTAGCTGGGGGAGAAGGCAGTCGATTAAAGGATTTAACCAAATGGCGAGCTAAACCCGCGGTGCCCTTTGGCGGGAAGTATCGAATTATTGATTTTGTGTTGTCAAATTGTGTGAATTCTGGCATCCGAAAAATCGGTGTTTTAACCCAGTACAAATCCCATTCGTTAATTCGCCATGTTCAGCGCGCGTGGTCTTTTATGCGTTATGAAGTTGGTGAATTTGTTGAGTTGTTACCCGCTCAACAGCGGGTCGACAAGGGGTGGTACAAAGGGACTGCCGATGCCCTCTACCAGAATTTAGATATTTTACGTCGTCATACACCCGATTATGTGTTGGTGTTAGGGGGCGACCATATCTATTCTATGGATTATAGTAAGATGTTGTTTGAGCATGCTAAATCCGGTGCAGATGTGACGATTGGTTGCATTGAGGTGCCCCGAATGGAAGCCAAAGGGTTTGGCGTGATGTCCGTAAATGAAAACTTAGAAATTACCAAGTTTACTGAAAAGCCAGAAGACCCTGAATCGATGCCCGGTAAGCCTGATAAAGCTTTGGCTTCCATGGGGATTTATGTATTTTCAACCGAATTCTTATTTCAAAAACTGATTGAAGATGCGGATGATCCCAACTCTTCGAGAGATTTTGGTAAAGATATTATCCCATCGGTGATTGAAGGCTATCATGTCCGAGCTTTCCCGTTTGAAGATGATGAAAGACGCCCAGTGTATTGGCGAGATGTGGGTACGATTGAATCCTATTGGAAAGCAAACTTGGATTTGTGCTCTGTTACGCCAGATTTGAATCTTTATGATCGTGACTGGCCTATTTGGACCTATCAAGCTCAAATGCCGCCAGCAAAATTCATTTTTGATGATGAAGGGCGTCGAGGAGAAGCTATTGACTCGCTAATTTCCGGCGGTTGTATTATTTCGGGTGCTCGTATAAAGCGTTCGGTTATCTCCAGTGGGGGATGGGTGCATAGTTATTCTTTGGTTAAAGATTCTGTTTTGCTGCCTCGGGTTCAAGTTCATCGAAATTGTCGTATTCAAAATGCCGTTATTGATAAAGGGTGCGTCATTCCAGAAGGAACCATTATTGGTGAAGATTTGGCAGAAGATAAACGTCGATTTTATGTGGAAGAATCGTCAGGGATTGTCTTAGTGACTCCTGAAATGCTAGGTCAGAAGCTTCATGTAACGCGTTGAAAGAATACTTGTAAGATTATACAAAGAGAATGATGGCTAGATTTGGTCAAAGTGAAGCGCATCTAGCGTATCTAAAATGGTTTAAATAAGTAAGTTATGGAACAAAAAAAAATAAAACTTGTGCTGTGTTGGCATATGCACCAGCCGCATTATCGTGACGGTTTGAGTGGTCAGTATCGATTGCCGTGGGTGTATCTCCATGCGATCAAAGATTATACCGATATGGTGGCACACTTGGAGAAGATACCTGAGGCAAAGGTCGTTGTGAACTTTGCGCCCGTATTACTCGAACAGTTAGATGATTATGCCGGGCAGTTGCGCGCTTGGCTAGAGTCTGGAACCCCATTACAAGATGCTCTGTTGAATTATGTCTCAGGGCAATGTTCAGTAGGCGAGTTAGTCGAGCGGCGGTTTGACGTCCTGCAAGCCTGTCAAAAGGCCTTTGCGCCAACCATGATCGATACTTTTCCGGTCTTTCAAAAACTGTTACGAATGGTTGGGGCGCATAAACTGACCCAAGTGGAAGACGCTGCTTGTTTGGCCTATTACAATGAGTCTTATTTTGTGGATCTGTTAATGTGGTACCACCTTGCATGGATGGGACATAGTCTAAGGCTTCAGGATAACCGGGTAAAAAAGTTGTTAGCAAGCGGTCGATTTGGCGAGCATTTTAGTACGCAAGATCAGCGGTTGATGATTGAGATTATGGCGGATGCCATTGAAGGCATTGTGCCGCGTTATCGAACTTTATTGGAGGCCGGCCAAATTGAAATATCCATGACGCCTTATGGACATCCGATTGTACCGTTATTAATTGATTTCAACTCAATGCGCGATGCTCAGCCAGATGCGCCTATGCCACAATCGGCTATTTATCCAAATGGCTATGAGCGAGCTAAATGGCATATGGAAAAAGGCATGGACGTTTTTAAAAGCCATTTTGGAGTACACCCTAAAGGCGTTTGGTTGTCGGAAGGCGCTTTGAGTTCAGAAGCCATTGGCTTATTGGATCATTATGAAATTCAATGGACTGCTTCTGGTGAAGGGGTTTGGCGTCATTCGTGTGAAGCTTCAGGCATTGATGCTCAAGACATTATTTCCAAAAAAACGCTTTATCAGCCTATACAGCATGCAACTCAAGAATGCGCGCTTTTCTTTCGAGATGATGGACTCTCCGATCTGATCGGTTTTCAATATAAGGACTGGGATCCACAAGATGCGGCTAATAATTTTGTCCATCACTTAAAGAATATTGCCAATGCGCTTGCCGATGATGTTGAAGAGCATGTCGTATCGGTGATTTTGGATGGAGAGAACGCGTGGGAATATTATCCAGATAATGCCTACCATTTTTTGTCAAAGCTGTATCAAACGTTAACCCATGAGCCTCAGATTGAAATGACAACCTTTTCCGAAACGCTTGCAAGCGGTATACGCCCGCTTCATTTAGGACAACTAAAAGCAGGCAGTTGGGTCTACGGCTCTTTTTCAACTTGGATTGGTGAACCAGATAAAAATGCCGCTTGGGATTTGTTGGTCTCTGCTAAGGTGAATTACGATGAGGTGATGGCATCGGGTGTTTTATCTGAGGAAGAGCAAGTGTTAGCAACCCAGCAACTGGCAATTTGTGAAGGCTCAGATTGGTTTTGGTGGTTTGGGGATTATAACCCCGCCGGCAGTGTTCATGATTTTGATGAATTGTTCCGCCGCCATTTAGAAAAGTTATTTTTGTTATTGAACCGGCCACCACCACCACAGTTAGCTAAACCCTTGTCTTATGGGGGTGGGGAAATGGAAAATTCGGGCACGATGAAACGAAACTAGTGTAATCATCATGTGATAAGCGGCTTACCGATTTAAATTCTGCAACCTTAACAGGGGAAACGTATGTCAATAAAGCAAGCTGGAGTTCTGTTACACCCGACCTCTCTCCCTTCTGGTACCTTAAATCACCAGGCCTGGCAGTTTTTAGATTGGATGGAATCCGCGCACTTAAAAGTGTGGCAGATGCTACCTTTGACTCAACCCGTACAAGGGTTATCACCTTACCAAAGTGTCTCGGCCTTTGCCATGAATCCGACTCTATTGCCAGAAGATTGGCAAGCCAAATGGACGAGCAAGCAGGACACTACGTTTGATGAATATTTAGAAAATGAGCCCCATTGGTTACATGATTATGCGTTGTTTATGACTTTACGACAGCAGTTTAGTCAGGTTTCCTGGGTGGATTGGCCTAAGGTTTATAAGACACGAGAAGCGGCTGCTTTAAAGGCATTTGCAATAGAAAAATCGGCAGAAATTCGTTATTTAAAACAACAACAATTTATGCTCAGCCAAATTTGGCACCAATTAAAATCCGATGCCAACGCCAGAGGCATTCAATTGTTTGGCGATATGCCAATTTTTGTCGCTTACGATAGTGCAGATGTTTGGGCGAATCCGCATTTGTTTAAGTTAGATGAAAACCATAATCCCCAGGTGGTGACTGGGGTGCCGCCAGATTATTTTTCTGAAACCGGTCAGCGTTGGGGGAATCCACATTATGACTGGCAAGCAATGGAAAAAACCCATTTTAAGTGGTGGCGACAACGCATTGCTTCGGATTTTGAATTATTTGATTTGATTCGTATTGACCATTTTCGAGGGTTGGAAGCTTGTTGGGAGATTGAAGCAGAAGAAGAAACCGCAATTAATGGTTGTTGGCAAAAAGTTCCAGGGCGAGCCTTATTAAACACGCTTAAACAAGCGTTCCCCGATTTACCTTTGGTCGCTGAAGATTTAGGGGTGATTACACCAGAGGTGACGGCTTTGAAAAATGATTTTTCCTTGCCGGGTATGTCAATTTTGCAGTTTGGATTTAATGGGTTGCCTGATAATCCCCATTCGCTGGCTGAACAGGTTGAAAATTCGGTGGTTTATACCGGCACCCATGATAATGATACAACGCTTGGCTGGTGGCATTTACAAGAGAATGATGATCATAGAAAGTGGATTTTATCTCAGCTTCCAGAAGCTCACTTGCCCATGCCTTGGCCAGTGATTGCCGCTGCCATGTATTCGGTGGCGCAACTGGCGATTATTCCAATGCAGGATTTTTTAGGGCTTGATAACACTGCTAGAATGAATGTTCCCGGTGTGGCTAATGGTAACTGGACGTGGCAATTTCAATGGTCGCAGATGACCCCTGCTTTAACCGATCAAATCGCTAAGCTAGTCATCGCTTCCGGTCGAGACGGCTCACATGAAACAGAATAAGGACAAAAAAATGACCCGACAATTTTCTCAAGAGGCCTTGTCTCGATTACAAACTGGAACCCATCATGATCCCTTTGAGATACTCGGGTGTCATCCAGTTGATGATGGTTGGGAAGTGCGTGCTTGGCTGCCTTCTGCAGAGTCGGCGACTTTAGAACAGACGATTCCATTGGAACGTTACCCAAACTCAGATTTGTTTACTGTGAAATTGACTGCTGCGCAAAAGAAAAAATTGCCTCAGCATTACCAAATCCAGTGGCAAGAGCAGGATGGCTCAAAACATCAGGTCGTGTCCCCTTATAGTTTTATGCCACAATTGGGTGAACTGGATTTACACCTTTTTGTAGAAGGGCGACACTGGCATATCTATCGTTTTTTAGGGGCAAATACCAAGACGGTTGACGGTGTAACGGGGGTGTTATTTGCGGTTTGGGCGCCCTCAGCAGAACGTGTGTCGGTGGTTGGTGACTTTAATGGTTGGCATGGCCTACGTCATCCAATGCGCGTCCGTGGTGGCAGTGGCATTTGGGAACTATTTATTCCTGGCCTGATGGCGGGCGATATCTATAAATTTGAAATTCGTAATGCCCAAACGTCAGATGTTTTCATTAAGACAGACCCTTATGCCAAAGCGATGGAATTGAGGCCTTTGACTGGATCGATGGTCGCGGAATCCCAATTTGGCTGGCAAGATCAAACTTGGTTAACGCATCGTGCTGAACGTGATTGGCAGTCTACGCCAATGAACATTTATGAAGTGCACTTGGGGTCTTGGCAAAGAGACGATGAGGGTGATTTTTTAAATTATCGCGAAATCGCTCATCGCTTGGTGGAATATGTGGTGTGGATGGGTTATACCCACATTGAATTATTACCGATTTCAGAACACCCATTGGACGAATCTTGGGGTTATCAAACCTCGAGTTATTTTGCACCCACTCGTCGATTTGGCTCGCCTGATGATTTTCGCTATTTTGTTGATTACTGCCATCAGCATCGAATCGGTGTCTTTTTAGATTGGGTTCCAGCCCATTTCCCTAAAGATACTTTTGCCTTGGCACGGTTTGATGGTTCAGCGCTTTATGAGCATGAAGATCCGCGCAAAGGTGAACACCAGGACTGGGGTACGTATATCTTTAACTTTGGTCGTAATGAGGTCCGCAATTTTTTAATTGCCAATGCCTTGTATTGGCTGGAAGAGTTTCATATTGATGGCTTGCGGGTTGATGCGGTGGCTTCTATGTTGTATTTGGACTACTCTCGTGAAGAAGGCGCTTGGGTGCCCAATCAATATGGTGGTCGTGAAAATCTTGAAGCCATCGAGTTTTTGAAAACCCTCAATGCGGAGGTGCATGCTCAAAGTCCAGGTGCCGTCATGATGGCAGAAGAGTCTACCTCTTGGCCCATGGTTTCACGACCAACTTGGATGGGCGGTCTTGGGTTTTCCATGAAATGGAATATGGGTTGGATGAATGATACGCTAGACTTCTTTGAAAAAGATCCAGTTTATCGACCTTATCATCATAATCAACTAACCTTTAGTCAAATGTACGCCTATTCGGAAAACTTTATTTTGCCGTTGTCGCATGACGAAGTGGTGCATTTAAAGAAAGCGCTGGTCAGTAAAATGCCAGGAGATGTTTGGCAAAAAATGGCCAATATGCGTTTATTGATGAGTTATCAATTGTTACATCCTGGTAAAAAACTTCTGTTTATGGGGTGTGAATTTGCACAATGGCAGGAGTGGAGTGATGCACGGGGGTTAGATTGGTATCTTTGTGATCAACCTGCAAATCGAGGCGTCCAATTATTAGTACGCGATTTGAATAGGTTGTACTTGAATCACACCGCCTTACATGAAAGAGATTTTGTGTCAGAAGGATTTGAGTGGATTGACTGCCATGACTATGAGCAATCCATCCTGAGTTTTATGCGGCAGTCGGCCACTGAAAAAATAATTTGTGTCTTTAATTTTACACCCGTTCCTAGAACGTATTATCGTATTGGTCTGCCTGATGACGGTTGCTATTTGGAAGTGATTAATTCCGATGCAGAGGTCTATGGCGGTAGTAATTTCGGAAATGCAGGTTTGATTGAAGCCGAAGCCATTCCGTGGATGAATCGTCCCTATTCAGCTGAATTGGTATTACCGCCATTGGGTGTGGTGGTGCTAAAACAAGAATCAAAACAATAAAAGAAAGGTTGTATCAAAATGAAAATATTGTTTGCGACGTCAGAAGCGCATCCGATTATCAAAACGGGCGGTTTGGCAGATGTGTGTGGAAGTCTGCCAAATGCATATCAAAAATTGAAACATAAGGTTCGGCTGGTGATGCCAGCCTATGGCGATGTTTGGGATAAGGTGACGAATGTCTCCCAAATAGCGGATTTCAATTTAGAATCTTGTGGTCGAAATTTACATGTGCGGATCCATAAGGCGACGGCAACGGGTATTGACGTGCCTATTTGGTTAGTGGATATTCCTGAATTGTTTTATCGACCAGGTAATCCTTACCTAGCACCAGATGGTAAAGATTGGTGGGATAATGGTGAGCGATTTGGGGTTTTTGCAAAAGTCGTTGCTGAAATTGCCATGGACCGAGTTGGTTTGAAGTGGCAGCCAGACGTGGTTCAGGCGAATGATTGGCAAACTGGATTGGTTCCGGCTTGGCTTTCATTAGAGTCCAATCGTCCTAAAACGGTTTTTACCATCCATAATATGGCTTACGCGGGACTCTTTCCCAAGTCGCTATTTGATGGGTTAGGATTGCCTAGTGATTGGTGGGAACCTGAAAAGGGCGTTGAGTTTTATCATAACCTATCCATGTTGAAAGCCGGAATTCAAATGGCTGATGTGGTGACAACGGTGAGCCCAACCTACGCGAAGGAAATTACCTATCCTGAATTTGCCTATGGTCTAGAGGGGCTGCTTATTCAACGCGCTGAACAAGGCAGGCTGGTAGGGATCTTAAACGGCATTGATCAAACCGTTTGGAATCCGAAAACGGATCCGATGATACTCCGCAATTACAGCGTAGAGAAAGGGCGTGTTGCCGCTAAGAAACTCAATAAAAAAGATATGCTTGGTTTTTGGGATTGCACTTTGGATGAAGAGCATTCAGCAGATCCCGTTATCGGGTTTGTTGGCCGGTTGGTGCCGCAAAAAGGCATTGATTTGATTTTAGATGTCTTGCCGGAAGTGCTTGCAGAAACCTCGGCTCGATTTGTGATTGTGGGAACAGGCGAGTCTCATACCGAATACGCATTAACAGAATTGTCACACCAATACCCTGAGCGTTTATTGGTGTATATCGGCTATTCTGAAATGCTTGCTCATAAGGTTGAAGCGGGCGCTGATATGTTTTTAATGCCTTCTCGATTTGAACCTTGTGGCTTAAATCAACTCTACAGTCTCACTTATGGTACGCCACCGATTGTTCACTCCACTGGCGGCTTGGCAGATACGGTTGTAAATGCCACCGATAAGAATTTAGCGATGGCGACTGCGACAGGCTTCGTGTTTTTTGACCCGAGTCGTCATGCACTTAAGTCCACGCTGTTACATGCCATTCATTTGTATGGTAAAAAGCGAACTTGGCAAAAAATCCAAAAATCTGCAATGCAGCAGGATTTTGGTTGGACGAAGAGTGCTGAACAGTATTTAAATTTGTTTAAAACCCTTTAACCTGGATGGGGTCGCCCTTTTAATAATTGTTTAATGGAGTCAGTCATGACTAAGCAAGAATCGACACTTACGAAAGAAGATCAGCAAAAACACATTGCAGAATTGCTTAAAAAAATGGGCATGTCTGCTATTGATATTGAACAGGATTTTGTCAATTACCTCTACAACAATCTAGGACGGAATTTATCGTCTGATTGTTTTTACAAATACCGTGCTTTGTCCTATACCATGCGTGATCGTTTGATGACCCATTGGAAGCAAACCTGGTTGGCTTACAATCAACAAAAAACCCGTAAAGCCTACTATTTATCGATGGAGTTTTTAATCGGTCGATCTCTGTCAAATAATATGTTGAACCTTGGCGTTGAAACGGCGGCAGATGAAGCCATGTATCAGCTTGGACTATCATTGGAAGATATTGAAGATTCCGAAAGGGATGCCGGTTTAGGCAATGGCGGTTTGGGACGTTTAGCAGCGTGTTTTATGGATTCCTGTGCAACGCTTAAGTTACCCGTCGTCGGTTATGGTTTACGCTACGAGTATGGTATGTTTAAGCAGTTGATTCAGAATGGCTATCAAGTGGAAGAACCGGATCATTGGCTCGGATTTGGTAATTACTCTTGGGAAATTCAGCGCAGTGAATATACTCGTACCATTAAATTTGGGGGGTCGACACGTTCTTATAAGGATCCGCATACCGGTGAATTGACGGTTCATTGGGAGGGTGCTGACGAGGTGTTGGCGGTGCCATTTGATGTACCAATTCCAGGCTACCAAAACGCCATTGTCAACACGTTACGACTTTGGTCAGCAGAAGCCGCAGAAGGTTTTAATCTTTCGGAATTTAACCAAGGTTCCTATTTTGAAGCGGTTGCTGCGAAGAGCGAAGCTGAGAATATCACCATGGTGCTTTACCCAAATGACAGCAGTGAAAATGGTAAAGAGCTGCGATTACGTCAGCAGTATTTTTTAGTGTCCGCTTCTTTACAAGATGTCGTCGACCAATGGGTGCAGCGATATGGGACAGATTTTTCTGATTTTGCCGATTATAACGTGTTTCAGTTAAATGATACGCATCCTAGTTTGGCGGTAGCGGAATTGATGCGTTTACTCATTGATGAACACAAATTGGATTGGGATGCTGCTTGGGATATTGTCAGAAAAGTGATGGCCTACACCAATCATACCTTATTGCCAGAGGCATTAGAACGTTGGCAGGTGCCCCTGTTCGAACGCTTGTTACCTAGGCTATTAGATATTATTTACGAAATTAATGCCCGTTTCCTAAAACAAGTGGCAATGAAATGGCCAGGGGATAAAGATCGATTATCACGCATGTCGATTGTTGATCCGCACAACAATGTTTGTATGGCCTATTTAGCAATCGTCGGTAGTTTCTCCATTAATGGGGTTGCGGCATTACATTCTCAGTTGCTAAAGGAGGGGTTGTTTAACGACTTCTATCAGCTTTGGCCAGAGCGATTTAATAATAAAACCAATGGCGTCACCCAACGTCGTTGGTTGGCTAGCAGTAATCCTGGATTGCGTCATTTACTCAATGACAAAATTGGTGAAGATTGGATTACCGATTTGTCTCAATTGCATAAAATTGAAAATTATGTCAACGATAAAGCCTTCCGCAGAGAATGGATGGCCGTTAAGCGTCAGAACAAACAACGACTTGCCGACTTGGTGAAAAAAGAAACGGGCGTGCAGTTTGAGGTAGAGGCGCTATTTGATGTACAAGTCAAACGAATTCATGAGTACAAACGGCAGTTGTTAAACATTTTGCATGTGATTCATTTATATGCACGAATAAAGCGGGGCGATACCGATAATTGGACAAACCGCTGTGTCGTTATCGGAGGCAAGGCTGCACCGGGTTATTTCATGGCGAAAAAAATCATTAAATTGATTAATAATGTTGCGGAAGTAGTCAATAATGATCCTGACGTGGGGAATCGTTTGAAGTTAGCGTTTGTGCCAAATTATCGGGTTTCTGCCATGGAAATTATTGCGCCAGGTGCCGACTTATCGGAGCAGATCTCCACCGCAGGTAAAGAAGCGTCTGGAACTGGTAATATGAAATTTATGATGAATGGCGCTATTACCATTGGTACTTTGGATGGCGCGAATGTCGAAATTTTAGAAGCAGTAGGGGAGGATAATTTCTTCTTATTTGGTTTAAAAACAGAAGAAGTGGCGGCTCTAAAATCGCATTATCATCCTCAAAGTATTATTGAGCAGGATTCTGATTTGCAACATGTCATTAGTCTATTGGAATCAGGGCACTTTAATCAGTTTGATGATGGCTTGTTTGACGATGTCATTGCTTCGATGAAGTCTTCACAGGATCCCTGGATGACCCTAGCGGATTTCAGAAGTTATATTGACGCACAGCACGAAGTGGCTTTGGCGTTCCAAAATCACGGTCGTTGGAATACCATGAGCATCATTAACTCGGCCCGAAGTGGCGTATTTTCAACAGATCGCACTATGGCTGAATATAATAATGATATTTGGAAGCTAGAACCTATCCGGTAAAAGCTGGTGTTTGAACGTGAAAATGGCCAGGCCTGGTCATTTTAGGAGATAACGTATGGAATTTATCCTCGATTGGATTGGATTGGCCTCTCAGTGGATGCGGCCGCACTTATCCGACATAGGGATGGCAATGATCGCAACCCTATTGGTAATATTTGGTTATAACATGACGCAACTGTTAAAACTGCAAATCGGTCGATATCATTTTGCAGTGAAAATAACGCTCTTTGTGGTTTTTTGTGCTTTTGGTTTTGCCATATTGGCCAAGTTTGCTGCGCCCTTATTGACCGCACAATTGGCCAGTATTTCTGACAACTGGTTGGCGCCGATCGTGGTTGCCACTTTTTATGGGATTGGGTGGATCGCACAGAAAAAACAAATGATTTAACGCGACGGCCTTCATTAGCGACTGTCTAACAGGTGATTGATGAAAAGGGTGTTTGTCATTGTTCATAGTGAATATCCACAACAAACCATTCTTTTTTGCCGGATGGTGTTTGCACAATCACTTCATCGTCCACTTGCTTTTTTAAGCAAGCGCGCGCCATGGGTGCATCTATTGAAATGTGGTTCTTTTCACCATAAATTTCTTCCGGACCGACAATTCTAAATGTTAGTGAATTGCCATCAATATCTTCTAGCTCAACCCAGGCGCCAAAAAAAATTTTGCCTGCTTGTTGCGGGTGGTACTCAACAATTTTGACAGCTTCAAGCGTTTTCTTTAGGAAGCGAACGCGCCGATCAATTTCTCGTAACCGCCGTTTATTATATTGATAGTCCGCATTTTCAGAACGATCCCCCAAACTTGCTGCCCAAGCGACAATTTTAGTCACTTCTGGCCGTTCTTTTTTCCATAGATAATCCAGTTCTGACTTTAGTTTTTCAAAGCCCTGTTTGGTGATCAGCTGTGTTTTCATGTGATAGCAAGACTCCGGTGAATTTGTTGCTCTCGAGAGGTGTCGCTTTTGCAACAGATTAAAACCCTGAAATTCGTTATAATTCATTTAAACGTCATTTTATCGTATTAATATTATTCTTTATTAAAGAAAGGAACCGATTATGCAACAGTACCGCGTTTTTCTAGGTTTAATCACCGTCTTAGTTTGGTTGAGTGGTTGTAGTACTGCAAAAGAAAAGCCGAAAGAGCCTGAATCGGCAACCACCTGTGTGTATCCTAATTCAACGGTGATTGCACCTGATTGGGTTTGTGATGCGCCTGTAAAAGAGCTGGTTCTGAGCGCGGTTGGTGTTGCTGAACCTTCTAAGGCTGGATTTAGCTATATGAAGGACATTGCTGCTGCCGACGGTCGGGGGCGATTGGCTGAACAACTTCAGGTCGAAGTGAAAAAAATGGTTAAACAGTATTTGGGAACCACTGGCAAAGGCGATAACGAAACCGTTGATGCCGCGGCCAGTTCAACCTTGAAAACGATTACACATCAAACACTTGTGGGGTCTCGTGTTCATCAGACGCGGACAGGGCCTAATGGGCGCCTATATGTGTTGGTGGGTATCGATGAGGCAGCTAAAACACAAGTTGTGAAGGCGGCTGTACAAACCTCAATGCGCAATGAAGCGGCTTTATGGCAACAGTTTAAGGCGCAGCAAAGTTTTGAAGAATTGGCTGCAGAAATTGCGCAGCAACCTATTCGATAGCAAAACAGTTGGAGTGCTTTTTGCTTAATGAGGTGTCTCAATAATCGAATAGGAGAATAATATGGGTTGGGTGATTAAAGATTTGTATGAAGATGATTACGATTTTGAAGTGGATTGTATGAATTTAGAAGCGCTCGATATTACCGCTTTTTCTTGTCCAAAATTGCGAATCATTGAAGTTCCGGTCGATGAGAAGGATACAAAAAAGCTTGAGCAGATTTATGAGGTATTGTTCCCAGGGTTATTCGAGGATATGCAACGGATGATGGAAGAAGAAAGTCGTGATCCGTATCAAGTTAGGTATTACTACAAAGTACGCAAGTCTGATTCTGAGGTATTGGATTCATAGTTTATTTTATATAGTCTTTTCAATAACTTGTCATTTTCGGTTTTGAGGCGAATGGCAAGTTTGGTTGCTTTTTAATAGCCACTTTGTTACACTACTGTCAATTTCATAGCCCAAAAGGTTAAGTTATCAAACGTTCAGCTGTATTTATTACACTGTCATTTGCGTTTAGGCGCCCCTCATTTATAGACCCCTTGTGGTCAAGTCTAATCCAAAGGATCAGTCCTGAGGAAGTTATCGTCTTTTGTTTTCGTTTGGCGAGCGTCAAGTTTGGCCGAGAAATATATCGAAAATTGACCGATGTAAAATCGATTTTTGCCATGTCATTTCCTTAGTGAACCTGTGATAGTTGTGTAGCGTGATTCACTGAATAGCAATAAGATGACAATAAAAAAGGCAAGATTTGATATGACTCAAAACAATTTAGTTTTCCGTTCGCCAACCTTAGAAGATGGTTTGGCAATTTATGAATTGGTAAAGGCTTCTCCGCCGCTCGATGTTAACTCGAGTTATCTCTATTTTTTACAGGCATCGCACTTTGCCGATACCTGCATCGTTGTGGAGCAGAACCGAGAAATCGTGGGTTTTTTATCAGGGTATTATCGACCTGATGATTCGCACTCACTCTTTGTTTGGCAGGTTGCCGTATCGGAAACGATGCGAGGTCAAGGCTTAGCTAAACGGATGATTCAGGCCTTGATTGCAAACCAAAGAGGCCGTGTTAAGGTCTCCTCCATATGTTGTACTATCAGTCCATCCAATCAAGCATCTCAGGCTTTGTTTAAGTCATTTGCAAAGCAATATGATTTGAAGATGACTGTAACAGAATTTATTACAGAGGCGCACTTCGGAGCAGAAGGGCATGAAGCAGAAGAGCTATATCTACTGTCGTCGCCAAATAAAGCGGATATCGCTTTGTTGTAATTCAGTACATAGCCCGTCACCCCCTAATTTTAATTTTAGAAAGGAAGTATCAATGTCATTAGAAATATTTAATAAATATGAGTCAGAAGTTCGAGGTTATATTCGATCTTTCCCAGTTATTTTTGAAAAAGCCAAAATGGCCGAAATCTGGGATGAAACCGGAAAACGGTATGTTGACTTTTTTGCCGGTGCTGGTGCACTGAACTACGGCCATAATAACCCAGAAATTAATACAGCCTTGATTGATTATCTACAAAATGATGGTATCGGTCATGCACTTGATATGGGAACTGTGGCTAAGAAATCTTTTATTGAAGCGTTTGTGTACAACATTCTGCAACCTAGAAATTTAGATTACAAGCTGCAGTTTGTTGGTCCAACGGGAACTAATGCGATTGAGACAGCATTAAAGATTGCCCGTAAGGTTAAAGGACGTAAGCAGGTGATGTCGTTTACCAATGGTTTTCATGGTATGTCAATGGGGTCATTAAGTATTACTGGTAATAGTTATTATCACGATGAGAGCTATGGTGTTCCAGGTTATACCACCCAAATACCTTTCCACAAGTACCTTGGTGATAAGGTCGATACCGTTGCGTATTTGCGTAAAATTTTAGAAGACGCGTCAAGCGGGACTGAACTGCCGGCGGCTATTGTGTTAGAAACGATTCAGGCTGAAGGCGGTATCAACGTTGCTGGTGAACAGTGGTTGCGAGATCTCCGTCAGATTTGTGATGACTTCGATATCCTAATGGTCACAGATGAAATTCAAGTAGGGAATGGTCGTTCAGGCGATTTCTTCAGTTTTGAAAGAGCGGGTATTGTTCCAGATATCGTTACTTTGTCTAAGTCAATTGGGGCTGGTCAACCAATGGCAATGGTCTTACTTAAACCTGAATTGGATCAATGGAGCCCTGGTGAGCACTCAGGAACCTTCCGTGGTAATAACTTAGCCTTTGTTTCTTCTGCGGTTGCGCTGAACAATTATTGGTCAGATGATTCTTTCTCTAAAGCAGTCAAAGAAAAATCGGCTTTGGTACAACAGCGTCTTGAAAAAATTGCACTGCGTTTCCCGAACTATATTAAAGAAATTCGCGGCCACGGTATGATCTGGGGCGCTGAATTTAAACAACCTGAAATGACTTCGAAGATTTGTGCTCAAGCATTTGAAGATGGCTTAGTCATTGAAACGGCTGGAGCGAGTGATGAAGTGATCAAGTTCCTTGGGCCATTGGTTATTACCCCAGAATTGATCAACGAAGGGTTTGACATTTTGGAAGGCGCGATTGAAAAAATCTGTCAGGCATAATGAATAGGGAGACCCAATAAATGATTGTTAAAAATTTATATGATGATGTTGTGGGAACGGATGCGGATGTCGACTCTGATCAGTGGCGCAGTCGTCGGTTACTGTTAGCAAAAGATGGCATGGGCTTTTCATTGCATGACACTTTGATTAAAGAAGGCGAAGACTTGCACCTTTGGTATAAAGACCATTTAGAAGCGGTTTACTGTATCGAAGGGGAAGGCGAGATTGAAGAAAAGAAAAACGGCAAGGTGCATGCGATTCGTGAAGGAACGGTTTATGCCCTCAACGAAAACGATCAGCATATTCTTCGTGCCAATAAAGGTACGCAGATGCGCATGGTGTGCGTTTTTAATCCCCCTGTGACAGGTCGAGAAACCCATGACAAAGATGGCTCTTATGAGCTGGTTGATGGCTAAAAGCGCCTATCAATACGATTAAAATAACCAGGCTTGGTTATTTTAATCATTCAAATTTTATTTAAACTTAAACAAAGAGAGTAAATTATAACGATTCAATGGTCATTAGACGCGGCTAACCGCGGCATAATGATTGTTAACGTTGTTAAATAATAAGATGTCAAAATTAAATCCTTCTTTAAGTGTTGAAAAAATCGGTGGCACTTCAATGAGTGAATACGAAGCTGTCCGCGATAATATTATTCTGTATCCGGAAAACCCGTATAACCGAATTTTTGTGGTATCCGCTTATGGTGGTATCACAGACGATTTGTTAGAGCACAAAAAAAACAATAAGCCTGGAGTCTATGGCTTATTTGCTAATGATGATGTCAATGAGGATTGGCGAATTGCGTTGGATCAGCTGAGTCTGAAGCTGAATAAAATCAATGCAAATCTGTTTGCGGATTCGGAATTACGCCAGCAAGCCAATGACTTTATTGATGAACGGATAGCGCAAACCAAGCAATTGTTAAATCATTTGCAAGACTTATGTCGTCATGGTCACTTTTCTTTGGAAACGCATTTACTAACTGTTCGCGAATTATTGGCGAGTATTGGTGAGGCCCACAGTGCCTGGAACTTAACCCATTTATTACAAGCAGAAGGGTTAAAAGCGCGATTGATTGATTTAACGGGCTGGCAATCAGAAGAACCTTTGGCGCTCGATGATATGATTCATCAGCATTTTGAAGGGGTTGACTTCACACAAGAACTGCCGATCGTTACGGGTTATACACACTGCAAAGAAAATTTGATGTATACCTTTGATCGTGGCTACAGTGAAATGACGTTTAGTCGTATCGCCGTGTTATGCCAAGCAACTGAAGCAGTGATTCATAAGGAATATCATTTAAGTAGTGCCGATCCGCGCTTGGTGGGCGAAGGAAACGTGGTACCCATTGGTCGAACCAATTATGATATCGCCGATCAGTTAGCTAATTTAGGCATGGAAGCCATTCATCCAAAAGCAGCGCAAGGACTCCGTTTGGCGCAAATTCCATTACGGATTAAGAATACCTTTGATCCAGCGCATCATGGAACCCTGTTTACGGAAGATTACGTGAGTGAATCGCCACAGGTTGAAATTATTGCCGGTATGCGAAATTTGATTGCACTGGAGTTGTTTGATCAAGAAATGATGGGTCAGCAAGGTGAATATGAAAAACAGATGATTGACACCAGTCGTCGTTTAACATGTGAAGTCATCACCAAAGACTTCAACGCCAATACCATTACGCTATATTTAAATACGTCTTTGAAGAAAGCTAAGCGTTTGTCTGAGCAGTTACAACAAGCCTTGCCGACGGCTTCTATTCGAACCAGCAAAATTGCATTAGCCTCTGCAATGGGCAGTGATATGCGTATTAAAGGACTCTTAGCCAAAGCGGTGCAGACTTTATTTGACCAAGGGATTAATGTTGAAGCCATTCAGCAGAATATGCGACAGGTCGAAATGCAATTCTTTGTTAATGAAACCGATTATGATAAGGCGATAAAATCGCTACACGAAAATTTAATTGAAGTTCATGATCATGGAAAGGCGATATGCGAACATTAATCGTTTGGTTGAGTTTATGTAGTCTGTTGATGGGGTCAACAGCCTTTGCTGCTGAACGACATTCCAAAGAAACGCAAGACATTGAACAGCTACAGGAGCCGATGTACAACCCCTTTGTGGAACGCTACGTCATGGATGAGCTGCGTCAATTGCGTGTTGATATGAATGATTTGCATGTTGAAATCACCAAAGAAGTGGTGGATCGTGAGTTGACCGCGACATCACGAGCCGTCGGCTATGCGACTGATACCATTACCTATTTCTTTTACCTGATTGCCGGTATTTCATCGGTATTATTATTGGTGGGATGGACTTCCATTCGTGAAATAAAAGAAAAAGTGATGCATCTTGCGGATGAAAAAGTCAGTAAAGTCATTGATGAGTACGAGTCACGTTTAGCTAAGCTTGAAGAGGAACTGAATCGAAAATCCCGAGGGATTACCAGTGCGCAAAAACGGTTATCTCAACATAAAGATATTCACAGTTTGTGGTTGAAAGCGGGGCAGGAAACCATTTCCAGTAATCGCATGGCCATTTATGATCAGATTTTGGAGTTAGATCCAGCCAATGCGGAAGCCTTAACCTACAAAGCGGATATTGCACTTGAAATGGAAGAGCCTTTATGGGCAATCAATCTTTGTAATCAAGCTTTGAAAATTGATCCGCAGAATAAACATGCGTTTTACCAAATGGCTGGTGCTTACGCGTGTTTGGATAAGCCAGCGGAATCGATGGAGTTTTTGAGAAAGGCATTAGAAGATTCTGAAGGTTATAAAGAGCAAGTGCAAGCCGATCCCGTGTTTGCCAATATTAAAGACGATCCGGAATTCAAGGTTTTGATAGCAGAAGGCGAAAGCTAATGCTAGCAGAGGTTATCATCTATCGTTGAGGTTAAGTCTCTTTAACCTCAATATGCATTCTCACTTTCCATTTTTTAGTCACAATTCCGACTAAACTTTACGTTAAGCTATGGCGTTATTAGAATTTGATGATATTCGAGGATTTCATGAAAACCCTGCAATTATTTGGCTTAATCAGTGGCCTGTTCTTCACTACAATCAGCTTTTCAGCAGACTTTTTTGACGAAACCTTTGGCAATTTGCAAGAGGAATTGGAGCTTGCTAAAGAAAATGATAAACAAGGGGTTTTTATCTTCTTTCACATGGAAGAATGCCCTTTTTGCGATCGTATGAAAAAAACCATTTTAAATCAACCCGATGTGATTGCGTTTTACAAAAAACACTTCTTGACCTATCAAATGGATATTGAAGGTTCCAATCAGATGGTTGATTTTGATGGCACTGAAGGGACGTCACAACAATTATCAGAAAAAAAATATCGCGTTAGAGCAACACCCGTGATGATTATTTTTGATTTAGAGGGGCAGCCATTGGTGCGTTATACCGGACCGACACGAACCAAGGAAGAGTTCCTGCTACTGGGGCAATTTGTAATAGATGGCAGCTATCAGCAGATGTCATTTACACGCTATAAACGTTCGCAAAAATAGGCGTCAAATGAAACTAACCTTTCCGTTGACCAACTCGTTGTGGCATTGCCTAATTTTTATCTTTGGATTTAGCTTTTCAACGACCAGTATTGGACAATCTAACGACGCTCTGAGCTTACCAGAGCCGTTAACGTTAGAAAGTTTAATGTCATTACCAATGACCATCAGTCCCCAGGTTCAATTACAACAGGCCAAGCAGAACCAGGCTGTCGCACTGCTGGAGCAACAACAGTCTATAGATGCTTTTGAGCTGAATGTGATTGGTCGCCTGGGTTGGCGAGAGTTTGCCAATGAAACCCAAAATAACCACCAATTGGCATTACACTTGGGTAAGCAGCTTTACGATTTTGGCCGGCAAACCGCTTTAACGCATGCACAGCAGCATCTTGCAAACGCTGAAGACCAGTCTGGGCTTCGCCAGCAACATTACTATCAATTACAGTTAATGCAGGCTTTCTTTAATGTCATCTTGGCGGACTATCAATATCGGGTTCAAAATGAAGCCATGGCAGTGGCTTATGTCACGCTGGATAAAGCAAAGGATCGACACGCCTTACAACAAATTTCCGATGTCAGTTATTTAAAATTACAAAATGATTATGAAAAAATTCTACTATTGCGCTCTAAAGCCGAATATGAACAAAGGCGCACTCGGAGCTTTTTAGCCAATTTAGTCGGGCAACCGCAACAGTTGTCCGATAAACTGGTTTTTCCGAAGCTTGATGCTTATACAGATCGAGTCTTACCATCTTTAGAAACGTTACAGCAGCAAATATTATCCAATAGTCTCCAGTTAAAGGCCTTAAAGCTTCAATTGCAAGCCGCTCTGTCGCAGTTACAGGGGGAAGAAGTGGCGAACTATCCGGTATTTCGTTTAGATGCCTGGGGCGGTCAGCTTTCCAGTTATGAAAAACGCTATGAAGGCAACTGGAGGGTTGATTTGTCGATGCAAATGCCGTTAGTTGATGGTGGCCTAAAATCCGCTAGCGTCGCTAACCAAAAGGCAAAAGTCAATCAAATTCAAGCGGAAATTGCGGCGATGGAACAAGCGTTACGCGATGAAGCTGCGACTCTGTTCTTTGACTTAAAGTTAGCCAAGGCAGAACGTAAACAGGTGCAATTGCAGGCTGATTACGCAGACTTATATTTAGATTTTAGTCGGGCGCTCTATGAAAATGAATCCCAAACTGATTTAGGGGATTCAATGGTTCAGCTAAGTGAGTCGAATTATCAAATTATTGCCCAACAATTCAAGCAAGTACTTGCTTGGGCGCAATTAGACTTTTTAAGTGGACAGCCACCGTTTAACGTTCATCAAGCACAGATGAATCATCATGAGGAGTAGCAAATGAGACCGTTATTGAAGAGTGTCATGAAAAAAACTGTTTTAACTTATTCGCTTGGCTTCGTTGTGTTATTAGGTTTGAGTATGACTGTTCAGGCTGCAAAAATTCAGATTGGTGCTTTGGTGTCAGGTCAAGTAGAGCAGGTTGCTGTCAAAGTTGGGCAAATGGTTAAGCCAGGACAACTCTTGTTGCAGATTGATGACCGAGCTTACCAAGCCGAATTGGCCATGCAGGCTGCAGAGTTAAAAGCGCTTGAACTTAAATTTGCCGATGCCCAAATTGAATTGGATCAAGCAGCGGACTTATATGATCGTACGGTCACCGCTAAAAGAGAGTTTGATGCGGCCAAGCTGGCTTATGATTTGGCTGAACAGGCTGTGTTAAAAGCGAAAGCACAGCTAGAATCGACCCAGGCCTGGCAAAAATATTACCGAATAGAAGCGCCCGTTCGAGCAAGAGTCAAAGCCATTCAAGCACCAAAAGGCACAACGGTGTTCGGTGAAAATAATCCGCTCATATTGTTAGAAAAATAATTTAAGGACATGGAAAGGAGGGCCATCACTTATTAATAGGGTTCTAGATAAGGATCTCTGTGCCAGAACTGAAGAACCCACCACGGATTCCAACTTGTTTATCAATTGCGTTGAGACCTTTAACGCTGCGGATGATCAACCATATTAGCCACCAACATAAAATAAGCCAGCCGATAATAAAAGCAGTAAAGAAAAATCCTACTAACAGGTAGATGAGTCCAAACCAAAAGGTTTGAATTTGAAAGCGATAATGCTGTTCCAGCCAAGCGGGAGAATCAATTTCACCTCGTTTAATAATGGCAATGATCAGGCCAATTAATGCGGTAATAGGAAATAAAAGCCCTAGCAGATAAATAATATAAACCGCTTTAGCATAATTGCCATTGATGCGTTCTGTATCGTTTGATTCCATAAGCCTTGTATAGTACTGTTACGAAATATTGTATCTTACGGGTAATATTAGAATACAGCAATGGTCTTTTCATTTTTGACGAGTCTTGGCTGAAGCAAGCAAAGCTTATCGTCTAAAAAAAACCAAGTTTTTTGGTATTGTCTTTAAAAAGTATGGGTTGAGAATAAATGTTTTAAGGGGCGGGTTATGAGTTTAGCAAAGCCTTTGATTAACCAGCGTTGCCTTTTAGGTAGGTGATTAACGTAGAAAGCACAATATTCAATCTCAGACTGACCGCCTCTCAGGGTTTTAAAGTGACCTGCACCGGAACTTAAATTCATCGCCATTCCTGATTCGTAGGTGCGTTTTAATATTTGTGTTATCAGTAATCGATAGAGCCCGAGTGATTTCGGTTGTTGCGTATCGTATCCTAGAATCGGTGAAGTGATGACGTTCTGCTGAATGAGGTATCCGACCACTCCAATAATTTGCCCCTGATTATCGCGAAAGCCTTCAAATTCAACCAGGCCTGACTGATGGAGTTGTTGGTAGTAAGTCGCTGTAAATTGCGGATTGTAAATGGAGTGCTTTTCAATAAACAATTGATTAAAGCACCATTCAATTTGGGGATAATCGGTTTCGTTAAATTCGGCATTACTGACGAATTGTAGTGGTGTTTTACGTAATAATCGTTGGTCATTTTTGCAGTTATTTCTTTGCCACCAGTCGGTTTGTTGGCCATCGAATAGAAAAATTTGTCGTGCGGGTAGCAGAAGCCATTTTTGTTCCTTTAGCGTGTTGATGAGCGATTGATGATGCGTATGATTCAGTGATCGAATTTGAATTGAATGGTTGGGGTAGCGCTGAATCCAACCCTGGGTAGCCATATGTAAGTCGATTGCAGACCAGTTCTTGGGTAAGTTCGTTGAGAACAGCCAATTATTAATCGATAAGGTTTGGTTTATTTTGGCCGCCTTTAACCAAACGCCTGCCAACCGCAACCCAATTGCAGCCCCCTTTTCCAAAAGGGGGCAATTCAGTAATGGCAGCTCTTGTTTGGCGTAAGAAATGTACGCGGTATAAGGCGAGCAGACATAGCTATTGTCGTATTCTGAGTTATTCAGCGTGGCGGGCACCCACTCATGACCAATAGGCTCTAATAAGGTCTGTGTCCGCACATTGCGAATCGCTTTCCCATTCGCCAGTTGTTGATGGATTTTCAGCCAAGTTTTTGCAGCTTGGCTGTGTTGAGTGGGCATAGACATTGGCGTTATGCCGATAGCGTATAGGCAAATACACCGCCATAAATGGCTGATCGATCTTGTTTCGTCCAGCGTTGATTGGCTTCTGCATCCGTTGCCCATTTTTGTAAAATGGCTGCGGGAAGTTTTTCTTCCAGTGGCGAGGTTTCGCCTGCCGTTCTAAAGACGACTTTAGCACCCGGTTGTGCCGTGCGATTAATTTGCTGCCAGAGTTCGGTCAGTTGTTCAGCGTCCATCCAATCTTGAGCATCCAATAATAAGTAGGCATTTAGGCTATTGGCTGGCATGGCCTTTAACCTTTCTGTCATGGATTGATGGTGTAAGCTTAGGTGTTCTAGGTTTGTCTTTAGCGTGTCAAAGCTCTCTCTTTTTAAGTAGCGAGGCACTGCCTGACGATATTTGATGTCATAGCTACGATTAAAGGCTTGCCAAGCAAAATAGTTGTCTTTCAGCGGGAAGTCGCAAGCCAATCGGCGTGCGCGTTCTTTTAGTAGCAGGTGCATGCCTTGTTGTTGCTGTTGAGCGTCTTTTACCATTTCATCAAACTGAGCGGGCGGGATGCCAAGGCTGTAAAGCACAATGGAACGACGGCATAAAAACTTGACCAGTCGGGTATCAAATACCGGTGCGATGTGTTCGTCAAACAACTGTTGTTGTTCTTGTTCGTTACGGGCATTCATCACTTGACTGATATCATAGCCCAATTGCCTGCTGATCCAGTGAATAGCGCCAATAAAGCGCCCAAGAAGTCCATGTTGGTAAAAACCATCACTGAAGAACTCAATGCGTTTTTTCCCAAAAAATCCTTCTTTTCCCTCCCAATATTGCAAGGTTTTCTCGTCCAGATGGGGGCGCAGGTGTATGGCATAACTATCTTGGTTTTTTGCAAGGTTGGCACGACCGAAGAAATCAAAGAAGGATTCTGCATCCGGTAGATATTTAATGGCTGTCAATTTTAAATTGAGTAACGCCAAATGGGCTTCATTCAAATCCACGACCGTAATTGATTGGGGCGCTACGGTTAGATAATTCAATACGTTGCATCCACCCGATGAAATGGTAAAAATTCGAGACTGTTCATTCAGAGATAGGGCCTCAATATCCACTTCGGGGTCTTCCCATATTTGTGGATAAACTAGGCGGTCAAACCAGTGTGCGAAAAGCCGATTCAATAGGCCTTTACGACTTAGAAAAGGTGTATTGTGAACCGCCGTCTTAACCAGGTTTTTTGTTGCAGTTTCAGCACTTTCTAACATTGTCTTCTCCACCAATTGTGTTTAACTCATGGTACAAGGTAGAGATGACAATTCAGTGATGCTTTTATCACGCGTTTATGAGAGATTTATGACAAAACGCTAGCTGATTGGCTAGCGTTGAGAAAGGTGAGTTTTGGCTAGAAATCGTAAATTAATGTTAAAAAGGTTTCGGTGTCTTTTTTAACATTGCCAGCAGCAGGGGTATCATTGTGACGGATTTTATTGTTCGCTTTTAAACTTAGGCTACCATTTAGCTTTACCTTGATTCCCGTGTTGGTTTCATATTGCATTTGGTCGCTACCACTGTAAACGGCGATGTCCTGTAAAAAACGAACGTTTTGGTTGAAACCATATTCAAAGTTGGCTGAAGCTTTTAGGATGGATTGAGATAGGTCTTTTTGGCCACTGGCGTTGGCATAATTGGTGGTTTGACGACCTAAACCGACTTCTGTTGCTAATATGAGGTCGGTTTCATCGTAAAAGCTGTAGCCCATCCCGGCGAGCAAATAGGTGTTTAAATCAATATCGACAAAGCGATCATTCTCTAATCGAACCTGGCCAAAACCATAGGCTTGAGGATAAGCGTTGAGAAACCAGTCTGCTTGCACTTCGCCAACATAGCGTTCTTCAGTGGCAACCTTATCTTCCGATTTATTCTTGGCTTCAACCAATCCTTTTAAACGGTAGTCTGTCTGTTTGTAGTCGGCAGTGAGCGCAGCATACATAGATTCTGAAATCACGTTTCCGGTGGTATTGGCATAACCTGCTTCCCCTGCACCGCTTAAGCCATGTTTGGGTTCGTCTTCAGCCAAAACGGGTTGCGTGATGAGCGTGCTACCGAGAGCAAGCAGTAAAACATTTTTGTTCATAATTTGTCCTTAAGTTCTTTTGAAGTAATCGTTGGATTGTTGGTGTGTAAATGCACGTCCATTTGGGGATAGGGAATGCCAATATTGGCCGCATCAAAGGCCTGTTTGACCTTCTCATTCATATCCCAAAGTACAGGCCAGTAATCAGATGATTTGACCCAGGGGCGGACATTGAAATCAATGCTAGAAGCACCCAATTGGGCGATATTGACAACAGGTTCTGGATCTTTTAACACCCGTTCGTCAGCTTCGAGGAGTTGTATTAAAATCGACTTGGCCAATGCAATATCATCGTCGTAGCCAATGCCAAACACCATGTCCACTCGACGTGTGGGTTTGGCAGAATAATTGATAATGGTATCTTTATAAAGATTGCCATTGGGGATGATAATGGTTTTGTTATCGCCCGTTCTCATCTGAGTACTGAAAATGCCGATGGATTCAATGGTGCCCATTACGCCAGCGGCTTCGACAAAGTGACCGACTTGGAAAGTCTTAAACACGATTAACATCACGCCCGAGGCAAAGTTTTGTAATGAATCTTTCAGAGCTAACCCAATGGCGATACCGGCAGCCCCAACCAATGCCACCAGCGAGGTGGTATCGATGCCGAGTTGACTGAGCGCAGCGATGACCACAAATAACAGTAGCAGCGCATTGACAATGGCGGTAATAAAATTGATCAGCATGGCTTCCATCTTGGCTTTTTCAAGCAATTTGGTCGCAATTTTTACGATGCCCTTAACAACCATTTTTCCCACTAGAAAAATGAGGAGGGCAAAGATCAGATTGGTTCCCCAGCCAATAATGAAGGTATCCCAAATCAGTTGTGGATCAATTTGTTCGAAGTTCAAGTTTGATATGTCCATAAATGCCCTTTGGAATGGCTCAAGTAGCAGATTTGCATAAGTTGGGTCAAACCAGTTATTTTAAAGCATTTAAATGCTAGTACGTTAAAAAATGGCCAGGCCTGGCCATTTTCAATGCTATTTGACGATTTTATAGGGCGGGAGTTGCTTGGCCATACAGTGATATTGAATAGGGGTAATGGCTGGCAAACCATGTTGATAGGGAATCGCTCTTTGGCCTTTGACTAAAGGAGTTAGGTAAGCTAAAGCGGCAGGGGTGATGTCCATGCCATCGTCACTGATAAAGCTATCCGGCACGCGTTTTTCCAGGTCAGCGACTTTCTCTAAATCGACATTTTGGTAACGCCACACTAGAGGTTGTTCACCGATGACTTGGATGGTTGGGAGGACGCCATGACAGCCATCCAAGGCAGCTTGAACCGATGCTTTTCCGGCACGATAAGCCATCTCCCAGTCGGTTTCAGACACAATGTGGCTGGCAGATCGTTGCAGATAATCGGGAACGGCACTGTGGGTCTTGCAGTTAAAGGTTTGTGCAACGAGGTTCGATAGCGTGTGTGCCACTCCTCCCAGTTGGGTGTAGTCATGATTGTGGGTGTGTTCGACATTTTCAATAGAGATATAACTGCCATCGGCATTAGTCAAGCCTTCAGACACGACACACACACAATAGCCTTGGTGTTCGATAAAGTGGTCCACTTTAGCAAGAAAGGCTTGCTGATTGAAAGCACGTTCGGCAGGGAGTACGATTAAGGGCACGTCTGGTATTTGCGTTTTAATTAAGCCGCCGGCGATTGCCAGCCACCCCGCGTTTCGGCCCATAGCTTCTAGGGCAAAAAACTTAGTTGAGGTACGGTGCATGGATATCAAGTCTAAAGTTGCTTCGAGCAAGCTGGTGGCAATATATTTTGCAGCACTGCCAAACCCAGGGCTACAGTGAGAGAGAGCAAGGTCATTATCAATGGTCTTCGCCACACCGATACAGGTGACTGGGTGGCCATGCGCGGTGCAGTAATCAGCCACTTTTTGTGCTGTAACCATAGAGCCATTGCCGCCATTGTAGAAAAAATAACCAATATCATACTGGCGGAATACATCCAATACCCGTTGATACTGATCTGGATTCTCTGCTAGGGTGTCCAAATCAAAGCGGCATGATTGAAAGGTCGCGCCTGGCTGTATTTTGAGTTGATCAAGAGTTTCTTCACTGAGCTGAGATGTGTCAACGAGTGTTTCTTCTAGTACGCCGACAATGCCATTGATTGCTGCATAAATTTTGCCAAATTTTTCAGGGTGTCGGCGTGCCATTTCGATGACTCCAGCCGCACTGGCATTAATGACGGCGGTCACACCACCGGCTTGAGCATAAAGGACATTATTCGCTTGTTGAGGCATGTTACGAGGTTCCTGTTATCGTTTACACTGAGTTTAAATGGGTTTCGTTTGAATTAAATGACGGATTTTTGAAGTAGCTGATGATTGCCATAGCTCAAGGCTGTTTTACCATCTAAAAAATCGCGCAATGGCTTTTCAACCAGCAAGTGACGCCAACCTTGCAAAACGGAGCCCGGTTGGCGAATAATGGCCAGCAAATCTGTCCTATTGATTATATTATGCGGATTGATATGATAAATTAAAGCCATCTGGTTTGCCCAGGCAAATCCGATATCCAATAAAATTGCTTCTTGAGGCGTTGGTGGGGCAACCGGAGTCGGCGGCGTTGGCCAAAGGTCAGGGTGCGCAAATACATCATCAATCTCTTTAATCCAAGTCTCACCGTACTGTTTGATTGAGGCAGGTTTGATATGAGGCACTTTATAAAGTGCCTCTACGCAATCAGGTGGGCGCTTGGCAATAGCGACCAGAACATCATCAGACAGTACCCAGCGTTTAGGTTGGTTATGTTCAATCGCATGACGTTCGCGCCATTCTGCGAGTCGATAGGCAATTGCACGATTTTTCCGAGATAATTTATGGGTGGCTTTGATTTTAGCCCCCGCTGCTTCAGGTGACAATTCATATAACCGGATGTCCAATAAGGCATCAAAATCTTGTTGTAATGCATTGAGTTGTTCTGGCGTCAATTGACTCAGGCATTTTTCATATAAAGGCGCTAAGGTACGAACATCATCTATAGCATAAGCGAGTTGTTGTTCGGTGAGAGGGCGTTGTTGCCAATCGGTTCGGGTTTGATCTTTTTCTAACTTGATATCGAGTTCAGCTGCGACCACGCGGGCTAATCCTGCCAAATCGCCGTGCCCTAAAAATAAACAAGCAATCTGAGTATCAAAAATATTAACTGGTAATTGTCCTGAAACTTGGTAGAGCACTTCTAGGTCTTGTCGAGCCGAATGGAAGACCTTGATGATATCAGGATTTTGTAATAATTCCCATAAAGGACTGAGATCATTAACCGCAATGGGATCAATAATGGCAGAAATTCCTTCAGGATTTTGGGTTTGAATTAAGCTTAATATTGGAAAATAGGTATCCGTTCGCACAAATTCAGTATCGATTGCCAGCCATGGACTGGATTCGATGGATTGGCAAAATTGGATTAAGGCGTCGGTGTGATCAATAAATTGGTAGGTCATAACGGAAGTTTACGGTTTAAAAGTGGTTTCGGCAAGCAAAAGCCGTTGGCTTTTTTCAGGATTCTTCAATATGATACGTGTCTGAAGCAACCTTGCCATATTATCGCGCAAAGAGGCCTCATCAATAACGCAAAATAACGGCTTTATAAACTGTTTAAAAGGGGTGAGTTTGAAAATTCATATTTTAGGGATTGCAGGTACCTTCATGGGAGGGATTGCCCAGTTAGCGAAGGCAAAAGGGGTGACTGTTTCTGGTTCGGATCACGCCGTGTATCCGCCTATGAGCACTCAGCTCGAACAAGCCGATATCGAGGTAATGGCGGACGATTCACTCGCTTTCCTGCAACAATTTCCTGATACGGTGGTCATTGGTAATGCGTTAAGTCGAGGACAGGTCGCGGTTGAAGCAACATTGAATGCTCAGCAAGTCTATACATCGGGCCCTCAGTGGTTGGCTGACAATATCTTAAAGGATCGCTGGGTGGTAGCTGTTGCCGGTACCCATGGTAAAACCTCTACAGCTTCAATGGTGGCTTGGATTTTAGAGGTTGCTGGCTTAGCGCCGGGATTCTTGATTGGGGGGGTGCCAGAAAATTTTGGTGTTTCTGCTCGATTAGGGGATGCGCCATTTTTTGTGGTTGAAGCCGATGAATATGACACCGCCTTTTTTGATAAACGCTCAAAGTTTGTTCACTATCATCCCCGTACTTGTGTGTTGAATAATTTAGAATTTGATCATGCCGATATTTTCGATAGTTTGGCAGCCATTCAAAAGCAATTTCACCACCTACTGAGAACCGTCCCTAGTAATGGGCTGGTGGTGATGCCAAATGATGATCCCGCTCTGGATGAAGTCGTTGCTCAAGGATGTTGGACGCCCATCCAACATCAAGGCGAAGGAGGGGATTGGTCTGCGGTATTAAAGCAGCAAGATGCCAGTGTGTTTGAGGTGTTCTATCAGCAGCAGTCATTAGGAGACATAGCGTGGCAAATGACTGGAGCTCATAATGTCCGTAATGCCCTTAGTGCAATAGCTGGAGCAGTGCATTGTGGTGTTCCTCCCAAATTAGCGGTAGAAAGTTTATCTAGCTTTAAAGGCATTCGTCGCAGAATGACATTGGTTGATACGGTTAATGAAATTCGTGTGTATGATGATTTTGCCCATCATCCGACGGCGATTGCAACCTCTCTTGCTGGAGTACGGGCAAAAATGCAGCAATCGCATTCGTCTGTCGGGCGGTTAATCGCCGTATTTGAACCGAGGTCCAATACCATGCGTTTGGGGATTCATCGTCATTCGTTACCAAAGGCATTTGACGCAGCAGATGCGGTTTTTGGGTTTATTGATCCCGGTTGGCATTGGCAGTTAGCATCTGATCAGTTTCAGTGTGATGTCACGTTGGTGGATAGCTATGATAAACTATATGAAGCTCTATTGGGGGCTTGTCAGCCTCATGATCAGGTGGTATTTATGAGTAATGGTAGTTTTGGTGGGCTACATCAAAGATTGATTGAGGGATTAAAACAAAAATATAGTTTCTCTCAGTCAGAAAAAGGAAAGTTATGAAGAGACAGTTGATTGCCAATAAGACCCTAGAATATCTTATCGACAATAAATTGGACATTAATCCGATGATGTTCAGTATTTGGTATTCCTATTTTTTAGGTGAGAACAAAAACCTCATTTCTCGAATTAAATCATTGCGTGGCAGTGAGAATGGTTTGACTGAGACTTCCTATCACCGCTTGTATGAATCTTACATTCTTAGAGAACATTTTCGAGATTCATTAGGTATCAATGAAAAAACGTCTCAGATTATTGATAGAGCCAATGAATTGAGAGAACGTATTCATGAGTTTGTTGAAAATATTCAAGGTCATCAAGCCGTTATTGGTGATATGAGTGATAGTTTATCAGTTGCGAAAACTCGAGAAGCTATTCAGATCATTCTCAATGAAGCCTTGTCAGAAATGAAAACAGTGGAAAAAGAATCTGAGAAAACCACTATTTGGATGAAGCGGAATGTGCAAGAGTTGGATGCGGTTAAAAAGGATGTGATTGATATTGAACAGAATATGAATCGTGATTTTTTAACAGGATTGCCTGATAGAACTTATTATGAAAAGGAGTTAGAGGCATTTTTGAACAATTCCATGTCAGGTATTATTTCCAAAAAATATTTCGTGGTGTTCGATATTGAAGATTTGGATCATTACAATCAACAATATTCCTGGCTGGTCGGAGACAGTATTTTACGTCTGGTGGTGAAAATTATTCAAACTGAGACCGAACAAAATTGGGAGATGATGCGTCTTGAAGAAGATGAATTGGCTGTTTTTACTCCCAATGGCTTTCCCGTTCACAAGATTCCTGAGTATGTTGAAAGAGTTCGGACTCTGATTGAAGGCAAGCAAGTCATGTTAAAAAATCAGCAAAAGTCGATTAAAAATATTACTGTGAATGCGGCGATTATTAAGGTCGAGGTGTTTGATGACCTAAAAACCGTGCAAGAAAAAGTGAAAAAAGGCTTGAAGCAAATTAAAGACGACCCAGATTTACACGTTGTACAGGTTGATAAGCTTTAGTCATGTGGGCATTTTTAGAAGTCGGCATACTGTTCGGGCTAGTATTTATTGTTGTCTGGGCGATCTTTAGCAAGCCCAAACCTCCTAAAAAATAGCTATACTCAAAGGGCACGACGAACCTAGGCATTTATTATTGTGTTAACTGAAATTCTGTTAGGCTTAAAGTCCAGTTAGGACGATAATGCTGGATTAAGCAAGTTGTCCAGATCTGAGCGTCCCGAGGTAATCCTTCAGTTAGATAGATTTCTACTTGAGCCTGTACCGCTTTTTTAAAGCGGTTAGAGGGCTGGTTGTTCAATGAGAGGTTATCAGCACTGAAGTGAAACGTAAAATTTGCAGCTTGGGAAAAAATCCATTCTAATGCTTGAGGTTTTACCTCCACCTGTTCAAATTCAGCTTGGCGTTTTTCAGAGCGCCCATCTGGTTCATACCAATAACCAAAATCCTCAAGCAATCGCCTTTTGGGCCCAGCAACGCACCAGTGAGCGATTTCATGTAATGCTGAAGCAAAAAAACCGTGTGCAAAAATAATGCGATGGTAGGGATGTTTTTTATCTGCTGGTCGATAGATTGGTTCCTTTTCACAGCACACCAAATGCGTGTGCTGGCTTTCTGAAAAGGTTGCATTAAAAAGCGCAATGAGGGTTTGCGCTTGATGAGGTGAATGGTCGAGCATAGATGTTCGGGTTAAAGCGTTGCCATCACCTTGCGAGCGGCTGCTAAGGTTGCATCTATGTCTGCATCGGTATGCATTATGGAGACAAAACCAGCTTCAAATGCAGATGGGGCTAAATAAATCCCTTCATTTAACATGCCATGATAGAAGGCCTTGAAGCGTTCCATGTCGCCTTGTGCAACTTGTGCAAAACGAGAAATGGACTTTTGTTCACTAAAGAAGAAACCGAACATACCGCCGACCTGATTGGTCGTGAAAGGGATACCAGCTTCGTCCGCGACGGCTTGCAAACCATTAACCAGTTTGGTGGTTTTAGCCTCTAAGCTCTCAAAAAATCCCGGTTGACTAATCAGTTCTAAGGTCTTTAAACCAGCTGCCATAGCGATAGGGTTGCCCGATAAAGTACCGGCTTGATAAACCGGACCCAGTGGCGCGATATGTTGCATGATTTCGCGTTTCCCACCAAATGCACCGACGGGCATGCCGCCGCCAATGACTTTGCCAAACGTAACAAGGTCGGCATCAACATTGTAACGTGCCTGAGCGCCACCAAGACCCACACGGAATCCACACATGACTTCATCAAAAATCAGTACGGCACCGGATTCGTCACAGACTTCTCTCAAGGTTTCTAAAAAGCCAGGTTCTGGCGGGATACAGTTCATATTGCCGGCAACGGGTTCAACAATAATACAAGCTACCTGGTCGCCGATTTCGGAAAAGACACGACGAACTTCATCCGCATCGTTGTGCGTTAAGGTTAAAGTTTCCTCAGCCAAGCAAGCAGGCACACCAGGTGAGGACGGTACGCCTAACGTTAGTGCGCCAGACCCAGCTTTGACGAGCAATGAATCAGAATGACCGTGGTAGCAACCTTCAAACTTAACAATTTTATCCCTGCCGGTATAACCACGTGCGAGACGAATTGCCGTCATGGTGGCTTCGGTACCTGAACTCACCATTCGTACCATGTCCATAGAAGGCACTAGGTTGCAAACATAGTCTGCCATGGTGGTTTCAATGGCTGTTGGCGCACCGAAGGATAGTCCGTGTTCGGCTTTTTCTTGAACGGCACGAATAACTTCAGGGTGGGCATGTCCCAATATAGCAGGACCCCAAGAACCGACATAGTCAATATAGCGTTTATCGTCTTCATCTACGAGATAGGCGCCTTTTGCTTCCTTAAAGAATACAGGTGTTCCACCCACACTTTTAAAAGCTCTAACCGGGGAATTTACACCGCCAGGAATGTGGTTTTGAGCGGCTTCAAATAAATCTTGAGAATGTGACATGCGCGTCCTTATTACTAGTTTGGGGGTTAAAATTCTGGAGTAAAAACTTATAAATCAGGGGTCATTTGATCAAGGGTCTGGACAACCCAGTCAAAATCCACTTCGCCCACTTTACGATATTTAATATTGCCATTCGGAGCAATTAAGTAACTGGTAGGCGTCAGTAAGACTTCACCAAAGGCCGAGGCAATTTTCCCTTCAGTGTCTTTGACGAACGAAAAGGGGTAAGGGTTTTTGGCAGTAAATTTTTCGACCTGTTCAGCGGGATCATATTCCATTGATACCGCGACCAGTTCAAATTGATCACCAAACTGTTGTTTGATTTTAGCAAGGTGTGGCATTTCGGCAATACAGCCAGAGCAGGTGGTTGCCCAAAAGGTCACCATAACCGGCTTCATAGGTCGATCCAGTTCAAGCATTTGCCCTTGGGCCGTTTTAACGGTGATGGCAGGCGCCTTTCCTAAGCCATCTGAAAAGACGGTCAAATAGACCAAAGTCCCAATAAGTGCTAGGACAGCTAATCCAAAAAATTGTCGTGCCATATTTTGCATGGGGAAACCCTTAGTCAGTTACGGTGATGGTTTCAACACCATTTGCCGTGCCACACAAGAAAATATCTGCATTACGGGCTGCGAAAAGACCATTGGTTACAACGCCGACAATACTGTTGAGTTCCGTTTCCATTGCGACAGGATCTGTAATTTCCAAACCGTGAATATCTAAGATAACATTACCGTTGTCGGTGGTAAAACCGTCTCTAAGTACTGGTTCACCGCCAAAGCGCTTAACCACTTCACGAGCAACATAGCTACGAGCCATTGGGATGACTTCGATGGGGAGTGGGAATTTGCCAAGCACATCAACTTTTTTACTGTCATCGGCAATACAAACAAATTGTTTGGCAACCGCTAGTACGATTTTTTCGCGTGTTAAAGCACCACCGCCACCTTTAATTAAATTGAGCTGAGGATCAGCCTCATCGGCGCCATCAATATAGACAGACATTTCATCAACGGCATTCAGCTCTAACACAGGAATACCATGTCCTTTTAGTCGTTCAGCAGTGGCCTCTGAGCTGGCAACCGCGCCTTTAATACTGCCTTTGATTTTGGCCAGTTCATCAATAAAGAAATTGGCCGTAGAACCTGTCCCAACACCAATATAAGTATCTGGTACAACGTATTCAATGGCGGCTTTTGCAACTTGTTGCTTTAATTCATCTTGTGTCATGGTTTTTCTCGTCGTTTTTAAAAAGGCTTGCCTTTGCGTTTAAATTGGGTGACATTTTAATCATTTTAGTGCTTAAAGTATAGCTTGAGACATTACTCTAATTGATGGCTAATGGTGCTTTGAACCACCAGGTGCATTGAATAACACTGGCGGTGCTTGCGTTTCAGGCACGGATTCACTCAGTTTTGGGGGCATCTCGCCGGGTTTTCTTTCATAGTGACCAACGACCATTCCTGACTGGGTGACATAATAGTGGCTGTCATAAACATGCACCGTTTTAAAAACCATAGGGCGAATTTGTTTTGACGTTTCGGAAAGCGGCTTGCCTAATGTCATGTACATACCGCACATGGTACAACCGTTGACAACTTGACCTTTCGCAAAGTTAGCATGGTCTTCAACACTTAACTGACCGCGTCGGTCCAATTCTTTTATATAAGCGGTTTTCTGGGCTGAATCCGTTAGGTCGAAATAGTCCACGCAAAGTGTCAATGTTTTTGCGGATTCTAAAGAGCTGTCTGAGTCGGCTAGAGCAATGCCATTGAAAGAAACTAGACTCGCCAACAGAATAGCATTTAATGAGAAGTACTTTTTTATCATATAAAAGACCTTTGAATAAGATAAGGGAGTTATAAACTGTCAATCACTATAAGCATTCTTGAAACCTTTTCAAGATTGAATTGAATAGAAATGCTGACAAAATCCTTGAGCCATGCATTAAAACCCTTATTAGGGATAGTAAAAATACACAGGGTGCCTTTGCTTAGGGGTATGACAGGGCATCAAGGATTTGGTTGAAGAGCTTGTTCAATAGCGTGTTGGAATTGTTTGGGGTTAGTGCCGTGCGGTAATTGTTTGACCAGTTTACCCTCTGGGTTGATCAAGTAAGTAAAAGCCGAGTGGTCAACCGAGTAGTTCTTGTCGTTGTCGGGTGTTTTATGTAGAGCATAAACGACGCCATAACGCTGGGTAATGTTATCTATATCGGCTTTGCTACCGGTTAAGCCAATGATGTCACTGTTAAAAAAATTGACATACTCTGCCAGTTTTGCAGGCGTGTCTCTTTCGGGATCAACCGATATAAACAGGATTTGTACTTGAGACTGTTGTGCTTCGCTCAGTCTACGGTAGGCCAAGGATAAGTTGCCGAGGTTGGTTGGGCAAATATCTGGGCAAAAGGTGTAGCCAAAATATATAAAAACCCACTGGTTACGAAACTGGCTGAGGGATACGGGGCCTTGGTGAGCATCCAAGGTGAAATCACCGCCAGTTGGCGCTTCCGACAGTTGAAGCTGAGCTGTCGCGTATTCCGAATTGAAAAAGGGCGCTTTTTCAGCAGTGACAACGAAATAGCCTGTTACAGCCAGTAATAGGATGAGTAAAATAATACGCCAATTTTTATGCCAGCTCATAGTGACCCTTTTGTTGTAATTTGCATCAATGCAGTGTCAATTGAATTGAGAAGATTGTAGCGACTGTTGATGCAAAAAGCATTAAAAACCGGCGAAAGCACTGTTGAATAAACGTTGAGTTAAGTTGAAACCTAACTCAAAAACACAGGAAGATTGGCATTTGCTATAATCCGGTGATTATCTGAATTTTCTAATACTAAGGATGCTTGATGCCTGAAACCATTTTGAGACGTGTTTTAAAAGCGCCAGTTTATGATGTGGCGGAACAAACGCCCTTAGAACCGGCTCCGCTTATATCTAAGCGTGTCCGCAACCAGGTATGGTTAAAACGTGAAGATCTACAGCCCGTTTTCTCATTTAAATTACGTGGTGCCTATAATTGTTTGTATCACCTGACGGATCAGCAAAAACAGCGTGGAGTGATCGCAGCGTCTGCCGGCAATCATGCACAAGGGGTTGCGCTCGCGGCCACTAAAATGGGGATTAAGGCAACGATTGTTATGCCTAGAACCACACCAACCATTAAGGTTGATTCCGTTCGCAATCGCGGAGGGGAAGTAGTGCTCTTTGGTGACGCCTATGATGAAGCCGCGCAACATGCTCAACAGTTATGTCAAGAAAATGGTTATACCTACATCCCGCCTTATGATGATATGGATGTGATAGCAGGGCAAGGCACCATTGCTTTGGAAATGTTGCGGCAAGCCAAGCCTTTTGATGTGATTTTTATCCCAGTGGGCGGCGGAGGGTTGATTGCCGGTATTGCTGCCGTCATTAAACAAGTGGCTCCGGAAACTCGCATTGTTGGGGTGGAGCCGGAAGATGCGGCTTGTATGACGGCAGCTTTAAAGGCAAATTCCCGCGTAAAGTTGGATTCGGTTGGGATTTTTGCCGATGGCGTTGCGGTGGCTCAGGCAGGAGAAATTCCCTTTAGAATTGCTCAGAGTTGTGTCGATGAAATGGTAACGGTTAAGACCGATGAAATTTGTGCGGCTGTCAAAGATATTTTTCAGGAAACACGCGTGATTTCAGAGCCGGCAGGCGCCTTAGCGTTAGCGGGAATGAAAAAGTTTGTGACCGAAAAGGGCGTTGCGGATTTAAAGCTGGCCGTGATTGTTAGTGGCGCGAATATGAATTTTGATGCGTTACGGTATATTTCAGAAAGAACCGAAATTGGTGAAAAGCGGGAATCCATTTTTGCAGTGACTATTCCTGAAACCCCAGGGAGTTTTAAGCAATTCTGTGAGTTACTGGGAGATAGGCGTGCGATTACCGAATTTAACTATCGGTATTCAGATGAGGACTCGGCAGTGGTTTTTGTCGGAGTACGAACGGAAGGGGGTGTTGCTGAAAAAGAGCAACTGGTTGAGCAGCTCAAAAAATGCCAATACGACTTGGTGGACTTAAGTGACGATGAAATGGCCAAGTTACACCTGCGTCATATGGTTGGTGGTCATGCGCATGGGGTTGCTCATGAATTACTATATCGATTCCAGTTTCCAGAACGTCCCGGAGCGTTATTGCAGTTTTTGTCGCAAATGAGTGAAGAGTGGAATATAAGTTTGTTCCATTATCGCAATCATGGTGCGGCTTATGGACGAGTCTTGGTCGGGGTGCAGGTTCCGCCACACCAGCAGCAGCAATTTGAAGACTATTTAAACACCTTGGGATATCCATTTTTTGCCGAGCAAGACAATCCTGGCTACCAGCTTTTTTTAAGGCCTGTTGATTAAAAAACGACCAGGCCTGGTCGTTTTGAGTGATAAGTTTTACTTAAAACTCATACAAATGGTTCTCTGTAATGAGCCCGTCTAATGGAATGTCCCATGCATTTGGCTGGATCTGGTCAATTTGCTGGCACTGATGCGCCCAACCAATGAGTTTGGGTTTATTGGACGGTGCGCCTGCCCTTCGTTTAAAGGCAAAAGTTCGATCATAATAGCCCCCGCCCATACCGATTCGATTGCCTTGATGGTCAAAACACGTTAAAGGCATCAAGACTATATCCAGTTGATTGCCTGTTAAATGTTGATGATGTGGAACCTTGGGTTCTAAGATGCCAAATTGATTCAATTGATAGTGTGTAGCGACGGTTACTTCTGCAAAGGCCATCGATCGACCACGGTGGCTTTGAAGGACAGGTAAATACGTACGGTGATGACGCTGCCATAATGCTCGAAAAAGAAGTTCAGTAGGCAGTTCGCCATCCTGAGCTAAAAATAGCGCGATTTTTTTAGGGCGTTGAGTCCACCGTGAGCGCATGAGCCACCGCATCGCTTTATTAGCGTGCTGATATTGCTGCTCAGCTGTCAATGCATTTCGCTTTTGGCGACAAAGTTGGCGGGCATCTGATGTCATTACAAAGGTGTAAAACTTTTAATTTTAGAGTTGGTTGTGTGAATAGATAATTAAAAAAGCGTGGGCTGAGCCATTATCCCTGAACCGTTAAGTTCAGGTGGCAGCCTCCACTAAAAATTTAGGTGTCTCGGACAAAAGCGAGACGCTCACCATTTAAAGTTTCTGGCCCCGAGGTCAAAGTTATCGGCAGGGGATTTGAACTCAACCCACGAGTCCATTTTATAACAATTAAATATTTTGTGTCATTCTTTCATTAACCCGGAGGGGGCATATATTGGCGTAGAATGGGAAAAGTGAATTGATTTATCAGGAAATTATCCTAATAAATATTCTATTTATTACGTGCGGCCGACTGACACTATATGGCTTGTGCGTAAAAGGCGGGTAACATTAGAGCAAATTATATGAAATATCACGCTAAGATTCGTTGGTGTTTTTAGCACTATTAGAGCCTGTTTGTGTGTCTTTTTCAGAAGGTCTAAATAGTTTTTCAGTATTAATCAACTCTTCGAGGAAGTATCCCGTCAGTTTTGCCCGTCCAGATAATTGTGCCTTTTTATAAATAATAGTGGCATGTTGGCGCACAGTTCCTTCGCCTCGATGACAGTTTTCTGCAATTTCTTTTAAGCTGTGCCCAAGAATGAGCAGGGATGCAACTTTTTGCTCAGCTGCTGTGAGTTTCCATTCTTTAAAGGTGGTTTGCATTTGCGTGGCAAGACAGGGTGCAAAGGTTGTGTCATTTATTTCAGTTGGTTGAACCGTGCTTATATTATTATCGGTTGTATCGGTTGTATCGGTTGTATCGGTTGCATCAGTTGTATCAGTTGTATCAGTTTTCGTTTCTGCATTGTCAGAATCCATTTCATTGGTGATGTATTCTTGGGGTTGAAATGGAGCTGGACCGGTTAAGATCAGCACAATAATAGATATATAGAGTATGAATACTGCAACTTTAACCCCGAGATGGAGGGGGTCTAGGTTGGAATAACCCTCTAAATAGAGGTCAAAAACGTGCAAAAACATCGCTAGAAATAGAATACTTAATAGTGTCAAACGATTTTTTTTATTTAAATTTTGAAAAAACTGCACAGAAGTCAAATTCATTCTATCCTCACAATTTTGGTACCAAAAGCGCTTTTATGTTCCAAGAAAAGTCACTGTCTGCCTGAATAGGGCTTATTGTAGCGCATTTTTTACATTTGTTAGGGGTTTTAATGATGGGGTCATTAAAAATTCATATTGTTGTCATAATGTTTATAACATAAGTTAGTGTGTGGTTTTTTTGATACATTTTTAGTTTCGAACATTTGTTATATATACACTTTGGTCGGTTTTTTTTAAGGTTGCGTCCAGGTATCGAAAACGATGCTTTTTGAAATTTAGTTCCTATCTATTAACGAGGATACAAATAATATGAAAATGAAGAAGACTCAAGGTATTGCTTCTAAAGCGTTACTTTCTGTTGCAGGTTTTGCTGCTTTCGGATTAACTTTAACTCCGCCATCAGCTGAAGCTGTCCCAGCATTCGCACGTCAAATGGGCATGCAATGTTCAATGTGTCACTCAGTAGCTTTCCCAGCGATCAACTCTTTCGGTCGTGCTTTTAAAGCGTCTGGTTACACTATGACTGGTGCACAGCAACAAATCAAAGGTACTGATTTCGCTCTACCTTCAACTCTTAACATGTCAATGATCTCTAAATTGCGTTATGTTGAGTCTGCTGGTAATGGTGAAGTTGTATGGCCTGATGAGCAAGCTTTCCTATTCGGTGGTAAAGTTTCTGACGGTATTGGTGCATTGGTTGAAGGTGCTCTAGCTGGTGGTGTTGTAACTATCGAAGATGGTTCTGGTAACGCAACTCTAGGTAACTCTACTGCGCATGATCTTGAAGGAACTGCAAACTGGTCTTTAGGTTATAAGATCATGTTTGAAGCGGCGAAAATGGGTAACACTCGTGTTTCGATCGTTCCTTTCTCAACTGACGCTTTAGGGCCAGGGTATTCTTTCGAACTACTAAACACTGGTGCTCAACGTTCACAACGTATGATCGAAGATCGTAAAGCATTAAGTGCTTCTAACGTACTTGGTGTTGGTACAGGTGCTGCAACTGGTTTAGCGGTTGTTATCTCTGATCCTTCATACTTCGTTAACATCGCTCAGTATACTCCAGGCTGGTGGACTCATAGTACTGCTGCTAAGATCACTAACCTAGCAACTTATGTACGTGCTGCTGCTATGCAACAAGTTGCTGGTATGGATGGCGCAATTGGTGTTCAAATGATTTCTGGTGAAGTAACTGGTAATGACGGTTCAACTGCTGCTAAGCTTGACGGTTATGTAATTGACTCACAGCTTGAAGGTAAAGTTGCTGGTCGTAACTTCGCTGCTTACCTAAGCTATGGTGATGTTAAGAACCCTAATGACGGTGCTTCTGCAACTACAGGTACTTCAGCTAAGTCTACTAACCTTGCTGTGTTAATGGGTATTACTGATACTGTTAACGGTTATGTTGCCACTCGTTCTTCTAAAGAAAAAGGTGACTCAAACACTGTTGGTGTTGCATGGTCTATGCGTCAGAACATGAAGTTAGAATTGTTCCACGCTATGCCTAAAGGTGGTGATGCTACCACTACTCTACAAATGTTCACTGCTTGGTAAGTTTGATTACCTTCAGTTAACTTTCCTAACCCTTGGGTTAGGAAGCTCTGTAGAAAGAACCACCTTCGGGTGGTTTTTTTATGTCTGGAATAAAGTTTTATATTGTAACGAGCGGCTGTTTTATTCTGGGGATGCTGCTATTGATGTGTGGATTCTACTTTATGGAGGACTAAGAAGGGGTATCTTGTGTGTCTGTCGTCGCTTGTTGTTGGATGGATTCGAGTTGTTGATCCAGTCTTAAACAATATTGGGTGGTATCTTGTTTCATTTGCAAATAGTCATAACACAAATTTAAAGCAACCATTAGCACTTTGCTTTCCCCTTGTAAGTTGCTGACTTGGTCTAACTTATCTTCTAACAAAGTGGCTGCTTCAATTAGCAGTTCACGGTCTTCTGGCGCACACGGAACTTCAAAAGTGTGGTTCATCAGTGAAAGCGTTAACATGGTATTTCCTTTTGAGTCATGTTCTTCGATAATCTATTTTATTTATGGTACGCACTTTAAAAGAATTTGTCATTAAAAAAACTGGATTGGTTAGGTCCTGTCTTTGGTTGTCGTTGAAGCTATGGTATGATTCAAACCAATATTTTGGTGTTTTAAGGGAAACAGATGCAAAGCAAAACGAACTCGTTTGATGAGATAAGTGCCGTTATTGAGCCTTATTCTGAATTGGAGTCCCCGGCCTTTTTACAAGGGATGTTAATGGGTACTCTGTGTGGCGAAGGTGAAATAAAGGAAGCCGTCTGGTTAAAGCGGCTACTCGAAGAGGCAAAAGTGACTTCGGTTAAAGAAAGTTTTCTGGTGTCGATGCATCAATTGTATTTGGATGCGGAAGGTGCACTCAATGGTTCTGGATTTGAACTAAATTTATGCCTGCCTGCTGACACAGAGCATCTGTCGTTTCGTGCGCAAATGCTCGGGCAATTTTGTGAGGGATTTTTATATGGACTCGGTTTAGCTGGTAAACCTGAATCTAAATTAACTGGCGAGGTCGCAGAGTTGTGTCAGGACTTTGGTAGTATTGCCCGTATTGATATTGCCGATTTATCAGATACCTCTGAACAGGATGAGTCTGACTATATGGAATTGGTTGAGTTTGTCAAGATTGGCGTGATGACAATAAATGAAACCTTAAATCCGATAGAAGGCTCCCCGATTATGACCATGGAACCGCCAACGGAGTCACGACATTAATGAAAGCCAATGCCATCTATATTGCAAGGCGCCAAGCGTTAGTCGAACAGCTTCCTGAAAATAGTGTGGTTTGGGTCGCATCTGGAGAAGAGAGAATCCGTAACCGAGATGTGGAATATGATTTTCGGCCGGCGTCTGACTTTTTTTACTTAACGGGCTTTACAGAACCGGATGCCGTCTTGATGCTAAAAAAGCAGGCAGGCAACGTTTCAACAGGCTTGTTTTTAAGACCCAAGGACAGTGAAAAAGAGGTTTGGCAAGGTCGGCGTTTAGGGGTTGAGTTTGCGCCACGTCAGCTGAATATTGACCAGGCCTGGGACATTTCAGAGTTGATTGACGAAGGTTGTGCTCTCTTAACCGGGATAGAAAACGTCTATGTGAGTTTTTCGGAATTGTCCGAGTGGACGGAAACCCTTGCGGATTGGGTTGCGCAACATAAAGCAAACAGTCGAAAAGGTGATGAGGCAATAAAGACGATTGCGGATCTAGATTCGGTGTTACATGAAATGCGACTTATTAAATCTAAAGCGGAGATTGAGATTATGCGTCAAGCGGCACGCGTTTCCGTTCAAGGGCATTTGTCTGCAATGAAATCGGTTGCATCGGAAAAATTTGAATATCAAGTCCAAGCCGATATTGAGAATACCTTCAAGCAACATGGTTCCCCTCGAGTGGCATTTAATTCGATTGTCGCCAGTGGTGAAAATGCATGTGTCCTTCATTACACTGAAAATAACGCGAAAATCCAAAATGGCAATTTGGTTTTGGTTGATGCTGGCGCTGAATTTGGTGGCTATGCAGGCGATATTACCAGTACTTTCCCGGCCAATGGGCATTTCACCAAGCCTCAGGCAGCGGTTTATGAATGGGTGTTGGCGGCGCAACAGGCTGTGATTGACCGGGTACGTCCCGGTGTGTTGTTTGAAGAGTTGCAGCAAGTCGCCATTGAGAAGATTACCACGGGCTTGGTAGAGCTGGGCATATTGTCAGGAAAAGTGTCGGTGTTAATCGAAGATGAAGCTTACAAGCCGTTTTATATGCATGGTGTAAGTCATTGGTTGGGGATGGATGTGCATGATGTGGGGGCGTATAAAGTGGCCGGACAATCACGTCCCTTACAAGCGGGTATGGTGTTAACGGTTGAGCCGGGCTTGTATTTGCCAAAATCCTCAACTGACGTTCCCGAATCCTATCGAGGCATGGGGATTCGAATCGAAGATGATGTGTTGGTTACGGAAACAGGCTGTGACGTGTTAACTGTTGGGATGCCGAGACGCGTTACTGAAATTGAACGCTGGATGGCTGCAAATCGTGGTTAGTTGACTTTTGTTTAAGGGGGCCGTATGGCAATAGAGTTAAAATCAGCAGTGATTGTCGGAGGGGGACCTGTCGGGCTCATATTGGCGGTTGCTTTGGCCAAGCAAGGTAAAGCGGTTACGGTCATTGAAAAAAACAGCTTTGAGCAAGGAGAGGCTGGTTCCTTTGATGGTCGGGTTCTGGCGCTCACTTATGGTTCTATGCAGTTTCTGGAAAAACTGGGCTTGGGCGCAGCGCTTCAGCCCTATATCACGCCCATTGAACACGTTCATGTTTCGCAAAAAGGGTATTTAGGCTTAACCTATTTACATGCGGATGAAATGCAGGTGCCCGCCTTGGGATACAGTATTACCGCGGCTGATCTGGGCAAGGTGTTATGGCATCAGGTGAAGGCGGATGCCAATATTGAAACCTTTAGCGGTTCAGGCCTGGTTGAATTTGGGGTTGAAAATGACTACCAAAAAGTCTCTTTTCAGCAGGGCGATGGTGTGCAAGTGCGGACTACGCAACTGTTGGTTGGGGCGGATGGCACTCAGTCGGCCGTTCGTAAACAGCTTGGCCTGACGATGACCGAGAAATCTTATCAGGCATTTGGCGTTATTAGTAAAGTCACGACCGCTGAACCGGCAAATGGTTGGGCCTTTGAGCGGTTTACCGAAACCGGTCCTGTGGCCTTGTTGCCGATGCAGGGCAATGAACATAAAGCTGTTTGGGTGGTGCCGGAACAACAAATAGATTCCGTTCGAAATATGGATGATCAGGTTTTTTTAGAGGCCTTTTCAGCGCAAATCGGAGAGCGATTTGGGGGCTTTGAACAGGTAAGTGAACGAGTGGTTTATCCTTTAATTGAAACCTATGTACCGAATTTTATCGGGCCAAGAGCCGTTCTAATGGGGAATGCCGCCCATACGCAGCACCCAGTTGCGGCACAGGGACTCAATTTGGGAATTGCTGATATTATAGAGTTTATAGAAATGGCCGTGTCGACACCGGATATTGGAGAAGCTGAATTTTTATCAACGTATGCACAAAATCGACATCACCACCATCAGTCGGTGATGGGCTTAACTGATAGCTTGATTCAATTGTTTCAAGCGCCATCGCCCGTGGTCGGTCATTTCCGAGGCTTAGGGTTAATGGCAATGCATTCGTTACCACGGCTACGGAAGCGATTTGCATCTTTTACAATGGGGTTGAATCATGACTAACAATCATTCTAAGGCATCATCGTCACCCGTTGAGATTGCCGAAAAAGCGGGTTGGGATGTGATTGTTGTTGGGGGTGGCATGGTCGGCGCCACAGCTGCACTGGGGTTGGCTCAACAGCAATTTAACGTGTTATTGCTCGAACAGTATGAACCGGATTTGTCCTGGTCAACACAGCAGCCCTATCAGGTTCGTGTCAGTGCCTTAACGCGCGCTTCTGAAAATATCTTAAAAGCATTAGGGGCTTGGCCGGGGATTGAGGCACGGCGCTGTCATGCATTTACTGATATGCATGTTTGGGAGTCGTCTTCTGAAGCAGAAGTTCATTTTTCGGCGGCCGATATTCACCAAGCCAATTTGGGGCATGTCGTTGAAAATTCGGTGATACAAGCCGCACTGTGGGAACAGCTTTTAGCACATCCTTCGGTTACCATTCGTACGGGTGATGAGGTGGTCGATTTAAGCTTGACCTCGCAAGGTGCGGAAGTGTTTTTAAGTAATGGTGAGTCCCTGTTAACCCAATTGGTGGTGGGCGCTGATGGTGCAGCCTCCAAAACTCGGCAATTGGCAGGTATTGAATTGACAACACATGATTATCATCAATGTGCTGTGGTCGGATGCGTTGAAACCGAACTGTCTCATCAAAATACTTGTTGGCAACGTTATCAGGCGGATGGCCCCTTTGCGTTTTTAGCCATGCCTGATAATCAGAGTTCAATTGCCTGGTATTTGCCGATTGAAAAAATGCAGTGGGCATTAGCTCTGTCTGACGAGGCTTTTGCGGAAGCCATTACAGAAGCCTCGGCGAACAAGTTAGGTCAGGTCATTAAGGTCGGTGAGCGCGGCGCATTTCCTTTGATTCGCCGTCATGCCAATCATTATATTCAACCCCATTTTGTATTGATAGGTGATGCGGCGCATACTGTCCATCCTCAAGCGGGACAAGGCGTCAATTTGGGGCTATTAGATGCAGCGGCATTGATTGACACCTTGGCCAATGCACGACAACAGGCACCCGAAAAAGATTGGAGTCGCCGCAGTGTGTTGCGTCGATATGAGCGTTGGCGACGTGGGGATAATGTGATTGTACAACGGTCAATGGAAGGGTTTGATTGGATGTTTCAACAAGACCAATCCGTTAAAAACAAGCTGCGTTCAAAAATATTGCCACTAGCCAATCAAGCTACGCCGATTAAGAACTGGCTAATGTCGCAAGTGTTAAAAGGGCGTGAAGTCCTTCCTTCGTTAGCCCAATGACGTTTCAGACATTTAATCGCATCAATATTAAAGCGGTACTGGGCGTAGAAGGTGTTTCAGAGTCAGAGCCTTCCAATGCACGTCAAATTGGCCGCTATTTTTCTTTCTTGGTCTTAATTGCATTATTGGTTGTGGTCGTGCAGTTGGTGCTTGATTATGCAGGGCATCAGCAGTATCAGTCGATTCTTTCCATTGGCGTGTGGTCGGTTTTTGTATTAGAGTTTGGGGTTAATTTACTCTTTGTTACTAATCGAAAGCGTTATCTTCTTCATAATTGGCTAAATGCTTTAATCATCATTATCGCGTTGCCCTGGTGGGAGGTCAGTCACGATTGGGCAGTCCTATTTAGAAGCTTGCGGTTATTTTTGTTTTTGAGAATTATTTTGAATGTCTTTGGGGCTTTTGTGGCCTTGCTGCGTCAAAATAGTTTTGGTCTGGTGTTATTTGGGGCAATGGTTTTTATAATTGTCGCGGGTTCAATTTTTTCAGTTATTGAAGAGGTCGAATTTATTGATGGCGTTTGGTACGCCTTGGTGACGATAACGACCGTCGGCTATGGTGATTTGGTGCCGCTAACCGAAACGGGGCGACTCTTTGGTGCGGTTTTGATTGTGGTCGGTGTGATGCTGTTTTCATTGGTGACAGCAAATGTATCGGCTTTTCTGATTGGCACTGAGCAAAAGAACCGTGAAAAGGAGATTTTGAAACAAGTCCGGTTAATGCAAACACATTTAGAACAGCTCTCTGAGAACAATGAGCAACGTATGGTGCGTGTGTTGGAGCATGTCTCCGAGCATCTGGATCAATTGGAACATCGCATTGAATCACTGCATTTGCAATCGCACGAGCGCAATGTGGTTTATCATGATGCCAAAATTCAGCAGGAAAGCGAGCAGTTGTTATTAAAGATGAAGGCAGAAAATAAAAAACTATTAGAGGAAGTGAAACGACTAGTAAAAGGTGTTTAGTTTGAATTTTATATCGGATACCCATAAGCGATTCTAAGGGTGGGGTATAAAATATTTTGACTTTTGTACCAAGCGGCACTATAGTCTATTCCTTAAAAAGTTATTTAGATAGTTACAATAAGGGCACCTTCAGTATGGCTGATAGACGGCTTCAAGTTTTTTACACAGTTGCAAGAGTATTGAGTTTTACCAAAGCAGCTGAAACCCTTCATATGACCCAACCCGCAGTAACCTTTCAAGTTAAGCAGCTCGAAGAATTTTTTAATACCCGCCTCTTTGACAGAACGCATAATAAAATTACCCTCACGGAAGCCGGAAAGCTAGTCTATGACTACGCTGAAAAAATACTCGATCATTATGACAAAATGAATTCTGAGGTTCGAGAGCTGACCGGAGAGGTCACGGGTAGTTTGTTGATCGGAGCGAGTACGACGATTGCCGAATACTTACTGCCGAATTTGCTTGGTGTCTTCAATAAAAAATTTGAAGATGTCAATATTCGCCTTCAAGTGGGCAATACTGATGCGATTGTGGCCATGGTTGAAAACAATATGATTGATTTGGGGATTGTTGAGGCGCCTGTCTATAACAAAAACCTAGAAGTGGAAGTCTGTCGTATTGATGAAATGGTGTTGATTGTTCCCCCCGATCACCCCTTGGCAAACCGCAATAAAATTTCGATTGAAGATATGCGTCAGTATCGTTATATCTCTCGTGAAGAAGGATCTGGTTCTCGTTCGGTCATTGATACCTATATCCGAGAACAGGGTTTGAGTTATTCAGATTTAAATGTGGTAATGGAATTGGGTAGCCCTGAATCGGTCAAAATGGCGGTTGAAGCAGGGGTGGGCATTGCCATCGTTTCTCGTACCACTTTGGCCAAAGAATTAAAGTTAGGCACCCTAAAAGCTCTTCCTTTGGATCCGCCTTTGCAAAGACCTTTTTCTCATGTTCGCCAAAAACACAAGTTCCGTCATCGTGCGGTTGGTGAATTGTTAGAGTTTGCCGTGGGGTATTGTAAGATTAACGCCTCAGAACAAGGCTTTAAAGTCCCTGAAGAAAAGAAATAAATCTAAATTAAACTTATAAAAAAAGCCCCAAATGACCAGGCCTGGTCATTTGGGGCTTTTTTTTATACTCTTATAAGTTTTCCGAAGAAAACTCTGCTAAGCGAGAACGTTCGCCTTGTTGCAAGGTGATATGAGCACTGTGCTCCCATTCTTTAAAGCGATCAACAATATAGGTTAGCCCAGTGGTTGTTTCGGTTAGATAAGGCGAATCAATTTGACCGATATTTCCTAAGCAAACAATTTTGGTGCCTTCACCTGCTCTTGTAATCAGGGTTTTCATTTGCTTGGGTGTGAGGTTTTGCGCTTCATCTAAAATAATAAACTTGTTTTGAAAGGTTCGCCCTCGCATAAAGTTCAATGATTTGATTTTAATGCGTTTATTAAGCAGTTCTTGGGTTGAGGCTTTTTCCCAATCCGTTGCATGACCATCGGTCTGGGTGAGTACCTCAAGATTATCCATTAGCGCCCCCATCCAAGGTGTCATTTTTTCTTCTTCTGTGCCGGGTAAAAAGCCGATGTCATCGCCAATCGGGATGGTCGCGCGCGTCATAATAATTTCGTTATAAATGCCTTCATCCAAGGTTTGTTCAAGGGCGGCCGCTAAGGTGATTAGGGTCTTTCCGGTACCGGCAGTCCCTAAGAGCGAAACGAAATCGATTTCAGGATCCAATAAAAATTTGAGCGCCATATTTTGTTCTTGGTTACGGGCAGTGACGCCCCAAACGGATGTGCGGGATTGTGAGAAGTTAGGTAGGTATTCTAAGGTGGCGCGTCCATGTTCAATTTTTCGTACGATGGCACTAAAGCCAGAATCATTTTCACTAATCAAACATTCGTTTGGATACCAGAGCAAGCTGTCATCGAGTTCCAGCTCATAAAAGGTTTTATCATCCTCTTGCCAAGATTTCATTTTGTCAAAATGGTTCTCAAAAAAGTGCTCGGGTAGCAGCTCCCAACCAGTAAACAGTAAGTCGGCATCTTCTAAAACCCGATCATTATAGTAATCTTCGGAGTGGAGGCCCACTGCCGATGATTTAATGCGCATATTGATGTCTTTGGTCACTAGGGTGACATTGCGACTGGGGTACTGGGTTTTAAGGGCTAGGCCGGTTTGCAGGATATGATTATCTGCTTTATGACTCGGGAGTGATTCGGGTAGTTTTGCTAATAGCGGTTCAGTTTCAAAAAAGAGTTTGCCAAGATGAAGCGTGGTGCTTTCTTTGTTTGGGTGAATGCGCTCTAGGTCTAGCCCAAGTTTAATTTCTTCAAAAGAGGCATTGCTAATGATTTGGTCAATAAGTCGGTTGGTTTCACGGACATTGCGAGAAACTTCCGACATGCCTTTTTTACCTGCATCCAGCTCTTCTAACACTGTCATTGAAATAAAAATGTCATGTTCTTCAAAGTTGAAGAGTGCCATCGGGTCGTGCATCAATACATTGGTGTCTAATATGAAGAGACGGTTTGGATTATCTGTCATGGTTGCATTCCTTTGCTATTGGGCTTTTTAGGACTTTTGGCAGTGCTTTACAGTATTAAGTCTGTTGTGCTTGGACAGCGGCCAAAACTTCTTGAACATGACCAATAACCTTGACTTTACGCCAGTCCTTGACGACTTTACCCTGAGGGTCAATTAAAAAGGTACTGCGTTCAATTCCCAAATAAGTTTTACCATAGTTCTTTTTCAGTTTAATGACATCAAATAGGTTGCAGAGCGTTTCATCTGGGTCTGAGATGAGCTCAAATGGAAACTGATACTTGGCTTTGAAATTTTCATGTTTGCGGATAGAGTCCCGTGAGACGCCATAAATTTCAGTATTGAGCGCTTTAAACTCGGGGTAAGCCGCTGTAAAGTCTTGCCCTTCTGTTGTGCAGCCAGGGGTATTGTCTTTTGGGTAAAAGTACAAGACAGTATAGTGGTTTAATAAATCCGATTCGGTAATGGTTTGATTGCTTGTTGTTTCGAGCGTGAAGGCAGGTACGGTATCATTGAGTCCAATTTGGGCTGTTTCAGTCATGTTTATCTCCTTGCTTTTAGTGATTAGTATGCAAGGTTTTGAAGGTAAGCACAATTAAAAAATACTGAAAAAAACGTTCATGAGTATCAGGCGATTGTCACTGAAATAAGCGCTTGAAGAAACGGGGGTGAAAGGTTAATATTACCGTTTAAAATTTTGCTAATGGTTGGAGATAAATCATCGTGTTTAGAGGCAGTATGGTGGCATTGGTCACACCGATGTTGGAAGACGAGTCAGTGGACTACGAAACGCTTGAGAAATTAATTGAATTTCACATCGAGTCTAAGACGAAAGCCATTGTTGCGATGGGCACGACAGGTGAATCAGCAACCTTAGATTTTCAAGAACATCGTGATGTGATTCGTTTTGCCGTGGAAAAATCAGCAGGCCGTATTCCCATTATCGCAGGAACGGGAGCCAACTCCACTGCGGAAGCGATTGGATTGACCCAATATGCTAAGGATGTGGGCGCTGATGCCTGTTTGTTGGTGACACCTTATTATAATAAACCCACTCAAGAAGGGCTTTATCTGCATTACAAGAAAATTGCAGAGACAGTGGATATTGATCAGATTTTGTACAATGTTCCTGGGCGAACGGCCTGCGATTTATTGCCTGAAACGGTGGGTCGTTTGGCAAGCATTCCGAATATCATTGGTATAAAGGAAGCAACCGGTGATGTGAGCCGTGTGGCGCAGATCAAAGCTTTAGCTGGAGATGCGTTTGATCTTTATACGGGAGATGATGCAACCGCGGTGGAGTTTATCCTTGCTGGTGGTCATGGTGGCATCTCTGTGACGGCCAATGTTGCACCAGCACAATTGTCTGAAGTCTATGAAGCGGCTCTTAGCGGGGATGCGGAATTAGCTCGGCGTCTCGATGTGGCATTATCAGAGTTGCATACTAATTTATTTCTGGAAGCGAACCCGATTCCGGTGAAATGGGCTATGGCTCAGATGGGATTAATGAATGGCGCTATTCGTCTGCCGTTAACGCCTTTATCAGAAAAATATCATCCACAGGTTCGCCATGCCTTACAAGTCGCAGGAGTTCTGTCTGAATGAATGTTAAATCAACGTTATTTCAAAATCTATGGTCGCTAAAGGCGCAAGCTGGTGTTCGTTTAATGTCAACAGTAGTATTGGCTGTGACCTTGGCCGGCTGTTCTTTGACGCCTTGCCAAGAAGCGGATGCTGATCCAGAAGCTGATCAACAGAGAGTGGCGAAAGATCTTGCGATCCCGCCGGATTTGTTAAATCCAGCGATTGAAAATAAACCTTTTAATGAAGCCATCAAACCTGCTTCTTAAGATTATTCATGATCATGCAAAGCTTAACGATACAACCGAAAAAAGCGATTAAGCGGCAGCAAACACAACCTATTTTGAATGCTTTAGAGCTCGCTCTTTAGCGCAATATCGATTACTTGCCCTCGTCCCTTTCGGGGGCTTTTTGTATAAGGAACCACCATGCAAATCATTTGGGGAAATTCGGCGCATTCCGATTATCGTCTTAATCAACTTCATCAAACACTCTCCACTGTTGGTGCCATATCGAGTTTAAGGTCGCAAGCCATTTATGTTGTCGAATTAAAGACACCGACTACTCAATTAACAGAGCAAGCTTTAACTAAGTTAAGACAGTTAGTGAATGATTCGCCTGACGTTGTTTCTGGTGAACTGACGCCATCGAGTTGTATTGTTTTGCCTCGTTTAGGAACGATTTCGCCGTGGTCGTCAAAAGCAACAGATATAACGCATACCTGCGGATTAGAGGAAGTGAGTCGGATTGAGCGTGGGGTTGTTTTCTATTTTGAAGGGGTTTCAGAATCCGATCGTCCTGCAATGGAAGCGCTGTTGTTTGATCGAATGATGGAGCAGGTGGTCCATGATACGGAAGCCTTAGCGGATTTGTTTTCGCATCAATCACCTCGTCCCTTCCAAACCGTGGACATTTTGCAGGGTGGGTTTGATGCGCTCAAGCAAGCCAATCAGGCGATGGGCTTAGCCTTATCCGATGATGAAATGACGTATTTAGTTGACGCCTTTACCAGCTTAGGGCGTAATCCGGTGGATGCCGAGCTTATGATGTTTGCCCAAGCGAATTCAGAACATTGTCGACACAAAATTTTTAATGCTGATTGGACCATTGATGGCCAAGCTCAATCGCATTCGCTGTTTGGCATGATTCGGAATACTTATCAAAAGAACCCGCAAGGGGTGCTATCCGCCTATAGTGATAATGCGGCAGTTTTAGAAGGCTATCCTGCCTCGCGTTTTTTTCCGAATCCGCAGACCGCTCAGTATCAAACGGTTGAGGAGCCTGTTCACTTTCAAATCAAAGTGGAAACCCACAACCATCCAACGGCAATTTCACCTTGGCCAGGTGCTGCGACTGGATCAGGGGGCGAAATTCGGGATGAAGGCGCTACCGGTCGCGGGTCTAAACCAAAAGCTGGGTTAACCGGATTTACGGTGTCCAATTTGAATATTCCAGAATTTGAGCAGCCTTGGGAAAGACCTTATGGTAAGCCGAGCCGAATTGTTTCTGCACTGGATATTATGTTGGAAGGGCCTTTAGGTGCAGCAGGGTTTAATAATGAGTTTGGTCGTCCAGCGATTAATGGCTATTTCCGTACTTATGAAAATGCCTTATTAACAAATGAGGGCGATGAGGTTCGAGGGTATCATAAACCGATTATGTTGGCCGGTGGTTTGGGTTCTATTCGGGATATGCATGTTCAAAAAGAAACCATTCCTGTTGGCGCTAAACTAGTGGTTTTAGGTGGCCCGGCGATGCTGATTGGTCTGGGTGGTGGCGCAGCTTCTTCTGTAGACAGTGGTGCCGGTTCCGAAAGCTTGGATTTCGCCTCTGTTCAGCGTGAAAATCCAGAAATGGAAAGGCGAGCGCAGGAAGTCATTGACCGTTGTACCTATTTGGGAGGAGCCTCACCAATTGCATCCATTCATGACGTGGGCGCGGGTGGTTTGTCGAATGCTTTTCCCGAATTAGTGAATGATGCAGGTCGGGGCGGACACTTTAATCTAAGAGCGGTTCCTAATGATGAACCGGGCATGTCGCCGATGGAAATTTGGTGTAATGAATCGCAAGAGCGTTATGTGATTGCGATTTATCCTGACAAGCTTGCAGAATTTGAACGCATTTGCCGTCGTGAACGCTGTTTGTATGCAATTGTAGGCGAAGCCACTGCTGAGCAGAAGTTGGTGGTGAATGATACGGTATTTGATAATAACCCAGTAGATATGCCATTGAATGTCCTGCTAGGAAAACCACCCAAAATGCACCGTGATGTCGTTTCTCGTCAGGTTCCTCAGCCCGGTTTTGAACCGGCTGTTTTGGCTATGGATGAGGTGGTGGAGCGGTTATTGAAGTTACCCACTATAGCCAGTAAGAGTTTCCTTATCACTATCGGTGATCGGACGATTACGGGGATGGTGACTCGAGATCAAATGGTCGGGCCTTGGCAGGTTCCGGTAGCAGATGCGGGTATTACTTGCGCGGATTATAACGGTGTAACAGGTGAAGCGATGGCATCCGGTGAAAGGCCGCCAGTCGCCTTAATTAATCCAAAAGCTTCGGCACGTTTGTCAATCGCCGAAGCGATTACCAATATCGCCTGTGCCAAAATTGAGAAAATGAGCGATATCAAAATCTCTGCGAACTGGATGGCTGCAGCTGGTCATCCAGGCGAAGATGCCGCACTCTATCAAGCCGTAGAAGCAGTTGGGTTGGAGTTATGTCCTCAGTTGGGAATTGCCGTACCGGTTGGTAAGGACTCCATGTCAATGAAAACCGTGTGGCAGGAAGCTGATGATATTAAATCGGTTACCTCACCAGTTTCATTGAATATTACTACCTTCGCACCCGTACAGGATGTGCGTAAGACGTTGACCCCTCAATTACGAACGGATTTAGGTGAAACCTGTTTATTGGCAATTGACCTAGGTCGTGGTCAAAATCGTTTAGGGGGAAGTTGTTTAGCGCAAGTCTATAATCAAATAGGGGATGAATCTGCTGATTTGGATTCGGCGAATGACTTAATACAGTTGTTTGACTTTGTACAAACTGTAATGGCCGATGAGTTGGCGTTAGCCTACCATGACCGATCGGACGGTGGATTTTTAGTCACCTTATTAGAAATGGCATTTGCTGGGCACTGTGGTTTAGATCTAGATGTGTCTGCCTTAGGCGATGAGCCAGTTGCCGCTTTATGTTCAGAGGAAGTCGGTGCGATTATTCAAATTTTAGAATCAGATCGCCCCGCAGTTGAAAGATTAATCGCGACCTATGGTTTAACGGAGATGACACACTTTATTGGTCAAGTCACAGAAGGTGATGAGATTGAAATACGTGCACAAGGTCAGAAAGTGTTACAGGGGTCACGTAAAACCTACCAGGCCTGCTGGGCGGAAACCAGCTACCGTATGCAAGCCTTGCGCGATAATGAGCACTGTGCAAAACAAGAATTTGATGCTATTACCGATGATACTCAAGTGCAGATAGCGCCTGTGGTCACTTTCGATGTCAATGACGATATTACTGCTGAGTTTGCTGGACAGCCGCGACCTAAAGTGGCTATTTTGCGGGAGCAAGGGGTGAACGGGCAGCAAGAAATGGCCGCCGCGTTTAATCGTGCTGGGTTTGATGCCATTGATGTTCACATGTCTGATGTCTTATCTGGAGCGGTTGCATTCGATGACTTCCGTGGATTGGTTGCTTGTGGTGGCTTTTCTTACGGTGATGTATTGGGTGCAGGGCGAGGCTGGGCAAACTCCATCTTATTGAACGAGCAAGCGAGAAGCCAGTTTGAAAGCTTCTTCAATCGTGAAGATACCTTTACTCTAGGGGTTTGTAATGGCTGTCAAATGTTGTCAAACCTTAAGGATATTATTCCGGGGGCTGCGCATTGGCCAAAATTTGTGCGTAATCAATCAGAGCAATTTGAAGCACGTTTTTCATTGGTTGAAATTCAGGACTCACCATCCATTTTATTACAAGGCATGGCGGGTACGCGAATTCCGGTGGCCGTTGCTCATGGAGAAGGCCGTATGGATTTTGGCGGTGACCTACCGAGGGATATTGATGCAATGGTGAGTTTACGTTATGTTGATGCTCAAGGTCAGCCATCGGAAGTTTATCCGGCGAATCCGAATGGAACCGTTAATGGCATGACCGGGTTAACGACCCAAGATGGCCGCGTCACTATTATGATGCCGCACCCAGAAAGGGTGTTTAGAACGGTGCAAAATTCATGGCATCCGGATGATTGGCTAGAAGATGCGCCTTGGATGCGTTTGTTCCGAAATGCCAGGAAGTGGGTGGGGTAATCATTTTATAGTCGAGACAGGTACATAAAACCTAACCCCAGTTTGTGGATAAATAATATCGAAGATAAGATAAGCAGACTCTATTAGACTTTTTATTAGGGATTGCTTATATTTATCAAACTTTGTATATTTTGGGTTGGCGGCAATTGTGCGCGCCACTCAATTCGATTTTTTAACCTAAACGGAGTAGGGCAATATGTCTTTAAATCGTCGTGAATTCCTTCATGTTATGTCTCTAGCAGCAGCTGCTGGAATGCTTCCAGGTACAGCGGGTGCTATGTCGTCTAGCCCAGAAAAGAAACAAGGCGCTGCCGCCACTATGGATATGTATAACTTACCGATGAACGGTAAGGTTCGTTTATTGCATATTACCGATACTCATGCCCAATTAAAGCCGATCTATTTCCGTGAACCGAATGTGAATTTGGGAACGGGTCCTGCCTTTGGTAAGCTGCCACATGTGGTCGGAACAAAATTACTGAAAGAATTAAACCTTAAGCCGGGCACACCTTTGGCTCATGCATTTACTTATCTGAACTTCCAGGATGCATCAGAACAGTATGGTAAAGTCGGTGGCTTTGCTCATTTAAAAACCTTGTTAGATAAGTTACGTGAAGGTGCTGGTGGTCGTGAAAATACGTTGACCATGGACGGCGGAGATTTATGGCATGGTTCTGGTACGGCTTTATTTACCCGTGGTCAAGATATGGTTGAAGCGTCGAATTTGATTGGCGTTGATATTATGACCGGTCACTGGGAATTTACCTATAAAGAAGAGGAAGTCCTAAGAAACCTCGGTCAATTTAAGGGTGAATTCTTAGCGCAAAATATTCGGATTAAAGAAGATTCATTATTTGGTGATGAATACCGTGAAATGACTGAACGTCACAATGGCATCGGTATGTATTCGGAAGATGACGGTCGTGCCTTTAAGCCATATACGGTGAAAGTGATTAATGGTGAACGTATTGCTGTGGTGGGTCAAGCATTCCCAAGAACGGCAAATGCAAACCCTCAGTCTAACTTCCCAGATTGGTCATTTGGTTTACGTGAAGACGCTTTGCAAGAAACAGTTGACCACATTCGTGAAACGGAAAAAGTCGCTGCGGTAGTCATGATCTCTCATAATGGTATGGATGTAGATATTAAAATGGCTTCTCGTGTCAGTGGTATTGATGCTATCTTTGGTGGCCATACCCATGATGGGATTCCTAAGACCATTCCAGTGAAAAACCCTGAAGGGGGTGTGTGTCATGTGACCAACGCTGGGTCAAATGCCAAATATGTGGGTTGTATGGATTTAGATATTCAAAACGGTAAATTGCGAGGCGTTCACTATAACCTTTTACCTGTTTTCTCTAATGTGTTGCCTGCAGATGAAACCGTTAAAAAGTATATCGACAATCTTTACACTCGTAAGTACGACAACGCCATTATTGAGTCAAGAGATCCAGCGCGTGCCGTCAACAAAGACCGATTAGGTAAAACTTATGGTGAGATTCTTTCTGAAGAATTGGCTGTGGCCGAAGATACCCTTTACCGTCGTGGTAATTTTATGGGGACTTGGGATCAGATTATCGTGAATTCATTGCGTGAAGAACATGATGCACAAATCGCTATGTCTGCCGGAGTTCGTTGGGGGACCTCTGTGCTTGCGGGTGAAATGATTACCATGGAACGCGTGATGGATGAGACGTCAATGACTTATGGTGAAACCTATAAATCTGAATTGACTGGCGCGCAAATGAAGGATATTTTGGAAGGGATATGTGAAAACCTTTTCCAAAAAGACCCATACTTGCAGTCAGGTGGTGATATGGTCCGTTTAGGGGGTATGGATTATACTTGTGAACCGAACGCCTCATTTGGTAATCGTATTTCTGACTTGCGCTTAGATGATGGTACACCACTTGAAGCCAGTAAGTCTTATTCTGTTGCCGGTTGGGCGCAAGTTGATACGGTCGGTGATGGTCGTTTAATGTGGGATGTTGCGGCGGATTATTTGCGTAATCATAAGCAAGATATGAAGCTGAAGAAAGTCAACCATCCTAAGTTAAAGGGCGTGAAAAACAATCCAGGGATTGAAGATTACGCAGGTGATCTTGCCTAATTTAGATTGATCGTCATAAAATAAAACCCGCATTATTTGCGGGTTTTTTTATTTGTAATTCATGATTTTTTAAAGTATTGTTACACTTATATTAAAATTTTACAGAAATGATTCTGCACTGGCTGAGACCTTCTATTATCTATGCAAACTTTGATTCATCGCTATCAGTCAAATGATGCCCTTCAAGCCTTTCTCCAGCAAATACCGCCTTCAGTAGACCATTTGTTATTACAGGTCATGACAGGTAATCAGAATCAAGATCAAATCACATCTGTCTTAGTGCTTATTCAAGAAAAACTACCCAATGTCGTGATTATTGGAACCTCAACCAGCGGTGAAATTGACCAAGGTCAGGTCTCGGATGGTGAATTACTATTGGTTTTTTCAGTGTTTGAAAGCACGCAACTCCACCCATTTTATGTCGATGAATTATCACAACAGACCGGACAGCAGATTGCAAACCAAGCAAATCAATTGGCTGCGAAGTGTGCGATCCTGTTTGGTAATACCTTAACGGGGCAGCCACAGGCATTTTTAGATGGCATGGCAAAAAACGCACCAGGACTGGTAATTTCTGGTGGCAATGCAGGGGATTTAGATCAATTTCATCGAACCTTTGTGATAACCGGTTGTGAGTTTCATGAACAAGGTATGGCCGGGGTATTACTGGTTAATCCTGATTTAGAGGTTTATCAGGATTATGTATTGAATTGGACACCTGTTGGGCCGCTTTTGACGGTTACAGAATGCGACGATCAAGGTACGATCTATTGTTTGAATGATAAACCGATCAGCGAGGTATACCAACGGTATTTAGGGGCAGAAATTCTTGAGGATTTACCTGCTAGTGCGATGGAGTTTCCACTCCTGAAGCAACAGGATGATTTACAAGTTGGGCGCTCCATGGTGGCGGCCTCTTTGCAAGATGGCTTTCGTTACGCAGGTGTTTTCCAAGAGGGCGATCAAGTCCGTTTTGGTATTGCAGATGTAAATTCAATTTTGAATCAAGCGGCGGATAGGGCGAAATATGCTTATGATTACTATCCGATTGAGTCGATCTTTATCTATTCATGTACCGCAAGGCGCGCTTTCTTAGGAGAGCATATTCAGGCGGAAATTCACGCGTTGAGTGAAATTGCGCCTACCGCCGGATTCTTTACCTATGGAGAGTACTTTACTCATCAGAATCAGCCCAAACTCTTAAATTTAACCACCACTTTTATCGCTCTATCTGAACAGAAGCATCCTTTAAAACGCTCATCGCCCAATTTTGATTTGAAGCACCATTTAGCCAAAGCGTCAACTATCCGCTCCTTAAACCACTTGAATCGCGTGGTGTTGGATGAATTAGATGAACATACCGCTTCTTTGGAGCAATACAAAAATGCGTTGGATCAAACCGCTATCGTTTCGAAAGCAGACATTACGGGACGCATTACCTATGTTAATGAAGCGTTTGAAAAGATTTCAGGCTACTCTTCAAGTGAGGTGTTAGGGAAGAATCATAATATTTTGCGTCATCCAGAAATGCCTAGTTCAGTATTTGCTGATCTCTGGCAAACCATTCAGGCTAAAAAAGTCTGGCGTGGCGTTATTCAAAATATCAAAAAAGATGGTTCTAATTATTACGTGAAGAGTGTGATTGTGCCAATTTTAGATTTGGATCAAAATATTACGGAATATATTAGTATTCGCTCTGATGTGACAGACTTGATCAAGCAAGCTGAAATCATAAAGAGTCATCGCCTAGATGATTTGACAGGATTGCCTAACCGAATCCAACTCTTTGAAGATATAGCCAATACACGGTGTGAGCAGTTAGGTATTTTGGATATTAAAGGATTTCGGTTTATTAACCAGTATTACGGATTTGAATTTGGTGATACGTTAATTCAGCAGTTTTCTAAGGTGCTTTTAGAGCTTTGTGAAAAATATAATTTAGTTCTCTATCGGTTACAGACGGACGTCTTTGTGGTGCGTCCTGAACGCTTGCGCTCAAGAAAGCAGAAAAAACCTTTTGAAGAAAAAATGCAGACAATTCAACAGAAGATCGGTTTGCACAACTTTCTTATCGAAAATATCGAAATTGATGTCGATGTCGAGGTTGGGATTGGTCAAGGCGTAGATCATCTATTGAAAATGGCAGAAACGGCACTGTATCAAGCAAAACATCAGTCACACCATACAGGGGTTACAACGGTCATTCAGGATTCTGACGCCACTAAAACCCACATGGCCTGGCTAGAGAAATTAAAACTGGCATTAAAAGAAGATCGGGTGGTGAATTATTATCAACCTATTATTAATCCTCTCGATCCAGATGATATTAAATATGAAGCATTGGTGCGCTTGATAGATGAAGATGGATCAGTGGTATCCCCTTACTACTTTTTAGAAATCGCTAAAAAGAGTCGATATTATGCTCAGTTAACGCAAGTTGTTGTCAGAAAAGCGGTTGAATTTATTAACGAAACTAGGTATCAAGTGGCTGTCAACTTATCGATTGTTGATATTGAAGACCCTTTAATTCGTCAATATTTACTAGAGCAATTATCAAAAGTTGCACAGGGTAAATTAACTTTTGAACTGACGGAAAGTGAGTCGATTAGTGATTATCAGGTTGTACAAGATTTTATTCATCAGGCAAAAGCACTCGGTGCAGAAATTGCCATAGATGATTTTGGCAGTGGCTATTCGAATTTTTCTTATTTAGCAAATATGCAAGCAGACTATTTAAAAATCGATGGCTCGATTATCAAACAAATTTTAACGGATCAAAAAAGTTGGTTGGTCGCCACCAGCATCGTTGATATCGCGAACAAATTAGGTATTAAAGTGGTAGCCGAGTATGTCAGTGATGAAGCGATTAAAGAAAAGCTACTGGAATATAAAGTGTCCTATCTCCAAGGGTTCCATCTAGGAGAGCCCTTGCCCTTAGAAAGCTTTCCGCTAAATCATTCTGATGATGACTAAGCTTTAAATTAAACCATTAAAACCGATGTGCTCGCACCGGTAATCACATTAAAAAATGGTTTCATCAATTAACTGATTCAATAATGTTACGACCTTGTCAGATTGTGCATCCATTTGCTCTATGCCACTTTCAACTGTTTCAAAATCATCAATATCAAACGCTTCCATAATGATACGGATTAGAGCATGCATTTGGGCATGTTCTTCACCAAGCTGTTTCATTAATGGTAAATGCATGAGGTTTTGGCCTTCTGAACTGTAGTACCATTTACCCAAAACACATGCTGTATGATCTGCTGCTGTATCAACGGTTACGCCGATGTCGGCACCATCGATAAATTTACGGATTTTGGCTTTCCAATTTAAATGCGCTTCTATCATGGTTAAGAATTGTTTGGCCTGTGGGTTTTTGTCGACTTTTAGTTGTCGGATGTTCTTTTGCGCTTGTGCCAATAATTCTGGGTTCGGTGAGCATTTGAATTGATTTAAGGTCTGTTTGAGAGTCTCTAGCTTTAAGGGTTTGTGTAGAACTTCATTCATATTCGCTGCCCGCAATTTTTCATCGAAGTCCTTGCCATGCCCCGTAAAGGCGATAATCGGTTTTTGATACCCTTGTTTTCTCAATTGCTGGGTCGCTGTTATCCCATCCATGACGGGCATTTCGATGTCCATTAGAATCAAGCTGGGTTGATAACGTTGAACTTGATTCAATGCTTCACGACCATTGTTGGCCACTTTGGATAAATAGCCTAATTTCTTCAGCATCATGACGGCGACTTTTTGATTGGAGATATTATCATCCACCACTAAGACCAAGCTGCTTTGATCTGCTAGCTGTGTCGATTGTCCCGTTTGATCACAGTCGCCCAGTTCAAAGGTGCCAACCAAGTTGTCCATATTAGCTGCGACTTCTCCTAAATATTCTGCGAGGGAAGCGTTTTCAGTCACTAGGGTTGCACTTTTCTCAGCTGTTTGATTGAGGCTTTGTATTGATTGATTAACTTCAGAAATTTGTTGAGACTGTTGCTGTGCATTTTCTGAAATCAGGCTCATATTATCCGTCATTTCAGTCACTTGCTCGATAATGGCTGTTAAGGATTCTCCAGTCACCTCGACTTTCTGTGTGCCTTGTTGAATTTTCTCAGAGGTGGAGTCAATTAATGTTTTAATCTCTCTGGCTGCATCAGCTGATTTTTGTGCTAATTGACGGACCTCACCCGCAACCACGGCAAATCCACGACCGTGATCGCCTGCTCTTGCCGCTTCCACGGCGGCATTGAGCGCGAGTAGATTGGTTTGAAAGGCAATATTGTCAATTAAGGAAACAATGCCGGTAATTTGTTCACTGACATTGCTAATTTCGCTCATTGCCGCAATGGCTTCCTGCATATTCGCATTCCCTTCACTCACACCCTGCTGGGTTTGTTGTGCGAGTCCGTTAGACGCTTGTGCCTGATCAGCTGTGGCATTGACCTTTTCAGTGAGTAAGCGCATGGCTTGGGAGGTTTTTAACAATTCAGATTCTTGCGTTTTAATGGCATCTGTTAGCTCTTGATTGCTGGTTGCAACATGATTGGCCGATTCATACACATCTTCAGCCAAGCCATTGACTTTACAAAAATCTTGTCTAAGAGATTCAATACCACTGGCAAGCGTTTTTAGCGTCCAGCCATATTGTCCAGAATGGGTTTTATTAAGCTTTAGAGTTAAATCTTTTGCAGGTAAGCCACCTATAAGCACGGAAATATCTGTTAAGGTTTCTTGTAAGCTATCCATTAACTGGTTGATATCAACGCATAGGTCTTTATAAAAGCCAGTTAATTGCCCTGAATCCAAGCGAGTATGTAATCGACCTGCACTGGCATCCAATACTAAATTCTTAATGCTATTTTGAACATATAGTTCTTGGTAAACATCCTGCCATTCAATCGCAACGCCGATGGATTCATTCTGTTCGTTTAAGATAGGAAGAATCACCAGTTGCACTTCTGAGCCAAAGAAATTTAGATTTAAGGTTTGTTTTGAGGTTAAGTTTATACAAGCGTCTAAAGCTTCTGGGTTTTGACTAAATAGATGACTGATGTTCTTGCCAATCAGCTGGAGTGGTTCAGGGTCATTCATTGCCTGTTTTAGTTTTGATTCAAGCGGTTTTAAAAAGTTATTCAAAGCCTGGTTGCTATAAACAATCGTATGGTTATGATCCATCAAAAGAATATTGGTTTGAATATCATTGAGTGCAGCTTTGAGTCGGGTGTTGAGTTTTTCCTCATATAGAATTTCATTTTGCTGAGCTTGCATGCGGATTTGCATCGATTTTAAGCGTCGATTGAGTTTTCCAGCAATGTTGCCACCGTGGGTATTAATGTCTTCCGATAAGTTATTGTTGGCAATCTCATCTACCACTTTGATGGAATCTTTAATGCGGTAAATAAAATACATGACATGGAGCGTTGAAAAAATAATCAGAATAATATTAACGATTTTAATGTAGTCACTGATTACGCCAAGATCAGGAAAAGCTTTATCAAATAAGGCTAAAACCGTTGCGGGGATGAGTGTTAATAGGGGCGGCCAATGCGCCATCACATTGAAGCGTTTTGAAAAACTATTGGGTTGGCCATTGGTCAGAGACAGCTGCTTATTGGCAATCGCTTGATATGCTTGAGCGGCGGCCTTTTTTTGAGTGTTAGATGCCGTTCTACGAACGCTCATATAACCGGTAATTTTGCCATTTTCAAAAATGGGTGTCGCATTCGCTTCAACCCAATAAAAATCGCCATTCTTGCGACGGTTTTTGACAATCTGATTCCAGGGACGGCCCGCTTGAAGCGTTTTCCAAAAATCGGCAAACACCGCTTTTGGGACATCTGGATGACGAAGTATATTGTGGGGTTGGCCAATTAACTCATCATAGTCATAGCCACTGGCTTCAACAAAATCCTCGTTAGCATAGGTAATGTTTCCCTGTAAGTCGGTTTTGGAAACTAAAAGGCTCCCTTCAGGTAAATTGTATTCGTTTTGTGTAATCGAGATGTCTTGGCGCATAATATTTAAGGCTTCAAATAAGAATGAATCGGAAGTTTTTATGTTAAACCAATAGGCAATTGATTTTTAGGATAAAAACCCAGCCTTTAATTATAACCAAGACAGGTTGCTGAGTCTATGATTTGTACCGGAATATGGTGGGACACATTAGTTGACTAATCAGAAGCCACTTCAGACGTGATTTTGCTAAGGTGCTGACGTAGCGCATCCGATTGTGAACGAATGGCAAAGGTTAAACGTGCGACCTCATCAAAATGCTTAGCGAAGTGCACTTGCATGTCTGTTTTGAGATAGTTTGGCAGTTCTTCATAATCTTTACGGTTATCTTCCGGCAAAATCAGTCGTTTGATACCGACTCGTCGAGCGGCGATCACCTTTTCACGGATTCCTCCAACAGGTAAAACTTGGCCGATTAAGCTGAGCTCGCCGGTCATCGCCAAAGGAGATTGAATGGATTCATTTCGCGCTAAAGACAGCAGGGCTGTTGCCATGGTAATACCAGCACTGGGCCCATCTTTCGGTGTGGCTCCATCCGGCACATGCAAATGGACAAAGGCCTTGTCGAAAAACTCTGGGTCGGCTTTGTATTTTTGTAAATTGGAGGCAATGTAACTGTACGCAATGCTGGCAGATTCTTGCATAACGTCGCCCAATTGTCCTGAGAGCTTAAAACCTCGGTTGAGGGTATGCACTCGACTGGCTTCAATCGATAAGGTCGCGCCGCCCATTGAAGTCCACGCCAAGCCAGTGACCGTACCAATCTGTTGGCTGGGTTTTTCATTAACAAAATGCGGTTTGCCCAGTAGCGGTTCAATGTCTTTGACATGCAGCGTGGCTTGTTCAATTTCGCCATTGACAAAACGGATGGCCAGCTTTCGAATCAGTTTTGCTAATTGCTTTTTAAGGTTTCGAACACCGGCTTCTCGAGCATAGCCTTCAACCACATGACGAAGGGTGGCTTGGGTGATTTTGAGCTGATTTTTAACCAGGCCTGCTTCTTCAAGCAGCGTTGGCCAAAGGTGGTGTTTGGCTATTTGGACTTTTTCCTCGGTAATATAACCCGACAATCGTATCACTTCCATGCGATCTAATAGTGCATGGGGAATGGAATCTAGTGTATTTGCTGTGCAAATAAACAGCGTTTTTGAGAGGTCAAAACGCAGATCCATAAAGTGATCCATGAACTCGCTGTTCTGTTCTGGATCGAGTACTTCAAGTAATGCCGATGCGGGGTCACCTTGATAAGATGAGCCAATTTTATCAATTTCGTCCAGCATTACTACTGGATTCGCTGTGCCACAGTCCTTTAAAGCTTGAATAAATTTACCCGGCATGGCTCCAATATAAGTGCGTCTATGTCCTTTTATTTCCGCTTCATCACGCATGCCTCCGACCGAAAACCGATAAAATTGTCGGCCTAAGGATTCGGCAATAGAACGGCCAATCGAAGTTTTTCCAACCCCCGGCGGCCCAACCAAGCAGATAATGGAACCGGAAATTTCACCTTTCAAAGCCCCAACCGCTAAGAATTCAACAATACGATCCTTCACATCGTCTAAGCCATCATGGCCTTTGTTTAGGATTCTTCGTGCCCGTTTCAAGTCCAGTTTGTCGTTACTGTATTGTCCCCAAGGTAGTTGGGTCAGCCAGTCTAGCCAGTTTCTCGCTACACCATATTCGGGTGATTGCGGATCCAGTATTTTAATTTTATTTAGTTCTTCATCGGCTTTTTTGTGCGCTTCTGCTGATAGAGATAAAGCTTCAATCCGTTCTTCAAATAATTCTGCATCAGCGGTACGGTCATCCTTGACCATACCTAGCTCTTTTTGGATTTCTTTAAGTTGTTGCCTTAAGAAAAAATCGCGTTGCTGTTGATTAAGGTTTTCTTCAACACGTTCACGAATATTGAATTGCAATTTGGTGACTTCGATTTCGTGTTTGAAGAGTGCTAGCACTTTTTCAAGGCGTTCAACCAAGTCTAAGGTATCGAGCAAATCCTGAAGCTTTTCATTGCTCGCTGCCGTTAAACCAGCCGCAAAATCGGCTAAATGGTGTGAATCAGAAGCGCTATAACGGTTCAAAAAATACTTTAACTCTTCACTGTATAGCGGATTGAGAGGCAATAACTCTTTAAATGCGTTCATAATGGCCAAGCCATAGGCCTTAAATTCTTTTTTACTGCCATTTCGAATATCGGCCGGATAAGTAACGCTGGCCTGATAGGGCGCTTTTGTGTGAATCCACTGACTAATTTGAAAGCGACACAGGCCTTCCGCGACCAATTGGATATAATCTGATTTGATTTTAGGATCGTGGATGCGAATTAATGTTCCCGTCAGTGCGAAGTCTTCGGGGGTGGCTTTGCTATGATCATCGGCTTCAACATAGATAATGCCGATATAGTGAATGCCTTCTTCAATCATACGTTCGAAGGTTTCGCCCCAGATGGCTTTATCTAAAATAATAGGCAAGGTTTGCCCAGGGAAAAAGGGGCGCTCTTTAACCGGCAATAAGAATAGCGTATCGGGCTTGTTGGAATCAGCTCGAACCATTTCGGTGCCAGTTGTCGACATTTCCAAGTGTTCACCTTCAATGGCTTCCATCTCTTCGGCAAGGTTGTCTAAGTCTGTGGTTTGAGTCATAGCAAAATCTTTCGTTTTTTGGAGACAGGTTTTATAGGGTGGAATGATTCAGATTCAACCCTAGCAGCCAAATATTGTAAGAAATATTCGGGTTGATCGTGACTGGCAATAAACAAGATGCGGTATCATACCCAGATGTAAAATTTAAGCATTAGAAGGATTTGTTATGAAGCACATCAAAATCGGTTTTGTCACTATCTCGGATAGAGCCAGTCGAGGTGAATATGAAGATTTGGGTGGGCCTGCGATGCAGGAATGGATTGGCCAAGCGCTCAAAAGTGATTGGCAGGGTGTGTCACGCGTCATCGCCGATGAACGTGAACTCATTGAGCAAACCCTTCGTGAACTGGCAGATAAAGAAGATTGTGACCTGATTTTAACGACAGGTGGAACTGGGCCAGCAAAACGGGATGTAACACCAGAAGCCACTGAAGCAGTCTGCGATAAAATTTTAGATGGCTTCGCTGAACAAATGCGTGCCGTATCTTTGCAGTTTGTGCCAACCGCCATTTTATCTCGACAAATTGCCGGCACTCGTGGTCACAGTTTAATCATTAATTTGCCAGGGAAGCCCTCTGCGATCAGTGATTGCTTGGGGGCGGTTTTTCCGGCCGTTCCGTATTGTATTGATCTGATTGAAGGTGGCTATATCGAAACGAATGAAGACTTTATTAAAGCCTTTCGTCCCAAACATGCGGTTAAACCCGCTTTTGTTAAGTGAGACAATCATGACATTATTAAAATATCCAATGAATTACCAGCATGAATTTCTGGACACGGTGATTGATTTTGTGCGCTGGGGCGGCACGCTGTTTCAACAAGCTGGGTTGAGTTATGGACAGGGTACGGACAATGCATTTGATGATGCACGGGTATTGGTCTTTTATGCGTTAAAGTTACCTTGGGATTTGCCTGATGCTTATTTGACGGCAAAATTAACGCAATCCGAACAGGTGTTAATTGCGGACTTGTTTCGTGAGCGTATCGAAACGCGTCAGCCAACAGCCTACATTATTGGTGAAGCTTGGTTTGCGGGGATGCGATTCAAAGTGACTTCAGATACCTTAGTGCCGCGTTCCCCCATTGCTGAATTGATTGCACAGCGTTATGAGCCTTGGGTTGAGGCAGATGAGGTCACCCGTATTTTAGATTTATGTACCGGCAGTGGTTGTATCGGTATTGCCAGTTTGCAAGCTTGTCCAAATGCTGAAGTGGACTTGGTCGATATTTCACCAGCCGCCTTGGCGGTGGCACAGCAGAATATTGAGTTGTATGGACTGGAATCGGTCGCACAGACCATTGAATCCGACTTGTTTTCAGCACTAGAAGGTAAACGGTATGACTTGATTGTGTCAAACCCACCTTATGTGGATGCTATTGAAATGTCTGCCTTGCCAGTTGAGTTTCAGAAGGAACCGGCTTTAGGGTTAGCGGCAGGCGAGGATGGGTTGGATTTAGTTCGACGCATTTTGGCTGAGGCTGATAACCATTTAAATGAAGGAGGCACTTTAATCGTTGAAGTGGGGGTGTCGCAATATTATTTAGAACAGGCCTATCCCGAGCTCCCTTTCTATTGGTTTGAATTTGAGCAGGGTGGTGAAGGCGTGTTTGCCATTCAAAAATCTGAGTTAGCCGTTTTTCAATCGTTGTTAGATGATCGAAAAGCCTAACATGGCTGTTTTACCCAAAGGATTTAGCTATTCTGGCTAATTGGTTAGATATTTGCTTATCAAAACTTTTACAGATTTTAGTTCGATAGTGTCATGAAATATTTAGCTAAGCATCCAGTGCTTGATCACAGTTTTAAGTTTGAGGAAGTAGTATGAAAAATGGGTTGATGATAACGGTTTTTGTAAGCTTGATAATGCCGCTATACAGTTCAGTATTTGCCGCAGTTGAGCCTCTAATTGATTTAAAGGCTGAAGCCAAAAAATATGGCGAAGTGGTTGAAGAAAAACCGGTGGCAAAGCCAACCCATCGTCAGCCAGAACCCGCGCCCAAAAAAGAAACCATTGACCATCAACCAGAGGCAAAAGCCAAAGTTGACAAGCCGTCTCACTCAACTCCCGAACATCCTCCTCATTGGAGTTATTTTGGCGAAACCGGCCCTCGTTATTGGGGAGAGTTGTCAGATCAATTCAGTTTGTGTCAAACTGGCAAAAACCAGTCTCCTATTAACTTAAAGATGCAACAAGCAGTTGGCACCACCAGTTTGCCAGGGTTCGATGTTTATTATCGTGAAACCGCATTAAAGATGATTAATAATGGCCATACCTTACAAGTCAATATTCCGTTAGGGAGTTATATCGAAATTGATGGTCATCGGTTTGAATTGTTGCAATACCATTTTCACACCCCGTCGGAACATCAGCGGGATGGTTTTAATTACCCCATGGAAATGCATCTAGTACATAAAGATGCTGATGGAAATTTAGCCGTTATCGGTGTCCTCTTTCAAGAAGGGGAAGAAAACGAAGCCTTAGCGCAAATTCTTCCGGTTTTACCGCAGACCAAAGAGAAAGTCGATATTCATGAGTGGATAAAGATTCATCCTGCCACTTTCTTTCCGGCCGATAAAAAGTTTTATAAATACAGTGGCTCTTTAACCACGCCACCTTGTTCAGAAGGGGTTTATTGGATGGTTTTCAAAGACCCGATTCAAGCATCGGTGATGCAATTAAAGCAATTGCATGATTATCTCGGCTCAAATGCACGTCCGGTACAACCGAACTATGCCAGAAGTTTATTAAAATCCTGGCAAGATATTCCGCTTCAAAACCGCGTTTACGAATTTTATTAGATTTATCGCTGCCAAAACCACCCAGGCCTGGTCGTTTTTGGCAGCCTTTTCGATGACTGAAAGGTCATGAGTCCCTCCTTGTTGAACCGCACTTTCTGATAAAATAACGGTCATTCTCCTCTATTTGACGTATCAGGCCATTATCCATGTCTTTTAAAAACACTTTTGTCATAAAAACGCGCTTTAAAGTCCTCATGACATTGGTGTTGGTTACACTGTCATTCATCATGTTACTGCCGTGGGTCGTTGAAAAAACGCTGCAAAAGGTGTTGATTGATCAAGGACTTCAGTCAGTTGAGGTAGCCGAACTCGATTTGGATTTATGGGCGGGTGAAATTCGCATAACCGAGGGTGTATTGCAAGCGCAACACCAGCCACCTTTGCAATTTAGAGAACTGCTGCTACGAATTTCTTGGTCGGCGCTTTGGCAAAAGCGCCTGTTGGTTGAGCAACTGACCTTAAAGCAGCTTCAATTAACAGCGCATTTCGACGAATCAGGCAATATCCGTGTTTTAGGCTTGCCTACACCGAACGAAAGCCATTCAGCCGCGGAGTCAAAAGGCGACTCTCTATTCGATGGTTGGCAGGTCGGGCTGCAACAGTTCAATTTGCAAGGCCTGGCGCTGACATTGAAGACCCCACAGCAAACTTGGCCTTTGGTAGTTGATTCATTACAACTTTCCAATGTCTTGAGTTGGCAGACCAGTCAACAAATGCAGTTTGCTATGCAGTTGCGTTATCAACAAACCCGGTGGCAGATGGAAGGTCAAGGTCAACCTTTTGCGGATGTGCGCTCAGTCAACGGGCAACTTCAATTATCCGATCTGGACTTGACTCTGGCAGATTCATTTCTCCCCAAATCTTTATCGCTGGCTGCTGGCCAAGGGCAAACGAAGCTAGATTGGTCTGTGAAACAGGGTCAGGAGACGATTGAACTTGACTGGAAAGGGCGGATTTCTGTGAACGATTTGCAACTACAAAGAGACGACTTATCGCTCGCCAATCGAGATTTTAGCTGGACAGGTCAAGGACAGCTTGGTTTTAATACGGCACTCTCTCAGCTAACGGATTTGGCGCTCACAGGGCAAGTGGCAGCCAATCAACTGCAACTGACTTCGGCAGGCGTTCAACAACCGCTGTTATCCATGGAACAGGCTGGTTTTGGTATCGATTTACAGGGAATGAACCAGATCACGCTATCGGAATTGGATTTAACGCAACTGCAATTGAATGCCCTGACTAACCAAATGGTGCCGCTGTGGGTTGCCAAGTCAATCAACGTTGACCAACTTCAGTTGAGCGAATCGAATCACTTTGATATCGGACACCTTGTCGGTCAGGAGTGGCAAATGGCGATTCAGATGAATGCACAGCAACAGCCTCAGCAGTGGTTGGATTGGTTAAATACCGTCAAGCCGGGCAAGGCCACTCTGAGCGCTAAGGCTGCGGAACAACCGGAATCGCAGTTAAACTCACCGCAACTGACCGCCGCTAAGGGTGCTCCCTTTAGCTTAAAACTAGAGGTCTTTGAGTTGCAAGACAGTGTCGTCGATCTTGAGTTGCTGCAATATCAGCCAAGCTTGCAAAAGCAACTCCAAATCAAATCGTTGACGTTTGGACCCCTCAATACCCAACAGCCGACGGCGTCCTCAAATGTGGATTTACAAGCCAGTGTCGATCAATATTCCAATGTTTTGGTAACCGGAACCGTGTCACCTCTGCTGGAAAAAATTCAAACTAAGCTTCAAGTGACGCTGAAAGGTGTGGATTTACATTCCTTTTCGCCCATTATTGAACCGATACTCGCACATCGTATTCAAAGTGGTAGTCTAAGCTCGGTTTCCAAGATTCAACTGGCACAGGATCAACTGACCAGCGAGCATCAACTCACGTTGAAAGGCCTCAGTTTGACTGAACGGGATTCCTCTATGACAGGGTTAAGCTCGATAAAGCTTGGACTTAATTTATTGCGCGATGATCAGGATCAAATTGCGTTAAAAATCCCTATCAATGGCGATGTGGCTTCGCCCAATTTTGAAATTAAGAGCGTAATCAATAAAGCTTTATTAAAAACATTAAAAAGTGGCACCAAAACGTATTTGGCGCTCACCTTACAGCCTTATGGCTCCCTTTATCTAGCCGCGGATTATGCCTATAAAAAGCTGGGGCAGGTAGTATTGCAACCTGTTGAGTTTGCAGTGGGGCAAACCACTTGGCTCGATTCGATGCCAGATTATTTGCATAAAGTCGCTGAAATGTTATTAAATAAACCCCAATTGAATATGAAGCTTTGTGGTTTTTACACGGCACAAGATCAAAATTTCTGGCAGCAAAAGGGATTAAAGGATGAGGCCTTAACCCAAAAATTACGGGAAATGGCCAATATTCGGCAAAATAGTGTCAAGGCTTGGTTGATTGATCATGAAGATATTGATGTCGAACGACTCAGCACCTGCCAGCCGGAGTTAGAACCCTTAGCCGAAACAGGCGTGCTTTTATCCATGTAGCGAATGGATGCCAATCGTTAGATGATCAAATCAATGGAGAACAGATGAATTTGCAACAAAATAATCCTGCCACCGCTGTCAACCTGATAGAGGGAACCGTTGAATCAAAACGCGCAGAGATCAAAGCCTATTTTGAAACGACCTATTCACACTATGAAGCCTTGTTTGAAACGCTAAAAAGTGATCAAGCTTATTATGAACGTGCTTGTTCTTTGCGCCATCCGCTGATTTTCTACTTTGGCCATACGGCTACTTTTTTTGTGAATAAATTGGTACTGGCGAAACTCTTACCAGAGCGCATTAATCCCAAAGTTGAAGCCCTTTGTGCCATCGGCGTAGATGAAATGTCATGGGATGATTTAAACGAAGCCCATTATGACTGGCCAACGGTTGACGAAGTTCGTCAATATCGCCAGCAGGTACATGAAGCGGTGCTGCGGGTGATTGATGAAACCGACTTTCGGTTGCCCATTGATTGGGAAAGCCCAATGTGGCCGGTGTTAATGGGGATTGAACATGAACGCATTCATTTAGAAACGTCATCGGTCTTAATTCGTCAGTTGCCCCTAGAATTTGTCCAACCGCACCCGCAGTTTCCGGTCTGTCCAGAGCAGGGCGAAGCACCGGAAAATATTTTATTTGAGGTGCCCGCGGGGCAAGTGTTAATCGATCATCATGATCCTGCTGACAGCTATGGGTGGGACAATGAGTATGGCTATCATCAAGCTGATATTGACGCTTTTAAAGCCAGTGCCTTTTTGGTCTCTAATAGTGAATATTTAGAATTTGTGGAAGCGGGTGGCTATGACAACCCGGCTTTTTGGTCAGAGGAAGGCAATCGCTGGCGGCAGTTTACCCCAGATAAACATCCCACCTTTTGGGTAAAGCAAACCGAAGGTGACTGGTTGCTGCGTTGCATGACCGAAGAAATTGCCATGCCGTGGAATTGGCCAGTTGAGGTCAATGCGTTAGAGGCAGAAGCTTTTTGCCAATGGAAAGCACACGAAACCGGGCGATCCATTCGGTTGCCGAGTGAGGATGAATATTTACGGTTAAGAGATTTCACTCAGGCGTTGGATAAAGCACACTTAGCCAATCAAAATTTGCAGTTTTATGCATCATCGATGCCGGTTAATCAATTTGAAACGGGCGACTTTTTTGATGTGATTGGCAATGTTTGGCAGTGGACCCATACACCCATCTATCCATTTACTGGGTTCAAAGTGCATCCTCTCTATGATGACTTTACGACGCCGACGTTTGACAATCAGCACAATATCATTAAAGGCAGTAGTTGGATTTCGACGGGTAATGAAATTAATGGTCATTCTCGCTATGCATTTCGCCGACATTTCTTTCAGCACGCAGGCTTCCGTTATATTGAATCTGCACAACAGGTGCCGACCTATATTTCCACTTATGAAACCGATCAGGCGGTAGCGCAATATTGTGAATTCCATTATGGCCAAAGTTATTTTGGTGTCGATAATTTTGCCCAGGCCTGTGCCGATAAAGTGATTGAGAAGGTGCGGGCAGACAGTGATTTCAAACAGCGGGAAGATATTAATTGTTTAGAAGTCGGCTGCTCGGTGGGACGTACCAGTTTTGAACTGGCTCATGCGTTTGCCCAAGTCACCGGAATTGATTTTTCTGCACGCTTTATTCAAGTCGCCAATCAACTTAAGGAAACGGGTGAAATTCGTTACACGCGACCTTTGGAAGGCGACTTAGTTGATTATCAATCGCAAAACTTAGCCGCACTCGGCTTGGCAGGTGTAGTGGATCGTTGCCAGTTTTTACAGCAAGATGCGGCCAATTTAAAACCGCATTTAACCGATTATGATGTGGTGGTTGCACTTAACCTAATCGACCGACTGTATGACCCCAAACGCTTTTTATCGATGATTCATCAACGAATGACCGAGGGCGGCTTGTTGTTTATCGCTTCTCCCTATACTTGGCTGGAAGACTACACTGAAAAAACCAATTGGTTGGGTGGTTATAAGGATGCGGAAACCGGTGAAAATGTCACAACCTTGGATGGCTTGCATCAAGTATTGGATGCCGAGTTTGAATGCCTAGGTCAACCGATTGAGATGCCATTTGTAATTCGGGAAACCCAGCGCAAATTCCAACATACCTTGTCAGAATTGACCGTTTGGAAAAAGCGCCATTAAATGACCGATTTTAATCAATCCTTAGATCGACTGGGCACCGATGCTGAAAAGTATGAGTTGCGCACAACGTTATTTGGCACAGATAAGGTATTGCCGATGTGGGTGGCAGATCAAGATTTGGCCACCCCAGATTTTATTGTGCAAGCGTTACAAAATCGATTAACGCATCCGGTTTTAGGGTATACCTTAATGTCAGATCGCTTGTATCAAGCGATTATCAATTGGCAGGCACAATATCACTATGATGTTAAAGCTTCTGAAATCGTCTTTACCCATAATGTTGCTAATGGCTTTCATTTAGCGGTGCAAGCGTTTACGGAACCTGGTGATGCGGTATTGGTACAAACGCCTGTTTATCCGCCATTTTTAAAGGCCGCGCCGCATAATCAGCGCAAAACAGTAACGGCCCCTTTGCAATGGCAGGATGGACATTATCAAATTGATTTTGAGGCATTAGAAAGCATCATACTTGAGCAACAAGTCAAGTTGCTACTGTTTTGCCATCCGCAAAACCCATCCGGTCGGGTTTGGCAAAAATCCGAATTGCTGAAGCTAGCAGAACTTTGCCTAAAACATCAAGTATTGGTGGTGTCGGATGAGATTCATGCCGATATGACGTTTGCCCCCCATCAGCACGTGCCCATGGCTTCGTTATCCGCTGAAATCGCACAAAATACCGTGACTTTAAGCTCCCCTGGTAAGACGTTTAATTTAGGGGGCTTGCAGACGGGATATGCCATTATTGCTAATCCAAGATTGCGTCGTCGCTATATTCAAGCTTGTCAATCGGTGTCGATTTTGGAACCGAATCTATTTGCTAATGTGGCGATGGAAGCTGCCTATTCGGAAGATGGCAAATCCTATCGAGATGAACTGGTATCGTTTTTACAAGACAATATTCAAACAGTCACTGAGTTTTTTCAACAGCATTTTCCGCAAGTGGGGGTGGTGCAGCCGCAAGCCTCTTTTTTAATTTGGCTCGATTTTTCAGCGCTGTTTTCAGAGCAATCGGCGTTAAAAAACTGGTTAATCCATGAAGCAGGATTGGGGTTGAATGATGGTGAAACCTTTGGCGAAAATGGCACAGGCTTTATGCGAATGAATATCGCTGTGTCACCCAGCCAATTAGCCCAAGCCTTATCCCAACTAGAAACCGCTAAGTCAGCATTACCCAATTATCAGCGTTAAAAATCACCAGGCCTGGGTATTATTTTAAAAGGGCGTTGATCCCTTAATTCTTAACGCCTCAATAACCGGCGCAGCTTTGCTGCGTCCGAGTGCTTTGACTTGTTAACTCTTTATCCTGACAGGTATTCGAAAACAGCAGAGGTAGCTTCATTCTTAATATACCTAGAGCGTACCTCGCCCACGTAATATGCTCTCTGGATAGTCTCCTCAGTGGCATCTAGAACATCTCTGATCGAATTTAGAGATAGACCTTTTAACGCATCGATAAGCCACTCAGGTAAATCAAGAAAATCGACAGGCTTTCTAAGTTGGTCATCTAAAGCTGAGCTAATGGTTTGATCATCGAAATCATCTAAATCTGTTTCAAGGTTGCTGAATGTTGGGTGATTGGCTCCATACTCCGTCATTCTTTTAATGGTAAGATTACGAACGATGTTGTTTCCAGTTGAAGCTGGGGTATTTTCTAACGATAGCAAACACCCCATATTCACACTATATCTTGCTCCAACACCGCTTCTCGTGGCTTTTACCGCATCAGAATGCAATGAAATAATCCCGGTATAGCAAAGTAGCCCTAAAGCTTTTTTGATCTTTGCGGGTGAATCTTTGTGAATCCAGAAGAAACATGACGTTTTCTTGTCATCAGATAAATATGCATCATTTTTTTGCTTTATTTCTGGCAGAACGTGTTCTTCAACAAAGTCCCTACCCCAATTGATAAAATCCACAAATCCCAAATATTTATCGGCAAGCAATGAATGCTCTTCCCATATATCGCTTTTGTAAAACTCTTTAATTGCAGTATTTACTTCGCGCGAGGATACCGATGGCGCTCTTACTAGAGTCTTTAACAGAACCCTAGGGTTCCCATTAGACGCATACGCTAGCAATGAAAAATTACCTATGTTTTGTGCAATTTTTCCGAGCAACCGACTATCTGCTTGCTTCTCAACCATGTGCCTCATGTTTTCGACGTAGCCGGTACTCGATACATCTCTCTCTAGATTAATAAAAATTGCATCATGTATTGGCTGAAAATAATCTCCAAATGATGTTACGCCAGGATAAACTGCTGCATTGCAGTTTATGTATGGGCTATTAATATCCCGGTATAGGCTAAAAAACTGACGCTGCTGAGCTGGCCTTAATATATGAGCAGCTTCGTCAATGAAGAAATTTACCGTTTCTATTCCTGCTTCTTCGCAAATATCTTCCACAGCCTCTTTGAAATCATCTATCGATGGCAGAAATTGAGAATCTATAGTCTGTGATTTCTGTGGTTTCCATGAATTTTCAAATTCTGCAACTAATCGGGATAGATACTCCTCTTGCTCTTCGTTGTTTCCCGACAATAAAGACACAGGTAAAACGAAACCTGCTTTTGTTAAACTTCTGATTAGTGATGAACACAGTTTCGCAAGCATCCAGTGATAAAACTGGGTTTCATCTGTTAGTTGCAGAACCGCACCTTGCGTGAATGACACATATACTGGAAGAATCTTAAGCTGCTCTAGGTCTCGTTTAAGCTCAGCTTCCGCGACCCTCAACAAAAATGACTTGCCAACACCGCGACTACCTACCAAAACAATAGGAGAATCACTCTTGAGCCGTTCGATTATGGAACGATCTTCCGGTGTTTCTACGAAATAATCTAATATTTTTGTAGGTTTAATTGTTTCTGTACGTATTTTAAAATCTGTCATCTTTATGGGTTCCTCAGGAAGCGAATAAGAGATTGAATTCTACGACTCCGCCTAATTCCTCTTTTGCCATTTCCTCTATCTTACTGAGATCATGGTTCTCTACATCTTTTGAGAACCGCATGAATAGCAAGAATAAAGCTAAAAACCTACTAGTTTCCATGAAATCAATCCAACGCTCCAGGAGAGAGGTGTTAAATTCAATAGAATTTGGCAACTCCTCAATTTTATTGAAATTTCCATGTATAAACTCAGAGGATTCTCTATAAAGCTTTGATGCTATTGTTATTAAATGATCGCCTTCAGATTCTACTTCAGAATAAAATGCTCGGATGAATATTTTCGAAAATATCCCGTTCTCTTTATCGACTAGTGAACCCCAAGATATATCTCGTAAACCAAGCTTCCAGTGCCTTAAATGGAGCTCATTGGTTGAAAGATAGATAAATCGGCATATCTGTTCAAGGAAATAGCGCTGCGCAATAAATGAATACCTATATTGGCCACTTACAACAGCCTGAAATCCAAGTTCAAACTCTTGGGTAGCACTAACAAGAATGGTGCAATCAGTTCTATCTTTAAGTAGCTCCGTCCATGTATTCAAATCACCTGAGAACTGGAACAACTCGACAAGCGTAGGGCCCAGATTTGAAGAAAACGAATCTTCTATGACTTGTCCAAATTGGTTATTGAGGCTTGTGAAGTGATCTTTACAGTTTGTTTCCATCTAAGGCAATCCTTGCGTTGCTTTGGCACTTGAGAGTTAACGCCTTGCTCATTTGAGTTTTGGTTGGAGTGGAGTTTTTGGGTAAAGTGGCGTAGCCACCCAAAAACCGAGCGTAGACCAAAACGTCAAATGGAGCAATTTGTTAGGCTTTTACGCTAAACCATTTGCTTTCAATACTTTTTTAACAGAAGGTATCTCTGGGTCCAACTTTGCAAGCAGCTTTGCAAACTCAAGTGTTTTATCGTTAAGTCCGGCATCATTTGCCACATACACAAGTTGCAGAAGCGCAACCACTTTACCATCATTATCTATATCATTAAGTTTTGGCTCCAATAAATCGATGGCTTCAATAAACTTCCCTTGCCCTCTCAGAATTGCCACATTGCCTAGTAAAACCTTTAGTTCATTCGAATCGAGCCCAATCATAAATTTTTCCCCCTGGTTTATTTGGATGAACTTCTAGTATAGAACGGCAGATTTATTTATATGCCTAACATTTAGTATAAGGCATTATTGCCTTCTTATTGGGTATTGGCTTTGTTTTCATATTTATTTGATAGTATATTGATGAAAACTGTTGATTTGACAGGTTATACGGTGTTATCTAGATTTGCTGTCATTATGAAAAAGCGCTTTTATGAATAATACACTAATGAAATCATCGTTGCTAGATAAAATGCGTAATCAGTTGCGCCGTGAGGGTTACGCATATTCTACCGAAAATGGGTATTGCGATTGGGTGCGGCGGTTTGTGAAGTTTCATGGAATTTTAAGCCGTGAGACGATGTTGGTTGATTCGTCGCAGAAGGTGGGGCAGTTTTTATCGGATTTAGCGGTGGTACAAAATGTGGCGCCTTCGACTCAAAACCAGGCGTTAAATGCATTGACTTACTGTTATAGCCGTGTTTTGAATGCACCGTTTACAGATGTTAAAGCCTGTCGGTCGCGTAAGGAGCCGCGTATTCCAGTGGTGTTGACGAAGGAAGAAGTAGGCCAAGTTTTATCGGTGATGGATGGCACTCCGGGGTTGATTGTTAAGTTGTTGTATGCCAGCGGTTTACGCATTACCGAGGCGGTGCGTTTGCGGGTGCAGGATGTTGATTTTGGCTTTAAGCAAATTACAGTGCGTGATGGTAAGGGTAAAAAAGATCGGGTGACGCCTTTAGCCAATAATCTGGCACCTTTATTGGAAGTTCAATTGCAAAAGGTGAAAACGCTGCATGATCAAGATTTGGAGCAGGGTTTTGGTTCGGTGTATTTGCCGTATGCGTTGGCTAAGAAGTATCCAAATGCAAGTCGAGAGTTGGCTTGGCAGTATGTGTTTCCTAGTCGTAATTTGGCAGAAGACCCGCGTTCGGGTGTGACGCGCCGCCATCATGTGGATCAGTCGTTGGTGAATAAGGCAATAAAGCGTGCGGTGAAACAGTGTGGCATTTTAAAGAAGGTGAGTGCGCATACGTTTCGGCATTCGTTTGCGACGCATCTTTTGCAAACGGGCACGGATATTCGTACCATTCAGGCGTTGTTGGGTCATGCCGATTTGCAAACCACGATGATTTATACCCATGTGTTAAAGCAGGGTGGGCAGGGGGTGGTGAGTCCGTTTGATGTTTTGTAGTGTTCAAAATTGCCCAGGCCTGGGTGTTTTCGGTTTGTTTTTTAGCAGGTCAAGCAAGACTTGGTTTAATACATTACACTCGCTTTGGGGGTTTTGTATAATATCTGCTTTGCAATCAAGTTTGAGAAGGCCGTTATGTCAGGGAATACCTTAGGACAAAATTTTCGAGTCACCACGTTTGGGGAAAGTCATGGCATCGCGCTGGGTGCAATTGTGGACGGGTGTCCTCCAGGCATGGAGTTATGTGAAGCGGATATTCAAATCGAATTGGATCGCCGTAAGCCAGGAAAATCTAAGCATGCTACCGCACGCCGAGAAGATGATGCGGTGCAAATTTTGTCTGGGGTGTTCGAAGGAAAGACCACAGGGACGCCGATCGGATTGATTATTCATAATATGGATCAGCGCTCAAGAGACTATTCAAAAGTGGCGGAAACCTTTCGCCCTGCACATGCTGACTATACCTATACGCAAAAATATGGTTTCCGTGATTATCGCGGTGGCGGACGTGCATCCGCTCGTGAAACCGCGATGCGGGTGGCAGCAGGGGCGATTGCTAAAAAATATTTAAAAGAGCGTTTGGGCGTGGAAATCAAAGGGTATTTATCGCAATTGGGACCCATTAAGGTCGAAAATGTGTGTTGGCCGTTTGATAATGATAATGAATATTTTTGTCCTAATCCGGAAAAGCGTGAAGAAATTCGCGTTTATATGGATAACTTGCTGAAGCAAAAAAACTCCGTGGGCGCAAAGATTTCAGTCATTGCTAAAAATGTACCAGTGGGATTGGGTGAGCCGGTGTTTGATCGTTTAGATGCCGATTTGGCCCATGCGTTAATGAGTATCAACGCAGTGAAAGGCGTTGAAATTGGCGATGGATTTGCCGTAGCAGGGCAGTTGGGTACTGAGCATCGAGATGAAATGACGCCGGAAGAAGGTTTTGTGTCGAATCATGCTGGTGGTATTCTGGGTGGGATTTCTACTGGACAGGATATTATCGCGCATATTGCGTTAAAACCGACTTCCAGTATTATGACGGTTGGACGCAGTATTAATATTGGAGGAGAAGCGATTGAAATGGTGACCAAAGGGCGTCATGACCCTTGTGTCGGTATTCGCGCTACCCCCATTGCAGAAGCACAAATGGCCATCGTGTTATTGGATCACTTTATGCGCAATCGCGCCCAGAATGGCGATGTGGTTGCGCCGATTATGGATTTAGCGAATCCGACACCTTAGTTTCACGTTATATCCTAAACCGCTTTAAAAGGCCATTTTATGCCAGAAAAGCACTATCAACGTGTTTACCCCAAACTGTCGAGTTTTTACTTTGTGTACTTTATGCTGTTTGGGGCCTTTATTCCTTATATTGGACTCTATTATCAGTCATTAGGGTTGAGCGCGATTGAAATCGGTCAATTGATGGCGGTGTTTGTCGGTACTAAAGTGGTGGCGCCGAATCTGCTGGGTTGGCTTTCCGATCATACAGGCCAACCGATACGTTGGCTGAGGTGGTGTGCGTTTCTAACGGTGCTCTTCTCGCTTGGCTGGTTATTCTTTGATCAGTTTTGGGGGCTATTGCTCACAGTCTTGGGCATGAGTTTTTTCTTTCATGCGGCCTTACCGTTATTTGAATCTTATACATTCGTTACGTTGGCGGAATTAAAACACTGCTATGGTCGCGTTAGGCTATGGGGGTCTCTAGGGTTTATTGCTGCCGTCATTGGCGTTGGGTGGCAGTTAGATCAGTTTGCGATGACGACATTTCCTTGGGTCTTGTTGATTTTAGCGGTGATAATCTGGCTGATTACCTTTGCTGTTCGTGAGGCAAGTATGCCGGCACATGAAGAGAATGCTACAGGGTTTTTAACCATCCTAAAGCAGCCGCATGTGGCCAGTTTGTTAGTCGTTAGCGTCTTAGTGCAATTTTCTCATGGTACCTATTACAGTTTCTACAGTATTTTCCTCACTGATCATGGTTATAGCCATCAATGGATTGCCATACTCTGGACGTTAGGCGTTGTCGCGGAAATTGGGGTGTTTTTCTGGATGAGTCCCTTATTTGAACGTTTTTCGGTGGTGAAACTATTATGGATCAGTTTGGGGCTGACGTTGTTACGCTGGGTAATGATTCCTTTGGTGCCGGATTCGTTGCCGTTATTGTTGTTCGCACAACTGCTACATGCTGCCAGTTATGGCCTATTCCATGCCGCCGCTATTTATTTAATCGATGCCTATTTTACTGGCCGCAATCAGCATAAAGGACAAGCGATTTATGCGTCAGCCAGTCATGGATTGGGCGGGGCGTTTGGAATGTTGGTCGCGGGCTATAGTTGGTATTTTGGTGGTGCTATTTGGGGGTTTGGTATCAGTGCTTTGGCGATTGTTTTATCCATTTGGATTGCGCTGAAATGGGTTGGCAAAACGCCTAAAGCTTCAAACACCTCGGTTCTATAACAATATGAGATATCAACATGATTTTTTTGTGTTTGACTTATTTTGGTGGCAACTCTAGACTTAAAATTCATTCTTAAAGAATCAGATAACCTAATTCCTAAATAATCAAAATCCATCATAATCAGAGGTGAATATGAAATTAGAATCGCTTGCATTACATCATGGCTATGAATCTGAAGCCACCACCAAAGCGGCCACGACGCCGATTTATCAAACCACATCTTATACATTTGATAATACCCAGCATGGTGCCGACTTATTCGATTTAAAAGTACCTGGTAATATTTACAGCCGTATTATGAACCCAACCTGCGACGTGTTGGAACAACGGATGGCGGCCATGGAAGGCGGGATTGGTGCTTTGGCCGTGGCTTCAGGAATGGCGGCGATTACCTATGCGATTCAGACCATTACCCAAGCCGGTGATAATATTATTAGCACCAGTCAGCTCTATGGCGGGACTTATAATTTATTCGCGCATACTTTCCCTCAGCAAGGGATTGAAGTGCGAATGAAAAAAGCCGATGATTTTGCAGGGTTTGAAGCGGCGATTGATGACCGTACTCGTGCGATTTATTGTGAATCGATAGGTAATCCGGCAGGGAATGTGGTGGATATTCCGCGTTTGGCGGAAATTGCTCATAAACATGGCATTCCAGTAATCGTGGACAATACGGTGGCCACGCCTTATTTGTGTCGTCCTTTTGAATTGGGTGCCGATATTGTGGTGCATTCGTTAACCAAATATATTGGTGGCCATGGTACAACCATTGGCGGCGTGGTGATTGATTCTGGAAAATTTGATTGGGCTGCTCAGCCTGAGCGTTTTGCGGTTTTGAATGAGCCAGATCCATCTTATCATGGTGTGTCTTATACACGTGATGTGGGTGCGGCGGCTTTTATTGCGCGTTGCCGCGTGGTGCCTTTGCGTAATACCGGGTCGGCTTTATCTGCGCACAGCGCCTTCTTGCTGATGCAAGGGTTGGAAACCTTGGGCTTACGGATGGAGCGGCATTGTGAAAACGCCCTGAAAGTGGCGGAATATCTAAAAGCCCATCCAAAAGTCTCTTGGGTCAATTATGCTGGATTGCCATCGGATCGTTATCATGAGCTGTGTCAAACCGTGACGCATGGTCAGGCATCCGGTATTTTGAGTTTTGGCATTAAAGGCGGCCGTGAGGCCGGCGCGCAGTTTATTGATGCTTTGCAAATGATTTTGAGATTGGTCAATATTGGCGATGCTAAATCTTTAGCGTGTCACCCAGCGACCACGACCCATCGTCAGCTCAATGCTGAAGAACTTGAAACGGCAGGGGTCTCTGAAGACTTGGTTCGAATCTCCGTGGGGATTGAGCATATTGATGATATTTTGGCGGATATCGAGCAAGCATTAGCGGCGGTGACTGAGGTATAATACCTTACTCACAAGTTGGCAATTAGAAAGGCTTTGACAGGGTTGACCTGCAAAGCCTTTTTTATGTAAAGGAGTTTATATGCGTTTATTACATACGATGTTAAGAGTGGGCGATTTAGACAAGTCGATACAGTTCTATACAGAAGTGTTAGGCATGACACTCTTAAGACGAAAGGAGTATCCTGAAGGGGAATTTACCCTCGCATTTCTGGGGTATGGCAATGAAGCAGACAATACCGTATTGGAATTGACCTACAATTGGGGACAATCGCAATATGACTTGGGTGAGGGGTATGGGCATATCGCCATCGAAGTTGAGGATGTGTATCAAGCCGCGGATGCGATTCAGGCTGCAGGTGGTAAAATTCTTCGACCTGCTGGACCAATGAATGCCGGAACCACTATTATTGCATTTGTTGAAGACCCGGATGGTTATCAAATCGAATTAATTGGCGCTAAATAGCACTCAATTTGAACAGTTTTAGACAGTTAAAAAGGAAAAATAATGTCTCAATTTGAAAATGTCACGGTTGTTAAAGCGGCCAATATCTATTACGGCGGCAAAGTCACCAGTCGTACGGTTTTGTTTGCTGACGGCTCTAAAAAGACGCTCGGTATTTTATTGCCAGGAGATTACACCTTTGGCACCGAAGCGGCAGAGTTGATGGAAATGTTGGCGGGCGAAGTCGCAGTATTACTGCCGGGTGAAAGTGAGTGGCGCACGGTATTGGCAGGGGAGTCTTTTGAAGTGCCTGCTAATGCATCGTTTGATATCAAAGTGAAAACTGTCGCAGATTATTGCTGTTCTTACTTTTAATTCAATTTTACTCTCAATACTTACCCTTGAAATAACCAGGCCTGGTTATTTTAAGGGCTCATTTCAATGTTGCCCATTCCTTAGTTTGTCACAGTTTTCGCCTGAAACCACTGGTACATCAACACAAAGAACAGCGGTACTAAGAAAATACCCAGTGCGGTTGCACTGATCATACCACCTAATACTGCGGTACCGATCGCATTGTGCGCACCAGAACCCGCACCGGAGCTGAGGGCTAACGGCAGTACGCCAAACCCAAAGGCCAACGAAGTCATTAAAATGGGTCTGAGACGCATTTTTGCGGCTTGAATGGTCGCTTCGATGGCATTCATACCTTCTTCAACCAAGTCTTTAGAAAACTCGACAATCAAAATGGCATTCTTGGTTGCCAGTCCAACGATGGTTAATAGGCCAACTTGAAAGTAAATATCGCTCGGCTTGGCAAAAAAGTGTGCGGCCAATAACGTGCCTAATACGCCTAATGGCACAATCAGTATGACAGAAATCGGTAGTGTCCAACTTTCATAGAGCGCGGCTAAACACAAGAAAACCACCAGTATCGACAAAACATACAGTAAGGTAGCTTTTTCGCCAGCTGCTTTTTCTTCATAAGATAAGCCTGTCCATTCAATGCTAACGCCTTTTGGTAGCTGCTTACTCAGTGCTTCAACGGTCGCCATCGCTTCTCCTGAACTGATATGCGGAGGCGACATGCCTAATATTTGCAAGGCGGCTTGACCGTTATAACGTTCTAATTTGGGCGATTCTTTAATCCAAGTCATGTCCACAAATGCCGATACTGGAATCATATCGCCTGTTTTATTGCGTACATACCAGTCGTTAAAGTTATCTGGGGTTGAGCGGTATTGCGGTTCAGATTGAACATAGATGCGTTTGACCTTCCCTTGCTTAATAAAGTCATCCACATAGGCACGTCCCCAAGCAATAGAGAGAGATTGGTTAATGTCGGCAATCGACAATCCCAAGGCTTGCGCTTTTTGTTTATTAACTTGTACCGATAGCACTGCGGCGGGTTCTTGACCGTTAGGACGCACTCCGACTAAATTTGGATTTTGGCTGGCCATGCCTAGCATTTGATTGCGGGCATTATAGAGTTGTTCACGGCCAAAACCACCAGTATCTTTGACATAAAAATTAAAGCCCATTGCATTCCCCAATTCCATAACAGGCGGTGGGGCAAAGGCAAATACCATCGCTTCTTTAATCTGACTGAAAGCGCCCATGGCTCGACCCGCAATCGCATTCACACTGCGGCTGGGATCAGTTCTTTCAGACCAATCTTTGAGGCGAACAAAGGCAATGGCAGTATTTTGACCGGTCCCAGAGAAGTTGAATCCAATAACGGTAAACAAGGCTTCAATATTCTCTTTCTCGGTTTCTAAATAGTGATGTTCCAATTTCTTAACCACTTCCAGGGTATCTTCTTGAGTGGCGCCAGAAGGCATCATTACTTGGCTTAATAGCATGCCTTGGTCTTCATTTGGTAAAAAGCCGGCGGGTGTTTTGGCATAAAGATAACCAACACTCCCGACAATCAGTAAGTAAATGCCAAAAAAGAGATAACGATGACGGATAATGCCTTTCACGCCCTGACCATAGGCATGGGTACCTCGGTCAAATTGTCGGTTAAACCAACCAAAGAACCCTTTAGATTCGGCGGCTTTATCCACTGGTTTTAACAGGGTGGCGCATAACGCTGGTGTGAGAATAAAGGCGGCAAGTACCGAGAGCACCATCGCCGAAACAATGGTAACGGCGAATTGCTGGTAAATAACCCCTGCGGAGCCTGGAAAAAAGGCCATCGGCAAAAACACTGCACTCAGCACCAGGCCGATACCGATTAGGGCGCCGGAAATTTGGTTCATAGATTTATGGGTGGCTTCTTTGGCGGGTAAATTTTCCTCATGCATTACCCTTTCCACATTCTCTACGACGACGATGGCATCATCGACTAACAGACCGATGGCCAATACCATGGCAAACATGGTGAGGGTGTTAATTGAGTAGCCGAAGTAGGACAGCACACCAAAAGTACCCAACAGCACTACAGGAACGGTAATGGTCGGAATCAGTGTTGCGCGAAGATTGCCCAGGAATAGGTACATAATTAACACCACCAAAATAATGGCTTCGATTAGGGTTTGTACCACCCCTTCAATTGACAGTTTAATAAACGGTGTGGTGTCATAGGCTTTGACGTAAGACATTCCTTCAGGGAAGTAGGGTGCCAGTTCATCGAGTTTGGCCATGACTCTTTCAGCAGTCTCCAGGGCATTGGCATTGGCTGCCGTTTTCACTGCGAAACCTGCAGCAGGTGCTCCTTTATAACGCGCCGTTCGAGCATAACTTTCAGCACCAATTTCGACACGAGCCACATCACTTAGTGTGACAGAAGTACCATCTTCGGCAGTTTTAATAACGATCTGTTCGAATTCGCTGACATTTTTCAAACGGCTTTGTAAATTCACCACCACGTTAATTGGCTGATTAACAGGCGCGGGGGCGTCTCCCAATTGGCCAGCGGTCACCACAGCATTATGGGTGCGAATGGCATTGACAATATCGTTGGGAATCAATTGGTGGTTTGCCAGTTTGTAGGGGTCTAGCCAGACGCGTAATGCGTATTCAGCACTGAATTGCATGACTTCGCCAACTCCATCCAAGCGACTGATCGGGTCAACAATATGGGTGCCAATATAGTCTCCTAAGTCGGTCGCACTGAAGGTGTTGTCCGGTGAGATAAACCCAATGACCATTAAAAAATTACGAACCGATTTAGCGACCTGAATCCCTTGCCGTTGTACCGGTTCGGGTAAGGATGTCATGGCGGCTTGCAGTTTGTTTTGAATCTGCATTTGGGCAATGTCAGCATCGGTTCCCGTTTTAAAGGTGAGGGTAATATTGGCTTGTCCAGTCGATTCGCTGGTAGCGGACATATACATTAAGTTGTCTAACCCTTTCATTTTGCTTTCAATGATTTGGGTGACGGTATTCTCAATGGTTTTCGCCGAGGCACCGGGGTAGGTGGCGGTAATGGTAATGGTTGGCGGCGCGATGGCTGGATATTGTGAAATAGGTAGGTTAACGACCGATAAGGTACCGGCAATCATCACTAATAGTGCAATCACCCATGCAAACACCGGGCGATTAATAAAGAAAGTGGCGAAAGAATGACGATGGTGGCGGTGGCTGGTTTCAGACATTAGCTAGCGCCTCCCTGTACAGGGATTAGGGCAGCCTTCATGCCAGGACGAATGAATTGAAGGCCTTTAACAATCACTTGGTCTCCAGGTGCTAAGCCATCGGTAATAATCCAGTTTTCTTGATATAAGCCAGCCTCTTTGACAGGCTTAACAGCAACGGTATTGTCTGGCGTTAGAACCATGACAAATGGCTGACCTAACGCATTGCGTTGTAATGAAAGGGTTGGAATCAGCGCGACTTGTTCCAACATGCCTGTGGTAACTTGACCTTGCATAAACATACCCGGCAGAATTAAGGTGTCGGGGTTTTGAAATTGCGTTCTTAAAATCACCGCATCGGTAGCTGGATTCACTTGGAATTCTGATAGTAAGATTTTGCCAGTGCTTGGGTAAGGTTGGTGTGGTAGTTTAAGGCGTACAGGATAATCCGCTAGATTCACCTGTTCATTTGCTAAAGCTTTTCGCAAAGGCAATGCCTGATTAGCCGTGACCGAAAAATCAACATAAATGGGGTCAAGTTGCTGAATCGTTGCGAGTGATTGCGCCTGGTTGGTGGTAACTAAAGCTCCTTTTGTAACGGTAGAGCGACCAATGCGACCACTGATAGGTGCCTTAATTTGGGTTCTTTCAAGCTGTATAGCTGCCGTTTTGAGGGCGGCTTGATTGGCGGCTAAATTGGCTTTGGCTTCACGTAATAATGCCTTGGCATCATCCAAAACTTGTTCGCTGACCGCATTAATTTTAACTAATCGCTCATTACGAGTCACTTTGATTTGAGCATTGGTCAGTAAGGCTTTGGACTTTTCAACGGCCGCCTTAGCACTTTCGTATAAGGCTTGATAACTGGCAGCATCCAGTTGGTAAAGCGTATCTCCTTTATTGACGAAGGAGCCTTCTTTGAAAAGACGTTGGGTAATAATGCCTTCAACCTGGGGGCGGATTTCTGCCGTGGCAGATGCCTGAGCGCGCCCCGTAATGGCTAATTGATTGGGTACCTGTGTCATTTGCACAGAGAGGACGCCCACTTGCGGTAATCTCATAGCCGGATTGGCTTTTTGTGCAGGTTTTGCAGCGGGGGTTTTTGAGTCGTCGCAAGCAGTAAGGCCTAATGCCAAACTTGCTAAGAGTAGTCCTTTGAGTGCAATCAAAGTCGGTGCAGAAAATAAACGGGTTTCCATGATAGCTATCCTTGCTATTTATATTGAAGATCTATTGTAACGGATGTAGTGTTACTTTGGTGTAACATTTTTATAAAGCAGCGCAGAAAATAGCAAAAACGCCCAGGCCTGGGCGTTTTAAAAGGGGAAAGCTAGTTTCGTTAGGGGGGTATCGTTTAGGGCAAAATAAAACCGATGGCTTCTTGTACCGCTTCTAAAGTGGGTTGAGCTTGCGATTTAGCGCGGTCAGCTCCTTGTTTTAGGATGGCTTTCAGATCAGACTCGTTTTGTCTCAGCTGGTGATAACGTTGTTGGATCGGGGCTAGGTAGTCGGCAACCAGTTCGCCCAATTCGACTTTGAGGTGACCATACATTTTGCCTTCAAAGTGCTGTACAACTGACTCAATAGGCTGACCGCTAATGACAGAGTAAATGGTGAGCAGGTTAGAAACGCCCTGTTTGTTTTCAGGGTCATAGTTAATTTCTGTACCCGAATCGGTCTGTGCCTTTTTGAATTTCTTAATAATGGTTTTCGGGTCGTCCAGTAGTCCTATAAAGTTGTTTTTATTGGTATCCGATTTTGACATCTTTGACGTCGGATCTTGCAAGCTCATAATACGACCACCCGAGGTAGTCGGCGGAATAAAGGGTTCGGGAATTTTGAAAATCTCACGATCAAACCGATTGTTAAAGCGATGGGCAATGTCACGCGCTAATTCTAAGTGCTGTTTTTGGTCTGCACCAACAGGTACTTTTTCTGTTTGATAAAGCAGAATGTCAGCCGCCATCAATACTGGATAATCAAATAGCCCAACATTAATGTTCTGCGCATGCTTTTGCGATTTATCTTTAAATTGTGTCATGCGGCTGAGCTCACCCATATAGGCAGAGCAGTTGAGTATCCATGCTAATTCACTATGCGCGGGCACATGAGATTGGATAAACACCGTGCTTTGATCTGGATCAATGCCGCTGGCCAGATAGAGCGCCACAAAATCTAGACTTCGCTTAGCAAGATCCGCAGGTGATTGTTCAACAGTAATGGCATGCATATTCACCAAGGAAAATAAACAATGGTAGTCAGATTGCATTGTGACCCAGTTTTTAATGGAGCCAATATAATTGCCAATCATTAAATCACCAGAAGGTTGGATGCCACTGAATAAAGTTGGTTTTTGCATAGCGAAGTCCGTTAGTTATCGTTGATCAATTTTTAAAAAGAACGTATTTTCGCACTTTTTTGGTTAAAAAGCGAAAAAGTACAGCGATGTGGTTTTGCCATACAATTAGGTTACTGGGCTTCTTTCAGGAGGGCGAGTGTTTTTTCAGTTTCTTCGAGCAGTTGTGACACCTTTAAGTAAAAAGTGGACTTTTGATCAGTAATCATGGGTTCCAGTTGGGTTAGCAACAAGAAAGCGCGAGGGATATTGCCGATATTGTATTGAGCTAAGGCATCGTAATAATAGCTAAATTGGGGCTGCTTTTGTTTTGCGTAAAGTTCCGTCAACGTATTGTAAAGCATGTACTGATAGTGATAGCTTGGCGTACGAGCTTTGAGCAATTCAATGGCTTTATCGGTTTGATCAAATGCGACTAAGCTTTTGGCGTATAGAAAGGGGATTGCGAAGTCGGATGGATAAAAATCCATCAGTCTTTCTAAGTCCTCTAATGCACTGACATCTTGCTGTGTGACCTTAACTTCAATCAAAAGCTGTCTATACAAGCGTTCATCAGGGTTTTCTTCAATCAGTTTTTCCAGACACTGGGCGTCAAGGTGGTTTATATCTTGGTTCGGTAAATAAAGGGTTTTGAGATTGCGTTGATAACAGGCATGAGATTGTTTGAGTTGAATTTGCTCAAAAGGATCTGTTGTATGGGTTTGACTGACATATTTGAGTCGCATTTGCATCAACTTTAGCGCGTCATAGCTCAAGGGACGCTTGCTATCGAGTTGTTCCGCCCGATCTCTGGCTTTGGCTAATCGATTTTCAGTGACGGGGTGTGTCATTAAGATTTCAGGCGGAGAGTTTTTATAAAGCTGTCCTTCTTTGGATAGACGGTTAAAAAAGTCCCCCATTGCAAAAGGGTTGTAGCCTGCTTCATTGAGGTACTTTATGCCAAAATAGTCAGCCTCACTTTCATGAATGCGTGAGTTTTTCAATTGCTTTTCAATAGTGAGGCCGACAGATCCCATATAGGCGGCGATGCCGGCATTGGGGTTTTGTGACCCAATTAAAATCGCGGCCAAAATGGAGGCGATGCCAGCTGTGCTGGCCACGCTTTGATTTTCATAGGTTCTGGATAGGTGCCGTTGGGTAACATGGGCGATTTCATGCGCCATGACTGAAGCCAGCTCGTCTTCCGAACGCGCTGATGCAATTAAACCTGTGTGGATGCCAATCACACCATTAGGGCCAGCAAAGGCGTTGATAGAAGGGTCGTCAATTATAAAAAAACTGTAGTGACGGTTCTGACCAGTTTCACCGGTGATTTTTTCACCAATGCGCCGAATATAACTAAGGAGTGTGGCGTCATAGACCAAAGGGTATTGCGTGTGTAATGCGGTAGAAAAGGATTTTCCAAGTAAGGTTTCAGTCTGGCTGTCATAATCTTTTAAGTCGGAAGCGCCTAAGTCAGGGAGGTTATTCGACGCATGAGCTTGAAGGGAAAGCAGAAGGATAGCAAAATAAACAAGACGCAACATTTTGTCCAATAAGTTTTATAGAATTGAGTGAAATATATTGTAAGATAAAACCATCGCAAATGCATTGAGGGAATGTTGAGAATGCAGCCTAAGTTTGTTCTGGATGTCAGAAATCTACCCTGTCCGTTACCTTTGGTTAAGTTGAAAAAAGCCTTGTCAGAAGTTGATTTATTAGCGCAGTCAATTGAAATGCATGTTTCAGATCAAGCGGCTTTAAGGGATATTCCTGCATTTTGTTCACAGCAGGGCTTGGCATGCCAACTGCTGAAAGACAGATCAGATGAAAAAGTGTTCCAGATTCAGTGTTCGGATTCCCTATAATGAAGCAGTGGACGCACTTTTTTGGCACATTTGTATTTAAATCAACGAAATTCAATCAAGCAAAGAGAAGTTTTAAATGTCCTATAAAAAATTAACCAAAGCTGTTATTCCCGTTGCGGGGCTTGGAACCCGATTTTTACCGGCCACTAAAGCCATTCCAAAAGAAATGCTGACGGTTGTGGATAAACCACTCATTCAGTACATCGTACATGAAGCGGCTGAAGCGGGTATTACCGATATTATTTTGGTAACCCATTCTAGTAAAGGTGCAATCGAAAATCATTTTGATAAGCATTATGAACTTGAAGCTGAGCTGAATATACGAGGTAAATCAGAAAGGTTGGTGCCATTACAAGAAATTACACCTGAAGGGGTGAGAATTGTGAGTGTGCGCCAGCCAGAAGCTTTGGGGCTAGGTCATGCCATTCTTTGTGCTTCTCCCATTATTGCCGATAATGAACCTTTCGCAGTATTGTTGCCGGATGTTTTAATGTATCACCCCAAAAGAGGCTGTTTATCACAAATGGCTGAGCAATATCGAAAAATGCATACCAGTGTGGTGGCATTGGAAGCGGTCGATGAAGCAGAAGTTGAAAAGTATGGGATCGCGGGTGTGAAAGGGCCCGATTTGAGAATTGTGGAGTTGGTTGAAAAACCAAAGCCGAAAGAAGCTCCCTCTAATTTGTCGGTGGTAGGTCGTTATATCTTTACGCCTAGATTAATGGGGATTTTAAAAACGACCAAGCCGGGTGCTGGCGGAGAGATTCAATTAACGGATGCAATGGATGAATTGTTAGAAGAAGAGGTGATGTTTGGCTTTGAATTCAAAAATGGCAAAACCTATGATTGTGGTGATAAGCAAGGGTATTTAAGAGCCAATGTCGAATATGCATTGAGAGATCCGGTATTGGGTAAGGATTTTAAAGCGTATTTAAGTTCATTGGCATTAGAGAAAAAATAATGAAATGTTCGCTGTTTTGCGGGCCAGAAGTATTCGCGTAATGGAGTGTCTTTCTCGGCATGGATGTTTTCTCTGGGGCGGCTAGCTGAAGAGAGAATTGGCCGATTGGGTCGTAAGTTTTTAAGGAGATCGAATGGGCGTTGAACAATCCCCTGCTTGGCAGGCTTTACAAGTACATTGTGACTCAGGAATGGGGTCGGCGCATTTGTCGGCATTATTTGAAGATACATCGAGAACAGAAAAGTTCTCACTTGAACTCGATGATTTGTATGTCGATTTTTCTAAAAATCGTATTTCTGAACAAACCCTCGAACATTTGATTAATCTAGCTGAACAACAGAAGCTACCCGCAGCGATTCAGGCTTTATTAACTGGAGAAAAAGTCAATGATACCGAGGATCGTCCCGCTTTACACACGGCTTTAAGAGCGCATGGATATGACGTGACGGGTGAAGCCGCTAAGGTACAGCCAGACGTTGAGCAGGCTTTGCAGAAAATGGCGGTGATGGCTGAAAAGATTCGGTCTAAACACTGGCGAGGATACAGCGGTAAGCCCATTACTGATGTAGTGAATATCGGAGTGGGTGGGTCGGACTTAGGGCCTTTAATGATTACGCACAGTTTGCAAACCATTGACTCTCCAGTCAACCTGCATTTCATTTCCTCTATTGACGGCACACAAACGTCTAACTTATTAAAAAGTCTGAAACAAGAAACCACGCTATTTATTCTCGCTTCGAAATCCTTTACCACCATTGATACCTTATCTAATGCTGAAACGGCTAAAGACTGGCTTCAAGAGTGTATTGAGGATGATGCCGTTATTTATGCACAACACTTTATCGGAGTTTCAACCAAACCCGACAAAATGACGGAATGGGGTATTCCACCTGAGAATCAATTGTTATTTTGGGATTGGGTCGGTGGTCGTTATTCTTTGTGGTCAGCAATCGGGTTGCCCATTGCTCTAAAAATCGGTATGAAGCGGTTTAGAGAGCTATTGCAAGGGGCGCATATTATGGATCAGCATTTTGCCACAGCTCCCTTGGCTCAGAACATTCCGGTGGTTTTAGGGTTAATTGATGTTTGGAACGTGAATTTTTTAAATATCCATGATAAAGCCATTCTGCCTTATGATGCGCGGTTGAAATATATTCCATCCTATTTAGAGCAGTTGGTGATGGAGAGTAACGGAAAATCGGTGGCGCGTTCGGGCGAAAAAGTCGCTTACCGTACTTGTCCTATTCTATGGGGTGAAGTGGGGCCAAATGCGCAACATGCTTTTTACCAGCTTCTGCATCAAGGTACGCAAGCCGTGATGTGTGACTTTATTGCGCCCGTTGAGCGGGACGATATTGAAGAAGGGTCGCAATCGGAACGCAATGAAAGCTTGCGTCATCAGCATGAGTTAGCCATGGCCAACTGCTTTGCCCAGTCGCGTGTGTTAATGTTGGGGGATGATGCGATTCCAGAGTCGCTGAAATCGGCATTTGATTCGCCGTTTAAACATTATCCAGGCAATCAGCCGTCGAATACGATTCTAATGAAAACCATTTCTCCCAAAACGCTGGGGATGTTAATCGCGTTGTATGAACATAAAACCTATGTTGAAGGGGTGATTTGGGAGATTAACCCATTTGACCAATGGGGCGTTGAGTTAGGGAAGCTGATTGCTAAGGAAGCTTACAGTGCCATTAAAGAGCCCGCTTTAGCTGAGGGGTTTGATAGTTCGACAAAAGCATTAATCGATAGGGTAGCAAAATGAAAGTTTCAGTATTTGGGTGTGAATTAAGTGGCTTGGTGACGGCCGGTTTGCTGGCGCATACGGGTAATGAAGTGATGTCGCTGCCGGTTGGCAATCTTAAGGTTGAAGATTTGCAACAGGGAATTTTGCCACGTGAAGAGCCTGGCCTGGATCAATTGATTAAAAGTCAATATCAAGAGGGACGTCTGAGTTTTGAGTCTGATTGGCAAGCAGGGATCATGCATGGGGATGTTTATATTTTGAGTATGCCTTCTTGGCGTGCAGATCGTGCAGAGAAAGTCATTGAAGAAATTGGTAAGACCGCCCGTAAAGATGTGGTGGTGGTCAATCAAAGTACCTTTCCGGTCGGCACTGCAGATCGATTTCAGGCATCCATTAAATTAGCTTTTGCCGAGCGGGGCTTGGTTGCCAAAGCAGCGGTGGTTTCTATGCCCGAATTTATCAGTGAAGGGTCTGCCATTAATGATTTTTCAAAACCCTCTCGTGTCATTCTTGGAGGATCTGATAAAGAAGCCATACGGTTGCTCAGAGATTTGATGCGCCCGTTTAATCATGTGACAGATCAGGTCAAAATTATGTCGACGCGGGCGGCGGAATATACCAAGTATGCCGTGAATGCCCTTTTGGCGACTCGAATCAGCCTGGTGAATGAATTGGCCAATAATGCCGAGCATTACAATATCGATATTGAAGAAGTGCGCCAAGGATTGGGGTCGGATTCTCGAATTGGTTTTAGTTATTTATTTCCAGGGTGTGGTTTTGGTGGGCCTAATTTTGCAGCGGATGTGGAAGCGTTGGTGGGCAGTTTTCAGTCTAAAGGCTATGATGCGGATTTATTAAAAGTAGTGTTGCAAAACAATGAAATTCAAAAAGAAGTGCTGTTTCGTAAAGCTTGGCGCTTCTTTAAGAATGATTTGCGCGGCTTGAAAATCGGTATTTGGGGGCTGTCATTTAAACCGAATACCGCCACAGTCGATAATGCGCCCAGTGTCAAAACCATTGAAGCGTTAATTGCGCAAGGGGCCGAAGTGGTGGCTTATGATCCAAAGGCAGGCCCAGCATTTAGCGAATATTGGGGCGATAGATTTGGTGTGACACTGGTGGATGATATGTATGATGCTCTCGAAGATGTGGATGCATTGATGGTGCTCACCGAGTGGCGTCGATTCTGGAGCCCGGATTATGACAGAATGACGGAAGTCATGAAGCGCCCAGTGGTTTTTGATGGCCGAAATATTTATGAACATTCGGTGATGGCGGCGCATGGCTTTCGCTACTTTGCAATCGGCCGAGGAGAGGTCATTTAGGGGGCGGATTAGGCTTCGAAAATAACCCGGCCTGGTGTTTTTACGCTGACAATAACGCTTGTATCCACGCGGTTTTGTAGCTAGAATAAACGCCTTTTTTACCCGTTGTTATTAGGGCATCTACTTGCTAAACTGATGTGTCCACTCGCGGGTTGTTGATCATGATCAAACATGGTTGACGCTAATCAATGATAATAAATGAGCGCTATGAAACCATTTGAAAAAGGCATTTACCTCCTTCCTAACCTGATGACAACCTTGGCGTTGTTTGGTGGGTTTTATGCTGTTATTGCTGGGATGAATGGCCAGTATGAGTTGGGGGCGATCGCTATTTTTGTGGCGATGATTTTTGATGGTTTGGATGGCCGGATTGCACGCATGACCAATTCATCAAGTGCATTTGGTGCGGAATATGATAGCTTAGCCGACATGGTATCCTTTGGGTTGGCGCCAGCATTGTTGGTGTATCAGTGGGCGCTTCAAGATTTCGGAAAGTTAGGCTGGTTGATTGCCTTTATCTATTCAGTTGGCGCTGCCTTGCGTCTTGCTCGATTCAATACTCAGGTCGGTATCGCGGATAAACGCTATTTTCAAGGGTTGCCCAGTCCTGCAGCGGCGGCACTCTTGGCCGGATTTGTGTGGATGATTGAAACCAATCAGATAGAAACCGGAATTGAGTCGATCATTGTGCTGGTGCTAACCCTGTTTTCTGGGTTAATGATGGTCAGCAATATTCGTTTTAGCTCCTTTAAAGAATTCAACTTAAAAGGTAAGGTACCGTTTGTGACCTTGTTTGTGATCGTGTTAGTGTTTGTGGTGATTACCATTAAGCCGGCCATGATTTTGTTTGGTTTGTTTTTAGGCTATTTTATTTCTGGCCCTTTATTGACGTTACGAATGATTCAACAAAAACGAACATTGCGTCGACAAGCCAAAAAACACACCTCGCCCTCCGAAGTGCAAGCGCCGACCGATGATCCGGCCGCGAATGCCGACTCAACTCCTAAACAAACCAAGCCCGATTAGAGAGCAGCACAACTATGAAAGACGAATTGATAATTTTTGATACCACTTTACGGGATGGGGAGCAAAGTCCCGGTGCTTCCATGACCAAGGAAGAAAAGGTTCGTATCGCCAAACAATTAGAAAAGCTTCGTGTCAATGTGATTGAAGCTGGGTTTCCGGCCGCCAGTCAAGGGGATTTTGAATCCGTCCATGCGGTGGCGAGCGCGGTGAAAGATGTCACCGTTTGCGGTTTGGCCCGGGCGGTGGAAAATGATATTGTCCGTGCTGGCGAAGCCATACAGCCTGCCGAATCGGGACGGATTCATACCTTTATTGCCACGTCACCCATTCACATGGAAAAAAAGCTCAAGATGTCACCTGATCAGGTGGTGGAAAGAGCCGTTTGGGCGGTCAAGCGTGCGCGTGACTTTACTGACAATGTTGAGTTCTCGCCAGAGGATGCCGGACGGTCGGATATTGATTTTTTATGTCGTGTGATCGAAGCTGCCATTGATGCGGGGGCGACCACGATTAATATCCCCGATACGGTGGGTTACAATATTCCAGAGCAGTTTGGCGCTTTGTTTGAACAATTGTTGAACCGTATTCCTAATGCCGATAAAGCTATTTTTTCAGCCCATTGTCACAATGACTTAGGCTTGGCAGTCGCCAATTCACTCGCGGCAGTCAGTGCGGGTGCTCGACAGGTTGAGTGTACCATTAATGGATTGGGCGAACGTGCGGGGAATACGGCATTAGAAGAATTGGTGATGGCTGTACGTACCCGTCAAGACATCTTTACGGTGGATAGTCGCATTTATACGCCTGAGATTCTAGCAGCCTCTCGTCTGGTAGCTGGGATTACTGGCTTTGCTGTGCAGCCGAATAAAGCGATTGTCGGCACCAATGCCTTTTCACATGAATCGGGTATTCATCAGGATGGTGTACTGAAGCATCGTGAGACCTATGAAATTATGCGTGCGGAAGATGTCGGCTGGAGCACCAATAAAATGGTGCTAGGCAAACACTCAGGGCGAAGTGCTTTCCGAGCGCGTTTAAAAGAGCTTGGTATTGAGTTTGAGACCGAACAAGAGCTCAGTGATGCGTTTGTCAGTTTTAAAGATTTAGCGGATCGTAAACATGAAATTTACGACGAGGATTTACAGGCGTTAGTGACCGATAACAATACCCGCCGCGTTGAAAATGAAACTTTCCGATTAATTGCGCTAAAGGCCAATACCGAAATGGGCGACCAACCCTCTGCTGAAATTACTTTGTGGGTTGCCGGTGAAGAAAAAACAGCATCTGCTGTCGGCGGCGGTGTGGTTGATGCGACCTTTAAAGCCATTGAACAGTTAGTAAACTCTGGCGCCAGCTTAGAGTTGTATTCTGTCAGTAATGTCACCAATGGTACCGATTCTTTGGGTGAAACGACGGTCCGCATGGAGAAAGCCGGTCGCATTGTCAATGGTCAGGGAGCGGATACCGATATCGTCACCGCATCTGCCAAAGCCTATATCAATGCGTTGAATAAGTTGCTTGACCCAGGTCGTAAAGCTCATCCGCAAGCCGCGGCTGTTTAATTGGTGCCAATGGGTTTGAATCAGCCATTTTTTTCAGCATTAGGCTTGCCGCTTTGGAAAGCCAGGCCTGGTTTCTTTTCTGAAGGTTTGAAGGTAACGCAGCAGTCAGAATCTAATACTGAACTGGAGGCGGTTGCAACTCAGACAAACATTTCACAACCTCCTATAGACAATACGACTTCTATCCATGATGAAAGTTCTACCGCATCGACTGAAGCGGTGGCACTAAATTCATTACCCTGGGTTTGGGTGGGTGCAGGTTTGGCGGATATTTGGCAAAACCCACAACGGCCGGAATGGCAACTCACGTTGAATATCTTAAAAGCGTTTGATCGTTCAATATCCGAACTCCATTTTGTGGATTCTCAACTTTGTCAAAGCGAAGAAGCAATAATGAATGCCTTAGACACCATTATTGATTTGGGGGTTGATCGGGTGTTTGTCTTTGAGCGAAATACGGCAATTATTGAGGACTTACAAGCTGGAGCGGAGTTGATCGATTTGCCCAGCTTTGAACAGCTATTCACTTCTGCAGAGGCTAAAAAATCCCTCTATCAAATTTTGTGTCAAGCCAATGGCATTGGCTAAGTTTGTCAAAGGCGCTTTCAGTTAATGAAGGGCTATGATTTCTTTCGACCCATGACGGAGCTGGATTTGGATTGGGTATTGTCAATCGAGCAGCAGGCCTATGACTTTCCTTGGTCGCGTCGTGGGTTTGAGCAAGCGTTGGATGATGGTCTGGCTTATGTCTTTTGTGATGCCCAACAACATAAGTTAGGGTATGCGTGTTTTTTGACAGTATTGGATGAGGTGCATTTACTGAATTTTTGTGTGGCACCGAAATGTCAACGTCAAGGCATTGGGCGTGTTGCATTGCAAGCGTTGCAGAAGCATTTCTGCGCCGCAAATTATCAGATTATGTTGCTTGAAGTGCGGGTGTCTAATGCGGCTATCGGCTTGTATGAGTCCCTTGGTTTTGTTCAAAATGGGATTCGCCCCAATTATTACGCTGCTTGGGATTATCAGGATGGCGAATTGGTAAAAGTGCGCGAGGATGCATTATTAATGTCCTGCGCACTCAAGACGGATTAAAAAAAACCAGGCCTGGTTGTTTTATTGGCGATATTGTTCAGGAATGGTTTGACCGATGATTTTGGCCATGGCTTTTAGCATTTTGCTGTTGGCCGCAATGAGATTGCCGGATTTCAAATAATCATTACCACCTTTAAAGTCGGTGACCAGTCCACCGGCTTCTTGGACGATGAGTGCGCCCGCAGCGATATCCCAAGGTTTCAAATTGAGTTCCCAATAGCCATCAACGCGACCACAAGCGACATAAGCTAAGTCCAATGCTGCGGAACCAGCGCGACGAATGCCAGCGGTATTGAGCATAAATTGTTTTAAGCTGGCTAAATAGGCATCAACATAGTCAAGCTCTTGAAACGGAATGCCCGTGGCCATCAGCGCATTTTGTAATGTGGATTGCTCACTGACACGGATGCGGTAATTATTCATGCGCGCACCTTCCCCTCTCGAAGCGGAAAAGCATTCGTCTTTTAAGGGATCATAAATGACGCCATGCATTAATCGGCCTTTCTCGGTGACCGCGATGGAAACGGAAAACACTGGAAACTGATGCAGAAAGTTGGTGGTGCCATCAAGCGGATCAATAATCCATTCAAAATCCGATTCGGTTTGATGGTGACCACTTTCTTCAGCTTTGATGCTGTGATCAGGGTAATATTTACGAATACAGTCGATAATGATTTTTTCAGCGCGCTTGTCCACTTCGCTGACATAGTCGTGACGACCTTTTTCTTGAATGTTAAGTTGGTCAATGTGGTTGAGCTGGTCAGCGATAAACTCGCCAGCCTGTTTGGCTGCGAGGGTGGCGATATTTAAAATTGGGTGCATAAGGTGGTTTCCAGTTGTTAAAATATTCCCTATAGATTGCCTGTTTTCGGGTTGGGCGATAGGGTTTGTCAAAGAATAAAAGAATTATAACGGAAAATTGATGATAGAAGATTATAGAAGCCACCCAAATTTGGCAAAGATTAAAATCGTGCTGATAGAAACATCGCATCCTGGCAATATTGGTGCTGTGGCGCGGGCAATGAAAAACATGGGACTCAGTCAGCTGGTGTTAGTGAACCCGAAGGAATTTCCTTCTCAAGTGGCTTCAGCACGCGCTTCTGGGGCGGCGGATGTGTTGGATTCGGCAGTCAAAGTTGACTCACTGGATGCTGCGGTTGCCGATTGTCAATTGGTGGTGGGAGCCAGTGCTAGAATGCGCAAAGTCTCTTGGCCGCAATTAGATGTCCGGCAAACTGCGACCTTGGCTATGGAAACTTTGAATGCGAGTGAGACTGCCGCACCAGTTGCCATTTTATTCGGGCGTGAGGATTCGGGTCTGAGTAATGCCGAAATGGATAAATGTCACTATTTAGCACATATTCCGACCAACCCAACCTATAGTTCTCTCAATATTGCTGCTGCGGTACAGGTGTTTGTTTATGAACTATTGATGGCAACAGAAATTAAGAGTGTTCATCAGGCAGAAGGCTATCGTCATCAATTGGCCAGTGGTGAACGGATGGAAGGGCTTTATGATCACCTCTATCAAGCGCTACAAGATATTGAATTTTTAGATCCGGCAAAGAATGCCCGGTTTATGCGACGCATGCGTCGCTTGTTTAATCGGAGTCAATTAGATGTCAAAGAGGTGGATATTTTAAGAGGTATTTTGACAGCGGCACAACGGCAAGCCGATCAATTGCAAGCGTTTAAAAAGGAAAGTGATGCTGAAAAGAATTAGAGATGATATTCGATCGGTCTTTGATCGAGACCCTGCTGCGAGAAATACGTTTGAAGTCTTGACCACCTATCCTGGATTACACGCGATTCTATGGTATCGAGTTTCTCATTGGTTATGGGAGAAAGGGCTAAAGTGGCTATCGCGATTTATTTCAGCCCTGGCTCGTTGGTTAACCGGGATTGAGATCCATCCAGCAGCCACTATCGGGGAACGCTTTTTTATCGATCACGGAATGGGGGTGGTCATTGGCGAAACTGCAATAATTGGTGATGACTGTACCATCTATCATGGCGTTACATTGGGGGGGACCAGTTGGAATGAAGGTAAGCGTCACCCCACTCTGGGAAATCGAGTTGTGGTGGGTGCGGGTGCTAAAGTATTAGGCCCGATTGAAATTGGAGACGATGCGCGGATTGGATCGAATGCAGTGGTCATCAAGCCGGTACCCGCTGGGCAAACCGTCGTTGGAATTCCTGGGCGAGTTGTCGAAACGAACTTATCAGAAAAAGAAAAACGTCGTCAAAAAATGGCACAAAAAATTGGCTTTGATGCTTATGGTGTGAGTCAAAATGTTGAAGACCCGGTGGAAAAAGCGATTTATAGTTTGTTGGATCATGTGCAGAGTCAGGACGAACAATTAGAGCTCTTAAATAAGCAAGTTCAAAGGTTGGGTGGCGAAGATACGCATGTCGATTTACCGAGTCTGGAAGATGCTGTTTTAGAGCCAGGTGACCCTGAACAGCAGGCCCATATTAAATCTGAAATGGATCGGGATAAATCTTGAGTAAAATACTAGGTTATTGTAAGATATCGATTCATTAGAGGATTACGCTTAACAGTGGAAAAGGGGCGCTATGAAACTCACATCAAAAGGCCGGTATGCTGTCACCGCAATGTTGGATATTGCACTGAATCAAGCAAAGGGTCCAATTACATTGGCGATGATTTCAGAAAGGCAGGCGATTTCGTTGTCTTATTTGGAACAAATTTTTGCAAAGCTTAAAAAGTCTGGATTGGTTTTAAGTGCACGAGGGCCGGGTGGTGGCTATCGACTCAGTCGAAGCGCCGAAGAGATTTCGGTGGGTGAAATTATTGCCGCTGTTAACGAAGACTTAGAGCCCCGTCGATGTCAAGGTCGAGCCAATTGCCAAGGCGGCAATCAATGTTTGTCACACGAGTTATGGGCTGACTTAAGTGATATGATTCAACAATTTTTAGTGAGTGTTTCGCTTCAACAGGTGATTGAACAAAAAGCGGTTCAGCAAAAAGTTGCGTTTGGGGTCGCTTAGCGAATGAAACAAAGAAGGAATGGATAATGGCAGTGACATTAACACAGGCAGCCGCTGATAGAGTGAATACCATGATTGCCAAAAGGGGACATGGGTTAGGGTTAAAGGTCAGTACCAAAACCAGTGGTTGTGCAGGGTTTTCTTATGAAGTGGGTTATGCGGATGAGATATCCGATCAGGATCAGGTCTTTGAAAGCTATGGCGTGAAGGTGATTGTGCCTGAAAAAAGTCTGCCTCTAATTGATGGCATGGAGCTTGACTATGTTAAAGAAAGCTTGCTCAGTGAAGGGTTTGTATTTAATAATCCGCATGTCAAAGACAGTTGTGGTTGTGGAGAGTCTTTTTCGGTTTAAGCTTGAATTCAGCGTTTGGATATTAAATAAACCCTGGCCTTGCCGGGGTTTTTTGCTTTTATACTGCTGAAATGCCATTAAGCACAAAATCTTTTAGTGTTTATTCATGCAAAGGTGGGGCGAGGTTGTTAAAATAATCAGATTAATATTTTAGAAAAGTTAACTCGGGTTAACGAAGGTTGATGGAATGCTGCAAAGAACATTTTCGATTATTAAACCTGATGCCACTCAACGGAATTTAGTGGGTGAAATTATGGCGCGCCTGGAAAAAAATGGTTTGAAAATCATCGCTGCAAAAATGGTCAAGTTGACAGAACAACAAGCCGCTGGGTTTTATTCAGAGCATGCGGGCAAGTCTTTTTATGACACCTTGATTAAAAATATGACGGCAGGGCCGATTGTTGTTCAGGTATTGGAAGGCGAGTATGCCATTGCTAAAAACCGTGAAGTGATGGGCGTGACCGATCCAGAAAAAGCAGAGGAAGGGACGATTCGTAGAGATTTTGCACTGTCGATGCAACAAAATTCGGTGCATGGCTCTGATTCAGTCGAGAGTGCAGCACGGGAAATTCGTTATTTTTTTAGTGAAATAGAAATAACGACTGATGTCAGCTAACTCAATGCCTGTTATTAACCGAACATGACTATGGCAACTCAACCCTCAAATCTGAAAGTGCTGTCAGAAGGCAGTGAGCTACCGGCAAAAACCGATTTGCTGGGAATGGATTATGCCAGTTTAGTGGACTTTTTTGCCAAAATTGGCGAAAAGCCATTTAGAGCCGCTCAAGTGATGAAGTGGATTCATCAGTTTGGTGTGTCCGATTTTAACGAGATGACCAATTTGAGTAAGGCTTTACGACAGAAGCTGATTGACACGGCTGTGATTCGAACGCCTAAGATCGTCTCTGAACAACGATCCAGTGATGGCACCATTAAGTGGTTGTTGGAAGTCGACCATCACAATTGTGTTGAGGCGGTCTTTATCCCTGAAAAAAGTCGGGGCACTTTATGTATCTCATCCCAAGTGGGTTGTGCTTTGGAATGCAGCTTCTGTTCAACGGGGCAGCAAGGGTTTAACCGTAATTTGGAAAACTGGGAAATCGTTGCGCAGATGTGGGTTGCCAATAAAGCGCTAGGGTGTAAGCCTAAAGAAGACCGAGTGATTTCCAATGTTGTTTTTATGGGGATGGGAGAACCATTATTAAATGTGACCCATACCTTTCCGGCTGCGCGAATTTTAATGGATGATCATGGTTATGGTTTATCCAAACGCCGTGTTACCATTAGTACCGCCGGAGTGGTTCCTGCCATTGATAAAATTAAGGCAGCACTGGATGTCAGTTTGGCCATCTCATTGCATGCACCGAATAATGCGTTACGTGATGAGCTAGTGCCCATCAATCAAAAATATCCATTGGAAGTTTTGATGCCAGCATTGCATCGTTATGTTGAGGGTGGTCATAGTAAAAAGCATGTGACCGTAGAGTATGTGATGTTAGATCAGGTAAATGATCGTGTTGAACATGCCAATCAATTGGTTGCATTGTTAGGAGATTTGGCCTGTAAAGTGAATCTGATTCCTTTCAATCCGTTTCCTAATGCACCTTATCAGCGTTCATCGAATAATGCCGTTCACCGCTTTCAGGATGTATTGATGGCATCAGGTATTAATTGTACTGTGCGTAAAACACGTGGAGATGATATCGATGCCGCCTGTGGTCAATTGGCAGGAAAAGTGAAAGATCGTACCAAAAGAACCCTTCAAACCATCAATTTGGATCAGTTAAATGGTTAATGAACAAACAGAAGAATCCCGCCCAGAAAACACCGTAGATGCCACGCGACTGGCGAACGCACTGAGAAAAGCGCGTGAAGCAAAAGGTTGGTCAATTGACGAAGTCGCTGAGAAACTCAAGGTTGGTGCTGAGCATTTGGCCTATTTGGAAAGTGACCAACTCGACATCACGTCCCTAGACCCGTTTAAACGTGGATATCTCAGGAACTACGCTGAAATTGTTGGGTTAGATATTACCGCTTACAGTGAAATTTTTAGCGATGTCAAAGCGACAGAAGCGCCTTTGATTTCAGTAAGTTCCGAAGACCCTTCCATTAAGCCTGTTTTTTCCATGGCAACTTTAAAAATTATTACCAGTGTTGTGATTATTTTATTAATTGCTTTATTGGTTGTGATTAACCTTTAGCGGGCGGATGCCCGAGTTCCGAATAGATAAGAGAAAGAATGATGTCAGATAAGATCAATGCAATTCGAGGCATGAATGATTTAGTTGGAGACGCATCGGTTGCATATGACACTTTAGTGGCAACGGCTGAAGCAGTTTTGAAGCAATATGGGTTTCAATCGATCCGGTTACCCCTCGTAGAGAAAACCGAATTATTTGCACGGTCGATCGGAGAAGTGACCGATATCGTCGAGAAAGAAATGTACACCTTTGCCGATCGCAATGGCGATAGTCTTACCTTGCGTCCAGAAGGCACTGCGGGTTGTGTGCGTGCTGTGATTGAAAACGGATTAGCCCACAACCAGATCCAAAAACTGTATTATTCTGGCCCGATGTTTCGTCATGAGCGTCCACAGAAGGGACGTTACCGTCAATTTAATCAGGTTGGTGTGGAAGTGTTTGGCTTGGAGACGGTCGATGCCGATGCTGAGTTAATTGCATTGACCGCGCGGTTATGGGACAAGTTGGGTCTCACTGGGCTTGAGCTGCAAATCAATTCACTTGGCAGTCAAGAATCGAGACAAGCATATAGAGAGCTGTTGGTCAATTATTTGGAGCAACACAAGTCACAACTGGATGAAGATAGCTTGCGGCGTTTAAACTCGAATCCATTACGAATTTTGGATAGCAAAAACCCGGATATGGCTGACATTATTGCTGGAGCCCCCAAGCTGATTGACCATTTAGATGATGCATCAAAACTGCATTATCAAGACCTTAAAGCGCATTTAGACGATTTGGGGATTGAGTATACAGAAAACCCGAACCTGGTTCGTGGACTGGATTATTACAATCGCACGGTCTTTGAATGGGTAACGACCGAATTAGGGGCGCAAGGCACGGTCTGCGCCGGTGGTCGTTATGATGGTTTGGTTGAGCAAATCGGTGGCAAACCAACGCCTGCCGTTGGTTTCGCGATGGGCGTTGAAAGGTTAACCGCCTTATTAATGGATAAAAGTCTAATTTCCATTAAACCCGTGGCCGATATCTATGTGGTCTTGGCGGGTGATGCAACAAAACGCCCAGGCCTGGTCATTTCTGAACAAATTAGAGAAGCCTTGCCTCACTTAAAATTACAGATGAATTGTGGGGGCGGCAGTTTTAAAAGTCAGTTTAAAAAAGCCGACAAATCTGGAGCAAAACTGGCGTTAGTTTTGGGTGACAATGAAGTGGCCCAACAGCAAATCGTGGTCAAATATTTGCGAGAAGACAGAGAACAAGAGCTAATTGAGTGGCAATCGTTGATGCCGCACTTGTCTCATATCTTTTCAGAAGCTGCCACGGCATCTGAATAAATTAGAAAACCATAAATCAAGTTGAAAGACGTTATAGGAAACCAATCATGAGTCGTTATGAAACAGATGAAGATCAAGTTGAAGCATTAAAACAGTGGTGGCAGAAAAACGGTACCCAGTTGTTGTCTGGTATTTTAGTGATCGTTTTAGCCTGGTCTGGATGGACTTACTGGCAGAATACCAAATTAAACGAAGGGTTGAAGGCCTCAGCGATGTTCGAGATGCTTCAGATTCGTCAGCAGCAAGGTTCCTTTGGGGAAGCGATGCGTGAAGGTTTGACGTTAATGGAAGAGCAGCCAGAAAGCCCTTATTCAACAGCAATTGCTTTCATGGTTGCTAAGCACTATTTGGAACAAGATAAATTAGATTTGGCCTATGAAAATTATCAATGGGTCGTTAATCATGCACCAGATGCATCCCTAAAGCTAGTGGCACAATTGCGCCTGGTAACACTTTATAGTGACCAGCAACGCTTTGGAGATGCTGCTCAGTTACTGGCTCAAATTGACGAAACGGTTTTGTCTGAATCTGAGAAGGCTAACCTTGCTTTTCATCGTGCAGAATTAGCCTTTAATCAAGGTGACTTATCTACTGCAAGAGCAGGTTATCAGGCGGTGGTTGATAATCCATCAACCGTGGATTCGTTACAAAATGTGGCCAGTATTAAACTGGCTGATCTAGCAGAATAAGGTGGGTTTTCATTCCGTGATATTAATGCGTATTTTATTTTTATTTACCGTCTTAACGTTAGTTGGGTGTTCTAGTAGTCCGAAAGTGGTTCGGGAACCGACCCCCTTACTGAAGATGACATCGCCTTATGCGTTGGAAAAACAGTGGCAATTACAATTGGATGCCTTTAACCGAGAGGATAGTCATGGCCTGTATTTTGCCGATATTAAGAAGGCCGTGTATTTTGCGACCCCAAAGGGTGGCTTGATTAAAGCCCATAAAGCCAATCAAGACCGTTGGCAGGATCAGGTGATCTGGCAAACACGTTTCCAAGCACCGATTGCGTCCGGCCCAACGATTTACCGAAGCACCGTTATCGTGGGCACGTCAAAAGGTCAGGTATTGGCTGTGAATCAAAGTGATGGCAGTCAGGCTTGGATGACACAATTAACGAGTGAGGTGTTGAGCCGTCCCATTATTGCTGAAGGTAAGGTGTTTGTCCGCACAGTGGATGGTAAAGTGGTGGCATTGAATGCGGATACTGGGGTCAAAGAATGGGTGGTTGAACATAACTTACCGAATCTGTCCTTCCGCGGAATCGCGCCAATTACATATGCATCTGGAAAACTTTTCCTGGGTTGGGAGACAGGCCAAGTTCAGTCATTAGAGTCCAAAGCGGGTGCCCTGGATTGGCAAACGCAAGTTATTGTGCCATCAGGTCGCACTGACTTGGAAAGGATGGTCGATATCCAAGCGGGTTTAATTGTTAAAGATGGTCGATTATTTGTATTAGGTTATCAAGGTAAGTTGTTAGCGATGAATGCCAACACCGGAAACCTTTATTGGTCCAAAGAAATTTCGGGATTTAGAAATTTTGTGGTGGATGACAAAGCATTATACCTAGTCGATGAAAATGATCTTCTAACCGCAGTCGATTATGTGAATGGCACCCAATTATGGCAACAGCAGAACTTTAAATATCGTCAATTGCGTAATATCAAATTGTATAACGATACCCAATTACTCGTCGCTGATGGTCTTGGCTATTTACATTGGATTGATAAACTGGATGGTACCCCAGTTGCACGGGCACGTCACGGCAGTGGTTATTTGGGTACCAGTGAAGGCATTGCACGCGTTCAGATTGCAGATCAACAACTATATGTGTTAGATAATGATGGTTATCTGACGGTGTATCAAGTTAAGCCTGCTGATTGGTATCAATTTAACCATTCTAATGACCCGCAAGGTGTCAAAAAATCCGTTACGCCTAAAACAAAGGAAATTCAGTGAGCAAACCGGTTATTGCCTTGGTTGGCCGCCCCAATGTGGGTAAGTCCACACTTTTTAATCGTCTGACTCGGTCTCGAGATGCGATTGTTGCTGATTATCCAGGCCTAACAAGGGATCGTCAATATGGCACGGGGCGGCTAGGCGATACGCCTTATATTGTGGTCGATACTGGTGGCTTGAGTGGTGAGCAAGAAGGCGTTGACCCATTAATGGCAGGACAAGTTCAGTCTGCCATTGGTGAAGCGGATGCAGTGTTATTCTTGGTCGATGGTCGTGCCGGGTTAATTCCTGCTGACGAGAGTATTGCGCACTATGTCCGCCAATTTAATAAGCCGATTTATTTATTAGTCAACAAGGCAGAAGGCCATAAGAAAGCGGTTATTGCTAATGACTTTTATCAAATGGGATTAGGAGAACCGCATGTTATTTCTTCTGCCCATGGTGATAATGTGGCAGAAATGATTGGGCAAGTGCTTTCGGATGTCGCGCCTTTCGGAGCTGAAGAAGACGAAGATGCACTCGATTTAGATAAGCACCCGGGCATTCGAGTTGCGGTTATTGGTCGCCCCAATGTTGGTAAGTCCACATTGATTAATCGTATGATGGGTGAAGAACGCGTGGTGGCATTTGATATGCCGGGCACGACGCGTGACAGTATTTATGTCCCGTTTCAGCGGGGTGAGCGCCTTTACACTTTGATTGATACGGCAGGTGTGCGTCGTCGTAAAAACATTAAAGAAAAAATCGAAAAATTCAGTATTGTTAAAGCCATTGAAGCCATGGAAAATTCCAATGTCGTAGTGCTGGTGGTAGACGGTTCTGAAGGTATTACCGATCAGGATCTGACCTTGTTGGGGTTGGCGATGGAATCGGGCCGCGGTTTGGTGATTGCTATAAATAAATGGGATAACCTATCGCCGGAACAGCGCAGTAAAGTGAAACATGAATTGGAATTTAAATTGCACTTTGTGGATTATGCTAAGCGTCATTTAATTTCTGCATTACACGGAACAGGGGTTGGTGATTTGTTTAAGACGGTCAATGCGGTTTATGATGCGTCCATGAAGCAGGTATCCACCTCTGATTTGAACCGAGTTTTATCACAAGCGATTTTAGATCATCAACCACCGCTTATTGGTGGGTGCAGAGTGAAATGTCGTTATGCGCACTTAGGGGGACTCAATCCCCCTAGAGTGATTATTCATGGTAATCAAGTTGATAAATTACCACAAGCCTATACCAAGTATTTAATGAATGTGTTTCGCAAGGCATTTAAATGGGTGGGTACACCCGTGATGATTGAGTATAAGGTGACTGCAAACCCTTATGAGGGGCGTAAGTCCAATTTTACTTTCCGTCGAGGGAAGTCGGAGTCGCAAGCAGAAAATGCATTGCTAAAACGCAAACGCAAAAAGAAACCTCAGCAAAAACGCCGCACTCATTAATATCCGTTCAACGAAAACCAAAGAGATTCACTGCTTATCTATGACCTCTTTTTCGACACTAATTTAGCGTAACGCCATCCAAAAGATTTCAGCCGGGTGAAGACCTTGTTTTTCGGCAAAGTCTTCAATTTGGTGACGGCAACTGGTTCCTGTTGCAATTACTAAGTCTTCTTTATCCGCTTTTTCTAAAGTTGGTAATAAGGTTTGACTGGCAATTTTGTGAGAAACATCATAATTCTTATAACCAAATTCACCCGACATCCCACAACAACCCGATTGAATGGTATTAACACGCAGCTCTGGAATGAGTTGAAGTGCCTTAACTACTTCTGCCGGTTTAGCCAAAGATTTTTGATGACAATGCACATGCAACCAAGCAGTTTTTCTTAACGGCTGGAAGTCAAGTGACTGGGTTTGGTTGAGCTGTAAGATCAACTCTTCAAATAATAACACCGATGAAAATGACCAGGCCTGGTCATTCTCGGTCACCAAATCACAGGCTTCATCACGCCAAACCAAAGTGTCAGACGGTTCGATACCAACAACAAAGTCGGTCTCTGTTACGTTATGTAACTGCTTTTGTATGTCGGATAATGCTGTTTTCGCTTCGCTTAGTAATCCTTGGCTCAGCAGTGCTCGGGGAGAACTGGTTAATAGAACCGGTTCAACCTTAAGCCCAAGTGCTTGCAAGCTCTGAATGGCGGCTTGAGCGATATTCGGTTCTTGATATTGCACATATAAATCGAGCAGTAACCAAACGGTTTTTTGATTTGATGGCGAAACGGAATTAGGTTTCGGCTGGCTAGCAAGCCATTTACCTGCTGATTGATTTGCCAATTTGGGAAGGGTTCGTCTTGAATCAACGCCCATGAGACGTTTAATCAACCCGAGGTTTTGGATTCCATTGTAAAGGCTAGGCATTAGTGCTCCCAGCTTCATAATGGCACCATAAAACTTAATCGACAGGCGGCTCAATGAAAAAGCATCGACTTGATAAAGGACTTCGGATTTTAAGCGTGCCATATCAACACTGGCAGGACATTCCGATTTACAAGCCTTGCAGCCTAAACAAAGTGATAACGCATCTTGTAGTTCTTGTTGTTTTAAGGCAGCCAATGGATTAGGTTCTGTTAGCGCGTGGCGCAATAGATTGCTGCGGCCTCGGGTGGAATAATGTTCTTCACGAGTCGCCTGATAAGAGGGGCACATCACGCCATTACCCGGTGATTTCCGGCAGGCTCCAGCACCATTACATTTTTCAACCGCATCCATTAGCGATAAATCTTTTTGCCAGTTGTACCCAGGGCTGAGTAACTGCTGAGGTTGGCGATTCGCTCGTAAATTATCGGTAATGGGGGCGTCACCGATAATGACACCTGGATTGAAAAGGTTTTGCGGGTCAAAGGTTTGCTTTAAGGTAACCAGGTGTTGATAAACAGCATCCCCTAATTGTTGTCGAATAAAAGGTGCTCGAATACGGCCATCGCCATGCTCCCCGGAAATCGCCCCACGGTATTTTTTAACCAAGGCAGCGCTGCGTTCAGCAACAATTTGAAACAATTGCTTGCCTTTATCAGTCGCCAAGTCCATTTCAGGGCGGACGTGAATCAGTCCAACGGATGCATGGCCATAATAGACACAGCCAATGTCCAATTCCGCCATTAATGCCTGCGTATCTTGGTAGAAAGCGGGTAAGTCGGCGACAGGTACTGCGGCATCTTCTATAACGGCAACGGCCTTATCTCGAGTGGGTTTACCCATTAATAACCCTAAGCCAGCCTTGCGTAGATTCCACACTTTACTGCTGTCTTGAGGCTCTATGATGGGACAGGCATAAGCCCCTTGTAGCAACATCCAGGCTTGGTCATTTTTTAGGCGTTGTTGGAGTTGATTCGCATCCTCGTCAAATAATTCAACCACCAATACGGCTTCAGGGTCTTGTTGTACCCAAAAACGATTCTGAGTTTGCTCTGCATTATTTTTAGTGCCGTCAAGGGTTGCTTTATCAATTAGTTCAATCGCAGCTGGTTTGAACTGTAAATAACGTGGAACCACCTGCATAGCAGTGTAAATCGAGTCAAAGTGAGCGCAGAATAGCTGACGGTGTTTGGGCAAGTCGACCAATCTTAATGTCGCCTTGGTGATGACGCCTAAAGTTCCTTCACTGCCGCAGATCAGCGGGGTTAAGTTAAAGGGTTTACCATCCGGATTAAAGGGTTGGTAGTCACGATAGAGTACATCCAGGGCATAGCCAGTTGTTCTGCGGACGATTGATGGATCGGGGAATGCATCGACGATGGCTTGGCCATGGGCTTCTAGCATTTCAATGACAGTGCGATAAATGGTACCTTCAAGCGTTTGAAGCGATAATTTTTGGTGCAGTTCGTCGGCGGCTAAGTCTTCAAACTTAACCAAGTTGCCATCGGCTAAAATTACTTCAACTGATTTAACATGGTCACGGGTGGTGCCATAATAAATGGAATAAGATCCACAAGAATTATTACCAATCATTCCGCCGATCATGGCGCGGTTAGAGGTCGAAGTATCGGGAGCAAACCGTAAATGATCTTGTTTGACGAAGTCATTTAAATCATCCTGAATTACGCCAGGTTCAACGTCAACTTCTTTTAACTCAGGTCGATAATCCAAAATTTTAGTCAAGTGTTTGGAAATATCGACCAATAAACCAGAACCGATGGCTTGCCCGCCTAAAGAAGTTCCGCCAGCACGCATAGTAATCGGTTGCTTGGATGCTAAGGCGGCTTGGACGCGCGCTTGTAGCATAGCGGTATCTTTTGGATAGATAAAGTCCGCTGGAAAAATCTCATAGACAGAAGCATCAGTTGAAATCATGAAGGTTCCTAAGGTTCTAAATCGGTCAGTAATTAATGTAAAACACGGGTACGAATAGTGCCGTCAATTGCTTGCAGTTCTTTTAAACCGGTCTCTCGATCTTTAGAGTCGATATCAATGACCACATAACCAATTTCATTATTGGTTTGCAGGTATTGTGCCGCGACATTAATGTTCTGAGCCGCAAAGGCCTCATTGATTTTTGTCATAATACCTGGGCGGTTTTGGTGGATGTGCAATAGTCGGCTACGATCACGGTGTTCAGGCAGTGAGACTTCGGGAAAGTTCTTTGCCGAAAGAGTGGTGCCGGTGTCTGAGTAACGCACCAATTTAGTCGCCACTTCTAGCCCAATATTTTCTTGTGCTTCTTCAGTGCTACCGCCTATATGCGGGGTTAAAATGACATTGTCCATACCGCGTAATGGTGATTGGAACTCTTCATCATTTGACTTTGGTTCTTCTGGAAACACATCGATAGCGGCACCAGATAGGTGGCCAGAAGTTAAAGCGGCTGCTAATGCATCAATATCGACTACAGTGCCACGAGCGGCATTAATAAAAATAGCCCCTTTTTTCATCAGTGCAAATTGTTCAGCGCCCATCATATTTTGGGTTTCTTCGGTTTCTGGAACGTGTAGAGAAACAATATCAGATTTCTTTAACAGAGCCTCTAACGATTTCACTTGCGATGCATTGCTTAATGGTAATTTTGTTTCAATATCATGGAAAATGACGTTCATGCCGATGTTTTCAGCCATAATGCTTAATTGAATTCCAATATGTCCATAACCGACGATGCCTAAAGTTTTGCCGCGTGCTTCGACGGAGCCTGCTGCAGATTTGTCCCATTCGCCACGGTGCACCTTGGCATTTTTAGCAGGAATATCTCTCAATAAAAGTAGGATTTCCCCTAAGACTAATTCAGCAACCGAACGGGTATTGGAAAAGGGTGCATTGAAAACTGCAATGCCGAGTCGTTTGGCTTCTTCTAGATCAACTTGATTGGTGCCAATGCAAAAACAGCCAACCCCGACCAGTTTTTTGGCCGTAGCAAACACATCGGCAGTCAGGTTGGTGCGAGATCGAATGCCGACAAAATGCGCGTTCGCAATCTTTTGCTTTAATTCGTCTTCAGGCAAAGACCCTTTGATGTATTCAATGTTGTGGTAGCCGTTTTCATTAAAAACATCAACCGCAGATTGATGGGGGCCTTCCAGAAGTAAGATTCTAATTTTATCTTTAGCAAGAGATTTATCGGTCATGGCGCTTCCTGATGTTCAAATTAACAAAGCGCAATTATAAATGATTCAGAAAAGATTGTAGAGGCCTTAACGCCCACAGAGAGGAAAAAAACGATAGAGCGCCTTAATAAAGTTGGCGCTCTTAGGGTAAAGCAGACATGTTTTATAAATTATTTTGGTGCCTGAGCAGAGAAATAAGCTGCCAATTCTTTAATTTCTTGATCCGTTAACCCTTTTGCAAAAGGCTGCATAGTGGCATTTTTACGGAATCCATCTCTAAAGTTTTTTAATTGAACTTCAAGGTACTGCGCATGCTGGCCAGCTAAGTTAGGGAAAATAGGGGATAAGCTGTTGCCATCTTTTCCATGACATCCTGCACAAGTATTGGCTTTGGCAGGCATTTCAGCAGCCATTGATGTTTGAGTAAAAAGTAGGCCAGCAGATAGTGCGATTAATAGTAGAGTTCTCATAAACAGTATCTCTTGTTGAATAAATAGACAGAAGCTATTAAAAACGATTTTTTCACTTAGGTCAATCTTTTACAAAGCTTTAGATAAGTGGAAAAATTTACTTAATATGAAAAAAAACCGCTTAAAAAAGCGGCTTTTCTAAAATCAAAGCAAACTTAGTGTAATTCTGCTTCGATGTATGCAGTTACGTTTTGAATGTCTGCTTCAGAAAGACCAGCAGCCATAGGTGCCATCATTGAAGTCATAGGACCTCTTTGTTCACCATTTTTATAAGCGTGTAATTTTGCTTGTAGGTCAGAAGCTGATTGACCTGCTAGTTTAGGACCAACAACACCTTGTCCTTGCTCACCATGACAAGAAACACAAGTTGAAGAGAAAGTAGCTTTTCCTGCGGCTACATCACCAGCTTGAGCTGCTAGACCAAAAGACATTAAAGATGTTGCAGTGACTGCAAGTAATAATTTTTTCATTTGTACTCTCCTAAGCACTGATTAAGAATCGTATTTCTATTTAGTATAAGGCATAGCCTTGCGCGTAATTACAGCGGAATTTAATTCAATAGTCAAGGGGAGTGAGGAAATTAACTCATGTGGTAAAGTGCTATTTAAAAAGACATAAGCTTTGGGAGTCGGTAAAATGACTTTTAGAAGTTAAAGAGAGTAGTGGATAAGGATTTTTTGTGAAGACAGTAACCCATTTAAAAAAACTGGAAGCTGAAGCCATTCATATCATGCGTGAAGTGGTTGCTGAATTTGAAAACCCCGCCATGCTATATAGTATTGGTAAAGATTCGTCGGTGATGTTGCATCTAGCGCAAAAGGCCTTTTATCCTGCGCCACCACCATTTCCGTTAGTCCATGTGGATACCACTTGGAAGTTCAAGGAAATGATTGGATTTCGTGATCAACGAGCCAAGGAAGTGGGGATGGAATTAATTGTCCATATTAACCCCAAAGGGGCGGAATTGAATATTTCACCCTTTGAACATGGCTCGACGATGCACACGGATATCATGAAGACCGAAGGCTTGCGCCAGATGCTAGATCATTATCAGTATGACGCTGTCTTTGGTGGTGCGAGACGAGATGAAGAAAAATCTCGTGCGAAAGAACGTATTTATTCTTTCCGTGACGATCATCACCGTTGGGATCCAAAAAACCAGCGTCCAGAGCTTTGGGATATTTATAATGGCCGCCATAAAAAAGGTGAATCCATTCGGGTATTCCCATTATCGAACTGGACGGAGTTGGATATTTGGCAGTACATTTATTTAGAGCAAGTACCGATTCCAGATTTATACTTTTCAAAAGAACGTCCAGTGGTTGAGTATGGTGGTACCAAGATAATGGTGGATGACGATCGTATGCCTGAAGAGCTACGCAAAACGGCCAAAATGGAAAAGGTTCGTTTTAGAACCTTGGGCTGTTATCCATTGACTGGCGCAGTTGCATCAGAAGCAACGACTTTGCCTGAAATTATTCAAGAAATGTTGTTAACCAAGGTTTCCGAGCGTCAAGGGCGCATGATTGATCATGATGAAGCCGGTTCGATGGAAAAGAAAAAAATGGAAGGGTACTTCTAATGTCACACCAATCAGATCTGATTGCAGAAAATATTGAATCCTATTTACATCAGCATGAAAACAAAGAACTGCTACGGTTTATTACTTGCGGCAGTGTCGATGATGGAAAAAGTACCTTAATTGGCCGTTTGCTACATGATAGCAAAATGATCTTTGAAGATCAGTTAGCCGCCATTAATAAAGATTCCAAAAAGCATGGTACCACTGGAGAAGAAGTTGATTTAGCGCTTTTGGTGGATGGTTTGCAATCTGAGCGCGAGCAAGGTATTACCATTGATGTTGCCTATCGTTTTTTCTCAACCGACAAGCGTAAATATATTATTGCCGATACACCGGGTCATGAACAATATACCCGTAATATGGCAACTGGAGCATCAACAGCAGACTTAGCGATTATTTTGATTGATGCGCGTCATGGGGTTCAAACCCAGACGCGTCGTCATTCATTTATTACCAAATTGCTTGGCTTGAAGCACATTGTGGTTGCCATTAATAAAATGGATTTGGTCGATTATTCGCAACAACGATATGATGATATCAAAGCTGACTATACTGAGTTCGCTAAGCAACTAGGTATTGAATCACCGGTGTTTATCCCATTGTCAGCATTGAAAGGTGATAACGTTGTGAACCCAAGCGAGCAGATGGATTGGTATCAAGGAAAACCGTTAATGGGATTGCTCGATTCTATCGCCATTGCTGATAATGTCGACCTAGCGCACTTCCGGTTACCTGTTCAATATGTCAATCGTCCGCATTTAAATTTCCGTGGCTATTGTGGCACCATTGCTGCCGGTGAAATTGCAGTGGGGGATGCGGTGACGGTATTGCCATCTCGCAAAACGAGCAAGGTTAAAGACGTTATTCTACCTGCTACCAGTGATGAAACGGTTTCTGAGTCCGCCTTCGCACCCTCAGCGGTAACGCTAACCCTGGAGGACGAAGTTGATATTAGTCGTGGTGATATGATTGTTAAATCGCAAGATATTCCTCTGGTCGCCAGCGATTTTAAAGTGATGTTGGTGTGGATGAATGAAGCCGCAATGACGCCAGGAAGTGATTATCTTATTAAACGTGCAACATCTGTGGTGTCGGGACGGTTTACCCAAATTGATCACCAGATTGATGTGAATACGTTAGTTCAATCAGATGCGGCCAAGTTGGAGCTTAATCAAATCGCACAATGTCAGCTACACCTGAACCAGGCCATTGCCTATGATGCTTATACTGATATCAAAGGAACTGGCTCTTTTATTGTTATTGATAAGTACTCCAATGCAACTTTGGCTGCGGGAATGATTGTTGAAGCGGTTGAAGCGAATAATGCGCATGCACCTTCACGTCACTATAGTGACGCGGAAAAGGCGTTAAATACTTATATACGTGAACACTATCCCGAATGGGGTTGTGTTGTGATTGATGATCAAGGGTAAAGTGGATCGATGTTAACGGGTGCCATTTTTGTTTCCATTCTACTGTTGCTAGGAGGGTTGGTTTGGGGTCGTATTCAGGCCTTTAAATTGTTTTTGGCGTTATTATTAATTTATTATGTTTTTGGTTTAATTTCACTTGAATCAATGTTGGCTAATTATGTCAATACGGGGTTGGTCACGCTGGTTTTTTTACTTCTGGTCAGTAGTGTTCTTGAGAAAACTCGGCTGTTTGAGTCTCTTTCTTGTTGGTTGGTAGGCAGAACGCAACGTCAATCGCTTGTGCGAATGAGTGGGGTTGTCGGGATTGGGTCTGCTTTCCTCAATAATACAGCAATGGTGGCTGCTTTTATGGCTCTGTTAGGGCGTTCAAAAACGATCGCACCTTCTAAGCTACTAATGCCCTTGTCTTACTTTGCTATTCTTGGCGGTACGCTCACTTTGGTAGGTACCTCGACACATTTAATTGTGGATAGTTTTGTGGTTCAAGCGGGTCTGCCAAATTTACAGTTATTTGATTTTTTTTCAGTGGGTGTTTTTTTATTGCTGTTTGGTGGTATCACTTTGATTGTTCTGGGGGGGAAGTTGCTGCCTGATCTTCAAGTCACAAAGTCGCAAGTCGGTGATTATATGATTGAGGCTAAGTTGGAGGCTGGCTCGGATTTAATCAATTTGAGTGTTGAGCAAGCAGGCCTAAGACATCTTCATGATCTTTATTTGGCACAAGTGGTTTCGAGTGGCACAGTGATAACTCCAGTTTCACCTGCCTATGTGTTGCAAAGTGGAGATCGATTATTATTCGCGGGGGATATTAAATCGGCATCAAAATTATTGTTGTTTAACGGTTTAACCTTTTCTGGTGGAGCCTCAACCAAGGAGCAGCATTTCGTAGAAGTGGTGTTATCTCACCAATCTTCTATGATTGGTCAAACCCTTAAAAGTGCGCAATTTCGTAATAAATTTGATGCGGCCGTGGTTGCTATTCGTCGTGGCAATGAACAATTAAATGGTCGGCTAGCTGAAATGATATTACAACCTGGAGATGTGTTGGTTTTGCTGACAGGTGTAGATTTTATAAAGCGTGAAAACTTGGATAAAAATTTCTACTTTTACACCGCATTAGAATCACAGAATCCATTGTCGTTAAAGCAAAGTGTTGTGGCGGTCTCCGCATTTGGTGGCGTGATAGCGCTTTCAGCTTTAGATTTTTTACCTTTGTTAAAAGGGTTGATGTTGCTACTGGTGATGTATTTAGTATTCGGGTTGACACATGTCAATGAACTTCGTCGGCGTATGCCATTTGAGCTGGTGATGATCATCGGATCTGCGCTGGGTATTGCAGAAGTGATGATGCAGTTCGGCGTAGCAGATATGATTGCAAGTACCATCATGCTGTGGAGCGGTGCTTGGGGTATCTATGGTAGTTTTATTGGTATTTATTTGTTAACCGTAGTGATGACTGAATCCGTTACCAATAATGCAGCCGCGGCTATTAGTTTTCCAATCGCTTTGGTCACGGCACAAACATTAGATGTCAGTCCTTGGCCTTTTATAATGGCGGTCGCTTATGGTGCCAGTGCCAGCTTTTTAACACCATATGGATACCAAACTAATTTAATGGTCTATTCGCTGGGTGGCTATCGATTTATTGATTACTTAAAAATGGGACTACCTGTTTCGTTAGTTTATGGCATGACCGTGATTACCCTAGTCCCACTATTTTTTCCTTTTAATAACTGAGGCTAAAGCCCTACGACCTTAGGATTTGTTATGAATAACCCTTCTTCAAATATTGTTTGGCATCAACATTTTGTAACGCAACAAGATCGAGCCAAACAAAAGCATCAGACCCCTTGTATTATCTGGTTTACGGGTTTGAGCGGCAGTGGCAAATCGACTTTAGCAAACCAATTGGAGCGTACGCTTTTTGATTCGGGTAAACATTGCTATTTATTAGATGGAGACAATGTACGTCATCGACTCAATAAAGATTTAGGCTTTGGCGAGGCTGATCGTATTGAAAATATCCGACGTGTAGGGGAGGTAGCCAATTTAATGTGTGATGCGGGTTTAATCGTTATTACTGCCTTTATTTCTCCTTTTCAAGCTGATCGTGAACTGGTGCGAAACATGGCAAGGCCAGGCCATTTTTTAGAAGTTTTTATCGATACCCCGCTCGAAGTTTGTGAGCAAAGAGATCCCAAAGGACTCTATCAAAAAGCCCGTGCCGGGGAAATTGCCAATTTTACAGGTATCGACTCACCCTACGAGACGCCAAGAGCGCCGGACATCCATATTCACAATCATGACGTCTCAATTGAAATTGTTACCCTGCAATTGGTGGATGCACTAACCGAAAAAGGCATACTGTAATCTGTTTCTGAAAGTGATCAGGTAGTGTCGATTTGAACTGATTTATGCCATTCTAGAAATGCACTGAAAATGTGATTTTATGGAGGTTTTGACGATTTTTTTTACATGTCTGCAATTCATTCGGCTTTATTTAATTTGTCTGGGGTTCGTTTGTCAGAAACGATTCTCACAAATTTGTCACAGACTCAAAAAAAAGGGATTCTGTGACCAGAGTCTGGTATTTACATTTTGAATGAAAACCAGACGCTTTTAATATCAAGTAATTAGCAGTAGTAAAGGAAAGAGATGTCCTTAAGGCTGATAGAATGGGGCGTTAGCTAATAAAAATTTATTTAAAAAGGGGTTGCAAAGTTTTGTAAGCTGTCTATAATACGCCCATTCAAACGCAATGTTTGACCAACTATTCCCCAATAGTTCAGTTGGTAGAACACCGGACTGTTAATCCGTATGTCGCTGGTTCGAGTCCAGCTTGGGGAGCCACATTCTAAAGCCTGATGTTTCAAGTACTTACGTGTTTTGAAGTCAGGCTTTTTTATTGCCCAAAATAACCCTTGTGGGGAAAATTGTGTCATGGCCGCTTGTAGAGTGGTTTACATGGCGTTTTAGTTACTTATGAGTAAAATCGATTCGCTTTTAAGGGGTCTTGATTTGCGGCAGGATTGACTGATGAAGTGGCAGGCTAAATAAGGTGAGGTTTTGGTAACAGGAGTGTAAAACCTCGTCCTTTGCGTTGGAGTGAGTGTTATTTCACTACAAACCAGTCATTCAACAAGTTTTCTTTGTTATATAAGTGCGGTTCATAGCCATGTTCAAAGGTAAACTTTTGTAGGCTAAAGCCGGCTTCATTGACAATGGCGTGAGCTGCGCCTGTATCCCATTCCATTGTAGGCCCAAGTCTTGGGTAAATGTCCGCTTTACCTTCTGCAACTAAGCATAGCTTTAGTGAGCTGCCAATCGACTCTAATGTAATTTTATGCCCTTGTTTAGCCAAGTCATCAATAAACTGTTCCGTTTCCTTGGATAAGTGTGATTTACTAGCTACTATCTTTAATTCGCCAGGCTTGCGCTCGCTAGCGATGGGTAAGGTGTGGGTAACTATGTTGCTGTTAATCCTTTCTGATTTGAAGGCACCATCGCCTTGCTTGGCATAATACAGCTGCCCTAAAGCGGGGGTGTAAACTACGCCTAATACCGGTGTATTATTGTGAATCAGGGCAATATTGACGGTAAACTCATCATTCCTTTTCACAAATTCTTTAGTACCATCTAATGGATCAACTAACCAAAAGGTTGTCCAGCTTTTCCGTTCTTCGTAAGGAATATCACGACCTTCTTCAGATAGGATGGGGATATTGACACCCAAAGTATCCGATATTTTTTTCAAACCTGCTTCAATAACTTGGTTTGATTTTTGGTCAGCTTCGGTAAGAGGAGATTCGTCCGCTTTAAAAGCCACTTGAAAATCTTGTACATAAACGGTCATTATGACCTCTCCAGCCTCTTTGGCAATTGAAATAATGTCGGTAATATCGATTTGATCTAATAATAGTGGTATTGATGACATAATAGATTCCATCAGGCAGGGAAGTTGTAGGTAAGGTTTTGATTAAGGATAGCACATTGCGAGTGTTTTTGGGTTGCCAATATTATCTTGAGCGCTATAAGGGTGGCATATGTTGTGGAGGAGAGAGAAATTAATATGAAAATTTCCGGAAAATCACTTTTAATTACTAGTGGCATCAGATAAAATCTTTAATTTCAAAATTTGAACAAAGTCCAGTTTAAAAAAATGACTCCAGAAAACCAATTACAAGTCCTGCGATATTTAGATTTCGAACCAAATCAACGTACTTTGGCTCAGAAACTTGGCTTTAGTTTGGGTAAAACGAACTACGTATTGAAGTGTTTAATGGAAAAAGGGTTGGTTAAAGCTGAGCGTTTTGCTCAAAATTCAAATAAATTAGGTTACCGATATGTGTTGACCCCTAAAGGTTTAAAAGAGCGTATCCAGCTTACTGAACAGTTTATTTGTCGCAAACGTCAAGAATATGATGAATTATCTTCTGAATTGCAGAAGTTAAAAGCTTTTGAATGATAAGGTTAAAGGTAGAAAAAAAGATTTTGGAGTAAAGGTTTGATGTTAAAGCCTTAATTGCAGTTGTTGCTGAATTTACCCTGTGGTCACTTTGTTATGTTTTGTAGATAAACCCGATTGTGATGGTAGCTTCGTATTTCTTTTTGTTGAGAGTGGGTAAATTATTTTCTCGGTATTATCTGAAGAGCGGAGGCTAGGGTAGATTGCCTTCAAGTTTAGTAGTGAAAGTATCGTTAATGTTAACTAATCTTGATTGTAAAATATGGGTGACAGCCAAAGGTAATGTTTAAAAATAGCGCCTGTAAAACAGTCATATTGATTTCATGCTGCTTGCTTTTATCATAAAAGTATGTCGGTTAGTGGCTGTCAGAGGCTAGTCTGGGGTAGAGAAAATGGATGTGTTATTTTGAAGTGAAGAGGTTGCCTAGTAGAGTAGGTTTTTACACAAAGTTTTAATAAGTTGTTAATTTAATATTGGTTCTGGTGTGGGCTGGTTAAGGTTCGGCAAGGTCTTTAATTGTGGAGTGATTACATAGTGAATGCAAAAGAATTTACCCCTCTTTATATAGAGAAACTGAAGTTGTTGTTAGATAGTGTGGATGCGAGTATTATTCAAGATATTATTGAGTCGCTAGAATTAACTGTCAAGAAAAAGTCTAGAGTATATATTCTTGGTAATGGAGGTAGTTCTGCAACGGCCTCTCATATGGTTAACGACTTAGGTGCCGGCTTGCGTCGAAGAGAAATTATGAACTTCGATGTAACTAGTTTGGGTGATAATTCTCCAGTAGTTACAGCAATTGCTAATGATATTGGTTATGAAAATGTATTTTATATGCAAATGAACGGGTTAGTTTCTAAAGACGATCTCGTAATAGCTATTTCATGTAGTGGTGATTCGCCCAATATCGTCAAAGCTGTTGGTTATGCAAAAGAAATTGGGTGTAAGGTCGTTGGTATAACGGGGTTTGAAGGTGGTTATCTTAAAGAAGTTGCCGATATTAAATTTCATGTAGATGCCCCTAAGGGCGAGTATGGGTTGGTTGAAGATGTACATATGATCCTAGATCATATTATTTACTCATATTACATTAATCGAGGTTCTAATGCTTAGAGTCGGTATTGCAGGGTATGGAAAGCTTGGTAAGGTTAGAGAAATTCATGTTAATAACGTTGATTTCGCAGAGGTTGTAGCGATATATGACATTGATCCTCCTGAATTACAGGGAGGGGTTGTTGTTTGTAACAGTTATGATGAGTTGTTGGATCAAAAATTAGATGCTGTATTTATTTGTGCTTACAATGATGTGCTTTCTGATTTTACAGTAAAAGCATTGGGACGGGGTGTTCATGTGTTTTGTGAGAAGCCTCCTGCGAGAAGTACTGCAGAGCTTCTCGCAGTTATTGAAGCGGAAAGTGCATCAGGGTTGATATTAAAGTATGGTTTTAATCATCGTTACCATTATTCTGTGATGGAAGCTAAAAAGTTAATAGACTCGGGGGATATGGGGCGTTTATTGTGGCTGCGTGGTGTCTACGGGAAGGCTGGCAGTATCGACTACCATCAAAATTGGCGAAATTTTAGAAACTTATCGGGCGGGGGGATATTGATTGATCAAGGTATTCATATGCTTGATTTAATGATGTATTTTTCGGGTGGAACTTTTGAAAAAATTAATAGTTTTGTCACGACCGCTTTTTGGGATGTAGAGGCTGAAGATAATGCTTTTGCAATTATGCAAAATAAAGACCGTGTTACAGCAATGCTACATTCTTCCGCTACTCAGTGGAAACATAAATTTTTATTAGAAATGTGTTTCGAAGAAGGCTATATAAACCTGGATGGGATCCTATCAGGAACTAGGAGTTATGCGCCAGAAACGCTCGTGGTTGGTAGAAGGGAGTTTGAGGATGTAACCCATGCGATGGGTAAGCCTAAAGAAACTACTACATGGTTTGAATATGATCGCTCTTGGGAGTATGAGGTGCAAGAGTTTCTTAATGCAATTCAAGGTAGAGGTGAAATTGAAAACGGTACAAGCTCTGATGCATTTAATGCCTTGAAGTTGGTTGAAGATATTTATGAGTGTTCGGGGTTTTACAATGACAAGTAAGGTGGTTGGTGTAACGGCGGTGGCGTTTTCCAGAGATCAAGAGAGAATTGAGTATCTAAGGGAAAGTTTTGATGGTGATGTAGTAATTAACGAAAAACAGGTTCGTTTTACGCCAGAAGAGTTAATCCCTTTTTTGCAACACTGTGATTATGCGATTATCGGTTTGGATAAAATTACCGATGATGTTTTGTCTCAATGCCCACAATTGAAGGTGATATCTAAGTATGGTGTGGGTTTGGATAATATCGATTTCAAGGCCTGTGCGAAACATGGTGTAAAAGTTGTGTATCCGAAAGGAGTGAATAAAAGATCAGTTTCTGAAGAGGTTTTAGGCGCATCACTATCCTTGCTAAGAAACCTGTATGTTACTTCAAATCTTCTTAAAAAAGGGGAGTGGCTTGTTCAAGGAGGTAGACAGTTAACGAATACCACCTTTGGCATTATCGGTGTGGGTCATATTGGAAAAGATTTGATTGAAGTTCTGAAGCCATTTAATTGTGAACTTTTGGTTAACGATATTATTGAACAAGATGCCTATTATGCTTCTGTAGGTGCCAAGGCTGTTTCGAAAGAAGAAATATTTCAAAAGTGTGATGTTATTTCTATTCATACACCGCTTGATGAACAAACAAAACACATGGTAAATACCGAAACATTAGCGATGATGAAGAGTAATGCAATAATTATTAACGCGGCTAGAGGTGGGATTGTTGATGAGAATGCTCTAAAGCGAGCTCTATTGGATAATAAAATAGCCGGAGCAGCATTGGACGTATATGAAGTTGAGCCTGCAGAAGATAAAGCGTTGTTAGAAATTCCTAACCTAATGTGCATGCCACATATTGGTGGCAACGCCAAGGAAGCCGTCGTCGCTATGGGAATGGCAGCAATCACGAATTTGATTAATGCTATTGAGTGAGATCTGATGTTAATAAGTTTTAGAGATCAAAAAGTTCTGGTAACTGGTGGAAGTCGTGGAATAGGTAAACAAATTGCGTTACTTTTTATTGAGTCAGGATGTAATCAAATTGTCGTTACTGGGCAGTCAAAATCAATACCTGATTGGATAACAAGTTTCCAAAAAAAATCAATTGAAATTCAATATCATTCTATGGATTTAGCCACAACAGGATGGGAAGACAGTTTTCGAAAACTTGTTGATGAATATGATGGTTTTGATGTTTGTGTAAATAATGCTGGAATTAACTCGATTCATCACTTATCAGAATTTCCTGTTGATAAAATTCAAGAAATATTGAAGGTGAACCTACAGTCGCCAATAATAATTAGTGGTATCGTCTCTAAAAAAATGGAGAAGAAGCAGTATGGTCGTATCGTAAATATAGCTTCTATCTTTGGAGTGGTATCAAAAGAAAAACGAAGTGCCTATACAGCAAGTAAATCAGGATTGATTGGTGTAACAAAGACGATGGCTCTGGATTTGGCTTCCAGCAAGGTTTTGGTGAATGCTGTTTCACCAGGTTTTATTGAGACAGAGCTAACTGAAAGAGTTTTGGGTGAAGAAGGTATTGCTGAGATGAAGCAAAGAATACCTTTGAATCGACTCGGTAAACCGCAGGAAATAGCAAATTATGTATTGTTTTTAGCAAGTGATAAAAACACATATATGACTGGTCAAAATATAACCGTAGATGGAGGGTTTGTCTGTGAATGAGCTAAAGATTTTTTCAGATTCCGCAACTTATGATTTATTCTTTAGTTCAAATTGGGATGAGATTAGAACTGATATTGATAGGTGTGCAGCTGTAATTATTGACGATAAGGTGTTTGGTTTGTATGGAGAAATTCTCAATATACAAGATAAAAAAATAATTAAAATAAAGGTGTCTGAAGATATTAAAACACCTCAAACTGCATTAGATATTTGTGAAGAAATGGTTTTGGCAGGAGTTACTCGTGATGCTTTTATTGTTGCCATTGGTGGAGGGGTTGTTCAGGATTTGGTAACGTTTGCTGCAAGTATTTACATGAGAGGTATTGATTGGGTGTTGTACCCAACAACGCTGCTATCGCAAGCAGATAGTTGTATAGGTGGAAAAAGCTCAATTAATTTTAAATCTTGGAAAAATATTCTTGGAAATTTTTATACCCCAAAAAGAATATATATTCAGAGCCAGTTTCTAGAAACCTTAACTGATGATGATATTCGTTCAGGAATTGGTGAGATATTAAAGGTCTTTATGCTTTCTGGCCAGGAATCATTAGAACGTTTAATTGAACAAATGAATTGTTATCAAAATGATTCAAGAGTTCTTGAGTCCCTGATTTTCGAATCTCTAAAGTTAAAAAATAACATTCTTGAGGTGGATGCGCTCGATAACGGCTTGAGATTGAAAATGAATTATGGTCACTCTTTCGGTCACGCTTTAGAAGCTGCTACACATTTTGGTATTCCTCATGGTATAGCCGTAACAATAGGTTTAGATGTGGCAAATTATTTTGCCTTAAAGCAAGGGCTAATTGAACATCATTTATTTGATCGATTACATTCTACTTTAACTTTAAATCTTATAGATTCCGACTTTGTAGATTTTAATTTTAACGAATTTATTAGGGCTCTTGAGAAGGATAAGAAAAATAAACAAGGTTTTTATGGCTTAATAGTTCCTGTTTCACAAGGGGAAGTAGAGCTTAAGTTTTTTGAGATGAACCAAATAAATAACAGTATGATTCGTGAATATTTTACTAAATATTATTCGGCGAATGTTGAGTAGTAGTAAGGTTAAGTGTCGTTATGAATGTACAGTTTAATGAGATTAATGAAGAAATATTCTTCAAAACTGTTTCCACATGTTTAATTGAAGAGATAAATCGTGCAATTCAAGAAAATGGGCTGTGCAGGTTTGTCTTGAGTGGTGGTCGGACGCCGTTAGGCATTTTTGACCAATTTGTTGAAAACGAAAATAAACTTGATTGGTCAAAAGTTGATATTTATTGGCTGGACGAACGTTGTGTAAGTCAAGATTCACCCGAGAGCAATTTTGGTGTGGCTAAACGTCACTTGATCGATCGTCTTAGGAAAAAACCAAAGTATTATCCTATGTATACAAGTGGGGAGTATTCTCAAGCTGCCTTAGAGTATGAAGAGCTGATTCGTAGGAATATATCAAAAAATAATGAAATCCCGGTTTTTGATATCGCATTAATTGGTATTGGATCTGATGGGCATTTCGCTTCCATCTTTCCAGAAGGTAATGTTTTAGCTGAAAAATACAAATTGATTAAACATGAGTACGTCGAAAAATTGGGCTCAAATAGAATTTCAATGACATTACCCTTGATTAATAAGTTCAAGCACGGTGTTGTTGTTTCACGAGGTAAAGATAAGTCATGGGTCGTAGAATCATGCAAATCCAAAGAGAACATGTCTTTGCCAATAAGTCGAGTTAATATAGAAAATGGTACTTTGACTTGGTTTATATGTTGAAAGGAATATGCTTTTGAATAATGGTAATACCATACTGGTCACAGGAGGTGCTGGATTTATTGGTTCAGCAGTCATCCGATACCTCATTAATGAGACCGATTTCACTGTAGTGAACGTTGATAAATTAACTTATGCAGGAAATAAAGAGTCACTTACTTCTATTGAGTTAAGTAATCGTTACTATTTTGAAAGACTCGATATTTGTGATGCTTTAGAACTTCGACGTGTTTTTAATCAATATAAGCCAGATATTATTATGCATTTGGCTGCAGAATCGCATGTTGATCGATCAATTGATGGGCCTGGTGATTTTATTCAAACGAATATTGTGGGCACATATACTTTACTGGAACAAGCAAGAGCTTACTGGTCAGAGTTAGATTGTGATAAAAAAAGAAAGTTTCGCTTTCACCATATTTCAACTGATGAAGTGTATGGTGATTTACCTCATCCTAATGAGATTAGAAATAAACAAATATATGATCAGGTCTTACCTCTGTTTACTGAAAAAACAGCGTATGCGCCAAGCTCTCCGTATAGCGCCAGTAAAGCGAGCTCAGATCATTTAGTAAGGGCTTGGCACAGAACTTATGGAGTGCCCACTCTTGTTACGAATTGCTCTAATAATTACGGTCCATATCATTTTCCAGAAAAATTAATTCCACTAGTGATTTTAAATGCAATCGAAGGGAAGCCTCTTCCTGTTTATGGAAAGGGTGATCAAATTCGTGATTGGCTTTATGTTGAAGATCATGCCAGAGCTTTAGTGTTGGTTGCAACTAAGGGAAAAACTGGGCAAACCTATAATATAGGTGGACATAATGAGAAACAAAACATCGAAGTAGTCAAAGTTATTTGTAATATACTTGATGAATTAATTCCTCCATTTGATCTAGGTTTACGAACTAAAGATGGCGGGCAGCTCACTACATACAATTCACTGATTACATTCGTAAGTGATAGGCCTGGTCATGATATGCGTTATGCTATTGATGCTAGTAAAATACAAAGAGAGCTTGGCTGGACCCCACAAGAAACATTTGAAAGTGGTATTCGAAAAACTGTACAGTGGTATTTGGATAACCTAGCATGGTGTAAACATGTGCAGGATGGCAGTTATCAAAGAGAAAGACTAGGAAATTAATGATGAAAGGCATTATCTTAGCCGGAGGCTCCGGTACACGGCTTTATCCCATTACACGGGGCGTATCTAAACAGTTGTTACCAATTTATGATAAACCAATGGTTTACTATCCGTTAAGTGTGTTGATGCTTGCAGGCATTCAGGATGTTTTGATAATTACCACGTCAGAAGATCAAGCTGGCTTTATTCGTATGCTTGGCGATGGTAGAGATTTTGGTGTTAATATCAGCTACGCAGTTCAGCCTGCACCTAATGGTTTGGCAGAAGCATTTATTCTTGGTGAAGAATTTATCGGTAATGAAAGTGTATGTTTGGTTCTAGGTGATAATATTTTCTGGGGGCAGGGTTTTAGTCCTGTTCTCAAGAGAGCAGTAGGACGGCAAGTAGGGGCTACTGTCTTTGGTTATCAAGTCAAAGATCCTGAACGTTTTGGTGTTGTGGAGTTTGATAAAGATAAAAAGGCCATTAGTATTGAAGAAAAGCCTAAAAAACCAAAATCAAATTATGCTGTAACTGGCTTGTATTTTTTTGATAATGACGTGATTGAGATGGCTAAACAAGTTCAACCCTCTATTCGAGGAGAATTAGAAATTACCTCTATCAACCAAATGTACATGGAGCGTGGTGATTTAAATGTAGAATTGCTTGGTCGAGGTTTTGCTTGGCTTGACACGGGTACTCATGAGAGTCTATTAGAAGCTGCTATGTTTGTTGAAACTATCGAGAAACGTCAAGGTTATAAGGTCGCCTGCCTTGAAGAAATTGCATGGCGTAATGGTTGGTTAAGCAGTGATGATGTGCTAGTAGCCGCTAAAGTCCTATCTAAGAATGGTTATGGGCAATACTTAGCCGATATGGTCGGTGGCGAGTTATGATTGCCTATGAGCATCAGGTTTTAGGAGATCACCGAGGGAAGCTAGTGGCTATCGAATCGAATCGTCAAGTTCCATTTGAAATAAAGCGAGTATTTTACATTTATGGAACACAACAAGATACGCCACGAGGAAACCATTCACATTATAAAACCAAGCAATATTTAATTGCCGTAAATGGAAAGTGTAAAGTCACTTTGAATGATGGCCGGCAGGAAATTACCTATGATTTAGATGCACCCAACAAGGGAGTATTTCAAGATGCTTTAATATGGGGGACGATGCATGACTTTTCAAGCGATTGTGTGCTCCTTGTCTTGGCAGATAATTTTTATGAATCATCAGATTATATTACCAATTACCAAGAGTTCCTGAGTATCGTCAATGGCAAATTTTAAAATTCACACGCTTGCTGATGTACAAACCGATAGGATTGGAGAAAATACGACTATTTGGCAGTTTAGTGTGGTATTAAAAGGCGCTATAATAGGCGCTAATTGTAATATTAATGCATTAACCCTAATTGAAAATGATGTGGTTCTAGGTGATAATGTTACAGTAAAATCAGGTGTCCAAATTTGGGATGGTTTACGTATTGGTAACAATGTCTTTATTGGTCCCAATGTCACTTTTACTAACGATTTCACTCCAAGATCAAAGCATCAGCCAACGGAATTTTTGAAAACAACTCTTGAGCATCATGCCTCAGTTGGAGCTAACGCAACTATTATCGGTGGGCTTGTTATTGGTGCTTACGCCATGGTTGGTGCCGGTAGCGTGGTTACTAAAAATGTACCTCCATACGCTTTGGTGTATGGTAATCCAGCCAAACAGTATGGTTATGTTTGTGACTGTGGTTCTAAGCTTCAGAATTTTATATGTCCAAATTGTAATAATCATTTTCGCATGGTAGATAATGTTTTAAATAAAATACAGTAGGTATTAAAATTGATTCCATTTTTAGATTTAAAAGGCATTAACGCTCAATATAGAGAAGAGTTGGCTCAAGTTGCAGTAGATGTGATTGATTCGGGTTGGTATATTCAAGGTAATTATGTTGAAACTTTTGAGCGCGAATTTGCTGACTATTGTGGTACTAAGCATTGTATTGGTGTAGCTAATGGGTTAGATGCCTTAATCTTAACTTTACGTGCATGGAAGGAATTGGGTAGGTTGCAAGAAGGTGATGAGGTTATTGTTCCTGCAAATACCTATATAGCAAGTATTTTAGCTATTACTGAAAATGGCTTAACTCCTGTTTTGATTGAACCAGATGAGAGAACCTACAACTTATCAGGTGCTTTAGTCGAAAAAGCGATTACGTCTAAGACTAAAGTAATTCTTGCAGTGCATTTATACGGCCAATTGGCTCCTATGTTAGAAATTAATGCTATTGCTGAAAAATTTGACCTATTGGTGCTTGAGGATTCTGCTCAGGCGCACGGGGCTAGTATTAATGGACAAAAGGCTGGTAGTTGGGGTGATGCATCAGGTTTTAGTTTTTATCCTGGAAAAAATCTTGGTTCGTTAGGTGATGCGGGGGCCGTAACTACTAATGATGACGAGTTGGCCCATATTATTCGAGCACTTGGTAATTACGGTAGTAATAAAAAGTATGAAAATATTTATCAAGGTGTAAATAGCCGCTTAGATGAAATACAAGCTGCCATGCTTACTGTAAAGTTGAAATATCTGGATATCGAAACTGAGAAGAGAAGATCTGTTGCTAAAGCATATTTGGATGGAATTAGTAACCCAAAAATACAGTTACCGATTATTAATGACGAAGAAGATAGTCATGTATTTCATTTGTTTGTTATACGTACTTCTAAGCGTGATGAGTTACAGCAATATTTGCAAAATGCAGGCGTTCAGACGCTTATTCATTATCCAATACCTCCCCATCATCAAAAAGCCTACAGTAAATTTTTTAAACTTGAATTGCCAACTACTGAAATGTTGCATAAAGAAGTATTAAGCTTGCCTATTTACCCTACTCTGGGACAAACATCCATTGAAATAATATCTAAACTCATTAATGAATATTAATACCATCTTTGTTCTGACAACATTTCAGACTGTAGTAAAGCTTTTATCTGGAATTCTGATCAATAAAGTTTTTGCTGTTTACCTTGGTCCTGCAGGTTTGGCTGTTGTCGGCCAACTTCAGAACTTTATATCATTAGTCATTAATGTTGCTTCAGGTTCAATTCATACTGGGTTGGTTAAGTATACTGCTGAATACAGTGACGATCATGAAAAACGCCGTAAGATATGGGGCAATGGATTTTATTTAAGTTTAATATTATCTGGACTAGTTATTGTTTTTATTAGTTTAAATGCAGAATTTTTTAGTGAACTAATATTGTTCTCACAAGAATATACAAGTTTAATCGCCATGTTAGCCTTAACGATGGTTTTTCAAGTCATTTATATGTTCATATTATCGATTTTAAATGGGTTGCAGGATTTAAAAGTTTTTATTATTACCAATATTGTAATTAGTGTTTTGACAACTGTTATTACGGTTTGGATGTCTATCGACTTTGGTTTGGATGGCGCATTATATTCGATAATTATTTGTCAATTTGTTGTGTTTATATTTGTTTCTCTAATTTTTTATTCAAGATATGGGGTTCGCTTTTTTTATTTTGGGAGATTTAAACAAGTTTTTGAAAAAGATACTGTAAAAAAGCTATTACAGTTTGGTATGGTTTCATTTATTTCAGGGGTTGTTTTAAGCTTGACTCAAATTGGTGTTCGAAATATTGTCGTAAACTCAGCAAATTTGGATGTTGCAGGTTATTGGGAAGCTTTGATGAAAATATCAACTTATTTTACAATGCTTTTTTTGTTGCCTGCCAGTATTTATTATTTACCGAGGTTTGCTGAGCTGAAGTCAGTTTCAAAAATTAAAAGTTTATTCTTAAAATCCGTAGTGTTTTTTTTACCATTTGCCCTGTTTGGGGCTTTTGTATTTTGGTTGTTTAAAGAGTTCTTTATTGAGCTCTTGTTGTCAAAAGAGTTTCTAGTAATTGCACCTTTAGTTGTGTTGATGTTGATTGGTGATATTTTTAGAATTCTTGCATATCTTATTGTAAATTTGATGTTTGCTAAGAAATTTTTATTCCGACTTATATTATTGGATATCGTATACGGCAGTGTTTTTATAACACTTGTCTATTTTCTGTTTGCTGATAATGGTATGGTTCTATTGGGATATGTTTATTTATTTTGTAATGTTTTAATTTTTCTTTATACGATACAATTTTACTTAAATATAGATACACTTTTGGAGAAAAAGGGTGCTTAAAAACAAATTAATAAATAATGAGCTTACAATTGGTTCTTGGCTAACAATGAACGAAACCAATATTGTTGAAATTATGGCTCAAGCAGGTTTTGAATGGCTGTGTATTGATATTGAGCATACTAGTATTGATTTGGAGGCAACTAAGAAACTTATTATTACTATTCAGTCTTCAAATATGAAAGCTCTAGTCCGAGTAAGCAAAAATGAAGAAGTTGTCATTAAACGAGTCATGGATATGGGGGCGGATGGAGTAATAATTCCCATGGTTAATTCAGAAGCAGATGCGCAACAGGCAGTTGGTTTTGTAAGGTATCCGCCATATGGAACTCGAGGTGTTGGTTTGTCAAGGGCACAAGGATATGGTGAGCGTTTTAATGAGTACAAGGAATGGGTTTTAAATGAAGCTATTATAATAGCCCAAATTGAACATGTTGATGGAGTTAAAGATATTGAAAATATTTTAGCAGTAGATGGGATTGATGGGACAATAATCGGTCCATATGACTTGTCTGGAAGTCTTGGTTTTCCTGGACAGTTCGAGAGGGATGATGTTAAGGAAGCAATTGACAAGGTTAAAAAAGCCTGTAAAGAAGCAAATAAGCCATATGGATTTCATGTCATTCAGTCAGAGCCCGAGCATATGAAGAAGAGAATACTTGAAGGGGCGTCCTTCCTTGCATACAGTACAGATTTTTTCTTTTTAGGCGATTGTTCTAAGAGTGGGATGGCCTCGATAAGAGAGTCATTAGTTAAATAAAAAACTTTTATAATAGAGAAACGTTATGAGTAAAAAACAACTTAACATTGTAGCTGTAATTCCTGCACGAATGGCAGCGACCCGTTTTCCTGGTAAGCCAATGGCAAAAATTCTAGATATTCCAATGATAGAACATGTTTTTAAAAGGGTTAGCCTAGCTGAATCTCTTTCAGACGTTTATGTCGCGACATGTGATGCAGAAATTTTTGATTATGTAGAATCTATCGATGGAAAAGCAGTCATGACATCCGATTGTCATGAAAGATGTAGTGATCGCTGCGCTGAGGCTATGTTGAAAATTGAAGAATCTACTGGGAAAAGAGTTGATATTTTAGTTATGGTTCAAGGTGATGAGCCACTAACGCACCCTGATATGATTGATGAAGCGCTCTCTCCAATGTTATCTGATAGTTCAGTTCTGATCACAAATTTAACAGGTGAGATTAAAACTGATAACGAGTTTAACAGTCCCAATGAAGTGAAGGTGGTTATGGATAAGGAAGGGAATGCACTTTACCTTTCTCGAGAACCCATTCCTTCTAAAAAGAAGTTTTCAGGAGAAGTCCCTCAGTATAAACAAATTCCTGTCATCCCATTCAAGCGTGACTTTCTAATTAAATATAATGAAATGACCCCAACAGAGTTAGAGATTATTGAATCAGTTGATATGTTGAGAGTGCTTGAAAATGGATATAAGTTAAAGATGATCAAGACAAATTATGTTGTTAAAGCTGTAGATATTCCAGAGGATATCGGGGTCGTAGAGTCTCTTATGATCAATGACAAGTTATATAAAAAAACATTATTTTCTATTTAAAAATTAAATTAAAAAAAGGTACCTTAAAAATGTATATTTTAGGTGTTTCGGCTTATTATCATGATTCAGCAGCGGCAATTTTACGCAATGATGAAATAATAGCGGCTGCTCAAGAAGAAAGGTTCACAAGAATAAAACAGGATTCAGGATTTCCTAAAAATGCAATACTATATTGCTTAGCTGAAGCTGGTATTAGCTTAGATCAAGTCGATGCAATAGTTTTTTATGATGATCCGTCTTTAAAATTTAAGAGAATTTTAAAGACCTATGTGAATTTTTTTCCTAAAAGCTTACCCTTCGTTTTTAAGTCACTACCTATTTGGTTAACAAAAAAACTCTATTGGAAATCAAATTTGATTCAAAGTTTTAGACAAGAATTAGGTGTAGATGTCCCAAAAGAGAAAATTAAAAATACGACTCACCACCACTCCCATGCTGCAAGTGCGTTTTATTCTTCTCCATTTAATAAAGCAGCAGTCTTAGTTTTAGATGGTGTAGGGGAGTTTGAAACGACAACCTTATGGAAAGGAGAAGGGAATAAACTTACTAAAATAGAAAGTGTAGAATTTCCTCATTCAATAGGGTTACTTTATTCAGCGATCACCAGCTATATTGGGTTTAAAGTTAATAGTGGGGAATATAAGGTAATGGGGTTGGCTCCGTATGGACGACCTAAATATGTTGATTTAATTAAGAATGAGATAGTCAACGTTTCCGAAGACGGTACGTTTCAACTCGATATGGATTATTTCGATTTTCCGTTTGCAAATCATATGACAAACACAAAGTTTCATAAACTTTTTGGACGACCTCCTAGAGAACCTGAAACAGAGATTAGTCAATTTGAAATGGATGTGGCTAGATCTATTCAAGATGTTACAGAAGAAATTGTTATTAAATTAGCTAGATCAGCTAAAAAGCTATCTGGCTTGGAAAATATTTGTTTAGCAGGTGGTGTAGCATTAAATTGTGTCGCTAATGGCAAGCTTTTAAGAGAAAATATCTTCAATAATATTTGGATTCAACCGGCAGCTGGTGATGCTGGAGGGGCTCTAGGAGCCGCACAATGGTATTGTTATGAAGAGGCTGGAAATCCTAGGGTTGCTGATGATAAAAGTGATTCTATGAAGGGGTCATACTTGGGGCCTAGTTTTTCAAAAACAGATATCGCTGAATATTTAGACAGTGTTGATGCTGTATATACTTATTATGATGACTTTAGCAGTCTTCTTGATTGTGTATCAGATGGGCTTGCAGATGAAAAAGTTATAGGTTGGCATCAAGGGAGAATGGAGTTTGGCCCACGTTCATTGGGTAATAGAAGTATTTTAGGTGATCCAAGAAGTCAAAAAATGCAAACGGTTATGAATTTAAAGATTAAGTATAGGGAGAGTTTTAGACCATTTGCTCCTTCAGTATTAAGAGAAAAGGTTTCTGATTATTTTCAGATTGATGTGGATAGTCCTTACATGCTTTTAGTTGCTCCTATTAAGGAGGATTTGACAATTAAAATGTCCGAAGAAGAGCAAAACTTATTTGGTATCGAGCAGTTAAGAGTTAATAGAAGTACAATTCCAGCTGTAACTCATGTGGATTATTCGGCTAGAATTCAGACTGTACATCCTGAAACAAACTCTAGGTATTATAGTTTGATTAAGGCATTTGAAGAAAAAACCGGCTGTTCAGTGGTGGTGAATACATCTTTTAATGTACGAGGTGAGCCAATTGTATGTACTCCTGAAGACAGTTACCGGTGTTTTATGAGAACTGAAATGGATATCTTAGTGATTGGAGATTATGTCTTATTAAAAGAAAATCAACCAAAACTAGAAAATGACACTAACTGGAAAGAGGAGTTCCAGCTTGACTAATAAGCGTTATAAATTTTTTCCTTGTATGGAAAATTATGACAAAATGGCTGCAGGTACTTTTGCACCATATGCAATGCTATCAGGGCCGATAGATTATCACGATTCAGTAATTAATACAGATGTAAGCGGTTTCCGTTGGACAAAGGGTCGTACTGAGATATTTAAAGTTGAAGATATTGAAAAATATGAGCATGTAAATATTTTGATTGGTGGTTCAACAGTATTTGGTGTTGGGGCAAGTTCTGATTCACAAACAATTTCATCCTATTTGGCTAAAGAAACAGGGCAGGTATGGTTAAATTTTGGCCTTCGAGGTGGTGTATCAATCCAAGAGTATATTCATTTAATTCGCTTTATTTATAAAGCTAAGAAGGTTAATAATATAGTTTTTTTATCTGGGAATAATGACTTATATATTAATCTTGTCTCAGAATTTAATGATGGTTTTGATCGTAGATTTGGAGAGATTGATGCGTTAGATGCAGTCTATTCATGTAAGCGAAGAATTATAGTAGGATTAATTGCAAAAATTACTGGAACTGATAAAAAGTATCTATTTGAAAAAAGTATTTCAGATATTTTATTAAGCCTTTTTAAAAAATCAATCAATGAAGAAAAAAGTTTAACTTTCGATGATAAAATGAACAATCTAGTACAGAATTATAATCGAAATTTTTTTCTATATTCGGCTTTAAAAAAACAATTAGAATGTAATGTTAGTTTCGTGTTACAGCCTTTTTTTAATTGGACACAGAAAAAAACCTCAACTGAAGAATTTGAAGTGTTTGATGAGTTAGAGCGCATTCAAAAAGGAACGGCATGGAGTGTATATAAAGATAAGATGGATTTGTCTTTATACAAATTCTATAGTAGTCAATTGAGAATGATGGGTGAAAAAAACGATCTAAGATTCGTTGATGCAAATGAAGATTTTAATGAGAATAGAACCTTATTTGTCGATGCAGTACATTTGAATGATGACGGTAATCAGTTGATGAGTAAAATAATTTTAGCAAAGGCAATAACAACATGAAGAAAATTTTCATAAAACTTTATGAAGCTGTTAAGAGCTTATTTAAGAAAAAAAAGAAGCAGAACGATAACTACCCAATGTGGTGATTGTATTTTTTTATGAATAGTCAGGTTATCCAAAAAATTAGTTCTTAAATGATTTTTTAATTATGTTAGTTTTTTACTATTTTCTATAGGGTTGATATCTTGGCTATTAAAATAAACTAGGTGAATTGTGAAAGAAGAAGATATCCGTCCTAAGAAAATTTTTGATACATTTTTGGGATTAATCCAAGAAGATGTTTCTGAAATATTTAATGGTTGCGAAACGCAAGAAATGCCATGCCCGGCATGTAATTCAGGCGCATCTCCTGTTGTTTACGAAAAAGATGGATTTGGTGTTAGTGAGTGCGAAGAGTGTTTGACTTTGTATGTTAACCCACGTCCAAAGTTTAAGTATTTTAAAAAGTTTTACTCTGATTCGAAGTCTTCAAAGTTTTGGGCTACTACATTTTATAAAGAAACTGAAGTATCTCGTCGAGAACAAATCTGGAAACCAAAAGCTCAGCAAATAAATGTACTTTTAAAAAACTACAATATTCAAAATGTCTATGATATCGGCGGAGGTTATGGGGTTTTTGCTGAAGAACTCGAAGCATTAGATTATGCGTCAGTGACTGTTATTGAGCCTTCAATGCACTTAGCTAAAATATGCAGAGACAAAGGTTTCAAGGTTTTAGAGTCATTTTTAGAAGATTTAAGAACTGATGATTTTGAATCAGCTCAGACTAAATGCTTTGTTAGTTTTGAGCTTTTTGAGCACTTATATGACCCGAAAGCATTTTTAGATAACTTATATTGTTTGATGGGTTCTGGTGATATTTTTATATTTTCTACATTAAGTGGTTTAGGTGTAGATATACAAACATTAGGTAAACACTCAAAGTCTATTTCTCCGCCACAGCATTTAAATTTTTTGAATCCTAGTTCAATAAAATTTCTCTTAAAAAGGATCGGCTTTACTATTGAGGGTGTTACAACGCCAGGAAAGCTTGATCTAGATATAATGAAAAACAATTCAAAATATATCAATGATAGTTTCTGGCGAAAATTCTTGAAAGTCGCTTCTGAAGAACAATTTGATATGATGCAAAAGTCTATTTCCGATAGTGGCTTTAGTTCCCATATGCTTGTTGTTTGTAAAAAGCTGTAGTAGAGCAAGTAAATATGCAAATAGTAGATTTGTCTGGCTTCAGTTTTAGTGGGAAATCAGCCTTAAGCGATTTACTTCGAGAGATTGATGGTATTTATGTCCCCCCTAGTGATGTTGAATTTGATCTGATTCGAACATCCGGCGGGATAATTGCTTTACATAATGACTTGGTTAAATGTTGGTCACCAGTCCGAAGTAGCGAGGCAATTAGACGGTTTAAGCATTTAGTAAACATTTTTTCAGGTTCTAATTTTGTTAGAGATAAATTATTCCGAGCTGGATTTAATTATGATTTGCAGTTCCCAGGCTTTTCAATAGAAGCGGAAAAATATATAGACTCTCTAGTTGAGGATCAGTGGAAAGGGGAGTGGCCTTATGCATACGAAAATCTAAATAAAATGCAGATTTTTGTAAGGAAGTTATTAAGAAAACTTGGTTTTTCTAAAGCAACTGAGTTCGATATATACCACAGTTCACCTACTGAAGAAGAATTTATCACAAAAACCAGAGAATTTTTGAATTTAATAATTTGTGACACGATTGATAAATCATCTTTTCATACTCGTGTTGTTCATAATGCTCTTGAACCTTTTTTGTGCGGTGCGACAAGCCCGTATTTTCCTGAGTTAAAACAGATTGTAGTTGATCGAGATCCACGAGATGTTTATTTGTCGGCTAAAAACTATTCTAAAGGTGGAAAAAAAGGTTGGAATGCCACAACTGGCAATGGTGTTCTTGGTTTTATTCAGAAATATAAATCTATGAAGAAAAATGATCTTCATAGTACCAATAGTGACAATAAGCTCAGGGTTTATTTTGAAGACTTGGTTTTAAATTATGATGAATCGAAAAGCGAAATATTTAGATTTTTAGGTGTTGATGAAAATCAGCATAAGCTTGCTAAAACTTTTTTTAAACCCCAAGTTTCTAAAAACGGTGTTGGTATGTGGAAGTCTGCTAAAGGTGATTTGAAAATTGAATCAGATATGATCGCAAAAGAATTAAAACAGTATTGTATAGATTTATAAGAGGTTATAAAAGGACATGAAAGTATTACTTTTGGCTGGTGGTTTTGGAACGAGATTAAGTGAAGAAACAGATTTACGACCAAAACCTATGGTTGAAATAGGGGGGAAACCAATACTATGGCATATTATGAAAATTTACAGTCAGTATGGGTTTAATGATTTTGTCGTTCTCCTTGGTTATAAGGGTTATTACATTAAAGAATATTTCGCAAATTACTTTCTCCATCAAAGCGATGTTACTATTGATTTACAAAAAAATAAGATGGAAATACTAAATAACTCTTGTGAACCTTGGAAGGTAACATTACTTGATACCGGTTTAGACTCTATGACTGGTGGAAGAATAAAAAGAGCTCAAAATGTTGTTGGAAATGAGCCATTTATGTTGACTTATGGTGATGGCGTTTCCGATGTTGATATTGGCAAGTTAGTAGAGTTTCATAAATCTCATGGTAAACTGATGACAATGACTTCTGCTCAGCCCGATGGAAGATTTGGGGCTTTAGATATTTCAAATGATAATAGGGTTAATGAGTTTAAAGAAAAACCAAAAGGTGACGGTAGTTGGATTAATGCCGGTTTTTTTGTCTGTGAGCCTCAGGTTTTTGACTATATAACCGAAGGAGACTCAACGGTTTTTGAGCAGAAGCCTTTGCAAAATTTAGCAAGAGATGGACAGATTTATACTTATAAGCATAATGGGTTCTGGATGCCAATGGATACTTTAAGAGACAAACACACTCTCGTGAAAATGTGGAATGAAAATAAGGCACCATGGCGACAATGGACTTAATATCCAAAAAGCTTATTTTTTGCTTTCCCTTCAGACATGGTCCAGGAGGGGTAAATATGCTTTTTTTAAGGCTTGCAAACTATTTGAGTCGGCAAAACTATCAAGTGGCAATTGTTGATTACCCCGATGGAGATATGGCCAATAATAATGATGAAGGCCTAGAGCTCATTTCGTACGATGATGATAGAGCTGCGCAGATACCTGACAATGTCATTCTAATTTTTCAATCGATGACTCCATGGTCAATTTTTCCAATGTTGGATATCCCTCCAAATACTCATGTTTTTTTTATTACAACTTTGCCGGCAAACTTTTATCCAGTGTTGCCAGGAAGGTTTCGTACAAAAATGTATGAGGGTGGGGTTATTGCAAAAGTACTTTGGCAGACCTTTTTATTAAATGAATACTTAAAATCAAAAAAGTTTTTGAATCTTATTGAGAGAACAAGATCTCATGCCATTTTGGACGCTAATATTTCTTGTAATCTTGAAAAAAGTTTAAAAGTGCATTTGAATTCCTGTCAATTTTTACCATTATTTAGTGAAGATTCTCGAAAGAACGAATTCTTTGAAAGCTTTGAAGCGCCTTCTGATGTTATAAAGTTAGGTTGGGTTGGTCGTTTGTCAGACTTTAAAATATCAATTTTAAATAGGGTGGTTAAGGATGCCTTTAGATTTTCTAATGAGAATAAAAAAAAGGTAGAGTTTTATATAGTAGGTGATGGAGAATATGCATCGAGTCTTATCGACTTATCATCAAATTACTTTACTATTCATAGACTTTCATATATCAAACCCTCGGAGTTGAATAAGTTCATGCTGTCCTTAGGCATGTTGTTTGCGATGGGAACATCCGCTTTGGATGGCGCAAAACTAGGTGTACCAACTGTTCGATTAGATTACAGTTATTTGGAAATTCCAAAATCATATCGCTATAAATTTTTTTATGAAATCCATGGTTTTAGTTTGGGAGAAAAAATTGGCGGAAGCTGTTTTCAGAATGGTTTCCACACCTTTGATGATTTAATGGTCGAATGGGAAGCAAATATGAGTGAAATGTCCAGGAAAACATACGAATTCTATATAAATAATCACTCCCTTTCAAATAGCGCAAAATTGTTTATCGATTATCTTGGCCGCGGCGATCTGACTTGGGGTGATCTGAAGAATAAAAAACTACAAACCAGTTTTATTTATAGCTTATGGACTAAGGTTAAAGCTCGTAATGGCTAAAGTTCATGAGGTAATACACAGAAATATTATTCAATTTGATAATAATCAGTTGTTAATAAGATATGTATTAGCTTTTTTTGTTTTTTATAGCCATACTTTTTCAATATACAAACTAAATGAACCGAGTCTATATCCTGGTGGACACTCTCTAGGATGGTATTCTGTAAATGGTTTTTTTTTCATAAGTGGTATTCTTATTTCTCAGAGTTTTGAAAAAAGGAGCTTTATTTCATATATTGGAGCGAGAGTATTAAGATTGTTTCCTGCTTTTATATTATCATTGTTTTTGTCTGTATTGATGATTGTGCTATTTGATAAAGTAGATATTGACTTGCGGTTTATGTCTAATGCATTTAATTTCATATTTACTAATTTTTTTCCTCTTCAACAAATTCAATATGGAGGGATTCCAGGAATATGGTTAGGTTCTGGACAGCCAGGAGTTGTAAATACACCTATATGGACAATCCCATTTGAATTTTTTTGCTATCTATTTATTGTTCCTTTAATTTTAACTCCAAGAATATCAATTTTGCTAAAGGCATTTCTGTTTGTTGCTGGATTATATTTCCTTACCAATTTAGGAGTTTTGTCAGAAAATGGATTTAGATTCGATTTTTTGAGGGTGTTGGCCTATTTTTTAATGGGTGTAGCAACATACCAATTATTATTCCGTAATCAGGGAATGAAAAGCCTATTGGTATCCGTGCTTTTGATTTTTATTTTTGAAGGTAGTTTTTCTGAATTTTTTCTAGGAATGTTACTTATTATATTAATATTATTTGTAGGTTTTTACGTCAAGAATCTTTTTCCAAAGTTTAGTAAGTATGATCTTAGTTATGGGTTTTATATTTATGCTTGGCCGGTAACCCAAACAGCACAGGCATTAGTTGATAACGTTTATTTTGGACTGTGTATAGCATTCTTGATTTTATTAGCAGTCTCTACTTTAAGTTATTTTTTTCTAGAGTTGCCGATGCTAAAACAGAAAAGAAAGTTTGATCAATTTTTTATATCCATAAAAGGGAATAGTGGTGTTTAACGATATATATAGAGATAAAAAAGTTTTAGTTACTGGACACACTGGCTTTAAAGGGTCTTGGTTATCTAGTTGGTTGTTGCAATTAGGGGCTCACGTTGTTGGGGTATCTAAGGATATTCCAACGAAACCTTCAATGTTTGAAGAAGTTGAAATGGAAGCTAAGATCAAACACTACTTTGAAGATATTCGAGAGCTTGATAGCTTAACGAATATTCTTCTAAAAGAAACGCCTGACTTTGTATTTCACCTAGCGGCACAACCAATTGTTTCGACGTCTTATTCAGACCCAATTGAAACCATATCTTCAAATGTTATGGGTACAGCCAATGTGCTCGAGGCTTTAAAAGTGTCTAACCACCCGTGTGTTGCTGTTGTTATTACAAGTGATAAGGCGTATGACAATGTTGAGCAGGTGTGGGGGTACAAAGAAAATGACAAAATGGGTGGGAAGGATATATATAGTGGTTCAAAAGGAGCTGCTGAATTAATTATTAAATCTTATTTTTACTCTTTTTTCAATAACTCAGATTGTAATGTTAAGTTAGGTATAGGTCGAGCTGGAAATGTGATTGGTGGAGGGGATTGGGCAAAAGATCGAATTGTTGTCGATTGCATGGAGGCATGGAGTCGAGGAGACAAAGTTGAAATCAGAAGTCCAAGTGCAACGCGGCCATGGCAACACGTTCTAGAGCCGCTAAGTGGTTATTTGAATTTAGGGCAGGCGTTGTTTTTGGCAGATGACCTTAATGGTGAAGCATTCAATTTTGGTCCAAGAGCAGAACAAAATCATACTGTAAAGCAATTACTTGAAGATCTTAGCCAGTACTGGGATATTAAAAACCCTGACGCTGCGTTTAAAATAACGGATAATATCCCGTTTCATGAAGCTGGTTTATTGAAGTTGAATTGTGATAAAGCTTTATTTTCTTTGAAGTGGCAAGCAACGTTAGATTACTCTGATACTATTAGATTTACTAGTGAGTGGTATTATGATTTTTATAAAAATGAGAATGATATTTATTTGAAAACTATTGCTCAAATTAATGAGTATCAATCAATTGCTAAGAGAAAAGGTCTAATATGGACGGAGTAATCTTGACACCTTTAAGACAAATTCCTAACCCGAAGGGAGATGTTTTACACGCAATTAAAAAAACGGACACAGGGTATTGTGGTTTTGGTGAGGCGTATTTTTCTGAGATTAATTATAATGAAATCAAAGGTTGGAAAAAACATACCGTAATGGTGTTGAATTTAGTTGTGCCAATAGGAGAGGTCGAGTTTGTTCTGTATGACGAAAGGCCTAATTCATCTTCAAAGGGCAGCTTTCTTGAAGTGACATTGTCTTTAAGTCATTATCAAAGATTGACTGTGCCTCCAGGTGTTTGGGTCGCTTTTAAAGGTGTCGGTAATACACGGAATATGTTACTAAATATTGCATCAATAGCACATGATCCTGATGAGGCTGAAAACTGTGCATTAGAGTTAATACCATATGATTGGAGTTGATTTTGAAAGTTAGGTTGTCAAAGTGTTCGATATCAAATGCAGAGATCGAGTCTGTTTCTAAAGTCCTTCAGTCAGAATATTTGGGAATGGGTGAACAAGTTTCTGAGTTCGAAAAACTAATTAAGAATTACCTTGATACTCAGTTTGATGTTATTTGCGTTAGTACTGGAACTTCTGCTTTACATTTGGCTCTAGAGTGTCTCGGATTATCTGCTGGTGATGAAGTGTTGGTTCCTTCATTAACGTATGTAGCTTCTTTTCAGGCAATTTCCGCGACAGGAGCTGTACCAATTTCATGTGAGGTTAATCCAACAACACTTTTTTTGGACATTAACGATGCAGAACAAAAAATAACGAAAAGAACAAAGGTTATTATGCCTGTTCACTATGCGAGTTCATCTAAAGGGATGGAAGAAGTATATGATTTGGCCACTAAATATAACTTAAGGGTCGTTGAAGATGCAGCTCAGGCTTTTGGCTGCTCTAGGCAAGGTGAAAAAGTAGGTGTGTCAGGTGATGTTATTTGTTTCAGCTTTGATGGTATAAAGAATATTACTTCAGGAGAAGGGGGGGCAATTGTTACCGGAGATACCACTCTTGCTGATAAATTAAAAGATAGCCGCTTATTGGGTGTTAAAAAAGATACCGAGAAACGATACCTTGGTCAGAGGAGTTGGGATTTTGATGTAGAGTTCCAAGGGTTTCGATATCACATGAGTAATGTTCATGCCGCTATTGGTATTGAACAATTAAACCGTATCGAAGAGTTTAAAACTAAGCGTCAGTTAATTGTTTTTAAGTATTTAAGCGATCTTCTGGAAATTAAACAAGTTGAAATACTGGATTTTAACTATGATGAGCTTATTTCACATATATTTGTGATTAAAGTTGAGCAAAGAAATGCATTAAGGGATTTCTTGCTCGCGAGTGGAATAGAGTGCGGGATTCATTATAAGCCTAATCACTTATTAACAAAATATGAATGTAATTGTTGTCTTCCAGTAACAGAACAACTCTATACAAAAATTTTAACTCTGCCTTGTCATGTTGATTTTACAGAAGATGAGCAAGAATATGTCATTACAAAAATTAGAGAGTTCTATGAAGCCTGAAGTATCAATTTTAATGAATTGTTTTAATAGTGAAACTTATTTGAACGAAGCTATTGAAAGTGTATTTCAACAAACATTCACTGATTGGGAGTTAATTTTTGTTGATAATTGCTCTTCTGATTCCAGTGCCCAAATAGCTAGTAGTTTTGGTGAAAAGGTTAAAGTCGTTAGGACAGAAAAAAATATTCCTTTAGGTGCAGCGAGGAATTTTGGTATTTCTCATTGTTCAGGGGATTACATTGCTATTTTAGATACTGATGACATATGGTTTCCTTCAACTTTAGAGAAGCAGCTTTCTGAAATTAAGTCTGGAGATTACGCACTAGTTTATGGAGGGCAGGAAAATATAAATACTAGTGGAATAACAATCGGCGAAATGAGGCCCAAACAAAAAAGTGGATTTATCTTTGGAAGTCTATTGAAGCAATTTGATGTTCCAATTGTAACTACAATGCTTTCAAAAAAACATTTATCAAATTCAGGTCTAAAGTTTGATCCGAATGTGACTGCTTCTGAGGAATATTGCCTGTTTATGCAGTTGGCTGCAAAATACAAGTTTTCAGTAATTGATGATGTTCTTGTTAAATATCGCATACATGATAACTCTTTAACTAATAAGTCTATTTCTAGGTGGGGTGATGAAAGACGGTACACATTAAACAAAATAATTTCAGAAAACTCTGCTATTAGAGAAGAATATTCTTCAGAATTTGATGAAGCTTTTTCTAGAGCTGCCTATTACGATGCTCAATACTTTATGTCAATACAAGATAAGAAGTCTGCTGAACGTGTGTTGCGACCATGTGCTTTTAAGGGTTATAAGTATTTTCTATTGTTTATCCTTTTAAAATTTTTTCCAGGCGTGTGGAACAAAATGCAAAGGATGAAGTATGGTCGTAATATTTAAAATATGTTAATTAATCCTGCATTTGTGTTCATTTTTGTCTGGTCATTATCGTTATTTTTGTATACGAGATATTATAGTAATATTTTTTTGCCATTATCAGATTTTACATTAAATTACTTAGTGGCTGCTAATGTTAGTGTTATTCTCAGCTGGTTATTATTTGTTGTTATATCTGGAAGGTTGTACCTTCGAAAAATAGTGCCAGCAGAACTTGTTCAATTTTCTTTACATGCAAGAATAAAAATAAAAATGCTTTTATATTTTGGGATATTTTTGTTCTTGTTAGAAGTGGTATATTTTAGGGATTTGCCAATTTTGGCTGTTTTTGGTCTTGGTGTGATTACTTATCAAGATTTCGGAATACCAAGTCTTCACGGTTTTTTAAATGCCATAGTTTTATCTCTTTCAATGTACAGTCTATACAATTATTTAAGAACAAATAGAAAGATCTATATTTTGTACTATTTGTTAACACTTCTTGTTCCTATTGTAGGAATGAATAGGGGGGGGTTGACTTCGATGTTGGTTCAAAGTTTCTTTGTCATACTTGTCTTTAGGGGGTTGTCCTTTAGGCTACTGATTAAGTTAATGGTCTTTTTTGTTTTATTTGTTTTTATTTTTGCATGGTTTGGAGAAAATCGTACCCTAGGCTTAGGGGAGCAAGTTTACGATGTATTTAATATTTCTGATAATTTTCCAGAATGGTTGCCGAAGGGAACCATTTGGGTTTACATGTATTTAACATCATCATTAAATAATATTGAAAATGTTATAAACTCATACTCATTATTAAATTTTGAACCATATAAAGCTATGTTTGGTTTAATTCCTTCTTTTATTCGAGATGCATTGGATCAGCCAGTTAAAGTTGATTTGGTTCTGTCTGCGTTTAACGTTTCTTCATTCATGCCAAATTATTTGTCTGCATTTGGTGTGATCGGGTCATTATTCTTTTATTTTTTAGCATCATTATTTCCAATGTATATTTTTTACGCTTATGCTAAGCGTCGTAGTTTGGTTCATGGGTTTGTTTTAGTAATTTTATTACACTCAATAGCTCTTTCTGTGTTTTCAGATTTTTTTGCTATACAGGTTTATGTTTTTCAGATGCTATTACAATTTGTCATTTTTTTGAGAATTAAGGGTTTTTGATATGTTTAAAGATAGGGTACTGTTAGTTTCAGGAGGTACAGGTTCTTTTGGTAACGCCGTTCTTAAGCGTTTTTTGGATTCAGGCTTGAAAGAAATTCGTATTTTTTCTCGTGATGAAAAAAAACAAGATGATATGCGAAAACGGTATGCAAACCCGAAATTGAAGTTTTATATTGGTGATGTGAGGGATTTTCGCTCAGTTTTGAATGCAACTCGTGGTGTTGATTTTATTTTTCATGCTGCGGCTTTGAAGCAAGTTCCTTCTTGTGAGTTTCATCCTATGGAGGCAGTGAATACCAATGTATTGGGCACTGAAAATGTGCTTGAAGCGGCTATTCAAAACAATGTAAAAAGAGTCGTATGTTTGAGTACCGATAAGGCTGTTTATCCAATAAATGCGATGGGCATTTCCAAAGCAATGATGGAAAAGGTTATGGTTGCAAAATCTCGTAACGTTGATGAATCAAGAACCGTGATTTGTGGAACACGTTATGGTAATGTTATGGCTTCGAGAGGCTCTGTAATTCCATTATTTATTGATCAGATGCGTTCTGGCACTCCTTTATCAATTACCGACCCAAATATGACTCGTTTTATGATGACACTTTCCGATGCAGTTGATTTGGTACTGTATGCATTTGAACATGGAAATAACGGTGATATTTTTGTACAAAAGGCACCTGCAGCTACTGTTGAAACCTTAGCGATTGCTTTGCGTGAAATGATCGAGCTGCCAGAACATCCGATTAATATCATTGGTACTCGTCATGGTGAAAAATTGTTTGAGGCTTTACTCAGCCGAGAAGAAATGGCTTGTGCCCAGGATATGGGAGACTACTATCGTGTACCGCCTGATTTGAGGGATCTAAACTATACTAAATTTGTAGAAGAAGGTGATCAGAAAGTCTCGAAACTGGAGGATTATAATTCACACAACACACAACGATTAGATGTTGAAGGTATGAAATTACTCTTACAAAAACTCAGTTTTATGCAGGCGATTATGCATGGTGAAAATGTTTTGGCGGAGGAGTAGTGATGAAAGTATTGGTAACCGGAGCTGCAGGCTTTATTGGTAAAAATTTGTGTGTGAGTTTGTCCCGAAATACTGAGATTGAAATCATTCGTTTTTCAAGGCAGGATTCAATAGGAGATCTCCCAGGCCTGGTCGAAAAAGTTGATTTTATTTTTCATTTGGCTGGCGTCAATCGACCTAAAGACGATACAGAGTTTTTTAGTGGAAATTCAGATTTAACCGAATCTTTGTGTCAAGCAATAAAGTTAACAGGAAGAAATATTCCGATTGTACTGACTTCATCTATCCAGGCAGAGCGTCCAAATGCCTATGGCAAAAGTAAGCTTAAGGCTGAGATGCACTTACTGAGCCTCTATATGGAAACGGGTAATAATGTCTATATCTATCGACTCCCTAATGTATTCGGTAAGTGGTGTAAGCCGAACTACAATTCGGTTATAGCGACGTTTTGTCATAATATTAGCCACAACTTACCTATTCAAATTAATGACTCATCTGCTGTCCTTAAATTAGTTCATATTGGTGCTGTTGTGACATCGTTTTTGGATGTGATGCAGTCTTTACCGAAAGATAAACTCTATATTGACGTTCAGCCAGTTTATGAAGTAACTTTAGGTGAACTTGCAGATCAGCTTTACAAGTTTAAAGAGAGCCGTGAAAGTCTAGTGGTCGAACCGGTTGGTGATGGGTTTACTCGGGTACTTTATGCAACCTATATTAGTTATATACCTCCCAACGAATTCAACTATCCGTTAACGAAAAATGAAGATGCACGGGGTTCTTTTGTAGAAATGTTGAAGACTAAAGATTCTGGGCAATTTTCATTCTTCACTGCCCACCCAGGGGTAACGCGTGGCGGACACTATCATCATGTTAAAACTGAAAAGTTTTTGGTGATCAAAGGCCAAGCACGATTTGGTTTTAGGCATATTGTTACAGATGAAGTATGTGAAATTTTTACCAGTGGTGAGCAACCAGAAGTTGTTGAAACAGTCCCTGGTTGGTCACACGATGTGACTAATGTTAGTGATGATGAATTAGTGGTAATGTTATGGGCGAATGAGAATTTTGATAAAGCCCGCCCCGATACAGTTTATTTTAAGGTTTGATAATGAAAAAATTAAAAGTGGTGACGGTTGTTGGCACGCGACCAGAGATCATTCGGCTTGCTTGTGTGATCAAAAAAATAGATGAATATTGCGAACATGTTTTAGTGCATACAGGCCAAAATTACGATTATGAGCTGAATGAAATATTTTTTAATGATTTAGGGATTCGTAAACCAGATTATTTTTTAGGGGCTGCTGGTGCGAGTGGTGCTGAAACCATTGGCAATGTCATTATTGCGGTTGATAAAGTCTTGGCCGAAATTCAACCTGATGCCTTGTTGGTGCTAGGGGATACCAATAGTTGTATGTCGGTATTGCCTGCTAAGCGCCGTAAAATTCCAACCTTCCACATGGAAGCCGGTAACCGTTGTTTTGATCAGCGTGTGCCAGAGGAAATTAACCGCCGTTTAGTGGATCACATGGCCGATATCAATTTGACCTACAGCACGATTGCCCGTGATTATTTACTGAGGGAAGGTTTGCCTGCCGATATGGTTATCAAAACCGGCAGCCCAATGTTTGAAGTATTAAATAGTTATCGCGAAGGTATTGAAAAGTCGGATGTGCTCGAACGCCTGAACCTGAAAAAACATCAGTTTTTTGTGGTTAGTGCACATCGTGAGGAAAATGTTGATTCAGACAAGAACTTCTTAAATTTGGTTGAATCACTGAACACGATTGCGGAAACCTATCAAATGCCAGTGATCGTTTCAACGCACCCAAGAACCCAAAAACGTGTTGATGTTATGGGGGTTGAGTTTCATCCAATGGTGCAGTTACTCAAACCGCTTGGCTTCAAAGACTATAATAAACTTCAGTTATGCGCCAATGCAGTGCTGTCGGATAGTGGTACTATTAACGAAGAATCTTCGATTATGAACTTCCCGGCATTGAACCTGCGTGAAGCACATGAGCGCCCTGAGGGGATGGAAGAGGCGGCGGTTATTATGACAGGCTTGCAAAAAGACCGCATTATGCAAAGTCTAGCGGTTATCGAAAATCAACCGAGGGATAATGAACGTTTAGTTCGTCAAGTTTATGATTATTCGATGCCAAACGTCTCGGATAAAGTGGTGCGTATTATTCATAGCTATACCGATTATGTGAACCGCGTAGTTTGGAAGCAATATTAGTTTATGCGAATTCTGGTTGTTTCCCAATATTTCTGGCCTGAAAACTTTCGGATCAACGATTTATGCGAAGAACTGGTTAATCGTGGTCACGATGTAACCGTTTTGACAGGTAAGCCAAATTATCCTTTAGGTGTGTTTTTCTCTGAGTATAAAAAAAGCCCAGAAATGTATCACGAATACAAAGGATGTCGTATAGTTCGTGTGCCAATTATTCCAAGAGGTCGGAATAAATTACAACTTATCCTTAATTATCTGTCTTATCCATTGATGGCATCAATTTATGGAATGAAGAGATTAAAAGATGATGAGTTCGATGTTGTTTTTACTTGTCAGCTATCACCTGTTTTTATTGCTCTCCCTGGCCTTATTATTAGTAATAGGAAGAAAATCCCAGTAGTAATGTGGATATTGGATTTATGGCCTGAAAGTTTAGAGAGCATGGGTATTACAAAGCCTAAGTTTGTATTAAATTTAATTGGAAAATTCGTCAGCTATACATATAAAAAGACTAACTTAATTTTGGGTCAATCTAGAGCTTTTTATGACGATATTGCTCAATATTGTAGCGATAAAAGCAAAATCAGGTATTTCCCGAGCTGGTCAGAATCCGTTTTCTTACAACCCACAAATTCAAATGTCGGCACTTTAATGGAAACGGATGCGTTTAAAATTTTATTTGCGGGTAATGTTGGTGAGGCGCAAGACTTTCCCTCCATACTTGCAGCGGTTGAAGAGATTAAGATAAAGAACCTAAACGTCAAAATATTTGTCGTTGGTGACGGTCGTGCTTTCGAAAGTGTTAAAGCATTGGTTGAGGAAAAAAAACTATCGGATATTGTTATCTTATTAGGACGCTTTCCCTTGGCTGATATGCCTGCTTTTTATGCAGCCGCAGATGCATTATTAGTTTCTCTGAAAGAAAGTAAGGCATTTGCGATGACTATTCCAGGTAAAGTTCAAACTTATATGGTAGCAGCAAAGCCAATTTTGACAATGTTGACTGGTGAAGGTTCTAGGGTCGTGAATGAAGCTTCATGTGGACTTGTTGCTGATTCAGGTGATTTTATGCAACTTGCTGAGAATATAATAAAAATGGAGAGTTTGTCTCAAAATGAGTTGATGAGATTGGGTGAAAATGCGAGGGCGTATGCTGAAAAGGAATTTGATAGGGAAAGATTGATAACTCAGTTAGAAAACTGGTTTGAAGAGGTGGTTTTAGCTCCTGAGGAGAATAGGTCGTGATTTTCTTGACGGGGGCAACTGGTTTCGTGGGTTCGGCCTTATTACATCGTTTTATTGATAATGGTTCGGAAGTTGTCGCTTTAGTACGAAATGAGTCGATCCAGTTGCAGAGTGGCGTTAAGCAGGTTGTGGGAGATTTGACCAATTTGTCACAGTCTAGTGGCCTCGCGATGACATTGAAAGATACTGATGTTGTAGTGCATACTGCAGCTCGGGCACATATTATGGATGGTAAAGAGTCTGATCCTTTGAACGAATATCGCAAAGTGAACCGAGATGCGACTTTGGAGTTGGCTCGTTTGGCATTAGAGGCTGGTGTTAAGCGTTTTGTATTTGTTAGTTCGATTGGAGTGAATGGTGACTTGAATACTTGGCCATTTACTGAAAATGATGTGCCTTTTCCGCACGATAATTATTCTCTATCAAAGTATGAAGCAGAGCTGGGTTTGTTGGAAATAGCTAAACAAACCTGTATGGAAGTAGTGATTATTCGACCTCCCTTGGTATACGGGTTAGGTGCGCCTGGTAAATTTGGTAGCTTGGTTAAATGGATTAAAAAAGGTGTACCCTTGCCGCTTGGCTCAGTTCATAATTTGCGCTCATTGGTGGCGTTGGATAACTTGGTAGATTTTATGATCTTATGTGCAGATCGTGAGCGATCTTTAAAAGCTAAAAATGAGGTTTTTTTAATTTCGGATGGAGAAGATGTTTCTATTTCGAACTTATTGCGAAAGATAGCAAATGCATATGGGGTTAAGTCTCGGCTATTTCCTGTCCCTGTATATTTGATGAGGTTTCTTGCACATTTAATAGGCAAGGGTGATAGTGCTGAAAAATTGTTTGGGGATTTGCGGGTCGATAGCTCAAAAGCGAGAGATTTATTAGGCTGGAAGCCCATTATTGGTATGGATAATCAATTAAAAAAGATGGTAAACTCTGAGGATGGTTGATTATCTAAAATCAGCTAGTGCAATTTAACATATTGGATAATGTTATGCTTCGTTTGTTGGATATTATATTTTCACTTTTCGGAATGATTATTGGTCTTCCAATATTAGTCCTTTTGTACATAATTGGATTGTTCGATACTGGATCCCCTTTGTTTCGTCAAGAGCGTTTGGGACGTTATAAAAAGCGATTTATTCTGGTTAAGTTTCGTACCATGAAAACCGATACGGCCTCTGTTGCATCGCACCTAGCCAATACCGCTTCTATTACTAAATATGGACGCTTCCTTAGAAAAACAAAATTGGATGAGTTGCCTCAGTTGTGGAATGTATTGAAAGGGGAGATGAGTTTAGTTGGCCCAAGACCTGGGTTACCTAATCAGCTAGAACTGACCGAAGCGCGTGAAGAACAGGGAGTGTTTTTAGTTAGGCCAGGGATAACAGGTTTGGCACAAGTAAATGAAGTTGATATGTCTACCCCTGAATTACTCGCTGAAACTGATGCTAAGATGATTGCAAGTTTATCAATTAGAGATTACTTTACATATATATTTATGACGGTGCTTGGAAAAGGCTCAGGAGATAGGGTGAAGCCATAAGATGAAATTTACTCGAAAATTACTTTCTGTTCCGCGTATTTATAAGCGAATAATATCAATGTCAGTTGATATGCTAGGTTTATGGTTTGTTTCAGTTCTAGCAATTTGGTTGAGGTTTGGAGAATCGGTTTTTCCTATAACAGGCTATGTTCCAGCCATAGTGCTGCTTGGTTTTTTGGCACTTCCAATTTTTATAACACGAGGACTATATCGTGCCGTAATTCGGTATATTGGTTATCAATTTGCTATGACGGTACTGTCTTCCGTAACGGTTCTGTTTGTTTTGTGGGCAGCAGCTATTTTTCTATTTGATTTAAAATATCCTCGTTCTGCAATAATTATCACATGGCTTCTGGCCTTGTTTTTTATTGGTATTACTCGCTTGGCAGCTCGTTGGGCCTTATCTGATCGGTTAGTGAATAGACGTACGGCATGCAAACCGAGATCAGTTGCAATTTTTGGTGCGGGTTCGTCAGGAAAACAGTTGCTGAGTGCCATAAAAAAAATTCATGGCATAAAAGTGATTGGTTTTTTAGATGATGATCTTCACTTACAAAAACATGATATAGATGCGATTAGAGTGTATTGTCGCAGTGACCTAACTCAATTAATTGAAGTCTATGGTGTGACAGAGGTTTTTCTTGCAATTCCTTCGCTTTCACAACCACTTCGAAAAAATATCATTGAATGGCTTGAACCATATCCTGTAAAGGTTTCAACGTTACCGAGTATTGATGAAATTGTATCAGGTAAGGTCTCTTTTTCTGATATTCGAGAAGTGGCGATTGAAGATTTGCTGGGGCGTGATGCAGTACCTCCACTGGAATCACTCTTGTCCTATTGCATTACTGATAAGGTAGTTATGGTTACTGGAGCTGGGGGGTCGATTGGCTCCGAACTCTGTCGCCAGGTATTAAGGCGATCACCCAAGGTAGTCATCCTCTATGAAATGAGCGAGTTTGCACTTTATAATATTGAATCTGAGCTGAAACGCATTCACGGGTTTGAATCAACTGAATTGATCTCAATTCTGGGCAGCGTGTTGGATGAAACAAAATTGACGCGGCTTTTTTCTTTATATTCTGTCGATACTATTTACCATGCGGCAGCCTACAAGCATGTGCCTATTGTTGAGCATAATATGGAGGATGGTCTCCGTAATAACACCTTTGGAACCCATATACTAGCAAAAACTGCGGGTCAAGCCCATATCAAAAACTTTGTCTTAATCTCCACCGATAAAGCGGTCCGACCTACTAATGTGATGGGTGCTAGTAAACGTTTGGCTGAAATGGCGTTGCAAGCCTTGCAAGTTGAATTTCCACAAACACGTTTTGTCATGGTGCGATTTGGGAATGTGCTGGGATCATCTGGCTCAGTCATTCCATTGTTTCGCAAACAAATTGCTGAAGGCGGGCCCGTGACGGTCACCCATAAAGAAATTACTCGTTATTTTATGACGATTCCAGAGGCGGCATCCTTGGTTATTCAAGCCGGATCCATGGGTAAAGGCGGAGATGTATTTGTATTGGATATGGGCGAGCCTGTGAAGATTGCAGAATTAGCGCAAAAAGTGATTAATCTTTCTGGGTTGAGTGTGGTCAATGAGCAAGGTGAAGGTGATATTGAAATTCAGTATACCGGACTAAGGCCTGGAGAAAAATTATATGAAGAATTATTGATTGGTAATAATGTGGGTGGCACGGAACATCCTCGCATTATGAAAGCAAATGAAGATTTCTTGAGCTATAGTGAATTCGTGAAAGTTTTGCAGCAACTGGATATTGCTTTAGCGCATTATGAAATGGATAAGGTTTTTCAATATTTAACAATGTTTGTATCCGGTTTTAAACACGAGGGCGCGATGGTGGATTATTTGGGGAATAAGCCAAGTTAATCAGGCGCAGTATAAACGCCGGGTCAAACCATTTATTAGGTGGTAAAGGCTACGCTAGGTTACATTTCATTGGCTTCGGCTCGCAATGAGTTAATGAAGCTTTAATATGTAAATTGATTTGAGTGGATAAAAAATTGACTCTTTGTGTGCTTTCTCTTATGCTTTGTTTCCCAATGGTTTTTGGTTTTTTTGATGGATTTTCTAGACTGATTTTTTTGATATAGGCGTCTCATGCGAACTTTTCTGGTTGTTTTTTTATTTTCTTTCTTTTCTTTGCCTAGTTTGGCGGCCACGCCCACGCCTGAGCAGATTGCGCAATTTAAATCTTTGTCTCCAGGTCAGCAAGCGGCTATCGCTGCCAGTCAAGGGGTGAGCTTGCCAGGTGCGGGTGGTGTTCAAGAAATGCCACAACCCATGGTAGACACGGTTCAAAGAGTGAAGCTAGATCCGATTGATACTGTTAAAAAAGAGGTGTTGAGAGACCAAACAGCTGAAGTCAGAGCTGTGCAACAAACTGATTTTGGTGGTCAAAGTCGCTATTTAAAAGAACCGGCACGTCAAAAAATGAAATTACCGGTGTTTGGTGCTTCTTTGTTTGCGGGGAACCCGACCACCTTTGCCCCTGTCAATGATATTCCCATCCCCACCGATTATATTTTAGGCCCTGGAGATCAGTTGAAAATTCAGTTATTTGGAAATAAAAGTGCTGAATATCAGTTGGTGATTGATCGGAATGGTTCTGTGGCTTTGCCAGAGATCGGCCCTGTGAGTTTGGCGGGCTTGTCTTTTTCAGATGCAGTGTCTGTGTTGAAAAAAGAAATTGATAAGTTAGGCATTGGCGTGAGTTCCAGTGTTACTTTAGGCCAGCTGCGGTCTTTTCGTGTATTTGTCATGGGTGAGTCGCGTAATCCGGGATCCTATTTAGTGAGTGGAATGGCAACATTAACTCATGCGCTTTATGTGAGTGGTGGAATTTCGGATATTGGTAGCTTTCGAGATATTCAACTTAAACGCCAGGGCAAGTTGATTGCATCATTGGACTTGTATGATTTATTGATTTCGGGTAACTCTAAGCAGGATGTACGATTGCAGCCGGGCGATACAGTGTTTATTCCAGTTCGTTCCCGTTCGGTTTCGATTAGTGGTGAAGTGAAGCGTCCGGCTATCTATGAATTGAAGTCGGAAAAAAAAGTGGCTGACTTAATTGATCTGGCTGGCGGCTTAACTCATGAAGCCATGAAGCAAAAAGCTAAATTAACCCGTTTGAATAAAGATGGGTTTTCCGTTATTTCCGATTTGAATTTGACCCTTAAAAAAGATTTAAATATTACCTTGAAAGATGGTGATGCGATTTCTGTCTCGCAGGGCAACCAAACTTTTGAAAGATACGTTTCCTTGTCTGGTCAAGTTTATCGAGATGGATTGTTTGCTTGGTCACCGAAGATGACGGTACTAGATTTACTGCCTAATATTAAAGCCTTTAAGCGTCAGGCCGATTTGAATTATGTGTTGATTTTACGACAAATGGCACCCGGTGAGCCGATGACGGTTCAAACCTTTTCATGGCAAGCTATTGCTTCTGGTCAAGCTTCAGATTTACCATTGAATTCAAATGACCAAGTCATCGTTTTGTCTCAGCAAGCAGGAGAAGCACGTCGTTCGGCATTGAATGAGGTCGTATCGATCTTAAGAGAGCAATCAAGCTTAGGAGAACCGCCAGCCATAGTAACTATCAAAGGTGGGGTTAAGTTTGCAGGCACCTACCCATTGCAAGAGAATACCCATTTGGCAAGCTTTATTGAGTCCATTGGTGGATTAAGGCTGAATGTGGATCGCGACTATGGTCTTATTAAGCGCAAACGTCCTGAAACGGGAGAAGCTTATTTTGAGCAGTTTAAGCTGGATCAAGCCAAAAGATTGGTTTTACAACCTGAAGATTTAGTTTTGTTATTTGATCATGATAAAAACGACCGGTCCGGTATTATTGAAGCCGAGTTAGGAGATTTATATAGTCAGTCGAGAAAGGGTGAACCACCATTAGTTGCAGGAGTGACGGGAGTTGTAAAATTTCCGGGTAAATTTCCAATTAATGATAGAGGGCGAGTTGCAGACATTCTATTAGCTGCGGGCGGTTTGACTGAAAAAACACTAAGCACTGAAGCCGAATTGTTTCGCTATCGTATAGAAAATGGTGAAAAACGAGTATCGGATCGATTAATGTTTAACCCACAGTTAGCATTGCAGAATAATGAGCAACATAATCTGCTATTGCAGCCTTATGATGAAATTAATCTGAAGCCGATTGCCCAGTGGAATGAAACCTCGGTGTCTGTTACTGTAAAAGGCGAAGTGCGATATCCTGGCGTGTATCGAATTAATCCTGGTGATACTATGCAAGACTTGTTAAAGCGGGTAGGCGGCTTTACCGAATGGGCAGAACCTAAAAATGTTGTGTTTACCCGTGAAAACCTTAAACAACGTGAAGCAATGGAAATGCAACAGATGGCCAATGACTTGGAGAAAAATCTGTTAATGGGTTTAAAAGCGGATGCTGGATTGATAAAAGGTGATTCACAGTCCATTTTGGCATTAGGACAAAGCTTGATATCTCGGTTAAAGTCGACACCAGCTCTTGGTCGTTTGGTTGTGACCTTAGATCGAAACGATCCGGTCGGTTATGCTTCAACCTTGAATATGGAATTGCGAGAAGGCGATGTCTTGTATGTGCCCAAGCGTTCTTATGAAGTTTTGGTCACAGGAGAAGTGGCGCGGGCAGCTTCATTAGTGTACCAACCCAATATGAGCGTGTCTGAATATTTAGGAAGGAGCGGTGGCGCGACCAAGCGGGCGGATAACGATTCGATTTATATCGTGCATGGAGATGGATCAGTGGAGAGGTTTGCTGATGGTTGGTTTGACTCCGCCTTATCAACTACGGTTTTGCCAGGGGATACCATTGTAGTGCCATTGGATATAGAGCGAATGAATCCACTGGTTTCTTGGACCAGTATTTCCTCTATCTTAGCCAATTTTGCGTTGACCGCAGCGACCTTAAATGCGATAGGAGTGTTTAATTGATGTCAGCACCGTCTAAGCAAACTTCACAAGAACCCATTTATCCTGAATCCTATAATGATGATGAAATTGATTTAGCAAAGTTGTGGGCTGTTCTTTATAAGTGTAAAAAATTGATATTAGGTCTTGCAGTAAGCCTGGCTGTTGTAGTGGCGGCTTACTCTTTAACAATTCCAAACAAGTATACTGTATCTGTCTTACTGGCGCCAGCCTCTTCAGAGGGAAGCTCTGGACTGGCATCTCAATATGGTGGTTTAGCTAGTTTGGCTGGGATTTCTTTACCAAGTGGCGAGGCTTCTCCTATACAAACTGCTTTGGCTGTGATGCAGTCACGAAAATTCTTAAGGGAATTTATTGCTGAAAATCAGCTAAAAAAGGAATTGTTTTCAAAATCTTGGGATGTTGATAGATCACAATGGAAGTTGAATTCTTCACTTATGGACTCCCTAAAGCATTGGGTTGGTCTTTCTAGGCCGAGTTATAATGTCATAGATAAACCGGGACTAGGTGAACCTTCTGATTGGAGTGCAGTTCAAAAACTTTCAAAAATGTTGTCAATAGTTCAGGACAACAAGAATGAAATGGTCACCGTATCAATTGAATGGATAGATGCTGTGCAAGCCCAAAAATGGGTGACAGCTTTTATAAATCGGATCAATACTCAAATACGACTTGAGCAAATTGAAGATTCACAAAAGACTATTGAATATCTACAAGAACAGCTTAAGGATACAAAATTAGTTGAAATAAGAATGGCTGCTTATAATTTGATAGAGAATAATATAAAAAATATGACCCTAGCTAAAACTCAAAAAGATTATGTATTTAAAATAATTGACCCTGCGGTAATTCCTGATATTAAGTCAGGACCTAATCGATTTGTTATGGTTGTGGTTGCATTCGTATTCGGTGGGATTTTAGGCGTTTTTATTTCACTGATTAAAGGCAGGAGAGATAGTAATGCAAAAATGATTTTAGAGAAGGATTGTTAAACAGGTGATTTCAAGTTTTAGTAACAGGTTAAGCCATCAAGTTTTTTCTATTGGCTTAAGGCTGTTGATCAGTTTGATGTTGTCACCAACGGTATTCGCATCCACTTTTAGTGATTTTTATGGCATTGATTTACTTGATGGCACTGGCATGACTGTGAATGGTACGACAGGTCTAATCATGGTGCCGACAGCACAGTTGATTAGACATGGAACTTTAGCTGGAACCTTTAATAGTTTTACCAGGCCTGGCGCTCCTGCCGATGCTGAAGCTGAAAACTATTATCTAAGTGCAGGGGTTTGGCGGGGATTAGAAGTGCAGTTTGGGCTGAATGAATTGCATGCTAAGGGAGCGAACCCCAATGCCTATGGCGATTTTTATAATCGTGACTTGGTGGGTAACTTTAAATATGGCATCAAAATGTCAGGTCAATGGCGATTGGCAATTGGTGGTCAGGATGTGATGGGGCTGGCGATCCAAAATCAACGTTTGTACGGGGTGGTAACCCATGCGTCACGCTATTTGGCCACTACGGTTGGGTATGCGGTTAAGGGAAAGTCGTCTGGCGTCTCGCAGCATTTAACTGGCCTGTTTGCAGGGGGTGAAGTGTATTTGCCTTACAATGTATCGGTTTTGATGGATTATGATGGGGTTGCAACTCGAGGTGGATTACGAGGGCGTTTGCATAATATTGCGGGGACGCATTTACAGTTGAATCTCGATACTATGCTGGCTTCAACTCAAGCGGGCGAATCTATTAGTTTTGGAATGACGATCAGTTACCCTCTTGGAGGGGGTGCCAAAGCAAAATTAGAAGCGTTAACCGATGCTAGATATCGACAATCATCCCCATACTCTTCAAGACACTCGTTGAGTGATTTGCCTAATTTTAAAAACTACTCTTCAAATAGTCTTCCCTCTGCCTCAGCTAACAAAACCCAGATTAGTCACTCCGAGTCATCGGCTGATAAAGTGGTGCCACTAGACAGACCTTTAAACTTAAAAGCCCTAAAAGATCGCTTGATGGCAGCTGGCCTAGAGCATATTGCTTTAAAAGTCGATGAAGATACATCAATATTAAGACTACGGTACCAAAATCGACTGTACGACTTGAATCAGTTTGATGGCTTGGCACAAGCCATTGCCATAGTAGCGCCTTTTGCGAATCAATACGACTTGCTGAATCTGGAAATTGAAATCCTTAATCAACAAATTCCAATGATGTCTGTTAAGCTTGGAACCGCTTGGGCACTGGGGCAGCTTCAAAAGCATCATTCAAAAGCGGCTTATTATTTGCCAGAATTCAATCGCATTGAATGGACAGCCGAGCCAACTTGGCAAGCGGATGTGACTGGTGGTCGTTCAGAGTGGCTGAGTTTAAAGATGGAGCCCTATATCGTTTCTACGATTGGCTCGGAAATTGGTGTTTATCAACAGTCTCTGGGGCTTTTGTCAGAGTTGAGTGCGCCTCTATGGCAAGGTGCTAGTGCCCATATTTCTCGGATTGATCCGCTCTATAATAGCTATCATTTCAGGCCTGGTGGATTTTTAGAGGACAGTCGGGTGGTTTCTCAGTGGAAGGAGCTATCTTTCTCGCAGACCTGGGTGCCCATTGATGGCTTAGTGAATGTATTCAGTTATCAGCTAGCACTTAATGAAGGTGACAAGACGGATCATATGATTAACAGCACCCGTTATTATTTTGGCGAAGGTCGTCATCAAGTTTATGGTAATTGGTCACGTCATATGGGCAATACGCCTTTGGCAACCACTGGCCTCAACGATTGGTCAGGTGACTATTATGGTTATGAATATTACTGGCCTGAACAAGGCATGGGTGCATTTATTGAAAGAGGGGTCTATCTGAATCAGGATTTAACGACCAAACTGGCATTTAAATCGTATTTGGGTGACTCACAATTACAGGCAACATTAATGCGTTCTGATACGGGTTATGAAAAGGTAAGGTTAAACTTGACAATTCCTTTTACCACTAAACGTGCTGCAAAATTAGGCGCCTTAACCATTCGTGGAGAAAATAAGTGGTCGTATGGCATAGAAACCATTATCTCTGACCCTGATAATACTGGGGTGAATCTAAACTTGGGGGATGTTCGTTATGTCAATTTCGGCGCAGAAACCAAGCAACCGGTGATATTAGATCAACACTTTATGGATTCTGGCCGGTTTACCCCAGCTTATATGCGCACGCACATCCATCAACTCAACCAAAGAATTAAACGGATTTTGTACCAAACAGTTGATTAATTTAGTGGGCTTTCTATTGGTTTCATCGACTAACTAGAAGCATTTTGAGGTGCTTTTCTTTTTCAAACGGCTTGGTTTTGGTTACAATGTCGTTTTTGTCTCGTTTGGCTACCTTTTTAGGAAATCCACTTTGAAACGTTTATTATCATTTTCTGACTCAACCATATCGATGGAACACCTGTCTCACCTGTTAACGTGGTTGCTAGGTTTGACCGGCGCTTGGTTGTTTGGACAGCTAATTGCCAGCAGCTTGACGGTGGTGCCAGACTATCCTGTTGTCAAACTCGACCCAAAGCAAACCACCGCACCTTTACTTAAGGGTCAAGCATCTGGGTTATTTGGTTATGCGCCGATAGAAACATCCAAATCGACCCCTCCTCCTGATACGAAACAAGTTGCGAAAACCAAGCTAAATTGGACGTTGCAGGGCGTGATTGTGGATGCTAATCAAGCCGTGGCTATTATTGATGCAAATGGTCAAACGAAGGTGGTTCTGGAAAATGAATGGGTCATGCCGCAAGTGCGATTGGTAAAGGTTATGGCGAATGGTGTCTTATTGGATAACCGTGGAGTGGCAGAAAAATTGCTTCTAAAAGCCGGAGACCAGGATTTAACTACATCAGAGCCAGTAGCAATGATTCAAGCGCAGCCGTTAACAGGCTTTGATCAGCAACGATTGACGGAAATTGGTGAAACCTTACGTAAGTCACCGATGTCGATTGGACAGTTTTTGCGCTTTCAGCCGATTAATCAAAAGGGCCAATGGGTCGGCGTTAAAATTTGGTCTAAAAATGATAAATCGCTTTTTAAAGCGTTAGGCTTTAAAGAAGGCGATATGGTGAAACAGGTCAACGGGCGAAGTATTCAAGAAATGTCGAAAAATCCTACTCTTTGGAAACAGTTTCTAACGATGAGCGAATTTGAACTGGTGGTAGACCGTCAGGGCGAAATGAAAACCTTACAGGTAAATTTTAATTAACTATGAAAAACATCAAACGACTTTTTTGTGGCTGTGTATTGTGGCTGGGTTTATTGGGACAGGCATCCTTTGTGATGGCCGCACCTTCGTCATCGGCTGGGGCCGTAACACTGAAGCAAAACTTCCAACAAGCTGAAATCGAGACCGTGATTGAAGCAATTGCCAAGCTCACCGGGCGTAATTTTATTATTGACCCACGAGTAAAAGGCAAGGTGACTTTGATTGCGCCTGGAACGATGCATCCAGATGATTTGTATGAAACATTATTGGCGATTTTACGGGTTCATGGTTTTGTCGCGATACAAGGCAAAACAGCGATTCAAATTGTGCCCGCTAATTTGGCACGTGATCAGGTTCCATATGAAAACCGCAATGCGGAAGAGAGTGATTGGGTCACCGAAGTGATACCCGTGCATAAAGTGGATGCCACAAAGTTAGTCGCTGTGTTGCGCCCATTGGTGGCTCGAGAGGGGCATTTGGTGGCGTTATCAGATAGTAATCGCCTAATAGTAACGGACAGTGTCATTAATATTGAGCGCATTAAAGCGATTTTGAAGCGAGTGGATATTGATGAAAGCGAAGGGTTTGAAGTGGTTGCGTTGAATCATGCTTCCGCCAGTGAACTAGTTCAGGTGGTGAAAAAAATGCTGCCTAAGATTGATAGTTCACAACTGACGATTTCATTTGATGAGCGAACCAATCGCATCATCCTCTCTGGTGTGAAAGAAAAACGACGAGAGGTGCGCACCTTGATTGCCGATTTAGATGTGTCAGTACCGTCGGAAGGACGGGTGCAAGTGGTCTATTTGCATTATGCTAAGGCCAAAGATATAGTACCCGTCTTACAAAAAATGGCAGTCAATCGTTCGTTATTAAATAGTGCTACAGCAGAAAAAGCTGCTGCTGGTGCTGGAGCGGCTGAGGTATCGAAAACAGATTCGTCCAATACGGCGACACAGGTCAATCAGTTGGATGATAAAACGATTAAATCTCGCATTAGTATTGAAGCGGAAGAGCGGGTTAATGCCGTTGTGATAAGTGCGCCGCCAGCGGTAGTGATGGCGTTAAAACAAGTGATTAAACAGTTGGATATTCGACGAGCACAGGTGTTGATTGAGGCAATCGTAGTCGAAATTACCGAAACCAAGCAAGCTGAACTCGGCATTGAATGGGGGGCTGCGGGTCCAAATGGGGTTGGCTTAATTGATTTTTCCGGTACTTTACCGGCTTTGTTGGGTAATATCGGCAATCCTCTGGCGCAAGCATCTGCATTACAACGTGGTTCCAATATGATTGCAGGAGAAATCGGTGCTAATGGTCGAGGCTGGGGCGCATTGCTTCGCGCATTGGATAGTGATACCGGTGCTAATATTTTATCAACCCCAACCTTATTAACATTGGATAACGAAGAAGCCGAAATTGTCGTGGGTAAAGAAGTGCCTTTTCAGACGGGGTCTTATACCTCATCTGGAACGGCAGGAACGGCAGGTGTCCCCACGAATCCATTCAATACTGTTGAACGTAAGAATGTAGGCTTGAGCTTAAAAGTAAAGCCGCAGATAAATGAAGGCAATGAGGTGTTTTTAGAACTTGACCAAGAACTTTCCGATGTACTACCTAGAGGTGATGCGGTTGATATCCAAACCTCTAAACGTCAAATCAAAACCAGTGTCATAGTGGGTGACGGCGATATTATTGTCTTGGGCGGTCTATTGACTGAAAGAGAAACCGAAGTGGAATCAAAAGTGCCGTTTTTGGGTGATATCCCCGGGTTAGGTGCCTTGTTTCGCTCCACTAGCAGTCAACGTGAAAAAGTTAATTTAATGGTGTTTTTACGGCCAGTGATTGTGCGCAATAGTGAAATGAGTAGTTACTATAGCCGTCTGAAGTACTCCAGTATGCAAAAAGCACAAGCGGAAGTCTTGAAAACCGATAAGAGTTTATTGGAAGGGTTACGTCCCAAAATGCGTACCGAACAAGAATGGCATGATTCAGCGCCGGTTCGCCCAGAACCCCCTGTGGAGCCAAAGGTTGAAAACTCTTCCGTTCCGTCTAACTTAAAGGCGTTTGAAGATCTATGAGTGGTGCCTTGCCATTCTCATTTGCCAGTCAACAAGGGGTGCTCTCTACGATGCACCCTGATCTCGGCCGAGTGGTTTATTGCTTGCCTTCAACCCCGCCTTCGGTACTGATGGAAGTACAACGTCATTTAAATGAATCGCCGTTAACACTCAAAACCTTGTCGCCAGAGGAATTTGAGAAGCAGTTACAAACCCAATATGCCAATCAAACGTCTGATTCAATGGAAGCCATGGATGATCTAGAGGTCGCAGACCTGGACCAAGCCATGGCCGAAGTCGCAACTTCAGAAGATTTATTGAATAGCAATGATGACGCACCTATGATCAAATTACTGAATGCGATTTTGGCAGAAGCCATTCGTAAGAACGCGTCGGATATTCACATTGAACCCTTTGAAACCCAATTACGGGTGCGATTTCGAATTGATGGACAACTCAAGGTCGTATTAACGCCGAAAGTGCAATTTGCCAATATGTTGGTGTCGCGCATTAAGGTCATGGCTAAATTGGATATTGCCGAAAAACGCTTGCCGCAGGATGGACGCATTGCCATAAAATTGGGTGGGCGAGCGGTTGATTTACGGGTCTCTACCATCCCATCCAGTTTTGGTGAGCGTGTCGTAATGCGTTTGTTGGATAAAAGTGCCGGGCGTTTGGATTTGAGCGATTTAGGGATGCCGGCTTCCCAATTGCCATTAATGAAAAAACTATTGCAAAAACCGCATGGTATTTTCTTGGTGACAGGGCCGACCGGCTCAGGAAAAACCACCACCCTCTATGCGGCCTTATCGCGATTGAATGATAATCAACGCAATATTATGACCGTTGAAGATCCGGTGGAATACAATCTGGAAGGAATCAATCAAACTCAGGTGAACTCGAAAGCGGAAATGACTTTTGCTAAGGGTTTAAGAGCGATTTTGCGACAAGATCCCGACGTGGTGATGATTGGGGAAATTCGAGATTACGAAACAGCAGAGATTGCGGTTCAGGCTTCTTTAACTGGGCATTTGGTGTTGTCAACTTTACATACCAATACCGCAGTCGGTGCGATTTCACGATTAAAAGATATGGGAATAGAACCCTTTTTATTGTCATCCAGTTTAATTGGGGTGATGGCGCAACGATTGGTGCGACGTATTTGTCCAGATTGTGCTGAATCGCGACCGGCCGATGCGACAGAGTGTGAATTGTTGGGTGTTGAGTCGGCAGATATTTTACATCCGGTCGGCTGTGAGAGTTGCTCTTTTACGGGCTATCAAGGGCGAGTGGGGATTTATGAGTTGGTCGAAATCGATAATCAAGTCCGGCAAATGATTCACTCTGGCGACTCGGATCAAGCCATTGCCGATTATGTACATCAATCAACGCCATCCATTCACCAAAGCGCCATGCAACTGGTTCTGGATCAGCAAACGTCACTTGAAGAAGTGTTGCGTGTGGTGCAGAAATAAGGATGAGCTGGCATGCCGAGTTTTGAATATCAAGCGCTGACCGCCCAAGGCAAAACCCAGAAAGGCACTCAAGAAGGCGAGTCAGCACGTCAGGTGCGTCAGCAGTTGCGAGATAAAGGGCTAATCCCATTGGACGTCAGTCCAGTGGCGGGTAAGCGTAAGCGGTTATCGAGTCAGAGTTTATTTGCGACGAAAGTGCCCATTGCCGATTTATCGTTAATGACTCGACAACTCTATACCTTGTTGGGCGCAGGCATGCCTTTGGCTGATGCCCTCAGATCGGTCGCCAATCAAGCAGACAATAAACTGCTGAAACGGTTTACCACTGGGGTGTATGAAAAGGTGGCAGAAGGTCATGCTTACGCACAGGCCTTAATGCAGTCTGGTTTTAAACTACCAAATGATTATATTGCGACTATTCGAGCTGGTGAAGAAAGTGGGCATTTAACCGAAGTGTTATCGCGCATGGCCGAGTCGATTGAAAAACAAGAAAAAATTCGTAAGAAAATGCGTTCGGCATTAATTTATCCGGTGCTGATGATTGTGATGGCAGTGGCTATTATTTTGTTTTTAATGACTTTTGTGGTGCCAAAAGTGGTGTCAGTATTTGATAATATGGATCAGGAATTACCGCCACTGACCCAAGGCCTATTAAATAGCAGTGATTTTTTAGATCAGCATTGGTTGGCACTCTTGTTGGGGATGTTTTCGATAGGTGTGGTTTATAAGGCTTTTATGCGCCATGAACGTTGGCGGTTTCGACGAGACCAGGCCTGGTTGGCTTTTCCTGCATTGCGAAAGTTTTTAATTTATTCATCGGCGGCGCGTTGGGCGAGAACCTTGGGCGTATTGCATGCCAGTGGCGTGTCGATTACGGAGGCGCTAAAAATTTCAGCGGAGGTGATGAATCTGTTGCCTTTAAAACGTAAGGTATTGCAAATGGGCAATGAAGTTCGAGAGGGCCAAAAGTTGCACGCCAGCATGCGTAAAGCGGGGTTTTTCCCGCCGTTATTATTGAATTTAGTGGAAACTGGCGAAGGCAATGGTCAAATTGATACCATGCTATTAAAAGGTGCCGAACACTATGAAGAAGAGGTAGAATCGGCAGCAGCGACTTTGGTGAGTCTGCTCGAACCCTTAATGATCGTGGTGATGGGGGGCGTGGTGCTAACCATTGTATTGGCGATTATGCTGCCGATTTTCCAAATGAATTCAATGGTTGGTTAAAGCTTTGATTAAGCCAAACTGATCTAAAATAACCCATTTAAAATGGCCTAAAAAGAGTACAAAAGAGATGAAAGACATGATTGTAATGGATCAGACAACTAATTCCATATCAAATTCTATAGCTAACCACCAGCCAAAAGTAGATGCCCAGTCTTTGGCACGCTACCGTCAGCAAGGGTTTACTTTGATTGAGCTGATGGTCGTTGTGGTGATTTTAGCCATTTTGGCCGCTATTGCTGTCCCGCAATTTATGGATCGTCCAGATGAAGCACGGCTTGTGAAAGCCAAACAGGATATTGCCTCTATGAGTTCGGCTCTGCAACTTTACAAGCTTGACAACTACCGCTACCCAACGACTGAACAGGGTTTAGAAGCCTTGGTATCACAGCCTACATCGGAACCGGAAGCACCCAATTGGAAACCCTATATGCAACAATTGCCCAAAGATCCTTGGGGACGCGATTATTTATATTTAAGTCCAGGACAAAATGGCGACTTTGATTTATATACATTGGGTGCCGACGGTGAAGAAGGTGGTGAAGGTGTGAATGCTACCCTAGGCAATTGGACGGAGTAATTGAGCACAATCTGCCGGCAAAGAGGCTTTACGCTGATTGAATTGATGGTGGTGGTGGTGATTTTGGCAGTGGTATTATCTGCCGCCACTTTAGCCTTAACCCCCAGTGAATCTGCTCGACTCAATCAGCAAAGTTTGCAATTAAAAGGCGCTTTGCAGCAAACCTGTGATCAAGCCGTTTTCCATCAAAAAATTCATGCGCTGTTGGTGGATAAAAAAGGGATGACGATGCGGGTTCTGAGCCGAAATCAATGGCAAACCGTGGATGCGATGGATGATGTGCCTTGGGTTGATGGTGTGACGGTGACATGGGAGTCACAACCGGAAGTGCAGACCCGTTTTGGTTTGCCTGGCGACGGTTGGTTGTGTTGGCCAACCGGTGAAATTCTACCAGGCCTGGTTAAAATTCGGATGGATCAGCTTAGCAAACAGTTGAGCTGGACGCCGTTAATGAAATTCAAGGCTTTGCAAGGTCGGAGCAATGACACGGAGTAAACACCGTCGCAATCAAGGATTTACCTTGATTGAGGTAATGGTGGCTTTGGTCATCGTTGCGGTCACTTTGTCGGCACTTAGTATGGCATTGAGTCAAACGGTGTTTCAGCAAGGGTCAATGCAAAATCGGGTATTGGCTACTTGGGTTGCGCAAAACCAAATGATTGCGCTACAGCAGGCTCAACAAAATGGTCAGCGTTTAGAAAAAAAGCAAACCGTGCAGATGGCCAACGCCGACTGGATCGTTGAATTGAAGCTAGAACCGACGTTGATTCCCGGTATTCAAAAAGCCAGTTTGAGTGTGACTTTGGAGGGTGAGTCTCATCCCAGTGCCAATTTGGTGTCGGTGGTGGGACAATGAAGCCGTTGGTCTCTTATCGGCATCATCAAGCCGGTTTTACGTTGATTGAATTATTGGTGGCAATGGCGATTTCTGCGATCCTAGCCATTTTGTCTTATCAAGCGGTCAATGAAGTGACGCAAGTCAAGAGTCGGTTGGAAGCCAATAATGAACGATTTAGCGCTCTGCAGCGTGCCTTGTGGTGGATGGAGCAGGACTTTTCACAGATGACGCCCCGACCCGTACTGGATAGTTTGGGATCGGTGTTGCCCAGTTATCAAATGCAAGGTCAACAGGTATCTTTGACGCGGATTGCCACCTATCCGTCGCCTTATGGCGAAAGTGGTCTGGTGCGAGTGGGGTATCGGCTAGAGGGTGAGGTGTTATACCGACGCGTGTGGCCAGTGTTAGATCGCGCGCCGGATACCCAAGTTCAGCAGTGGGAATTACTGGATGGGGTTAAGTCTTTCCGAATTCGTCAAATGGATGAAAAGCGGCAATGGCAATCTTATTGGCCGCCGCTTAGACAGGAAACAGACGGACAGCCTCCGCCAAAATTACCAGGCCTGGTCGAAATTGTGTTGGAATATGAAGGTGTGGGACAGGTGCGCCGCTTAATTCGTGGAGCAGACAGTTAATGGCGGATGACAATCGCACCCAGAAACAAGCTGGCTTTGCACTGATTACGGTGTTATTGGTGGTGGCGATTGTTTCAATTATCGCCGCCCAATTAGTGTATCAGCAGGCGTTGGATATTCAGCGAGCTGAAACCCGATTGAACCAAGCTCAGTCTTTGGCGGTGGCTAATGGCTTGGAAGCGTGGGTAAAAAAAGGCTTAAAGCTGGATGCCAGCTTAAATAAAATTGATCATTTGGGCGAGCAATGGGCGCAACCGATGATGCCCATTCCATTTGCTGGTGGTCAAGTTGCCGGGCGGTTAGAAGATTTGCAAGGTCGGTTTAATGTCAATAACTTGGCGGAAACGGATGAGCAGAAGGCAAAACTCTGGCAACAAATTGCACAGCGGTTATTGCGAAATGCTCAACTGCCAATTGAGTTGGCTGAGGTGTTAGCCGATTGGGTGGATGCTGATAATAATGCGCGATTGATGGGCGCCGAATCGGATTTTTATTTATTAAAGAATCCTGCTTATCGTGCCGGTAATCAGCCGTTGGCGCAGTTGGAAGAGTTGGCCTTATTAAAAGGCTTTACCCCTGCAATACGAAAACAATTAGCGCCGGCATTATCGGCCTTGCCGAAAATAACGAAAATTAATATTAATACCGCGCCAAAACCCGTTTTATTGGCTTTGGCAGATTGGATGACGCCTGAAATTGCCCAGGCCTGGTTAGATAAACGCTTATTAAAGCCAGCAGACAAGGTGGACGCTTTTCGCAGTTTTTTGGCAGCAGAAGCTGGGTTTCAGCTTCAAGAAATAAAAACGGCTTTGCCCGATTCGATTATTTCGGTGGAAACAGAATTTTTTTTATTGGTCGGGCAATTTGATTATGGCTCCGTACAGCAACAAGTTGATGCATTATTACACAGAGAAAGTAGCAAAAAAGTGACCTTATGGCAAAGATGGTTTAGTCAGGTGAAAGATGAATAATCTCAAAGAATCCACACAAAGCGCGTTTTTTGATGTGAGCGGCCAATTGCATTTGCCTGCGGGCGCAGAAAATATGCAAATTGATGTGGTGTGGGTGCCGACTCAGCAAGTGCTATTGACGGGTGTGGTGGTTCCTGGAAAGCGAAAGTCTGATTGGCTTCGCGCCTTACCCTATGCCTTGGAAGAGTCGATTAGTCAGCCTTTGGATGAGGTCTTTATTGCCGTCCTAAATCGCGAGACGTCAGGCGAACAGCAAGGTTTAACCTCAGTGGCCGTGGTCGATCAACTGCTGATGAAAAACTGGATCGAGGCATTGCAAGCCGCCGGGCTCAGTAATGCACAGCTGGTAGCAGATTGTTTCCAGTGTGGTTGGGAAACTGAGTCTGGGATGAATCACCAAGACCAGCAGGCTTGTTATCTTGAGACTGAGTCGGGTTATTTAATTCGCACCGGACAATGGGGCGGAATGGCATTGCCAAAAAGCTGGGCATCCCTCCCTCAGTTTGAACCCTTAGTTGGTCAGCTAGGTGAACCACGTTCACTGAGTTTGACTGAGATAAAAGCGTTTGGTTTGAGGCAAGGTCGATTTCAACCCCAGTCACAAGTCAGTCGCCTAGGTCGTTATGGACGGAATCTGGGTATTTTATCGGTATTGGTATTGACGCTTTGGGTGGCGCAAAATTGGTTACTAGCCAGTCAATATGACACTGAGCGACAGCAGTTAGCATCTGCAACCGAGCAATTATTTAAACAAATGTTTCCGAATGTGACGCGTATTGTCAATATTAAGGCGCAAACACAAACCGCTCTAGCGCGTCAGCAACAGCCAACAGCATTGATAGGGCCAGCTGCTCTGGCGTTATTGATTGAATCTCCTTTTCAGCGGGCCAAGCAGGTAAAAATCGAACAGTTTAAATGGCAAAATAATCGGTTGCTATTACTGTTAAAGTCCCAAGACAGCAACGCCTTACAACAGCTTAAACAGCAGCTGATCAACCAATTACAAAATAAGGCGAAAGTGACGCTCAATATAAAAAAAATGCAACCCAACGATATCGCAGCGGAGATGGTGATTGATGTCTCTTAATGAATTGAAATTGCAATGGCAGCAGCTTTGGCAGAGTCTAAGTGTTAAAGATCAACGCGCTTTAATGATGTTGGCCGTCGTCTTAGGCTTGGCATTGGTGTATTTGGCAGTTTGGTTGCCCAGTGAAAATGCGAAGCAACAATCACAACAACGATTACTGTCAGCACAAACGAAGTGGCAGTGGTTAAATGAACAGCTGCCAAAATTATCGGCTCCCGCACCGCAATTGCCCGTACAAAAAATACGTGAAGTGAATGGCTTGCTGCAGTATGTGCAAACCCAACTGCGCCAATTGAATTTATACCCACAGTTAGATCAGATGGAAACGCGAAATCAAAAACTGGTGGTTTCCTTTAAAATGGTGGATGCCGCGCGGTTATTTCGTTGGCTGTCGCAACAGGAGCGCCAAGGGCTGGTGGCGACATCTGCCGATATTCAACCGATTGAAACGGGTGTGGTGTCAGCGCAATTGATCTTTGAGGTGCCAAAATGAACTGGCTAAAACGGTATTGGGGTCGAATGACCCTTTTGAGTTTAGTGGTGTTGGTGTCTTTTATTTGGCATTTACCCGCCGCCTGGGTTTGGCAGCAATCCGGCATTAAACAACAATTGCCTCCCGGCTTGTCATTAACAATAATGAAAGGGGCTTGGTGGCAGGGCCAAACTGCTATTCAGTGGCAAGGCAAAACGGTGAGCCATATTGACTGGCAATGGCAGCCCAGTGCGATGTTAGCCGGCGTGCTAGCGGTTGATTTGAAACTGTCGGCACCCAAAAATCAGCTCACGATGCAAGCCGCTGTAACATTGGACTCGGTACAGTTAACGTCCATTTCCGGTGCTGTGAAAATGGCTAAATTAGCCGATATTCCCGCTTTGGCATTGCTTGACCAAGCACAAGGTGAAGTGGTATTGAAAGCGCTTTCTGTTACTGTGCCTTGGGACAGTATCCAAAGTCAGCAACCTTGGCCGACTGCAGTCTCTGGCCAATTGGCCTTAGTGGACTTTTCAGCAATGGGCATGAACTTGCCGTTGGTGGAAGCGACCCCAAGCTTAGATGAAAGCGGACTGACATTATCGGTTAAAGGGCAAGGTAAAGGGTGGAATTTAGCTGGACAAACCTGGGTATCGCCTAAACACATTTTTGCACATGATTTAACCCTAATGGCTAACTCTCCTCAATCCATGCCAGACTGGGTGGGGTTGATGATGCGTCAAACACAACCGACCCAAGCAGTGCTGAAGGCAAGAGGCCGTTGGTAAATGCAGGCAATAAAGCTATCGCGTTGGTTAGCGATCAGTTTATTGTGTGTGATGGGGTTAAGTGCCTGCTCGGGTGATTCATCTTCTTCAGATAATACAATCTCAGCGACGTCCTCAATACTCAAAGACTCCAGTGGCGCGTCACTTGACCCTTTACCGGCTAATTTCTCAATCGATGATCCCTTATTTGAGCATCAATGGTCGTTACTCAATATGGGGCAATCAGCCTTGGCGAAAAGTGGACTGGGTGGCGTAGCCAATCAAGATGCTCAACTATTCGAAACGACTACGATCACTGCACAAGACTATGCAATGGGTGTTTATGGGCGAGGTGCCATTATTGGCGTGTTAGACGATGGCGTCGATATTAGCCATGCAGATTTGCAGGACAATATGTTGGCCAGCGGTTCTTATGATTTTAAAACCCGTAGTGCGACTCCATCAACCGATAGCATAACCGGATTGCACGGCACCAGTGTCGCCGGCTTGGCGGCCGCACGTGGTGGAAATGGTATTGGCATTTGGGGGATGGCGCCCTTGGCGAAGTTGCAGGGCTTTAATTTACTGACCACTGGAGAGTTTGATGTGGAACGTGCTAGCTTAGGCAGTGAACAAGCCCGTCAAATTTACCCAGGCCTGCGCTCTGATCTAACGCATATTTTTAATAAAAGTTATGGGGAAAATCCAGATATTGTACCGGAGCCGGGTTCCAATTCGGCCATGCTGGTAACTGAAGTGTTGGATATCATGCGTGTCCAGTCAGAAACCGCTCGACAAGGTCGAGGCGCGATTTATGTCAAAGCTGGCGGGAATGAATACCGAGGTGGGTCGGTTTTTTCTAGCACTTGGTGCCGGGAAGCCATTGCTGCGGGCATTACTTGCTATAACGTCAACCAAGAAACCGAAAATAATACGCCTTACCAAATAGTAGTGGGCGCCTTTAATGCTCAGGGAAGGCGTTCGTCTTACAGCAATACTGGATCGAGTTTGTGGATAGCTGCACCAGGGGGCGAACTGGGGGAGCAACAACCGGCTTTAGTCTCCACTGATCAGACGGGGTGTGGTTTGGGGTTGAGTCGCAGTAGTGGTTTGGTTGAACCGAATATTGGGTTCAACTTGGGTGAAGCCAATACGGGCAATGAAAATTGTGATTATTATTCGGCATTTAATGGTTCTTCAGCGGCTGCGCCTTTGGTCTCTGGAGCGGCTGCACTGTTATTAGAAGCCTACCCTGAAGCTTCTTGGCGTGATATTAAGCACTTCCTAGCAATGACAGCGCGTCAATTGCAACCGGATTTAAACCCGATTACCCGTACGGTCAACGGTCAGACGGTTGCGATTGAGCAAGGTTGGGTCACCAACGCCGCAGGCATCGCCTATAGTAATGCCTTCGGCTTTGGCGGGCTTTCGGTCGTTGAGGCGGTAAAACTGGCGCAGCAATGGCAAGCCTCCAATCAAACTCTTCCACCTTTAAAAACGGTTCAAACTTTGAAACAGCCATTAACCCAGAATAATGAAATTGCCAATTTCGATGCGGCAGGTTTGCAAAAAACGGTGACGATTGCTGATAACCTGATTGCAGAAACTGCAGTGGTGACCGTGACAATTAAAGGATTGGTTGATCTGACCTTGTCGGGCAATGACAATCATAAGATCGATGCCAGTGATTATTTAATTGAATTGATTTCACCTGCTGGTACTAAAAGTATTGTGCTGACACCGCTAAACGCCTATCGTACGAGTTACGATATGATTGAACTGCCATTAGCCACCCATGCATTCTATGGTGAAAATACGGCAGGCACCTGGACGTTAAAAGTGACCGATGTCGACCAAAATACCCAAAACCGAATCCAGCATGTTGGAGAAGGAAAATTGACGGAATGGTCACTGCGACTCTATGGACATGAGCCAAGTTAATCGTTTGAGGAAATCATGACGCAGACAAAGAAAAGAGTAGTGTGGTTCGCAGTCGTGATTGGATTTGGGGTGGCAACCTTGCCTGCCAAGTCGGCTTTGGTTGCCTGTGAAGCCGTTGCAGACCAAGCGGTGGGTTATGTGCCTCAAGGGGAACTGTTGGCGACCCAGCAATCGCTGAGTGAACTGGCGCTCAACTGGGACGGCGAATTGGTCGGTGAGATTGGCAACTGGCAACTTTACCGAACCCAACAATTTGCGCTAGATAGAGATGCCTGTTTGCCACAACGCCTTGCCATTCAAACTGCGAAAGGAGAGTCTCAACCGATTCTGTTTTATCCCGTTTTAAAAAATCAGCGCCAAAATCGTTGGGCAATCTTTACCGGGCAATTTTTAGGGGTCGCCTCAACAAAATTGGATGATTTTTCTGAAAAGGGTTGGCATTTGCGTGCTTCAGGGTCAACTCAATCGCTAGGATCCTATCGTTACACTTTTCAATATGACGCTTTAGATGCCCAATCCAATGCCTATGATAAAGCGGTTGGCTTTTTACAACGACATCCCAAAATTGTCCAATTCACGCCTGTATTTATTGAGCAACGCTATCATTTACGCTAAGGCAATCAAATCGGTTTTTATTTTTTGCCTGCGTGAATATCCAGTGCCTGTTCAAATTCTTCACGTAATCTCTGGAAGCTTTGATAGCGAGAATAATGCAGATCTCCAGCTTCAACAGCGTCTTTAATGGCGCACTTAGGCTCGATGGTATGGGTGCAGTTGTGGTATTTGCACTGGCCTAAGAAGGGTGAGAAATCAGGGTAGTATTGCTCCAGTTCATGGCGCTCGCAAGGTGTTGGACTGAATTGACGGACACCCGGTGAATCAATAATGTTGCCCGCAGCTTCACCGTTGTCACTGGGTAAATGATATAAAATGCTGTTGGTTGTGGTATGTTTCCCTAAGCCGGATGATTCGGATAGCTGATTGGTTTTGATTTCAATATCGGGAATCAGCGTTTGGATTAACGACGATTTTCCCGCGCCAGAAGGGCCGACAAACACGCTGTTTTTTTGCCAAAGATGTTCCCGTAGTGTATCCATGCCTTCGCCTTGGGTTGCGGAAATTGGCAGAATTTCCAGTTCCATTTCAACATAGGGCAGAAGCTGCTCTGCTAACAGTTCCCATTGTTCATCGGATTGGATTAAATCAACTTTATTAATCAGAATGAGCACAGGGAGATCAAGTTGTTGCGCGGCTACTAAATACCGGTCAATCATATCGGGATGAACGCCGGGTTCAATCGCGCTAACAATGCCAAGCCAATCGATATTCGCCGCCACCATGCGTTTTTGACCGCGAAAACCAGGGCGACTCAGTTCATGGCTTCGTGGTTCGGCGGCGACCACCACGCCTGTATTGGCTTCACAATCGGCTTGCCAGGTGACGCGGTCTCCTGCAACTAATTTACTGAGATGTTGTCGCACAGCGCACTGATGTAATTGGCCATTGTTATCTTCAATCAGTAGACGTTTACCAAAGTTGGTAATGACCAGGCCTGGTTGTTTTTCACCGAGACCTTCTGTTGAGCGGGTCGCGGTTTCTGGAAGAGAGGGGGAGGATTGGTCACGCTCAGTCTGCTGTTTTTGCTTCACTCTACGGTGCTGCTGGTGACTCAGTTTACGTTTCGCCATGGCTAGTCGAATCGTTTTATCAAAGAGGGTTTAATCAAGTAACGCATCGAGTTTGGCCGCCAAAATAAAGTCGTTTTCACTGAGCCCTTTAATGGCCGCAGTGGTGAGGGTGATTTGGCATTGATTATACCCGAAGCAGATTTCCGGATGATGATCTTCTTTGTGCGCAACCCAAGTCACGGCGTTTACAAAAGCAACAGTTTGGTGATAGTTTTTAAACTGAAAGGTTTTAATAAGCGTTTTGTAATCCAAAGGAATTTCCCAATCATCCAGTTCCGTTAGCAGGGTTTCAATGCGCGGAATAATCATGGGCTTGCTGCCCTTTGTAATCGGTTGGCAAGGTTGGTCTTTTAAGGGAATCTCTGTATTAATTTGCAGCATCTTCGCTTTCCTGTAATCGTTTTAAGTGGTCAATTCGAATTTTAGCCGGCGGGTGGCTATCATGATAACTAGAATAAAGCGGGTCGGGCGTTAAGCTGCTGGCATTGTCTCGGTACATCTTTAATAAAGCGGAGATTAGGGGTGCAGCTCCAGTGGCTTGCACGGCAAAGGCATCGGCTTCAAATTCGTGTTTACGACTTTGAAAAGCGCTGATGGGGCTGAGAAAAAAGAACATGACTGGCACAGCTGTTAAAAATAGTAATAAAGCGGCAGCAGGGGTTTCAGTGGTGATGCCCAGTCCGCTATAAAAGAAAGATTGCTGTGCAAGCCAGCCTAGCAAGGCCAAACCGATAAAACTGAGGGCAAAAGACTCCAGCAGGCGTTTGCGAATATGGCCGTGTTTAAAATGGCCAAGTTCATGGGCTAGCACCGCTTCAACCTCTTCTGGTGAGAGGGTTTCAAGTAAGGTATCAAAAAATACGATGCGTTTATTTTTACCAAATCCGGTGAAGTAGGCGTTGCCGTGTCCTGAGCGTGAGGAACCATCCATCACAAAAATACCATTCGATTCAAAGCCGGTTTTAGCCAGCAGCGCTTCAATGCGTTGCTTCATTTCACCCTCTTCCAATGGCGTGAATTTATTAAAGATCGGTGCAATCCATTTGGGGTAAGCCCACAGTAAAATTAAATTGAATGCTAACCAAACACACCAGGTGTAAAACCACCAGGCCTGGTCAAAATAGGCATTCATAATGGTTAAAATCAGCCAAGTTAAAGGTAAGCCGATTGCCAGCATGAGTGTCCATTGTTTGAGTAAATCGGAGATAAATTTGAGCGGTGTCATTTTATTGAAGCCAAAGGCTTCTTCAATTTTAAAGGTGCTAATCAGGCTAAAAGGGAGGTGCAACAGTGATAAAAACCAGAAGGTCGATAATAAAAAGCCGACATCGCGCCAAACAGGAGAAAAGTTGCTATTGAGCCAAAGTTGGTAAATGTCTTGAAAGCCGCCGCCGATGGTCATAAATCCGAGTATCGCAGCATCAAAAAATAACACAAAACGGCCAAGTTGGAGTTTAGTGCGGCTATAGGCCGCGGCTTTTTGATGCGCTTCTAAACTAACCACGTCGCTGAAGTCTTCGGGAACTTGGTGTTGGTGTTGACTAATGTGAAATTGGTTTTTGATATTTAACCAAACTTCAATCACTAGATTGAGTAGCAAAGCAAAAATAAAAAGGGGGGTAATGAGGTTCATATAAGCATTTCATTTTAAAAAACGCTACTATCCCATGTTCTGAAAAAAAATTCAATGGCTGCGCTCGGATTGTGGCGAATGGCAATTAGGTTTAAGATATTAGCCTTAATTTAAATATGGCAGTGGGCGACACAATGAAGTCAGAAAATAACCTTATCTGGATTGACTTGGAAATGACAGGGTTGGATCATAAGACGGACCAGATTATCGAAATTGCAACGGTGGTAACCGATTTGGACTTAAATGTCTTGGCTGAAGGGCCTGTCGTCGCTATCCAAACCGAGCAGTATTATTTGGATGGAATGGATGAGTGGTGTACCACTCATCATGGCAATTCGGGGTTGACGGCTCGGGTACAAGCAAGCGAAGTATCGATGGCGGACGCAGAATTGGAAACCCTTGAATTCTTGAAGTCTTGGGTATCAAAAGGTAAGTCGCCGATGTGTGGCAATAGTATTTGTCAGGATAGGCGATTCTTGATTGAACAGATGCCGGTTTTGGAGCGGTTTTTTCATTATCGGAACCTTGATGTGTCTACTTTGAAGGAATTGGCCAAACGCTGGGCGCCTAAGGTTTATAGTAGTCATCAGAAAAAAGGTGCGCATTTGGCATTAGATGATATTTATGAATCCATTGACGAGCTGAAGCATTACCGACAATATCTGTTTTTGCCCGAATTTCACTAATGGGTGCAATGGGTTTAAACGAGCGTGGTTTTGAGTGCTGTAAAACGGCATCTATACTGAGAGTTTGCAGTGATTAATTCGAGTTTGATGCTTTATAAAAGCTGTTGATTTGGTTATAATTACCAATTACCCCAAATTTTACTTTGGGAGTTTGGCCCTGTTTATATCAGGGCTTTGTTTTTTTGACTCATTTTTATTCCAGACGGTTATTGGGGTTTTAGTGGCTAAAATATGGCCAGGCCTGACCTGTTTGGAACAATCGGAGGACCTTTGTTGTGGAATTAACTGGTGCCCAAATTCTTATCCATTACCTGGAAGATGAGGGTGTAGAGCTTATATGGGGTTATCCGGGCGGGGCAGCTTTGCCAATATATGATGCCTTGGATACCGATGCTAAAAAACTGAAACACGTTCTGGTCCGTCATGAGCAAGCTGCTGTGCATGCTGCCGATGGGTTTGCGCGCTCTACAGGGTTGCCGGGCGTAGCGCTTGTGACCTCTGGGCCTGGTGCAACCAATACTGTCACGGGTATTGCGACAGCCTATATGGATTCAATTCCAATGGTTGTAATTACAGGACAAGTTGCGACGGCCATGATTGGTCTTGATGCGTTTCAAGAAATCGATACAGTCGGCATAACCCGGCCAATCGTTAAACACAATTTCTTGGTCAAGGATGTCAAAGACTTAGCGATCACCCTGAAAAAAGCGTTTTATATTGCGACAACAGGAAGACCCGGACCAGTGGTTGTGGATCTGCCAAAAGATGTGCAGAATGCGTTATGTGATTATCAATATCCTAAAGAAGTTAGTTTACGTTCCTATCAACCGATTGTAAAAGGTCATAGTGGTCAAATTAAGAAAGCATTGGATATGATGCTGGCTGCTAAACAACCCATTATTTACACCGGTGGTGGCGTGGTGTTGGGTGGTGCTTCTGCTGATTTAACAGAATTGGCGCACCAATTAGGCTTTCCGGTAACCAATACCTTGATGGGGTTGGGCGGTTTTCCGGCCAGTGATAAGCAGTTTGTCGGTATGCTCGGTATGCATGGCACCTATGAAGCCAATTTGTCGATGCATAATTCCGACTTGATTATTGCGATCGGCGCCCGATTTGATGATCGCGTCACGGGTAATTTAGAAAAATTCTGTCCAGATGCCAAAGTTATCCATATTGATATTGATCCTGCTTCAATTTCTAAAAACGTAGCGGTCGATATTCCCATTGTTGGTCCAGTTAAGCAAGTACTGGCTGAGATGAACCAGTTGTTGAAAAAAACTGGCATAAAAATGGATGATGAGGTGTTACAAGCTTGGTGGTCTCAAATTGAAGCTTGGCGCGCGACCGATTGTCTGCGTTACGATCAGTTGGGGCATAAAATTAAACCCCAGGCAGCTGTCGAAGCTGTTTGGCGCATCACCGAAGGGGATGCTTATGTGACATCTGATGTGGGTCAACACCAAATGTTTACTGCACAATACTATCCGTTTGATAAGCCGCGTCGTTGGATAAACTCAGGTGGTTTGGGTACGATGGGGTTCGGCTTGCCTGCAGCGATGGGGGTGCAAGCGGCATTCCCGGAAGAAACCGTGGTGTGTGTAACGGGTGAAGGCTCGATTCAAATGAATATTCAAGAGCTATCAACTTGTTTACAGTATGGATTGCCAATAAAAGTATTGTGTTTGAATAATGGCTTTTTAGGCATGGTTCGGCAGTGGCAAGAGTTTTTCTATGATCGTCGATACTCTATGTCCTATATGGATTCATTGCCCGATTTTGTCAAATTGGTTGAGGCTTATGGTCATGTCGGTATTCGTATCGATAACCCTGAAACGATGGAACAACAATTGGAAGAGGCATTCTCTGAAAAATATAAAAATCGTTTTGTGTTTATTGATGTCATTACGGATCAACAAGAAAATGTTTATCCGATGATTCCGGCTGGTGCAGGCCTTGACGAAATGATATTGGTATAGGAGGCGACGATGAAGCATATTATTTCGATGTTAATCGAGAATGAATCAGGCGCATTATCACGCGTTTCCGGTCTTTTTTCTGCGCGAGGGTATAATATTCACGCCTTAACGGTTGCGCCGACCAATGATGAAACCTTGTCTCGATTAACATTGGTGACTAGTGGTACTAATCAACAAGTGGAGCAGATTGTAAAGCACTTAAATCGTTTGATTGATGTGGTTAAGGTCGTGGATATCACGGAAGGAGAGCACATTGAGCGTGAACTGATGCTGGTCAAATTAAAGGCCACTGGTGTGATGCGGGAAGAAATTAAGCGCTTAGCCGATATTTTTCGAGGCACAATTGTCGATGTTACCTCAACAATTTATACCGTCCAGTTAGTGGGTGAAATCCAGAAGCTGGATGCGTTTATCGATGCGATAGATGATGCACTGATTGTTGAAATTGTGCGCTCAGGTGCAGTTGGATTAATGCGCGGTGAGAAGTCACTCCATTTATAATAGACAGAATATTCAAATAGAATTATGCGGTTATCGCAATGATTCGTTTTTAACAATAAAATTTTTTAACTCAATTTAAGGAAAAACAATGCAAGTTTATTACGATAAAGATTGTGATCTATCCATTATTAAGGGCATGAAAGTGGCCGTGATTGGCTTTGGTTCTCAAGGTCATGCACATGCTGCTAACCTGAAAGATTCAGGTGTTGATGTAACAGTTGGTCTGCGTACGGGTTCTTCTTCCGTTAAGAAAGCGGAAGGGTATGGTTTAAAGACCGCTGATGTTGCGACTGCTGTTGCCAATGCCGACGTGGTGATGATTTTGACACCAGATGAGTTCCAATCTGTACTTTATAAAGAAGAGATTGAACCAAACATTAAGCAGGGTGCTGTTTTGGCTTTTGCACATGGTTTTGCCATTATTTATAACCAAATTGAGCCTCGTAAAGATTTAGATGTGATTATGATTGCACCTAAAGCACCAGGTCATACTGTTCGTTCAGAATTTGTTCGTGGTGGCGGGATTCCTGATTTGGTTGCCGTTGAACAGGATGCTTCTGGTAATGCTAAATCAATTGCATTGTCTTATGCTTCTGCGATTGGGGGGGGGCGTACCGGGATTATCGAAACGACTTTCCGCGATGAGTGTGAAACTGATTTGTTTGGTGAGCAAGCTGTTTTATGTGGTGGTGCTGTTGAATTGGTTAAGGCTGGCTTTGAAACATTGGTTGAAGCGGGTTATGAGCCTGAAATGGCTTACTTTGAATGTTTGCATGAGTTAAAGTTGATTGTTGATTTGATGTTCGAAGGCGGAATTGCCAATATGAACTACTCGATTTCAAACAATGCCGAGTATGGTGAGTATGTAACGGGTCCTCGCGTTATCAATGATGAATCTCGTGAGGCAATGCGTGAAGCTTTGAAAAACATTCAAACTGGTGAATATGCAAAACGCTTCATTTTGGAAGGGCAATCAAACTATCCTTCTATGACGGCAGCGCGTCGTTTGAATGAAGAACATGGCATTGAAGTTGTTGGTCGTAAATTGCGAGCAATGATGCCTTGGATTTCAGCCAATAAGATTGTTGACCAAGATAAAAACTAATTCTTGGAGTGGTAGTTTTATCAATGACTTTGATGTTTTTAGTCGGTTTAGCTTTTTATAGGTTAGGCTGAAAATTATCAGGATTTGAATGAAAGGACCACCTAGAGAATGGTAAGGAAGAGCCCGCTTTTATGCGGGTTTTTTTGTCTCTACGATTTTGTGGGTTGCTGTGTTGAAAATGAGTATTTTATTGGTTCTAGCGTAGGAAAGTTGGTAAGATAACAATAATATATTCAAGCTAATATAATGGTTTTAAGTTAGTGACTCGTAATCCGCCTCAATAAACTGTTCAGAGGCTTAAGCAGTGTGGAACTGATATTTTATGTATTGCTCGTTTTTTGGTTTAAAAAAGCTCCCATTTAAAATATCACCTGATTTAAGTTTCTTTTATTCACAGGCTGCCCGTGATGATATTGTTCATGCCCTTTTATATTCGATAGGACGTGGTGATGGCATCATTAAAGTCATTGGTGAAGTGGGGGTAGGTAAAACCACAATATTGCGGTTGTTGGCGGAGAAACTGCCTGAATCTTATCGAAAAATCTATATTTCTTCTCCAAACCTTTCTTCAATGGATTTTCTGAAATTTATTTGTACGGACTTGAAAATTGAAGTGAAAAGTTCAGACACAAAGTTAGATTTAATGGGCCGTCTAAATCAATTTTTGCTGACAGAATATGCGCAGAATCGACTTGTGGTGATGTTGGTTGATGAAGCTCAGGCAATGACTCTGGACACTCTTGAGGAAGTTCGGCTGTTGGGGAACTTAGAAACGGGTGAAGATAAGTTGTTGCAAATCGTTTTATTTGGTCAACCCGAACTCGATGTGACTTTGAATGATCCCCGGGTTAAACCTTTAAAGGATCGTATTGCCTGTAGTGTCGAGATTCCTGCTTTAAAGGCTGAAGAGGTGATGCAATATTTGAATTATCGAATGAGAGTAGCTGGCTATATGGGGCAGGATTTATTTACCTTAAAACTGGCTCGTCGTATTCAGCAGTTAACACGGGGATTGCCAAGATCCATTAATTTGCTGGCTGATAAATTGTTGATGGTTGCCTTTTCAAAAGGGGATAATAAGATCAAGTTGCAACATTTTAAAACTTTGTTGCCTGAATATGATGTTCCGAAAACCGTTTCTGAGTTGCAATGGTTTCGGCGGTTGGCATTAATCGCTTTGATTGTCGGGATAGGAGGTTTTGCGGTATTTCAATATGCTGGGCAACATTCTGTAGATATGTCACTTTTGAGTGGAGTAGAGCCGACACTCGCTAAGACCGAAGCATTTTCAAACTCAAAAAGTTTGCGGCCAACTGATTTAGCAAAGGTTTTAGACGTTGAAATATCGCAGTTGTGGCAAATGGCTTCATTGCAGGAAAAAACAGAAGCATTTTTGACAACTCTAGATAGTCAAGAGGCTTTTATTGTGATGTCGCCAATGCCGATTGTCTCTTTTGCAGAACTGTATTACCAAGTTGCAAATCGACTGTCAGCACCGAATCAACAGTATCTTTTTGCTTTATTTGAAATAGATTTGAAACAAAAGGTTTATCAATATCAATTGATTTATTATCCTAGAGAATCTACTGCACCAGAATTGGAATCAAAAAGACAAGATTTAGTCGCCATTTCTCAGTTTGAATATTGGCAGGTTAAACCACTTGAAACTTTACAAGTGAAAATGCAGGCACTGCAACAATCAGGAAAAAGACTTTAATTTGAAACGACAAAACCGATTTTTACTGCTCTCTACAACAAAATTCATTACTACAATGAGTATCGTGTTACTCATGGGGTGTAGTGGCGCTGACTCGGTCAAACGGGAGTCTGTAGCACCTGCTGTGGCAAAGAAGTTTGAGATAAAGGGCCATTTAACGCCGGAAAAAAACTTATCAGAACAGGGAAATATCCAAAACAAAATTCCTGAGTTGGCTCCGATGGAGCCAATGAATGTAGACCCGAATCAATTTAAAATGCCGAAGCTCTATAGTGTCTCTGCGATTAATGTACCAGTGTCTGACTTATTGTTTAACTTGGCAAAAGATGCAGGGATGCAGCTAAACCTAGCCTCTGATGTCACTGGGCAGGTTTCTATTAACGCTATTCAACAACCGTTAGACATTATCATGAAGCGTGTTGTTGAACAGGTGGGAGCGATTTATTCTTTGTCGTTTAATACTGTTTCGGTTCAGCTGGATAAACCCTTTTGGAAAAATTATGAAATTGATTATGTCAATGTCGTTAAGAATATTAAAGACTTAACCGTTATGAAAATGTCGGTGGGGAATGTAACGGGTACCGATAACAACAGTGGCAATCAAGCCAGTGAATTTACGTTAGAATCGTCTGCGACTCATGATTTTTGGAAAAGTTTACAAAAAAATATTGCTTCTATGGCGCGATTAGAGGAATATCAAACCAAGTCGGAAACAGCTGATAATCGTTTGGAAAATGTCGTGGTCAATAAAGAAGCGGGGATGATTACCGTTTATACGACAACGAAAAAGCATCAGCAAATTGAAGCGTATTTACAATCAACTTTAAGACGAACCAATAAACAAGTTCTGATTGAAGCTACGGTGATTGAGGTCGAATTGAGCGATCAGTATCAAGCTGGTGTTGATTGGGGGGCGTTAAAATCCTCTGCTCAGGGCTCTTCTGAAGTTGCACAAAGCTTATTGGGAACCAACTTGTCCACCAATCCAAATTTTTCTGTGAATGTTTCAAGCTTAGGCGATTGGAATTTTAATCTGGGCATTAAAATGTTACAGCAATTTGGCGAAGCTACAGTGTTGTCGAGCCCGAAGATAATGGCAATGAATAATCAAGCGGCCTTGTTAAAAGTTGTCAATAACGAGGTGTATTTCACGGTTGATGTTAACCGAGAGTCGGCAACGGCTACCAGTTCGGGGGTTACCACCTTTGAAACCACGGTTCATACCGTTCCGGTTGGATTTATGATGCATGTAACTCCGTTTATCAGTGAAGATGAGATTTCTTTAAATATTCGTCCAACACTGTCTCGAATTGTCGGCTATGTGAGTGATCCTAATCCAGATTTGGCTCGAGAGAATGTGGTGAGCCAAGTACCGGTTATTCAGGAAAGAGAAATGGATTCTGTGCTACGGTTACGCAATCGACAGACAGCGATTATTGGTGGGTTAATTCAGGATTCAAATGATCAGACAAGAGCAGGTGTTCCTGGCTTGAGTCGCATTCCATGGTTGGGCGATTTATTTTCATATGAAGATGAAAGTGTTCGCAAGTCGGAGTTAATTATTTTTATCCGTCCAATTATTGTGAATAATCCTGATGTAAATCATGGGGATTTGCAAGCCTTTAAACCTTTAATGCGTACACAGAGTAACTAGCTATTATGAGCGCCTTACTCGCTGCACTAAAAAAGGCCGCTGAAGAAAAAAATAAACGGCAACAACACTCTCCTTTGTCATCAAGCACGTCCACCAAACTTGATAACGAATCTGCTGTTGAGATGATTCAAATGGATTTTGCTGAAGGGGTTGATTTGTCCGAGTCTGTTTCTGAGACGACACCAGGCAATCCTGAAAATGCACCCGCTATGGTTCATCTGGATTTCGTGGATGACAGTTTAAATGTTGATCTCTCTCCTCCTGCCCAATCTATCACACAGTCACCGATACCTGAAGAACCGCCTGAAGATGAAAATGAACCTGAGTTAATTCAAAAGTCTTCTGAAACAGATCTCGATGATTTATCGCCATTAGAATTGGCAAGCGAAGAGACGTTAAGTTTGGAGACGGAGTCAAATTCTGAAATTGAAACCGATAATCAACTTGCTTCAGAGGTAACAGATTCTCCTAGTGAAACCGATTCATCTTCACTAAGAATGGTTGAGGATAGTGCCGACGAAGCCATGAATAGCAATCAGCGATTGGATCTTGAAACCAGCTTGGCATTAAATGATGAGTCAACTTCGTTGCCGAAAACAGCTAAGGATAGCCAAGTATCACATCAGGTGAGTAAGCAGGCTGAGGCTGAATTGAAAGAAAATTCTGAAATTGATGAAATACCTGAAGACGATTGGAGTTTAGATCAAATTCCAGGATATCAGCATGCCAATGACATCCAGCCTGGGCAACATAAAATGCAGCGGTTTATTCGTGCGATTCAACCCAAAGGTGGATTAAAAGGCCACTTATCATTTAAGTATTGGATGTGGGTTCCATTAATCCTATTTGGGTTTGGTTATTTTGGTTTAATCATTTTTGAGCAAGAGTCTCAACGGATGGCGACAGATTTAAAACCGTTTCAGATGTTACCTCTTAAAACGCCTAACAGCTTACAGGCAGCTAAACAGGCGACAGCGGTAACTTCAAAAAACGATTTGACTCAATCAGAAACAAAAAAACAGGATTCGATTTTAAACGATGTCACCAAGAACCAGATCGATCCATCAACAGGTAAAGGCACTCCCTCAGAGTCGCGCCCATCTCAGTCTGATCAGGCAATGCCACTAGCCTCAAAGCTTCATGAAAACACTCAATTTCCTAAGTCCATTAGCCCGAAAGTACCTGTGATAAAGCCTAAGCCAGTAGAAAATACTGACGTACCATCTGATTCACGTTATAAAATTGAAACAGTTAAACCCAATAGAGCAGTGTTTGATGGCTATGACGCTTATGTGCAAGGGGATTATGCTGTTGCAGAGCGTTACTATCAGCAGGCCTATCTTGCCGATCCTGAGAGTCTGCCAGTGTTGTTTGGGCTAGCTGCAACTGCAGCAAAGAAAGGAGAGTCTCAAAAATCGTTGGCGATGTATCAGAAGATATTAAAAAAGGTGCCAAACAACCAAGAGGCAGCTGTCGCTGCGGCAATGTTAGAAGCAAGGCTTATGGAAGGGCCTGAATTGCGGGCCAAACTTGAGCGACTGATTCGTCAAATGCCAAGAAACTCGCAACTGCAAACCGCATTGGGTCATCAATATGCTAAGAATCGGGATTGGGTTTTGGCGCAAAAGTACTATTTAAAAGCCTATGAATTGGATCCAAATAATCCCACACATGCTCGTAATTTAGCCATCAGCTTAGATCAGCTCGGTCAGTATGCATCGGCTAAGCAGTATTATGAGCAGACACTTGCACTGTCAAATCTCAAACAAACGGACCAACGCCAACTGAAAAATCGATTGTTGGTGATTAAGCAGCACTTGTTGGAGGAGGCAGGACAGTGACTCAAAAAATGTTATTAGGCGATCGGCTGGTTCATGATGGCTATATTACAGAAGATCAACTTCGAGTCGCACTGAAGGAACAGAAATTAACGGGTAAAAAACTGGGGGAGGTATTGATTACCCTCGGGTTTATATCAGAAGATGTTTCTCGAGAAGTAGTGGGCGATGCCGTTGGTTTCTCTTCAATGTCGATAAAGGGCGTAGTTCCTGACGTTAATGCTTTACAGCTCATTTCAGAATCGTTTGCTAGAAGTCATCAGGTCATGCCGATTAGTTTAACCGCGGATCATTTAAAGGTGGCCATGTCGAGCCCAGACGACATTTTATTACTGGATAAAATTAAAAGACACATCAAACAGTCAATTCGAATTGAACCAATTTTGGTGGTCGAAAATGAAATTCAGTACGCAATTGACCTTTTTTATGGCTATGAACTGTCTATTGATGGCATCCTTAGAGAGCTGGAGACAGGCGAAGTTGAAGGTGTATTATCGGATGAGCAAAATGAATATTCACAGCCGATGGTTCGATTGATGGATAATATTTTGACGGATGCCGTGAAGAAGGGAGCCTCGGATATTCATTTTGAACCCGAGGAGTATTACATTCGTATTCGTTATCGTATTGATGGGGTCTTGCAACAAATTCGGTTATTGCATAAATCTTTTTGGTCAGCGTTAGTGGTTCGTTTAAAAGTCATGTCGAGTTTAGATTTGACTGAGCAAAGAACACCACAAGACGGACGGATGAATCTATTGGTTCACGGTCGTGAAATTGATTTTCGAGTTTCGTCGCTCCCCAGTACCCATGGCGAAAACTTTGTATTGCGAATCTTGGATCGTGATAAAGGTATTATTTCTTTAGATGATTTGGGGTTGGACCCAAATAGTTTACGGGAATTACGCCTAATGTTATCTCGTCCTACTGGTATTTTGCTGGTGACAGGCCCGACAGGGTCGGGGAAAACCACGACCTTATATTCCATGTTGCATGAAATTAATGACGTAGGCGTGAATATTATGACGCTGGAAGATCCTGTTGAGTATCCCATGGATATGGTTCGCCAAACAGCCATCAATGAAGAAATCGGCATGGGCTTTGCGGCTGGGATTCGGGCATTAATTCGTCAGGACCCAGATATTATATTAATTGGTGAGATACGGGATGGGGAAACAGCAGAAATGGCTTTAAGAGCCGCGATGACCGGTCACCAAGTGTTTGCAACTTTACATGCAAACACTGCGATTGGGGCTATTCCTAGGCTATTAGATATTGGCGTACCAAGGTCCATATTGGCCGGAAATGTCATTGGTATCTTGGCGCAAAGATTGACGAGACGGTTGTGTCCTAAATGTAAAGAAGCTTATGAACCGGATACGTTTGAAAAGAAACTATTAGGTGTCGCTGAAAACGACTCACTGATTTTGTACCGTGCAAAAGGGTGTTCTGCGTGTAATCATGTCGGGTATAAAGGCCGTTTAGCTATCTTGGAAACGCTTCGATTTAATGATGAATTAGATGAATTATTATTGGCAGAAGCTTCACAACACAAGATATTGGAGCATGCGATGGAAAATGGTTATACGACAATGTTGCATAATGCTTTACGACGGGTACGCGCAGGAGATACCAGCTTGGAAGAAATTAGTCGTATTGTCGATTTAACCGAATTGGTTTAGGAGTTTATTTTGCCAAACTATCAATATCTGGGGGTGAATCGACATGGTAAACGCGTTCGGGGCAATATGCAGGCAGCCAATGAACAGGATTTAGAACAGCGTTTGCACGAATTTCATATTGAAATCATTTCGGCAAAACAAAAATCGGTGGTTTTTTCATTTTCACTGAAGCCAAAGGTCGTTAAGCGACGGGACTTAATTACTTTAACGTCACAGCTTCGACAACTGCTTAAGGCTGGTGTTCCGCTGATGGATATATTAGAAGACTTAAAGAAAACCTATGAAAATCCAGGCGTTCGGGAAATAATAGCATCGATTTATGAGTCAATGGAGGGGGGCGCAGAGTTTGCCGAATCTTTAAAAGTACACGAAAAGATATTTGGTAAAGTCTATATTTCATTGGTCGCTGTTGGTGAAAAGACCGGGCAATTGGATCAAATTTTTGAAAATTTGGAGACCATGTTGAAGTGGGAAGAAAGCTTGGTTTCGAAGGCAAAAAAAGTCATGATTTATCCAGCTATCGTCGGAACGGTAGTGATTAGTGTGGTATTAATGTTAATGATCTTTGTCGTGCCGGAGTTACTCGGGTTTATTACAGAGATGGGCGGCGAATTAGGTATTGCGACGACTTCTTTAATTGCGACCTCTCATTTTATTCAAGCCTATCTTATGCAAATTCTTTTGGCACCGATTGTATTCGTTTTAGCATTAAAATTTTTGTTAAAAAAATCTCCCCGATTTCGAGTTCAATTTGATGGATTTACCTTTAAACTACCGATTGTTGGTAATGTCTTATATAACCTTAAAATTGCCCGTTTTGCCAGTGCGCTATCTGTCATGTACCAAGCGGGTTTAAACTTTAATGAAAGTATTAGGCTGGCCTCTGTGGTTACGGAAAATGCAGACTTGGAATTGAGAATATATGACTCGATTCAACTGATTGAAGAGGGTGAGATGATCTATAAGGCTTTTTCGGTAACACAGGCGTTGCCTTCCATGGCTGTTAGAATGGTTAAGGTAGGGGAGCAAAGTGGGAATATGGATGATGCATTGCATAATGTCAGTGAGTATTATGAACAAGAAGCCAAAGATATGATTGATAAAATTGAGCCCGCAATTGAGCCTTTGCTAACGGTTTTGATGGCCATCGTCGTGGGCTGGGTCATGATGGCTGTGTTAGCCCCTGTATATGACACCATTGCACAGGTTCGATAATGGATATTATTCTCTACCTTAAAGACGATGTATTTTGGGTTGTTGATCAAGCTCAACGTCCCTTTGAGGTATCCCAAGAAGTTGATTGGAAAAATGAAGACGAATTGGAAGCTTTTTTTAACAGTTTACCCAAAACGGCGAAACTCAAATTAGTCTTCGATTTTATTGATGAAAATATTCAGTATGAATGGGTGCCGAAATTATTGCCGTGGGACAAGCCCGCCTATAAAAAACGGTTAGTGTCAAAGGCACATGCCAGTGGTGGATTATTTGTGCATTGCCAGTGGTTGCCGATCTTTCAATATAATGGAATAAGAAATGAGCAATTAATCTTAATCGCCAGTATATTAAACTCCGCTCCCTTAGAAAAGTTGTTGGCTTTAATTAAGTCTCACGAATTGTCTGTTACGCGTTTGTATTCACATGTCTTTTTAATTGCCTATTTATTTTTTAAAAAACTAGCACCCAAACTCAAAATTCAACGGAAGCAGTTAAAACTGCCCTTTTTATTGGTGTTCAGAGAACAAAAATATCGATTTCGGCAGTTGTTTTTTTTACAGGGTATTTTACGGATTAGCCGCTCTGTGCAATTGGATGAGCATTTGGGTTCTGAGCAGGCGATTCATGAGCAGCTTAATCATGAAACCGAAGTGGCGATTAAGTATTTATATAACCAAAAAATATTACCTATGGGGACACCTGTTGGCTTTGTGTATTTGAACCATTTACAAGGTGATGCGGTTTCTGTTGTTGAGTTATACCAACAAGAGGTTGCGGATGCGAGCTGGAATTCAGATCAGTGGTTTGCAAAAGAAGGGAATTTAACACAATTATTGTCGCGAGCAGGGGCAACTGAAAAGCAAGTGGTGATTCAGGGGTTGTCTGACTGTATTGCTAGTTCGCCGCCGCCAGCTTTTTTCCATTGGGAATACGTTCAGAAGCATCGACTGTTTAGCCAGCTACGTTTTGGCTTAAATGTGCTATGGATCTCTGCAATGATAAGTGGTTTTGCATTGCTAATCCAACAAACTATGCAAACGTATTTTTTAATGGAAGAGCAAACGGTACTTAAGCAACAATCCAACTTATATTTGCTTGAAAAACAACGGTTACAGAATACCACTCAGCTGCCTTATGATGCTGAAGATGTTAAAGCCACGGTTGAGTTTTCGGAAGCGATCATGCAAAGCCAAGCCAAAAAAGGCTTGGATTTGCAGGCATTGAGTCAAGTCGTGGCACAGCATCCACATATCTTGTTGGAAACGTTAAGTTGGCAAAAAGGTCGAAAATTGGATGGAAATCAACTGTCTGTTCATATTCAGGGCTGGGTATTTCCGTTTGATAAAACCTATCAATCGCCAGTGCAGTGGGTGGATCGATTTGTGTTAGGCTTGAATGCCTTGCCAGGTATTGTTGAGGTAAAATTGACACAGGAACCTTTGGATCGAAATTTGCAGAAGTCTCTTGAAGTGGAAGGGCAAAGCGTCAAAATGGTTACCGCTTTGCCTTTTCGTGTTATGTTGCGCTTTGGTGCAGCGACATCCGCGAATAAGGAGGGGTGACCTGTGTCGAATTTAGATGTCTCGTTGTTTAAGCACTATCTAAAGCGGCCAGCCATATACTTTATGTTGGCCGCAGTGTTATTGGGTAGTGCAAATACCTTCTTAGCCATGCAAAAACAGCAAATGATCTTGGATCAAAATGCACAGAAATCTCAGCTTAGAAAAGTGATCCATCAGGTTGAGTTTCTGCGAATTCAAGAACAGCTTTTTTTGAAATATGGTGATAAATATCAGCAATTGATGCAGTACGGATTGGTTCATCAGCAAAACCGAGTAAAGTGGGTCGATGCCTTGCTGGAAATTCAGCAATTTTTGGTTATGCATCCGTTTACCATTCAATTTGAACCAGAGCAGCTCTTGGCGCGGGATCGTTTTCAACAGTTTGTGATTGATAAAGATATTTTTTATTATACTCGGCTGAATCTTCGCGCCGGGCTGCATTCCGATCTTGATTTTCAACGACTCATACAATGGTTGTCTGAAGAAGTTACGCCTTTGTTTATGGTAGAGTCTTGCGAGTTATCTAAGCTACCGGCTGGGCGTAGTGAGACCTTATTTATTGCAGAAAAGCCTAAATTGTTTTTAGAGTGTGCCATTTTATTGTTAGAAGCGAAACCCAAACCATTCAAGGGAATTGATGATGAACTTTCCGAGCTATAAATGGGCGGTTTTGGTTGTCGCCGTAGTCAGCATCCCCCCTTTGTGGGCTGGCGAAGAAGAGATGCAGCGTCTGTTTTTGACGCAGAAACAAAGAGCCGATATCGACCAAAAAAGAGCCATTTATTTAAAATATCCATTGCAAACACCTGAAGATCGGTCGCGATTTGATGCCTTAAACCTCCCAGAACCTAAGGGGAAGAATACGCCGCGATCGAAGCTGCCAAGTCCTGTTAGCGTTTCTGCGGTAGTGTTATTGCCAAATGGTGACCAACTAGTACGAATCAATCAAAAGTTCTATAAGCGATCTTCATCGAGTCAATCTGCAACAGAAACGGCTGTTTCTGTGCAAGGCAATCAGGTTTGGGTCCCTGTTGGAGAAACCTATTTGCCCGACAAAAAACGGTCGTTAAAAAGTTATCAGCTAGATAACACCGGCGGGAAAATGGACATTCAAACGCATTCACCGGTAATCGAGAAGTCTATTTCAAATCTCAACAATCAGGCTGGTAAGTCGAAGGAAATACAATAATGATAGGATATCTTCAATAATGTTGGCATTTCAACAGACTGAAATTTTGCTTTGGATAATGGCCGTACTTATCCCTGTCATATTGGCTTGGGGCTGGGCACAATATCGGCAAAACCGCCAATGGCAGCAAAAACAACCAGGCCTGGCCGTTTTAGAGGCCGAAAATCAACATTTAAAACAAGAAAATGACCGTTTAGCCGAACAACTTTCGAAGCTGTATCCGTTGCAAGGGGAGTTTTCTCAGCAACAACAGCAACTACAAAAGTTGCACCAGCAACTGGATGAGGCCAAGCACGAGTATCGTGCCCAAACGAGTCAATTGAATCAAGCGCAATCTGAGTTGGCTAGTGTTCAAAGTCGATTGGAAGCAGAACGGAAAAGTGCCGATGAAAAAATGGCCTTATTGAGCTCGGCTAAGGAAACTTTGATGCAAGAGTTTAAGGTGCTGTCGAATGATATTTTAGAACAGAAACAACAACAAATGGGATTGCAGAGTAAAGAGGCAATCAGTGGCTTGGTTCAGCCGATGCAAGCAACCCTGGAGCAGTTTAAGGCGCGCATTGAACATGTTCATAAAGAGGACCTGGAAGGCAGAGCATCGCTTACCGAGCAGTTAAAAGCACTGCGTGAATTAAATCAAACCATGAGTGTGGAGGCAAATAATTTAACCCGTGCTTTGAAGGGCGATCAAAAGTTACAAGGTAATTGGGGGGAATTGATCTTACAAAAACTATTGGAGTCCTCAGGGTTGAGAGAGGGTATCGAGTTTGAAGTTGAAAAAAGCTTTACTCAATCTGATGGCAAACGCTTAAGACCTGATGTCATTATTAACTTGCCCGATAACAAACATGTGGTGATCGATTCTAAAGTGTCCTTATTAAGTTATGAAGCGGCATTAAATGCGGAAGAGGAACACTTAAAAACACAACACGTAAAAGCGCATTTATCCAGTTTAAGCAAGCATATTCAAGCATTATCGGATAAGCGCTATGACCATATTGATGGTCTAAATGCGCCTGACTTTGTGTTGATGTTTGTCCCCATCGAAGGGGCGTATTTGATGGCGATTGAAAATCAGCCGGCTATCTTCGAAAAAGCATTTGATCAAAAAGTGGCCGTTGTCACGCCGACCACGTTGTTTACCACCTTAAAAACCATTGAACAATTGTGGCGTTATGAGCGTCAATCAGAGCATACTGTTAACCTGATTAAACGCGCAGCCGATGTCCATGATAAGTTTGTCGGGTTTGTCACCACCTTTGAAAAAATTGGTAAACAACTTGATTTGGCTCAAAGCAGTTATCAGTATGCCTTTAAGCAAATGACTTCCGGTAAAAATAATCTGGTTAGACAAGCTGAGATGCTAAAAGATTTGGCAGGTAAGACGAAAAAAGATTTACCTTCACATCTATTGGCGGTCACGGAAGGCGACTCAATATTAGAAGATATGCGGGATGATGAGAAATAACGCGCTAAGTGACTGAAAAAATTGAAACACTGAATTTTTTTTAGTATAATCCGCCCTTTCCTGGATTCCCTGTCGGGATTAGGTCAACAGCAAGGGCGTTTTGCCCTTAGTAGAAGAATTTGTTAGTAGGATTTCCTGCTATCGTCAAATCTAAATTGGAGAAAGAAATGGTTGTAATTCGTTTAGCCCGTGGTGGCGCCAAAAAGAACCCTTACTATCGTGTAATGGTTGCCGATCAACGTAAAAGTACCAATGGTCGTTTTGTAGAACAGTTGGGCTTTTATAATCCAACCGCACGTGGTCAGGAAGAGGCTTTGCGTTTAGATTTGGCGAGAGTCGAGCATTGGGTTTCACAAGGCGCACAACTTAGTCCGCGCGTACGTAAACTCATGAAAGACGCCACTAAGTAATTGAACTTTAACGTTACCAGCCGCGACTATCCATGTCAGCTATAAATGATGACAAAATAATACTGGGTCAAATCAACGGTATTTATGGAGTTCAAGGCTGGGTAAAAGTTTTTTCGCATACGGATCCTCGTCAAAATATTTTAAATTATTCGCCCTGGCTGATTAAAGTGAATCAGACATGGCGAAGTTTTGATGTCATTGACGGACGGACGCAACAAGGTGGAAAACTTGTTGTCGCTAAAATTGATGGGATAGATGATCGTGAAATCGCACGAACCTTTATGGGGTGTGAAATCGCGATTTCACCGGAACAGTTGCCTGAAAGTGATTCAGGCTATTACTGGATGCAACTAATGGGTTGTCAGGTCTTTTTGGCCGACAATACCTTGTTGGGGAAGGTCACCGAGCTTGTTGAAACAGGCGCTCATGATGTTCTTAGAGTTCAGAAACCAGATGAAACCGGTATGGGATCTATTCTCATTCCGTTTGTGATGGAACGATTTATTCTTGACGTGGATGTTAAAGCGAAAACCATTAAAGTGGATTGGACGTTAGAAGAAGACGATGATTCGCTTTGATGTGATTACCCTGTTTCCAGAAATGTTTGAGGCTTTAACGGCTTCAGGCGTTTCACGCAGGGCTTATCAACAGGCTCTATTTGAATTAAATACTTGGAACCCGCGTGTGTTTACTGAGGATCGTCATAAGACAGTCGACGATCGGCCTTACGGTGGGGGACCAGGTATGGTGATGATGTATCCACCTTTAAAAAAAACGGTGGATGCCATTCATCAATCGGTGGCTAAGCCTAGTCATGTGGTGTATTTGTCGCCACAGGGTGCGCCCTTAACACAGCATAAGTTAACAGAATTGCAGTCATACGATCACTTGACCTTAGTGTGTGGTCGCTATGAAGGCATTGACGAACGCTTTATTAACCAATGTGTTGATGAAGAAGTTTGTGTTGGCGATTTTGTGGTGAGTGGGGGGGAGTTACCCGCCATGATGTTAATGGATGCGCTGATCCGGTTGATTCCAGGTGCATTAGGGCATGAACAATCAGCCGAGCAGGATTCTTTTGCTGATGGCTTGTTGGATTGTCCGCATTACACACGTCCGGTCGAAGTGGATGGGCTGAGCGTGCCTGATATTTTGCAACAGGGGAATCATGCCAAGATTGCAGAATGGCGCTATCAACAAAAACTGATTAGGACGCAACAAAAGCGGCCTGACCTTTTCTCCGCTTATCAAGCGCAATATGCGACAGATAAGCCGGAATAGAGTTTTTATAAACTCATGACAATTTGGATTCAACCTCTGGCAGCCGAGTCTGTTACTTGTTGGATAATATTCATTTCAGTTAGATTAACTGATTTATTTTGGAGTGCTTAGTAATGAGCGATATTATTAAACGTATTGAAGCAGAACAAATGACGAAGACCCTTCCTGACTTTCAAGCAGGGGATACCGTTGTTGTTCAAGTAAAAGTAAAAGAAGGTTCTAATGAGCGTCTACAGGCCTATGAAGGGGTTGTTATTGCCAAGAAAAACCGTGGTTTAAATTCTTCTTTTATTGTCCGTAAGATTTCTCATGGTGTTGGTGTTGAACGTACTTTCCAAACCTTCAGCCCATTAGTGGATTCTGTAGCTGTGAAGCGTCGTGGTGATGTTCGTCGTGCCAAGCTTTACTATCTACGTGACTTGTCTGGTAAGGCAGCACGTATTAAAGAAAAAGTTAAGTAAGTTCTGTCAGAATTGGCTTTTTAAAAGCACCCCTCGAGGGTGCTTTTTTGTTTTTAGAATCCGTGCGCAAAAGCGGTTGGATATTTTCTGATAGAATCGTCTATACTTTGCTCATGACCTTAGAACCCACTCCTGAAATTCGTGCTTTTATTGACTATTGTCGTTTTAATGAAGGCTTAAGCCATAATACGCTCTCAGCCTATGAACGAGATTTAAAGGCCGTTCAAAATGCCATCCCTGTCGATTTAAGTCGCGCAACAACCCCGCAAATTGAATCTTATCTACTTGATAATCATCAGCAACAGGTGAATCCTCGTACTATTGCCCGTCGTCTATCGTCGCTAAAGCGGTTTTACCGCTATCTTTGTTTACAGAATCAATTGGCAGAAGATCCCGCCGCCTTATTAAAAGCCCCTGCGCTGTTACAGTCGATTCCGTCTGTTATTACTGAAGAACAAGTTGAAGCCTTGTTGCGAGCACCTGACTTGAAAACGCACTTGGGTGTTCGTGATAAGGCAATTTTGGAGCTGATGTATGCTTCCGGTTTAAGGGTGTCTGAAGTGGTGAGTTTGCCATTTGAACAATTGAATTTATCTGCGGGTCTGGTTCAAGTGACAGGAAAGGGCAATAAGGAGCGCATAGTCCCTTTGGGTGAAATGGCGATAGAGGCTTTACAGTGTTATGTCAAAACAGCTAGGCCTGGGTTAATTTCTACGAATAAATGGGTTGATAGTCTGTTTGTCTCCCGACTTGGTCGCGCAATGACGCGACAAACGCTCTGGCATCGGATTAAAAACTTAGCTCTACTGGCTGGAATTGAATCGAATTTGTCTCCGCATGGATTGCGTCATGCCTTTGCGACGCATTTGATTAATCATGGGGCTGACTTAAGGACCGTACAATTACTATTAGGTCATGCCGATTTATCGACGACTCAGATTTATACCCATGTTGCTCAAGCACGTATGCAAAAAATTCATCAGCAACACCATCCTCGTGGCTAATCTGCCTTAAACATGAAATGATTGTGGAAAAGGTCGAAAATTCAGCTTGAGAAAACGGATCCCCGTTAAAATAGTTTTAATTTATTCAATATAGTAAAAGGAAATATTATGACCTTATTACAACGCCTGCCATCGGCGCTGTTTGTTGTTGCTCTAACGAGTGGTTTATGGAGTGGTTCAACGTTAGCACAGGAGGTTAATTCGATTCAAGCGCGTTTGAATGAGCTGATTCCAGGTGCACCTGAAGCGATGATTAAACCCACGCCAATAGCCGGTTTATATCAAGTGACAATTGATACTAAGGTGGTTTATATGTCAGAGAATGGTCAGTATTTAGTGAGTGGTAGTATTATTGACTTGGAGACTAGAGAGAATCTAACCGAATTAGCTGGGAATATTGCTCGAAAAAAAGCGTTAAGTCAGTTGGATAATAGTGAGATGTTGATTTACCCTGCAAAGGGAAAGGCTCTGAGGAGTATCACTGTGTTTACCGATATCGACTGTCCATATTGCCAAAAACTTCATAAAGAAATTCCAGCATTAAATGCGGCGGGGATTGAAGTGCGCTATCTCGCTTATCCTCGGGCAGGGGTGGGCTCAGAAAGTTTTCATAAAACCGTTTCCGTATGGTGCTCAAAAGATCAAGCCTTAGCAATGGATCAGGCGATGACTGGAAAAGCCATTTCCGCAAAACAGTGTGATAATCCAGTCGCATCTCATTTGGCATTAGGGCAGGTGTTTGAAGTGAATGGTACGCCTAATATTATATTGGATTCTGGAGAACGTATTCCGGGTTATGCGCCAGCCGCTGAATTGATTCAAGTCTTAACACCTAAAACAGCTAACAAGTAATCCGCTTTTTATGAATTCAGCATCGCACTATGCCTTCGGGCATACTGCGATTTTTGTTATTTAGGGTGTATTTTCAAGCGTCTTGATTGGGAGGTCTGGCGAACGATAACTATAGGGTCGAGGTTGTGATAGTACTTCGTTATTTAGGGCTTCCAGTGCATCGACTTTCGTAATCAAGACTTCTTGCTGCTGTTGCATGGAATGGATTTGGTCGCTCAATTGTTTAAAGGCGCTCTGTTGTTTTGGCCATAAATCAGGGAATTCAACTTTAGTCGCCGTCTGTGAAGTGGGTTGGGTTTTGAGTGTCGCACGGATCTCGTTCAAGAGTTGCTGTTGGGTTTTTGCAGAAGCAACGATGGATTTTAGTTGATTGATTTGTAACTTATTGAGTTGGGTCGGCTGAGTTGTCGCAGAGGGTTGTTTTATGTTTTGTGCGAGCGTTTCAAGTTGTGCCATTTTTGCAAGGGCATTCGCCTGTAGCTTTTGCTGTTCAGACAACACTTTCTGAATCAGAGTTTCAATTTGTGTCAATTGTGCGCTTTGGTCAGCGAGAGCAGGGCGCAAGCCATCTGCACGATTTTGTTCCGTCATTTCGGTCGGTGTTGCTGTGGCGTCTTTTTGTTGGTCTGTTGATTCCTTTTGAGACTCTTTTTTCAGATCAACTAAGGGTTGATCAACTAGGTTAGCCGTGTTTTGAAGTGTCGTTGGAAGAGCTGAACTTGCAGCTGAAGCTGTCGAGCCTTGGGTGAGTCTTTGGATATCACTTGCCAAGGCTTCAATGAGTGAAGACAGTTGGTCCACTTTCAAGGTTAAGTTTTTGGAAAAAAGCGTATTTTCTGTGGTGATAATATCCAGAACATCCCCTTTCAATTGCTCATATTGGTTATTCAAACTATAAAGCAGCCATCCAAGTACACCAACGGATGCTAAGCTAACCGTGATTGAAACCGTCATCATGACTGAAACCGCATTTCGAGCCGACTTGATGTCTTTAGCGGCACTGCGTAATGATTGACGCCAAGCAATATTGGCATCGGACAGCTCTACAATTTGGGTTTTTTGTTCATGAGCCAAATTAATCGCTTTTTCTGCTGCATGTTGACTTTGTTCGGCCGCCATGTGCGCCGTTTTGGCAGCTTCAAGTGCGACAGTCACCGCATCTATTGAAGCGGCTTTTTGACTGTCTTTGCCCAAAGCTGCTTTTTTAGAAGTCGCTGAAGTCACTTGTTGCTCCATTTCGTCAGTTGCCTCATTAAGATGGGACAGTTCATTTAGTAGGTCGTCAGCAGTGTCACTCATAGTCTTGCCTTTATGATTGCTTCATTGATTCGATACGGTACTTCAACCGCTGATTTTGTGTCTTAAGCGCTTGGTTACGCTCTCTAATGGCAGCAATTTCTGTTTGAATCGCTTGTGATGAGAGCGCATTCTCTTCATCTGGCAGTTCAATTTGATAACCGGCATTCTTAGCTGCTTCAAATGCTTTCTCTGTTGCATTGAATGTAGTTTCTATCGCTTGCTGGGTTTTTTCAGCAGAATTTTGAGCTTGTTTAGCAACTGCAAGCGCAAGGCGTGTTGCATCCTGGGCTGCTTGTGAAACTTGTTGGCTGATAGATTGAACCTCAGAATCAATAGAAATCGCTTCCTCCATTGTGTCAATAGAGTCCGCAGCTTGGTCGATAGAGGGCTCGCTTTCACCAACGTTGTTGTGTTGGGATGGAGATGCCGCTTCCATATCAGCATCTGTAGGTTCGTTTTCGTCTATTGTGGCTTCATCACCCTCAGCTTCGTTTGGGATGTGATCTACATCGGCTATGGATGAGTCATTTTCATCGCTGACATCCTCTGTTGAAGGTGAGTCTATTGATACTTCAGTTTCTGTAGCCTCATCCAGCGAATCAGGTTCCAATGCCGCTAGGGCTTCTAAGTCTGAAGCATTTTCAGATTCAATTTCGTTTGTATCGACAAGGGGGTCATCGCTGATTGAAGTGTCTTCATTCGTATCGTCTGGTTTGTCACTGGCTTCAATAACAGGTTCTACACTTTCGTCTGATTCACTTGAAGTGCTAAGGTCGCTTTCATCTTCAATTGGGGTATCTGAATCGATATCAACTTCAGTGAGGATGTCATCCAGTTGAGCACCAATGTCGTCCATTTCTGACGAAGCCGTCTCTTCATATTGCTCTGAAGCTTGTTCTGCCTGCTCGCTTATGTCAGAGAGATCTTCATCAAAATCATATTCTATTTCAATCGCCTGTTCATCTTCCGTGTCAGCAATTTCATCAGAGGACTCATTTTCTTCTGAGGCTTTTTCGACATCATCGAGCGCGTTGAGCAAATCGTCAGTATCATTTTGATCCTGGTCAGTAGCGGCTTCTTCGTCCATCATCTTTAACATTTCTTGGGTTGCTAAATCATCTTTTTCAATATCAGCGCTCATAGTTAAGATCCTTATACTGTCAATTATTGCGGTGAAGCGGTTTGAGTTTATGCAGATTAAGCAGAATTCATGCCATTCAAAAATGTGGTCAAATCTAGTGGCTCTTTAAATTGTAAGGCCTTTTGAGTGCTTGGGTGAAAAATATGAAGTTCCTGCGCGTGTAATAGGAGGCGATTAGCTGCTTGGAGCGCCTGTTGAGGCGCGTACAGATTATCGCCTAAAATAGGGTGCCCCAGCATTTTCATATGCAGTCGTAATTGATGGGAACGTCCTGTGATCGGAGTCAGTATAACTTCAAAGGCATTTGGCAAACTTTGAGTGACTTGCCAATAGGTAGTTGCTGATTTTCCTTGGCGACAGTCAATGATTTGACTGGGACGATTTTCCCAGTCACATCGCATAGGGAGTTGTACTTTTCCATGCAATTGAGAGGGCTTGCCAAAGCAAATCGCTTGATAGCGTTTGACAGTAAGTCGATCTTGAAATTGACGGCTCAATGCTCGATGGCTTTGGCGATTACGCGCGAGTACCATTAAACCCGATGTATCCATATCCAAACGGTGGACGATCAGTGCATCTGGAGCATAGTTTTGAACCTGAGAGAGCAGGTTCCAATCAGGAGGAGCCGTACGTCCTGGAACAGATAATAAGCCAGAGGGTTTATTGATAATCAATAAATCCTGATCTTCATAAACGATCCAATTCGATTGAAATGGAATAGAACTGAGTTTTGGTGGTGGTGTTAACATTTGAGCTTCAGATTGGCCTTGCGTTAGAATAGTGGTTAATTTGGGTTAAGTCGGTAATTGCGAGGTTACGGTTTAACAACGTTTTATTGTAAAAGAGAAAAGGTCATGAGTCATAAAGTTTCCGTTATTTTTGTTTGTTTGGGCAATATTTGCCGTTCACCGACGGCACATGCCGTATTTAGAGACCTAGTTGAAAAAGAAGGATTGATGGCTGATATCTTGATTGACTCAGCAGGGACTGCCAGTTGGCATCAAGGCAAACCAGCTGATCGGCGTGCGATTCAAACGGCGCAAAACAGAGGCATTGATATGTTGGATTTACGTTCACGGCCAGTGGATATGGGCGATTTGATAACATTCGATTATGTTTTGGCAATGGATTACGCCAATTATGACGATTTAAGGCAGATGGCATTACCGGAGCATCATGACAAGATTAAACTCTTTTTGGACTATGCAGAGGAAGTTTCAGAAACGGAAGTACCAGACCCATATTATGGCGGTCCACAAGGGTTTGATCATGTATTTGATCTGGTGACAGCTGCTTCAGAGGGATTGTTAGCAGAGATTAGAGAACGCTTGTAGCAAGCGGTTGTTTGAAAAACGACCAGGCCTGGCCGTTTTTCAAGCAAAAAATGTCAATTAAGACTCAGAAACAGTTTCTTTCTTCGTCATATCTTCTTTCACTGCAGGTTTTACCTCATTCGCGGTTTCTACTGTGTCAGCTTTTGGTTTTTTCTCTTCAACGGGTTGCTTTACAGCCGTCGAGGTTGGCGTGGTCTGATCCGTCGTTGCAACTGGCTGAGGTTGAGGCTCTAGCGAGTGAATTGACATGGTCTCCGCACCTTCTGGCTTGCGTCGTCTGCCATTGTAGCTACGGGTGTTGTAGCGACTTCTACGTCTTGGACGCTCACTGTTTGTTGTTTTATTCTCTTCTGGATTTTCAGCGGGCTGTGTCGTATCCGGCTGTTCCTTTGCCACCGTTTTGCTCTGAGCATTGACCTTGGTCTCTGCTTTTGCTGGAGATGGTTTTTCCTGTGCGTCATTGCTGCTGCTTTCGGTCGAATTTGTTTTGTTGCCATTTGGCTTGGCTGAACTTGACTGTGTGCTTCGATTGCTGCGACGGCGACGACGACTATTGCCGGTAGACTCTTTTGGTGAATCAGTTGAGTCTGTTTGAGGCGAAGCGGCACTTGAACGGTTGTCTGTTGTTGATTTGTTACGACGACTATCCGGCTTGTCGGTGCTGGTGTCACCATCCGTTGAATTACGACGACGATTATTTCGGTTGCGGCTTGAATTACGATTCCGGTTTCGATTATTGTTGCTGTTTCGAGTTTCTTTCTTTTGTTTTTCCTGTGCGTCGTTTTCCTGGTTAGTGTCTTCTGACTGACTGGCAAATAATGTCTTCCACAGTCGAGTAAGTAGGCCAGGTTTTTCGGAAACTACTGGTTTAGGTGCTGGTGGTGGAGAACTAGGCTGCATATTCTTAATGGCCGGTTCTTCTTTAATAATTGGCACAGGTTCTTTCATCTGCTCGGAATCTGAGCTGATGATTTCCTTTAGCTTATAGCTGGATTCTTGCGATAGTTCTTCACCGTGACGGCTTCTTTCCATTAAATAGTCAGGTGTATCTAAATGCTCGTTGGGAACAATGAGAATATGCAATTGATGGCGATCTTCAATGCTGATGATTTGATGACGTTTTTCATTGAGTAGGAAGGTCGCAACATCAACGGGTAATTGCACCATGACGCGACGAGTGTTTTCCTTCATCGCTTCTTCTTCAAGCAATCTTAAAATAGACAGTGCAAGAGATTGTACGCCACGAATTACGCCTGTCCCTTTACATCTTGGGCACACCATTTGGGTGGATTCTTCAATAGAAGGGCGTAAACGTTGGCGAGACATTTCCAATAAGCCGAATCGAGAGATTTTACCAATTTGAACGCGGGCACGATCCGTTTTGACGGCTTCACGCATTTGATTTTCAACATCCCGTTGGTGGCGATTTGATTGCATATCGATAAAGTCAATCACCACTAAGCCACCAATGTCTCTCAGTCTGAGTTGGCGTGCAATTTCGCTAGCGGCTTCCAGGTTAGTGTGGTAAGCCGTTTCTTCAATATCTCCACCTTTGGTTGAGCGACTGGAGTTAATGTCGATAGAGGTGAGCGCTTCCGTAATATCGATGACAATTGCGCCGCCGGAAGGTAAGACCACCTCACGGGTGTAAGCTGTCTCAATCTGAGACTCTACTTGAAATCGAGTGAAAAGGGGGATGGTATCTTGGTAAGGCTTGACCTTATACACTTGATGCGGCATGACATGTTGAACAAACTCTCGTGCCTTTTGATAGGTGGGCATATCGTCAATAATAATTTCACCAATGTCTTGGCGCAAATAATCACGAATGGCAAGAATAACAATGTCGGATTCTTGGTGGATTAAGAACGGAGCCGTATTTTCTTTTGACGCTTTTTGAATGGCCTCCCAAAGCTGGACAAGATAATTCACGCCCCATTGCAATTCTTCTGTGGACTTGCCAACGCCAGCGGTGCGGATAATGAGTCCCATGCCTTCAGGCATGTCCAAGTCTCTAAGCGCATCACGCGTTTCTGAACGTTCATCGCCTTCAATGCGGCGTGAAATCCCACCCGCCTTAGGGTTGTTTGGCATCATTACTACATAAGGACCTGCAAGCGTGATTTGTGTAGTCAGCGCAGCCCCTTTATTCCCTCGTTCTTCTTTTTGAACTTGGATAATGAGTTCTTGGCCTTCGGTGAGGATGTCTTTAATGGAAAGGCGGTTATTGGACTTATTATCTGGGTAGTATTCTTCAGCGATTTCCTTAAAAGGCAGGAAGCCGTGGCGCTCTGCGCCATAATCGACAAAGGCCGCTTCTAAGCTTGGCTCTATACGGGTAACCGTTCCTTTGTAAATATTGGCTTTTTTCTTTTGGTGGCTTGGAGTTTCAACATCAAGGTCATAAAGCTTTTGACCGTCAACTAGAGCAATGCGCACCTCTTCAGATTGGGTGGCGTTAATAAGCATTCTTTTCATGCAGTTCTCGTTTATGTAGTGTAAGGAAGCCTACCAGAACTGATTTTGAGGAGAATTAAGACGAGACAAGAGTTTTTGGCATCTTTTGCAGTCATGCTACCGATTTCGGCATTGAGTTCAGCGCTTTATCGTTTGAAAGCGTCAATGCAACGAGTGTATTAAAGACTGATCTTTTTATCGAGCTGGCAACGACGTTAGGTTGTAAGCTCTTAGCCAATTAGAATTGCCGAATTGCGCATCTAATTTATTTCAAAGGTGACTCTTGTTTTTAAGCTAGTTTGGGTTCTCGTATGACTAAGAAATCGTCTTATGAACGTCGCTGTTTGGCGGCTGCGATACTTAGTGTTTAATCTGCTTAAAATAGTTACTTGCAGTGCTTCAAGTTAAAATTTTTAAATATTGTTGATTGTATGATTAAACAATATTTTTAACGCGCGTTTCATTTGGAAACAGGCGTTTTAGGAATCTAAAATTTAAATTAATGCGCACGTAATATACCACTCATAACTAAGCCATGCAATTTTTAAATTCGGGTGGGTTGTATCGACAGGCGTTTATCCGTATCTAGCCATGACAAAAGTAGGCTACAATAGCGCACTAATTTAAAGATTTTTGAAATTGTGCTCTGTTGTTTGGAGTTCGAAACGAACGGTAGGTGGTTGCATGTCAGGTGTGCGGTTTATTGAAGTGACGTCCGAGGATGCTGGGCAAAGAGTGGATAATTTTTTGATGCGTCATTATCGCTCAGTACCTAAGACTCTGATTTATCGTGTTATTCGTAAGGGTGAGGTAAGAGTAAACAAAGGGCGTGTTAAACAAAATAGCCGCTTGAATGACGGGGATATTGTCCGAGTGCCTCCCATTCGAGTTGCGGAGAAGGTGGCTTCTGAAGTGCCTGCTTCGCAGTTAAAACGAATCGAAGACGCTATCTTGTATGAAGATGCCGATTTAATGGTGATTAATAAGCCTTCGGGCGTTGCTGTACATGGTGGAAGTGGCATTCAGTGGGGGTTGATTGAGGTTGTTAGAGCTTTGCGCCCCCTGGCTAAACGCTTGGAGTTAGTGCATCGCTTAGACAGGGACACGTCCGGTTGTATCTTGTTGGCTAAAAAAGCCTCCGTTCTCAAGCAGTTGCATGCTGATATTCGGGAAAATAAAATGACCAAAATTTATTTGGCATTGGTGGAAGGACATTGGCCGTCAGGTGTTGAGAAAGTTGATTTACCCCTGCTTAAGAATACCTTGCAATCTGGCGAGCGCATGGTGAAGGTCGATGAACAAGGTAAGCCCTCAGTAAGCTACTTTAAAGTGCAGCAGCGGTTTGAACAATATGATTTGGTCTCAGTGCGGTTAAAAACGGGGCGTACACATCAAATTCGAGTTCATGCATTGTCGCAAGGTTGTCCCGTTGTTGGCGATGATAAGTATGGAGATAAGGTGGCAAATAAAGCGGCTCGCAAAATTGGCATGAAACGATTGGCTTTGCATGCACACTTGTTGGGCTTTGAGCATCCAGTTACCCAGGCCTGGTTAGAAATTGAGGCGCCTTTGCATAACGACTTCAAAGTCGTTCTAGAAAGATTAAGTGAGTGATGAATGAATAATCAATATCAATGTGTGATTTTTGATTGGGATGGAACCCTAATGAATTCGGAGGCTAGGATTGTTGCTTCGATTCAAGCAGCTGCTCAACGAGCTCAATTCCCTGTCTTGTCGTATGATGTTTCTAAACAGATTATTGGTTTGAGTTTGGAAAAAGCCATTTTGGCACTTTACCCCGATGCATCAGATGAGTCTATTGAGTTGATGGCAAAAAACTATACCGAATGTTTTTTGAATGAGTCAGCGGTGCCAATGATGCCATTTGCAGGGGCGGAGACTTTGTTACAGGATTTAAAATCGCTCGGTGTAAAGTTGGCAATTGCAACCGGAAAAAGTCGTCGTGGCTTGGATCAGGTATTGGCAGAGTTGGCCTATACGGATTATTTTGATTTGACGCGGACGCCAGTTGAGGCTGAGTCTAAACCCAGCCCCTTAATGCTTGAACAGATACTAGAAGCTTTCGGCTTGGACGTTTCACAGGCGGTGATGGTGGGGGATACCGAATTTGATATGGAAATGGCAAGAATTATAGGGATGGATCGCATTGCATTAAGTCATGGTGTGCATGAAACGGCAGTTTTGCAATCTTATGATCCGGTTGCCACTTTTGATGATCTAATGACGATGCAGGCCTGGTTAAAAAGTCGGGTTCATCCTTACGTAGGACGTGAGTGTTTGTAGTTGTAAGGTAGGGCAATACCACATTTTTTGAGTAACGTGGTGAGTTCGATTAACGGGAGGCCGATCAGGGCGTTAGGGTCTTTGGATTGAATTTCTTCAAATAGTGTAATCCCAAGTCCTTCCGATTTAAAGCTACCTGCGCATTGGTAGGGGGTTTCGAGTCTGAGATAGTGTTCGATTTCAGTATCGGAAAGCTGACGAAATTGAACGCGTGTGATATCAATGGCTTGATGAATTTCAGATCCTTTGACGACAGCCAGTCCGGTAAGAAATTCAATGGTATGACCACTGAACTGCTGGAGTTGTTTGATGGCATTGGCGTGGGTGCGCGGCTTGCCGATGGCTTTGCCATTGAAGGTCGCGCTTTGATCTGAGCCAATGACAATGGCATCGGGGTATTGAGAAGCAACGACTTGCGCTTTTTGTCGTGATAGGCGTTGAACCATATCGATGACACTTTCATTGGTAAGCGGGGTTTCATCCAATTTTGGGTTGGCTGTCTCGAAGGGGAGCTGGAGTTTTTCCAGTAGTTGTTTGCGAAACGGTGACGTGGAAGCAAGAATGATTTGCGGTATAAACGAGTTTTGGTTCATGCTAGGCCTTTGTTTTTTTTGAGGTTTAAATCGGTTGGTTATGAAATCTCGAGGTGATTTATTTTTTGACTTTGAAGGGGAATGCGGGTATTATGCGCGCCATGTTTGATAACCTTCCAGATTTAATTGATCCTGTTTATTGTGCACAACATAATAAACATTATACCGCCAGAGTCAATCAAGCCGATTTTCCGCGCTTGAGACAACAGCTGGTAGCCGATGATTTGGATGTGGAAGTCTCAGTGCGTTTTTACTATCATCGACAGTTTAAAATGCACGCTTTTGATCTGCAAGTTAAGTCGCAGTTTCAGTTAGAGTGTCAACGATCTTTAAAGCCTTTTAGCTTGGATATTGCCTCTTCTGTGACCGGCGTTTTTGTAGAGTCAATGGCTTTGGCCGAAGACTTGCCGTCGGAGGTGGAAGTTTATGAACTTGAGACAGATAAGATCTCATTGATTTCACTGATAGAAGATGAACTTTTGCTTCAGGTTCCGATGGTGCCAGTCAATGACCAAAGTTTCATGGATTATGACAATCTAGCTGAGGACAATTTGTCTGAGCCGGAAACCGAATTAACCCAAAAGCCCAATCCTTTTGCAGTATTGCAGGGATTGAAAAATAACCCAAATTAACGTCAGGAGACACTAAAATGGCTGTTCAAAAAAGTCGTAAGACCCCTTCAAGACGTGGTATGCGTCGTTCACATGATGCATTGACTACCACGGCAATTACTGTAGATGAGACAACGGGTGAATTACATCGTCGTCATCATGTAACTGCAGATGGCTTCTACAAAGGTAAAAAAGTCATTCAAAAGGGTTAATCCTTTTTGTTCGATTTTGAGAGCGTTATTTTGTTGGATCAATGGAATAACGCCCGCTTTGTTTGAAACTAACCACTTTCTGAAACACACCGTTTTTATTGGCGGTTTTCCATTCTTGAATGAATTCATTTCGTTGTTTAATATTTAGGACAATCCATTGAGTATCAAAATTGCCGTAGATGCGATGGGGGGAGATCATGGTGTTCAAGTGACTATCCCTGCTTCGCTTGAAGCTTTGACCCGATTTTCAGATATCACGCTATTGCTTGTCGGTAATCAGGGCTTGATTGAATCGGAGTTGTCTAAACACGATTATGACGCTTCTCGGATAGAGATCGTTCACGCTGAACAGGTTGTCGAAATGGATGACTTGCCTTCTAAAGCCCTCAGAAATAAGCGCCAATCATCGATGCGAATCGCTTTGAATTTGGTCAAAGAAGATCAGGCGCAGGCCTGCGTCAGTGCCGGTAATACCGGTGCACTGATGGCGATCTCAAAATTTGTGTTAAAAACCTTACCCGGTATTGATCGTCCAGCGATTTGTACGCAAATGCCAACAATGAAAGGGCATGTGCATCTATTGGACTTGGGTGCGAATGTTGGGGCTGAAGGTCATAATCTTGCCCAGTTTGCTGCCATGGGGTCAGCATTGGTGGAGGCAGTCGATAATAATCCAACTCCGCGTGTTGGGTTACTTAATATTGGTGAAGAAGAGATTAAGGGGCATCAACGAATTAAAGATGCCAATGTGTTGCTGAAGAAAAGCTCGATTAATTATATTGGATATGTCGAAGGCGACGAGATTTATCAAGGTCATGTTGATGTGGTTTCTTGTGATGGCTTTGATGGAAATATCGCGTTAAAAGCCAGCGAAGGTGTGGCGAAAATGATTTCATTTTATTTACGAGAAGCCTTTAGTCGCAATATCCTCACGAAGTTGGCTGGGCTTTTGGTCATGCCAGTATTGAAAGCTTTTAAGGAAAAAGTCGACCCAAGACGGTATAATGGCGCATCCTTATTGGGGCTGCGTAAGATTGTGATCAAGAGCCATGGTGGGGCAGATAAGTTTTCTTTTTATTATGCGATTGCCGAAGCTAGACTAGAAGCACTTAAGAATGTGCCTGAGTTGATTGCTGTGAAGGTTAAAAGCATTTTAGATGACCAGCAAAAATCCGCTGATGAAGCAAAATAAATAAATAAACTAAAGTGTTCAGTTTGATGTAGGGCGTATTCGGCATATATCTGCCAATGTACCTACTCTCTATAAAGCAGGTATTATGAGTCAAAGAATATACAGTCGAATTGTTGGAACCGGAGGCTATCTGCCAAAGAAGGTGATGACTAACCTGGATTTGGAAGCCATTGTTGAAACCAGCGATGAGTGGATTCGTGAAAGAACGGGTATCGAAGAGAGACGGATTGCCGCTGATAACGAAACGACTTGTGATTTGGCAGAAAAGGCAGCATTACAAGCGATGGAAATGGCAGGGGTCACCGCGGATCAACTCGACATGATCTTGGTTGCAACCACGACACCAGACAAAATCTTTCCCAGCACGGCTACCTTGTTGCAGGCTCGATTAGGCAATCATGGCGCTCCGGCATTTGACTTGCAAGCAGTTTGTACAGGGTTTGTTTATGCCTTGAGCGTAGCTGACCAATATATCAAAACAGGTATGGCAAAAAAAGTGCTTGTGGTTGGCGCAGAAACCTTGTCTCGTATTACCAATTGGCAAGACAGAAATACCTGTGTGCTGTTTGGTGATGGGGCGGGTGCCGTCTTGTTAGAAGCTTCGACAGAAACGGGGATTTTATCAACGCATTTACATGCAGACGGTCAATACGAAGAACTTTTGCATGTGCCTTCTGGGCCTTCTAAGCGCCCAAAAACCGACGAAATCGCCGAACGAACCATGTCAATGAAGGGTAATGAAGTCTTTAAAATTGCCGTCAATACCCTGAGTCAAATTGCCAACGAAACCCTAGAAGCCAATCAGATGCAAAAAGAGCAAATCGATTGGTTGGTACCGCATCAGGCGAACTTACGTATTATTAAAGCAACCGCGCGTAAACTGAAACTGGGAGACCAGCAAACGGTGATTACCGTGAATAAGCATGCAAATACCTCAAGTGCTTCAATTCCTCTGGCATTGAATGAAGCGGTTCGTGATGGCAGAATTCAAAAAGATCAGATGTTGTTATTGGAAGCTTTTGGTGGCGGGTTCACTTGGGGTTCTGCTCTGATTCAGTATTAAAAGGATTTTTTTATGTCTTATGCATTTGTCTTTCCAGGTCAAGGTTCTCAATCAGTAGGGATGTTGGCCGATTTAGCGCAACAACATCCTGTGGTTACAGAAACCTTTCAAGAAGCCTCTGACGCTTTAGGTTATGATTTGTGGGCGCTTGTACAAGAGGGCCCCGAAACTCAACTAAACCAAACCGATATCACTCAGCCAGCCATGTTGACTGCAGGGATTGCTACCTGGCGTGCGCTGGAGCGTATGAAGCCTTTAACGCCATCATTTTTAGCCGGTCACTCGCTTGGCGAGTATTCTGCACTGGTCGCTGCAGGCGTCATGACCTTGTCTCAAGGTGTGCAATTGGTTGCTGAACGTGGTCGTTTGATGCAATCCGCTGTTCCAGAAGGACAAGGTGGTATGGCCGCTGTTTTAGGGTTGAAAGATGATCAAATTATTGAAATTTGTGCAGAAGTCTCAAAGACAACAGGTGTTTTAGAGGCGGTCAATTTTAATTCTCCCGGGCAGGTTGTGGTCGCGGGAGAAAAAGTCGCCGTTGATGCTTCCTTGTCGTTGTTCACGGATGCAGGAGCAAAACGTGTGGTACCTCTGGCCGTTAGTGTTCCGTCGCACTGCTCGTTAATGAAGCCAGCCGCTGAAAGTTTGGCGCAATCTTTAGCCGATATGACATTTGAAGTGCCAACCATTCCTGTGATTCATAATGCCAGCGTGGAATCTTATGATGATGTTAATCAGATTAAGCAAGCTTTGGTCGAGCAATTATACCGTCCCGTACAATGGGTTAAGACCATTGAGACAATGAAGCAAAATGGCGTAGATCGTTTGTATGAATTGGGGCCAGGTAAAGTGCTTATGGGGCTAAATCGTCGTATTGATCGAAAAATGGGGATGCAAGCGGTTTATGATTCCGCTACACTTAACGCATCTCTAGAAACACTGTAAGGAAAGGATATGGTTTCTGAAAAAATTGCATTTGTTACGGGTGCGAGTCGCGGAATTGGTAAAGCAATCGCCTTGGATTTAGCAGCGAACGGTGCAACCGTTATCGGTACAGCAACTTCTGAAAAAGGGGCGCAAGCCATTACGGATTATATACAGGCAGCTGGTTTTAAAGGCTGTGGTAAATGCTTAGATGTAACCAGCGCTGAGCAGGTTACCCAAGTATTGGCTGAGGTGGTTAAAGATTATGGTACGCCGACCGTTTTGGTGAATAATGCCGGCATCACACGAGATAATTTATTGATGCGCATGAAGGATGATGAGTGGGATGATATTATCAATACCAATCTGAGCTCTGTCTATCGTGTTTCTAAAGCCTGTCTTCGCGGTATGATGAAGGCCAAGCAAGGGGCGATTATTAATATTGCCTCGGTTGTGGGTGTGATGGGGAATGCGGGACAAACCAATTATGCTGCGGCTAAAGCCGGTATCATGGGATTTACCAAGTCATTAGCCAGAGAGATTGGGGCAAAAAACGTGACGGTGAACACAATTGCCCCTGGATTTATTGATACGGATATGACCAAAGCGCTTCCTGAAGCACAGCGTGATGCCTTGATTCAACAAATTCCATTAAAACGCTTGGGAACGCCAGATGATATTGCGAAGATGGTGACTTTTTTAGCCTCTTCAGGCGGGTCTTATATTACTGGGCAGACCTTAAACGTGAATGGCGGCATGGTGATGATTTAAGGTTGAATTCCTTTCAAGTTATGAGTTTTCGCTAAAATGACTATTTAAAGTGAGAATTAGTTAATAAAATAGCTTGAAAAAAAAGCCAACTAAGGCGAAAATGAGCAAAATTTTTTAACGAATTATTTTAATTAATAGAAAACTGGAGAAGGTTTCATGAGCAGTATTGAAGAACGCGTCAAGAAAATTGTTGTTGAGCAGTTGGGTGTTGAAGAAGATCAAGTGACCGCTGATGCGTCATTTATTGATGATTTAGGTGCAGACTCGCTAGACACCGTTGAGCTGGTTATGGCTTTAGAAGAAGAATTTGATTGCGAAATTCCAGATGAAGAAGCTGAGAAAATTTCAACGTTAGCACAAGCAACTGCTTATGTAGAAGCTAACTTGTAAAATAAAGATTGAAAGAGTATCTAAAAAAGCCGTCTTGACGGCTTTTTTTGTTTTTAAAACCTTTTCTAACACGTTACCGGAGAGAGTTGCTTAAACATGTAAGTGATTCAATGACGGTAATAATAGTATGCCGATTGGCGTTTATTGTATCGCTTTGACCTTAGTTAAAGCGTGTTTACCATTTTGATAAGGATTGCATATGGGGTTGCGTCGTGTTGTTGTAACGGGAGTGGGGTGTATCACGCCTTTAGGAAATACCGTTGAGAAGACTTGGACTAAATTGTTAGCGGGTGAAAGTGGTATCGATTTTTTAACACGGTTTGACACGACGTCTTTTGCCGTTAAATTTGGCGGTGAAATAAAAGAGTTTGACGTTACCGACTATCTTTCCGCTAAAGAAGCCAAAAAGATGGATCCGTTTATTCATTATGGCATGGTCGCCGGTATTCAAGCGATAGAGGATTCTGGACTTGAAATTACTGAACAAAACGCCACCCAGATTGGTGTCTCGATTGGGTCAGGCATAGGAGGCATTGGTTCCATTGAAAAGCAACATGCTATCTTAGAAAAGTCAGGCCCTCGTCGAGTGTCACCCTTTTTTGTTCCCAGCGCGATTATTAATATGATTTCCGGCAATCTTTCGATTCTTTATGGCCTTAAAGGCCCTAATATGGCGATTGGTACGGCCTGTGCCACTGGGACTCACAGTATTGGTGATGCTTACCGCATGATTCAGTTTGGTGACGCCGACGCAATGGTGGCGGGAGGCGCTGAATATGCCACCACGCCATTGGGGGTTGCTGGATTTGCTGCTGCTAAAGCACTTTCAACCCGTAATGAGGATCCACAGACGGCCAGTCGTCCTTGGGATAAAGATCGAGATGGCTTTGTTCTAAGCGATGGCGCTGGCGCATTGATGTTGGAAGAATATGAGCATGCCAAAGCGCGGGGCGCGAAAATCTATTGCGAGATTGTTGGGTTTGGCATGAGTGGTGACGCGTTTCATATGACTAAGCCGGCTGATGGTGGAGAAGGCGGAGCAAGATGTGTTAAAAATGCCTTGCGTAACGCTGGGCTGAATCCTGAACAAATTGATTACATTAATGCCCATGGAACCTCAACGCCAGCAGGTGATGTCTGTGAGGCCAGTGCTATTAAGTCGGTATTTGGCGATCATGCCTATCAATTGGCAGTCAGCTCAACTAAATCCATGACCGGACATGCTTTGGGCGCGGCTGGGGCAATGGAAGCAGTGTTTACCGCTTTGGCAATTCAAGATCAAGTACTGCCGCCGACGATGAATTTACAAAATCCAGCAGAAGGGTGTGATTTGGATTTTGTTGCTGGAGAGGCTCGTCAAGCAAAAGTAAACTATGCGATATCCAATTCATTAGGCTTTGGTGGCACTAATGCCACCCTCGTTTTTGGAAAGGTTTAGATGACCGTTATCGGGTCTTTGTGATTGTATGACAGTGGCTTCACCGCATATCAAGGTGGTTTCGATTGCCAGTGATGGCATGGATCTGCTTAAAATTCATCATCATTTTCCGACCCGATACCCCTTCTTGTTGGAAAGTGTCGCCCAAGGAAACTTAGGGCGTTA
>NZ_PKGB01000002.1 GCF_002848135.1 Hydrogenovibrio sp. SC-1
CACCTGTTAATTGGAGTTCGATGCAATAGAAATTCGACTTTCTAAAACTTGAAGGCAGCATTTTTCCGATGTCTGTAATATTTAACAAAACATTTAGCCTTTTGGTGGATGAGGATCATTCCCATGACTATCCTTTCGGGCAATCTTCCCATCTTTGTTATGAATAACTAGCTCTGTTTCTTGCTTCTTGCTGAGTTGCCGTCCACGACTCTCAGCTTCTTTCTTCGTATCAAAATGACCCGATGACCTTTCTGAACCAGATTGACGAATATCCCAGCCACCACGTTCACTATTTGGTACCACATGAGTGCTTTTCTTTGACATAAACTACAACTCCTTACAAGTTAATGATTTTAATCAGCTTAATTAACGTTCTCATCAGATCAGTGTACTCATGATTAGCACCCTTTGTCTCATAATAATCATCTATTGTCATTTTCAAAATCTGGCTATTTCAATAATTGGCGAATTCTACCCTTTGGAACTTCCACTCGCGAGGTCGTTCGGCCAAATAGCCAGTCTACTCGCCCTTAAAGCTTCCTCTTCTCGACAATAATCAGCGGCACTTTTACTAAAAACACTATCCAAAGCCTCTCTCGCTGAAGTAATTTTATCCAAATATGCTGTATCTATCGTAGGATCATTAATAGATCCCAAAATTGACATAGGATCACGATTACTTTTTTTCAACTTATTAAGTTCATCCCTAACTTCTGATAGTTTTTCTTTAGTGGCCTGAGATTGCGATTGCTCACTTTCCAGTTTACTCATCAGATCTTCGATTTTTTCAAGGTGTTCCTGTCTCTCCTTGTCCACGCTTTCTCGTAATTGTTCATGAATCTGAATTTGAGTTGTTAAAGTTTTCACAAATGAACCCATTTCATCAGCGCTCCCTGCCATGCGATTAAAAACTCTCAAAAAGTAAGCCAGCACCTCATTGTCTGAAAAGTTTGGATACCTTACCTGGTGGTCAATCTCACTCCAAGCTTCTTCAAATAGCGTTCTTACCTGTATTTCGCACACAAACCTGTTTTTTGTGGGTGATGATTCAACTATATAGTGAATCGAGCGATATCCAGCATCGTGTTTTTTTATTTCACAGCCCTTCCTCTCATAGACAGTTTCATCATCTCCATCTCTTACAAACGCAACGGTAGGTTCGTCGGTTGACCAGTTACTATTAACGAACAAATCAATTGTTTCCCAATCGTCTTTAAATAGGTGGAGCACTCTTACACCGATCAAATCCGTCACTTTTTCATGGTAATTTTCAACCGAAACATCCTGATACTTAACTGAACCATCAAGCTTTTTACGAACAAGCTTTGCCATCAAGTGATCTGTATCTTTTACTCGCCACCTCACTGAGTGTACTTTGCTACAGGCTCTCAGGGATTTAGCAATAAACTCAGCGGAATCATTCAATGCCGAAAGACGAGAGTCATGGTGGGTGCCAATCTCTTTTAAATCATCCCAATCCAGCTCAGAAGCCTCCCACTTATCACGTGAAAGATGACTCTTATCTAGAAATTTATCCAAATTCGTTTCAAATCCCATATATGACCTCACTCAATCCCTTAACTCATTAATATCTTCAAAAATCCCACAAATAGCCCTATGCAATCGCTCCTCAAAGCTATCATTGTCACTTCCAGTATGCTTCATACTGGTCACCACAAAATCTTCAAGGATCTCATCTTTAATCTTGGAGCCGGAAGAATTAGCTATCTCAAACATCAATGATCGAGCACCATCAGAATGATCTAAGTAACCATGCTGACCACCTCTGAAAAGAAACAACGAGTAACTGACCTCACCTTTGCCTTCGATTTCCAGCAAATAAATCGTTTGTCCGCTTTGGTTCGAGATAGCTAAAAACAAGGCTCTTCGACTTCTATCACCGACCATATCCCATTCATAGCGTCCACTTTTTTCAGTAGGCCGTTCAAAGCTATACAAGCCAAATGGAAGAGTGGAATCCACCCGATTAACCGGTAACGCCTCAACAAACCATCCGCTCTCTTTTTCAAGCGCCGCAACCACAGCATTTGACACAGTAACCAACCTTTCCGAAATCGGTATTGGTTCGGAATCCATAATGCGATTATTCCAAGCCTGTAAGTCATTGTCCTTTTTGTGATCACCCGGTAAAGTGCTTCCCTCATCAGAATCAGAGTCTTTTTCTTGCTGGTAGTGACGTTGCTTCTCTTTTTCAGATACTTTCTCAACTTTTTCAACCTCAACATCTTTTAAATGGCTAAACCGTTGCATCATAAACTTCAGCTCTTCTGGTGCTATGTTATTTGTCGGTCTTTCACCTTCTTTTAAATTTGGAGCATTAGACTTACCGTCATCACCTTCATCTTTTCTTTTTGGCTTGGAAGGCTTCGGGTCAGAATCTTCATCGACTGTACCACTGGACTTGAAGGAATCAACAGATTCAATTTTGATTTTTTTGAAAGGTAAAGGGTGATCGCAATCCTCGATTGTTCTGACCATATAGGTTGTAAATTCTTCTTCGCCATCTCTTGGTGGCAACCACTGTCCGAAAACTTCCAAACTGGTATCACCAGAAAACGGCAAATAGGTTCTTGGGCAAAATTCAGAAATCATACGGCCATCTTTGGTTTTAAACTTTTTCTTTGCATTCACTAGTGAAGCATAGATATAACTCATGGCACCCATTGCAGCTTTATCAGTCAAGGCACGGGCAATCATAAAAGCATCTGAGTCGTAACAGTTCCTTTTTAGCCAAATATAGGCACTCTTATCCGTTTCATCAAACTCATATTTAAAGAACAGTCTGTTGGCTTGTTGGGAGTTCTTAAAGTCACTAAGCGCTCCATTGAAAAGCTCTTTTGTAAAGTAAGTAGAACCAGAAAAATAATAACGAATCACCTCGGTTGTAGGAATCAATACGGTGATAATTTTGCCATTGACTTTTGAGTTCGGGAACTTCAGAAACTGCACACCATAACCTTGGTAAATGAATGGTATTTTGGTACCAAGCTTTTCTTCATTGTAAAAAGAGATTACATCCGCTTCTGCTTGATTGATAGAAACATTGGTTAATTCAGAGGATTCCCATACTGGAGAACTATTTCTCCAAACGGTACCGGGCTTTAAGAAGATAAGATTAGTTACATCGACTTTTATGGATAGGTTGGCTGTTTTGTCGATTTGTTTTGACTTGAAAATATCTTTTGCGGGAATGGACTTTATTTTTTCGAGAGATTGATACTCATCTGAGTAGCGTGAGAAGTTAACGATTAAGGTTTTAAAGGGCATTGATGAGTCATGTGCATTTTCGAATGAAACACTTCTGACTATATCGAGGCGGTAAAAAGTATCGGGCTGAGCTTTTTCAATGAGGGCGTTTAGCGTGAACATTGGTATTCAGCCTCCTTTGATTAAGTTGACTGAATCTCAGCAAAAGTAAAAAGAAACTAAACCAGAACCCTATTCTCAAATAATTCTGTAGATTCTCATTTAATTTTGGAATTATCAAATAATTTTGGAGTTGACAACAGCGACCTTGCGGGTCATCCGCAAAAAAACCACTGGGTGTGGGGTTCATTGCACAAATTAATTGAACTCTAGCGGGATATCGAACCTTTTGATTTACCCGGGTAATATCAACGTGACCCGTTTCTAAAGGTTCACGTAAAGCCTCTAACACAGATCGACTAAATTCAGGGAGTTCATCTAAAAAAAGGATGGAGTGATGCGCCATTGAAATCGCACCCGGCTTGGGTTGAGAGCCACTGCCACCCCCAACCATTGCAGCCGCAGTTGCGGTGTGATGAGGCTGCACTAACTCACGGTGGAAAAACGCATCAGCAGCAACTTGCTCGCCGGCAACGGATCGAATGGAAGCAACTTCGATGGCTTGCTTCAACGACAAATCCGGTAAGATGGTTAATAGTCGAGAGGCTAACATGCTCTTTCCCGCACCCGGCGGTCCAACCATCAACAAAGAATGTCCACCGGAAGCGCAGATTTCCAATACACGTTTCGCTTGCTGTTGTCCACGAATATCCGCTAGGTCTTCTTCATAACGCGGTGGCGAAGGCGGGGTAGCGCTTGGCGGGACCAATGATTTCCCTGCCATAAAGAATTGACACACGTCTAATAAATGCTCAGCCGCCAATACTGGGGCAGTATCAATTAAACTGGCCTCTGCCAAGTTTGCTTTTGGGATAATCAAAATACGCTTTTGTGACTTAGCTTGTATCACAGCAGGCAAAATTCCCGGAACCGCTCTTAAACTGCCATCTAAAGACAATTCACCCAAAAATTCATACCCGTTAAATGAGACCTCTGCTTCGGGAAGTTGCCCCGTGGCTTGTAATATCCCTAACGCAATCGGCAAATCGTAACGCCCACCTTGTTTGGGTGTGTCCGCAGGTGCTAAATTAATGGTGATACGTTTGGGCGGCAACGTAAAGCCACTATTCAATAGCGCACTGCGTACGCGGTCACGACTTTCTTTTACCGACGCTTCTGGCAAGCCCACCAAAGACAAGCTAGGAAGTCCATTCGTACTATGAACCTCAACTTGTACCTCTGGTGCTTGTATCCCCAGTACGGCTCTTGAATAAAGCGTTGCATAGTGACCCGTGTTTTGATTCATAACAAGGAGACGTTACTCCGAATCGCTTTGACGGGCTTCAAGCTCAGCAACTTGCCTTTCAAGCGCCTCTAATTTAGAACGCGTTTTTGCTAAAACTGCTTTCTGAATATCAAATTCCTGTCGTGAAACCAAATCCAGTTTCTCAAACTGCACACTCATGGTTTGTTTTAAATTCTGTTGAACATTCTCAGGGATTTTACCGAGGCCAGGCGGAAAGACCTGAGTGATTGCTTCAACAAAAGATTCAAGCTGCTGCGCGTTAACCATCACTCGCTCCTAATTAATGAAATGGGCATTCAATATACCCGATTAGAGCCATTTTTTCTATTGTAACTCTAGGGTTTAGCTTTAAAGACGTGTAGAATAATTGTAAATTTTAGAAACCTGAACAGGAAACCCTATGCTTATTGATGTAAAAGATGCACCGGATAAAGCGCAACGCATTTTTGTTCAGCTGGTCGATGTATTTGAAGATCAGGAAATTAACCCCACACCGCTTAACTATTATATTTGGTATCAATACTACAAAGGCAGTAACCCTAAATTTCGACAAGAAATGGACGCCGCCCTTCAAGACCCATTTGGCTACAATGATCGCCTTGGCCGTCGACTATACGATGAATATTTTGCCGAGGATGAAGGCACCAATGACTTTGACCGCGCCTTGAAACGACTCGTTGGTTCAGTCGTTAAGCGAATGAACGTTTGGAGTGCAAAACTCGAAAAACACACACAAGAACTGGATCAAAACTTACATACGCTATCCGAAGAATCACTCGATGCTGAAAAGTTAAAACAATTAACGAGTCACATGTTGAACACGGCGACTTCCATGAAGCAATCCAGCGAAGAATTTCAACATGAAATGAACGAAAGTAACGCTGAAATCAACCGATTGCGGCAGGAATTAATCGAGGCTAAGGCTGAAACCCTGACAGATGAATTAACCGAACTAGGCAATCGAAAAGCCTTTAATAATACCCTTCAAGACTTAGTTGAACAAACGCCCGACAACCCTGAAAGCTTAATTCTGATACTGACCGACATCGATCACTTTAAGCGGTTTAACGATACTTTTGGTCACTTGGTTGGCGACAGTGTTTTACGCTACTTTTCGAATATTATGAAAAAATCCAAACAGGAAAATGATTCTATTTGTCGCTATGGGGGAGAGGAATTTGCCATTATTCTCTCTCATAGCAGCCTTGAAAAAGGGCTTCAACGAGCTGAAAAAATTCGGCATTCACTGGAACACGCCGTACTGAAACGGAAAGATTCAGATAAAACCTTGGGAACCATCACTGCTTCATTTGGGGTTGCTAGCTATAAAGGTATTGACACTGAAAGTATTGATGACTGGATTAAGCGAGCTGACGATGCCCTCTACAAAGCCAAGAGCAACGGCAGAAATCAAGTTGTGAGTGAAACTGAACTCAGTCGTGTAACGGATGCCCCAAAATAACCAGGCCTGGTTATTTTTGGACGCGCATCAATAGCGTATCGGCTCCAAGAGACCTTAATACATTACGTTTTTTGTTAAGCTCTAACCGATCTTCAAAAGGCCCTGCTCTTAACCGATAATAGCGTTCTGTTTTGAAAAGTCTTAAGCTGACATCTTCCTGAGCTGAACTCAAACGCTCAAGCTCTTGACGTGCCATGGCTTCTGAACCAAAGGTTCCTGCAACAATATAATAAGGGTCGGCCAATTTCACCGGAATCGGTTCAGCATCGACCACCACTTCGGTCTCTGCCAATCCTTCATAAAAGGTATACTGAATCGATTTTGGCTGCTCAACAGTCGGCATAGGTAAGCTCTCAACCACGATTGGCGCTACTTGTGCCGCCAGTTGTGGGGATTGAGACATGGTCACTTTAGGAGCTTTCGCCACCTCTGATGTCAAAATCTTTGAAGCTGGTTTTTCAGAATCTGATTTCAAACCCTGAGTAGCAAAATGCTGCGCGATCCAATACCCCAACAACAGCAATACCGTTAATAGCACCACTAAGCTCATTAACCGTTTAAAACCCAATTTTGACTCGACCGCTACCGGCTGAGGAGCAACCTGAGAACGACGCTGATATGGCTTACGCTTAGAAGGGCCATGCCGATAATCTCGTGTTGCATGTTTCATTCAATCGTTCCTAATTTCACATTTTTTCTGGCGCAGACACGCCCAACACTTGTAACCCATTTTGTAAAACTTGACGAACGGCTAACACCAAGGTTAATCGAGCATGGCGTAATCCAGCCTCTTCGACAATAAACTGGCTGGCATTATAGTAGCTGTGAAGCCCTTGTGCTAAAGCCTTTAAATAATAGGCAATCTGATGAGGTTCATACGCCAAAGCGGCACGCGAGACAATATCAGGGTACTGGGCCAATAATGTTGCCAAATCAGTCTCCACCTCATCCGTCAAGAGGGACAAATTGGCCAACCCTTGTTGAATATCAACCGCCGCGCCTTTTTCCTCTGCCATAGACAACACCTGACAAATCCTCGCATGCGCATATTGAATGTAATAAACGGGGTTTTCATTGGATTTTGATTTCGCCAAATCCAGATCAAAGTCCATATGTTGCTCAGATTTACGTTGCACGTAGAAAAAGCGTGCCGCATCTTTACCCACTTCATCCCGTAACTCTCGCAAGGTGACAAATTGGCCAGAACGCGTTGACATCGCCAGCTTTTCACCGCCTCGATACAAAATCGCAAACTGAACCAATAACACTTCTAACGCATCGGCATTGGTATCCAGTGCTTGCATCGCGGCTTTTACTCGCGGCACATAGCCATGATGATCCGAACCCCAAATATCGATGAGCAGATCAAACCCTCTTTCGAGTTTATTAAAATGGTAAGCAATATCCGAGGCGAAATAAGTCTTGATACCATTATCACGCACCACGACTCGGTCTTTTTCATCACCATAGTCGGTGGACCTAAACCACAGAGCGCCGTTTTTTTCATAAATTTTGCCAGATGCCTGCAGTTTTTCAATCGCAGCGTCAATAACTCCGCTGTCCATGAGTGATCTTTCAGAAAACCAGTTTTCAAACTCGACGCCAAAGCCGGCTAAATCTTCTCGAATGTCAGCCAAAATGGTCTCTAAGGCCAAATCAAAAATATAACGATAAGCCGCTTCCCCTAACAAGGATTTTGCGCGTGCAATCAAGGCATCAATATGGGCTTCTTTATCCCCCGTCTTTTCGCCAGAAGGTAGTTGTTTTTCATCTTCACAGATGCCGGTAAAAATCACATCGCTGGCATGCCGTAAGGCCTCACCTTTATCTTCGTAAATCGTTTTGGCAATATCGAAGATGTAATCGCCTTTATAACCATTGCTCGGAAACACCAAGTCTTCACCACAATGTTGGCAATAACGTAACCAAGTCGAAGTGGCCAGTATATCCATTTGCCGACCTGCATCATTAACATAGTATTCCCGTGCGACCTCGAACCCAGCAGTTTCCAGTAGGTTGGCAACACTGGCACCATAAGCGGCTCCGCGGCCATGTCCAACATGCAAAGGACCGGTTGGGTTAGCCGATACATATTCAACCAATACCGACTTACCTTGACCCACATTACACCGACCAAACTCTGTTGTTTCAGCGAGCACTGTCTCCACTATGTCCAGTTTGGCAGCTTCGTTCATAAAGAAATTAATAAAACCTGGCCCAGCAATTTCCACTTTCACCACAGCACGATTTTGAGGCAAACGTGTCACGATCATTTCAGCAATTTCACGCGGTGGTTTTCCGACCAGTTTTGTTAACATCATGGCCAGATTGGTTGCAAAATCTCCATGCGCCTTATCTCGAGTATTTTCTACATTCACCCTCGGACTGGCCTCTTCAGGCAAAATGCTTTCTTGCTTCAAAATGGCGATAACGTCTACTAATAACTCTGCAACCTGCTGCTTCATGCTAATGGTGTCTCTTTAATATATTTTGGAATGGAACTATTTTACTCTTTAACAGCCTTTTTGGCGGGCGCTTTTTTAGAGGGTGTTTTTTTTGCGGGTGCCTTTTTCTTGGCTGGCTTTTTCGCTGCTGCCTTCGTTTTTGTCGTCTTTTTGGCTGGCGCTTTTTTGGCTCCTGCACGACCGCGTTTTTTCGGTTCGGGCGCCTCTTCTAAACGCTTGACACATTCATCAAAACTCAGGGTTAGCGCATCTTCATCTTTTTTGATTTTGGCATTCTTTTTGGTTTCAATATCGGTAATATAAGGTCCCCAACGGCCTTTTAAAATTTTAACATTGGTGCCTTCAAACACTTTAATGATTTTTTCAGCTTCCGTCACAATCTTCGCCTCAATTAACGCGACTGCTTCCTCTAAGGTAATACTTAAAGGATCTGTACCTTTGATCGGCGCATATTTTTTGGTGCCATATTCCAAATAAGGGCCAAAAGGGCCCTGTTTGGCAATAATCACTTGACCCTTCTCAACAGAAAACACCGTGCCATCAACCGCTTCAGCAGAAAAGGATTCCGGCATTTCACCCACTTCACGCGGTAGCTTAAACAACTCCACCGCATCTTCAAGCTTTAAGGTATCCATTTTTTGGCCGGGCATTAAACTGGCAAAGGTCGGCTTTTCTTCATTTTCACCATCCCCCAATTGGACATAAGGACCAAATCGCCCAATCTTGACAAACATCGGCTTTCCGGTTTTGGGGTCTGTTCCCAATAGTCTGGCTTGTCCAGCTTCTTCTCGAGAAACATCTTCTGCGGCGACCACCTTTGGATGAAATTGACTGTAAAACTTCGTCAACATTTGCTGCCAAGACTCTTTACCTTGCGCAATCACATCAAATTCAGACTCAACCATTGCCGTAAACTGATAATCTAAAACATCGCCAAAATGCTTGACCAAAAAGCTGGTCACAATGCCGGCAATGTCCGTTGGAAACAGTTTGTTTTTCTCGGTTCCAGTCATTTCCGTCAAGGTTTCTTCAGCGATGTCGGTTGCCGACAAAGTCAATTGACGATAATCACGCGGCGTACCTTCACGATCCTCCTTAACGACATAGCCTCTTTGTTGAATGGTATCAATGGTCGGTGCGTAAGTTGACGGTCTACCAATTCCCATTTCTTCAAGTGTTCTGACTAAGCTGGCCTCATTATAGCGAGCTGGTGGACGAGAGAAGCTTTGACGCGAAGTGAGTTCACCTAACTTTAGGCTTTGTCCAACCGTCATCGGTGGCAGTTGGCTAGATTTAGCGTCATCGTCTAAGTCATACACTTTCAAAAACCCTTCAAAAGTGATGACCTCACCTTTTGCCGACAGCTTTTCTTTCGGTAAGCCGCTAATTGCAATATCCGCCGAAGTGCGTAAAAGTTTCGCATCGGCCATTTGCGAAGCGATAGCGCGACGCCAAATTAATTGATACAGACGCTGCTCATTCCGTTCACCTTCAACGGAATTGACCGAAAATTCCGTAGGACGAATGGCTTCATGCGCTTCTTGGGCATCGGCATTCTTGGTTTTATAACGACGCGACTGCGCAAAAGATTCACCATAGTTACTGACAATCGTTTGATTGGCTTTTTGAATAGCTTCATCAGACAGATTCAATGAATCGGTACGCATATAGGTGATTTTCCCAGATTCATAAAGTCGTTGAGCAATCATCATGGTTTGTTTAACGGAAAACCCTAATTTCGCAGCGGCTTCCTGTTGCAAGGTTGAAGTGGTGAAAGGCGGTTTCGGTGACTTTTTAGCGGGTTTTTCTTGCAGATCCGCGACAGATAAGTCGCTAGACTGGACCGCTTGCAAATATTGCATGGCCTCTGCTTCTGTCTGAAAAGTCGCATTGCGTTTAACATCAACCGTGCCGACCTGCTTTTGCTGAGAATCCAATATCGCCAACTGGCCCTGTAACCGATAAACAGTTTCAGGCGTAAACGCATCAATCTCTCTTTCCCGCTCCACAATCAGACGCACGGCAACGGACTGAACGCGCCCTGCTGACAGGCCTGTGCGGATTTTTTTCCAAAGAATGGGGGACAATTCAAAGCCGACAATTCGGTCTAAAATACGGCGCGCTTGCTGTGCTTCCACTAAATCCATATCAACCAAGCGTGGTTCTGCAATGGCCTTTTGAATAGCCGATTTGGTAATTTCATGAAACACTATGCGCTTGGTATCATTCACATTCAATTTTAAGGCTTCTGCAAGATGCCAAGCAATGGCTTCTCCTTCGCGGTCCTCATCCGTTGCCAGCCAGACAGTCTCGGCGGTTTTGGTTAATTTTCGCAATTCGGCAACGGTTTTTTTCTTATCTGCAGAGATTTCATAGTTTGGCAAAAATCCATTTTCGATTTCTATGCCCATCCCTTTTTTTTGAATATCGCGAATATGTCCATAGCTCGAGCGTACGGTAAATCCCTTGCCCAAATATTTTTCAATGGTTTTTGCTTTTGCAGGCGACTCTACTATTACCAAATTCGTCATAATCGTTGTCTCTTAAATGTGCATTGCTAAGGAGAATGCCCGTCCTTAATATTCGTGTCGATGACCCCAAATCATTTTTAGGGTGCAAAAAAAATGGATCAATTGCAACTCTTTTTGTAAAGCTGCCTAAATGCGGCGCATTCTACCGCTAAATTTGAATAATTACCAAACAAACCTATGATTTCCTTAACGCAAGCGCCGCCAACGACCTGCCGAAAGTGCTTCCAGTTCACCCCGCAATTCCAACATTAACAGCTCTGATTGCAGTTGCGCGACGCTCCAGCCCGTCAAACTCACCAGTTCATCTAAACCGATTGGTTCAAAATCCAAATAGGCCATTAATGCGTTATCTGACAGTGCCGGTTCTTGATTCACACTTGGTTTTTTTGCAGATACCTTCAACTGCGATTGCAGTATCGCCGATAACTCTTCTAATATGTCTTCACCGGATTCAACCAGCTTTGCGCCCTGACGAATCAATTGATGACACCCTTTAACTTGAGGGTTATGAATCGAACCAGGAACCGCAAACACTTCTCTATCCTGCTCTAATGCTGTTCTGGCCGTGATTAAAGAGCCGCTCTTCAATGCAGCCTCAACCACCAGTGTCCCTAAACTCAACCCGGAAATAATTCGATTCCGTTGTGGAAAGTGATACGCCATCGGTTTAACCCCTAATGGATATTCCGAAACCATGGCGCCTGTCTCGGCGATCTGTCGCGCCAAATCTCGATTCGTTGCCGGATAAACCCGATCCAGTCCCGTCGCCACCACCGCAATAGTGGTGCCGCTAGACTGATTCGCATCGGCTTTCAAGGCATTTAAAGCCCCTTCATGCGCCGCCTTATCTATGCCAGATGCCAACCCGCTAGTTACGACTAAGCCCACACTGGCTAAATATTGTGCAAAATCGCTAGCAATCAACCGGCCTGTTTTCGAGGCATTACGACTGCCGACCATTGCCAGTTGCGGCTGAGACAATAGCTGAATATCGCCTCTGACATAGAGTAAAAGCGGTGGATCAGCAATTTGTTTCAACAGCGGCGGATAGGCGCTATCCTGCCAAGTGACAATTCCCTGCCCTGATTGTTGAGCCCACTCAATAGCCTCATCGATTCTTTTCGGTTTATCGGCATCCAGCCACTTTTCAAATTGCTTAGGGGTTAGAATTTGTGCCTGTTGCCAAGCCGAACCTGACGCAACCATGGCTTGTTCAAGACTACCAAAATAACCTTCAATTTGGGCTATTTGCTTAAACCTGACCTGAGCAAAATGCAGATTCAATCCCTGTTTTAAGGTGTCTATATCAGACATAAGCCACTCAATCCGTTATAATTCTTTTAAGCAAAATCAGATGCAATCCCTTTGCTGTCAAGATGATGGGCTTAGTTTACCGTTACATTGCAGACAAAGGTCTTTTAAACCATCAAAAAGTATACTCGTTATTATGGACAAACTCGACATCGTTCTCTACCCAGATAGTGGTCTAAGAGAAACTTGCCAACCGATTCCCGAAATGACCGATGCGCTTGATAAGCTCATTGATGATATGTTTTACACCATGTACGATGCGCCAGGCATTGGCTTAGCCGCCCCACAGGTCGCAGTACAACAACGCCTTATCGTCGTGGATATTTCCGAATCAAAAGACCAACCCATTGCGCTATTAAATCCAGAAATTGTCAACAGCGCAGGTAAAATTACCTGGGAAGAAGGTTGTCTCTCCATTCCAGGCGTCTATGCCAAAGTCAATCGACCTTCAGAAATTCTGGTTCGAGGTATGGACCGAGATGGCAAATCCATTGAATTTGAAGCCAGCGATCTACTTGCTGTCTGCATTCAGCATGAAATTGATCACCTTAATGGCAAATTATTCATTGACCATTTATCGGGATTAAAACGCACACGTGCCATTCAAAAATTTAAAAAGGAAATGGCTCAAGATGCCCATTAATGCACCATCGCCATCTCAACCGCTCAAGATTATTTTTGCCGGCACACCCGAATTTTCGGTGGCGCCATTACAGGCTTTATTAGATTCACCCCATCAAGTGATTGGCGTCTATACCCAGCCAGATCGTCCAGCCGGACGCGGCCGAAAATTGACAGCTAGCCCCGTCAAACAACTTGCTCAACAGCACGACCTGCCGGTTTACCAACCAGAATCACTCAAGGATTCAGACGCACAAGCAGAGCTCAAGGCCTTAAATGCTGATGTCATGGTGGTCGTGGCCTATGGCTTAATTCTGCCAAAAGCGGTATTGGAGATGCCAACCTACGGTTGCTACAATATCCATGCCTCACTACTGCCACGCTGGCGGGGTGCAGCACCGATTCAAAGGGCCATTCAAATGGGAGATGCCGAAACCGGCGTCACCATTATGCAAATGGACGAAGGACTGGATACTGGCGATATGCTAACGACCTTAACCACCGCCATTCAAGCGGATGATACGGCTCAAACCTTACACGATCGGCTCAGCCAGATGGGTTCAACCGCGCTCATGAAAACCTTAGCAGATTTACAAGCTGATAATCTTTCGCCTATTGCGCAAAATGCTGATTCGGCGACCTATGCCCAAAAACTGACTAAAGCAGAAGCCCAGGTTCATTGGCAAAGCCCAGCGTCCACGTTAGTTCGGCAAATTCAGGCCTTTAACCCTTGGCCAGTTGCGTTTACGCAACTACAAGGTCAACCGCTCAGACTTTGGCAAGCCACCCAAGGACAAAAGAGCACCCAAGAACCACCAGGCCTGGTTGTTTCTGTAGACAAACAAGGCATGGAAGTGGCAACTGGCGAAGGGACTCTATGGATTACGCAACTCCAACCTGCCGGTAAAAAACCCATGTCAGCCTATGATTTTGCCCAAGCGCGCCAGTTAGTCGGACAAACGTTGGGGCTCGACAATGACAACCACTGATACTCGGTTTATTGCATTAAAAATCTGTCTAACCGTCATTGAACAGGGCCGGTCATTGAGCCAATCGTTAAACGAAGGATTAGCGCAGTTTGATGATCGACGCGAGCGTGCCTTTGCCCAGAATTTGGTGCTTGGCACCTTACGCTGGCAACTGCGACTCGAAGCCATCCGAGAACAGCTTTTAAAAAAACCGCTCAAAGCCAAAGATGCCGACCTGAACCAACTGATTTGTTTAGGACTCTACCAAATTCTGTATATGGACACCCCCGAACATGCCGCGGTGTCGGAAACGGTGCAACTCACCAAGCGTCTTAAAAAACCTTGGGCTAAAGCGCTGGTCAATGGCGTGTTAAGAAATTTTTTACGCGACAAAGATCGCATTTGTGGGGAAGTTGATAAAAAACCTGCCTATTGCTACTCACACCCTCAGTGGTTTACCAAGACCATGCGCCAAGCTTACCCAGATGACTGGCAAGCGATTTTAACGGCCAATAACCAACCCGCCCCCTTAACCCTCAGAGTAAATGGCCTGCAACAAACCCGAGACCAACTGATAACACGGCTGTCTGAAGCCGGTGTGAGGGCCAGCCCTCATTCGTTTGCACCGCAAGGCATCTTGTTGGAACACAGCACCGATGTCAGCCAATTACCGACTTATGAATCTGGCGGCTTCAGTGTTCAAGATGGGGCAGCGCAAATGGCAGCATGTCTGCTCGACCCAAAACCCCATGAAAGTATCCTTGATGCTTGCGCCGCGCCAGGCGGCAAAACGGGACACTTGTTAGAATTGAGTCAAAATCAAGCTCAAGTGTTTGCGCTGGAAAAAGACCCTAGCCGCATTGACCGTTTATCAGAAAACCTACACCGTTTATCCTTAACACCGAGTGCGATCAACCAAGGCGATGCTGCTGATTTAGCAGAGCTTTGGCCAGAGATTCAATTTGATAAAATCTTACTGGATGCGCCCTGCTCGGCTACCGGAATCATTCGACGTCACCCAGACATCAAGTGGCATCGAACCCCTGAAGACATCACTGCGCTAACCGAATTGCAATCGCAAATTTTGAAATCGGTTTGGTCACGTCTAAAGCCAGGCGGCTTACTGTTATATGCGACCTGTTCCGTTTTGCCCCAGGAGAACCGTTTGCAAATGACACAGTTCTTAGAAGACACTCAGGATGCTGCCGAGATGCCTTATCTGATTAACCAACAACCCGTTGAGTGGGGGCGTTCATTTGACGGGCCTGGATTACAAATCCTACCAGGCCTGGCCAATATGGACGGTTTCTACTATTGTTTACTCCGTAAAAAGGACTGATGCATGCGACTGACTCTGCTCAAATGGTTACAGCTCAGTCTGATCATGACTTTTGTTGGGACACCTATTGCGCAGGCCGATATTCACATTCGTTATTTAAATGACTACCAAATAGATCAACAGCTGGTACTAGATGCCCAAGTTGACTTTAAACTGGACCCCATCATTACCAAAGCTGTCAACCATGAAATCCCCTTGAACTTTATCACTGAAATTGAGTTGAATGAAAGTTACTCATTAATGGGATTTAGCCTCTCCCGCAATCGGGTAAAAATCGTTTACGAATCACAACTGAACTATTTTGGTTTTAATCAAATTTACGTCATCACCAATAAGCGCAACCAAAAAGTACAATCCTTTTCCAGCCTATCGGAAGCCTTGCGAACCATGGGCACCTTATCCAATTTTAATCTAGCAAATCTGTCTGACTTACACCCAAATACGCTTTACACCATTAAAATACGGGTCTCACTCAATCAATGGAAACTACCGACACCGCTCATTTTAGATGCGTTGTGGAATTCAGCTTGGCAACTGGACAGTGGCTGGCATCAAATCCAAATCCAATCCCCTAAAAGTTGGCTATAAACCATGAAAAAACGCATCAAACTTTTTCTATCAAGTCAGTACGGTTGGTTAAGCGTTATTTCGAGCATCTTGCTGGTCATACTCATGGTGATGAGTCAAATTTTGCAGAATGCTTCTCAGTTTGCAGAGAGCTATTCAACGTTACTGTTTATTGCTTTTTTTGGGATTATTCTACTGGTTATTATTTTAGTCAAAACCCTGCTCAAACTCCGCCAACAGTATCGTCAAAAAGTGGCCGGGATCAAACTCACAACCCGCCTTACCCTCATTATCAGTGCCTTGCTGGGCATTCCGCTCACCATCGTCTTTTACTTCTCGATGAGTTTTGTCCATCAAGGTATCGACCAATGGTTTGATGTCAAAACCGAAACGGCACTCAGCAATGCGGTTAAGTTGGTACAAACCTCTTTAGACGACCAAACACGGCGCAAACTCAACAGTACCCAACAAGCGCTAAAACGCTACCAGCAAGACCTCATCAACTCCCCTATCCTCACCCTCAATAAAATTGGCGAACAACTGAATGCGCGTGAACTGTCACTCTATAACTCGGATGGACAACTGATTGCTTATAACAGCCAAGAAAACATTGGTATCTTGCCGACGGCCCCAGCTCCTAGACTCTTTCAACAAATTCGAAAACGGCTAAGCTACGCCGCTATTGAAACCCAACCCGGTGCCAATTCTCAACATCAATTCATTCACGTCATTCTGCCGGTCAACGACCTGTTGAACAATAAACTCTATGCTCTTCAAGTCATTTTTCCGATTCCGGACCAACTCAGTAATCTGGCCAACACAGTTCAAGTCGCTTCAGGTCAGTATCAAGAACTCTCCTATTTACGAGCCCCCCTCAAAACCAGCTTCACCGTAATATTAACCATGGTATTACTGCTGACCTTAATCAGTGCCTTGCTATTTACCATTCGCACCATTGAAAACATTACTCGTCCGATTAGAACCTTAGCAGAAGGGACAGAGGAAGTTTCCAAGGGGAATTACTCACTGACAATGCCGATTGATCGACAAGATGAGATGGGGCAGTTGATTCAGTCTTTTAATGACATGATTCAGCAAATCGCAAAGGCTCGAAATGAAATCAAATTTGGTCAGCAGCAGGCCGAAATGCAAAAACTTTATCTGCAAGCCATTATCAAAAACCTCAATAGTGGCGTGCTGACTTTTGATAATCACATGCGCCTAAAAACACTCAATGACGCCACCAACCTGATTCTAAATACCGACTTGTTTTCTCAGGTTGGCAATGAAATCGGCGACATTCTAAACCAACCCGATTACCAAGCCTTAAACGGCTTCTTTGAACAGGTTTTTCCATTGTTTCGAGAGGATGCCAAGCCTTGGAGTCAACAATTGAGTTATGATGATTTTCATGGTCGAAAAATGCTGTTGGTTCATGGATCAACCTTACCCAGTCTTGACCAAAAATTTAATGGTTACGTTATCGTGATTGAGGACATTACCAAACTCATCAAAGCTCAATTGCATGCGGCTTGGAGTGACGTCGCCCAGCGGCTTGCCCATGAAATTAAAAACCCTTTGACGCCCATTCAGCTTTCTGCTGAGCGACTTAATTTCAAGCTATCGAGTAAGTTGGAAGATTCCGATCAAAAACTCCTTGCGCGTATGACCGATACCATTATTGAGCAGGTATTGGCCATGCAAAACCTAGTGGATGCCTTTACCGAATATGCGGATACCCCTGAGTTGGAATTAACTCAACTTGATTTGAATGGTCTTGTTAAAGATGTCGTAAACATGTATAAAGACCCTAAAGCCAATTGGCGTGTCAGCTATGAGATTGACCCTCAGTGCCCAACACTTTCGGCCGATCCCGCTAAGCTCAGACAACTGCTTCACAATCTCATTAAAAACGGTCTTGAAGCTTGTGAAACCATTCCTCAAGGGCGGGTAAGAGTCATGACGCAAAGCCTGGACGAACACCATATTCAATTGCGTGTCTGTGACAATGGCAATGGCATACCAGAAACCATTAAAAACTGGATTTTTGAACCCTATGCTACCGGTAAACCCAAGGGGACAGGACTGGGGCTTTCAATCGTGAAAAAAATTGTCGATGAACATCATGGGCAAATTCAGGTAGAATCTTCACCTGATACAGGAACCTGTTTTATCATCAAACTTCCACAAACCCAATAAATGACAATCGCAAGGATATAGGCTTTAATGATAAAACCCAGCAAAATTCTCATTGTTGATGATGAAAAAGACATCCGAAACCTCATGCAGGAAATCTTTACTGAGGAAGGTTACCAAGTCATGCTGGCGGCTAATGGGCAACAAGCACAAGCAATCTGGCGGGATAAATCGCCTGACATCATCTTTTTAGATATCTGGATGCCAGATATTGATGGCATTAGCTTGCTAAAGAAAATGAAAACCGAAAAAATTCTTGATCACAGCTGTGTCATTATGATGTCTGGGCATGGCACGATTGAAACTGCGATTGAAGCAACCAAGCTCGGTGCTTACGACTTTTTAGAGAAACCCTTATCTCTGGCCAAACTGTTAATTACTGCAGAAAGGGCCATGACGCATTTCCAGCTACACCACGAAAACCGTCATTTAAAACAAAAGCTACCAGAACAAATTTTGCCGATTGGCAAAAGCAAACTGATTGGCGACCTGAGCGACACCATTAAACGATTATCGCAGTACACCATGCCTATTTTAATTGAAGGGGAACCAGGGACTGGCAAAAAACGAATTGCCAATGCCATTCACAAACTGAGCGCACGCAAAGATCACCCGCTCTTTACCATTAATGGCGCAGATTTTGCCGATCAGGAAAAGCGAATTCTTGGCGAGAAGTCACCGGAAACCACCATTACCGGCGAACTCATTCATGCCACTGGCGGAACCTTGGTGATCGAAAATGCCGAACAGCTCGACACCAAAGGGCAAGCCTTTTTAAGTCAACTGATTTTTGAAAACGGTTTTATTCGCCCTGGCAGCCACCAAAAAACCACGGTGGATTTGCGCATTATTGTGCTATCACAAGGTGGATTGGCACAACTGGTGGAACAAAATAAATTTCGTGAAGACCTATTACACCGTTTACAAGTAATGCCGATTCAAGTGCCGTCCCTGCGTCAACATACTGAGGATATTCCTGAATTAGTGGACCACTTCTTGGATTATTTCTTAACACATGAAGGGTTAGAATACCGCGAATTTACCGTTGCCGCTCAAAATGTACTACGCCAATATAGCTGGCCTGGAAACTATCGAGAGCTGCAAAACCTCATTCAACGGCTACTCATTTTAGGAGATGGAGATGTCGGCGCAGATGAAGTCCGTTATGCGCTGGAAAGGCGACGCAGTGAGGCAGGTGCCTTCAATGCAGTGGATACCTCTACCAATTTAAAACAAGCCAAAGAACAATTTGAGGCCGCTTATCTCAGTCAATTACTCAGAGAAACGGGGGGCAATGTCACAGAAACAGCACGATTGTCAGGGGTTGAGCGTACCAATTTATACCGCAAACTCAAGGCCTTGAACATTGACCCGAAAAACCCAAAATAGCGCCATATAGTCAGCTTATGCAAGTTAAAATATTGCTTATTACACGAATGCAAAGTGATTCATTATGAACATTCTTATCCTCGGAGCAGGTCAAGTCGGCAGCTCGCTGGCAGAGCTTTTAGCCCATTCAAATAACGATGTAACGGTCGTGGATTTAGATCAAACCAGTTTACAGCGACTCCAGGATCGGTTGGATATTCGCACCGTAAATGGCCATGCGTCTGACCCTGACATTCTGAATCAAGCCGGCATAGAAGATGCCGACATGTTAATTGCGGCAACCCATGAAGATGACACCAATATCGTAGCCTGCCAATTAGCGCACATTATGCATAAGACCCAAACTAAAATTGCACGTGTTCGGAGTCCCAGCTATCTGAATCATCCAGAATTATTTGACCGAAATCAAAACTCAGATGCCATTCCCATTAATGTTTTAATCAGTCCTGAAACCTTAGTAAAAGACTACATCCTACAATTAATTGACTACCCTGGCTCCTTGCAAGTGGTTGACTTCGCCGATGGTAAAGTTCGGCTGGTTGCCATTCGAGCCTATGAAGGGGGCTTACTGGTCGGTAAAAAGATTCGTGAAATCAAGCATCACTTGCCAGATGGCGTCATGCACCGTATTGTGGCCATTTACCGTCAAAATGAGATCGTGATTCCAACCGGGGAAGTCACCATTCAAGTTGGGGATGAGGTCTTTTTCTTGGCAGAGCCCTCTCATATTCCCAAAATCGTGCAAGAACTACGACGGGATAAACTGCGACCTTCCCGTAATATTATGATTGCAGGGGGCGGTAATATTGGCTTTAACCTAGCCAAAGAACTTGAAAAACAACACAACGTTAAAATCATTGACCGTAGCATTACCCAAGCCCGTAAAATTTCCGAAACGCTTGAAGAAGCCATTGTTATTCATGGCGACGTGGCAGATCGTTCCCTACTAATTGAAGAAAATATTGATGAAATTGATTTGTTTGTCGGCCTAACCAATTCCGACGAAGCCAATATTATCTCGGGCATGTTGGCTAAAAAGCTGGGCGTACGCCGTGTTATTGCATTGGTCAACAATCAATCTTATGTCGACTTAATTCAATTAAACAGTATTGATATTGCCTTGTCGGCAGACCAAATTACCACCAGTCGCCTATTACATTACATGCGACAAGGGGATACGGTGAAAGCCTTTACACTCAGACGCGGAACCGCAGAAGCAATGGAAGTCATCGTTCATGGCAGTGAAAACTCTTCCCGTATTATCGGTAAGCGCATAGGTGAAATCGCTTGGCCCAGCAGCATTACCATCGGCTGCATCATCCGAGAAGAAGAGGTCCTTTTCTCGCACCGTGATCTCACCATTGAAGCCGAAGATCATGTCATTCTATTTTTGAATGACCCTTCACAAGCAACCGAAATAACCGAGTTGTTCACCCCACAAGAAGTTAAGAGTTGGTTTTAGAACTACAATAGGCTGATGCAATGCATACCAATATCATTTTAAAAGTTCTGGGATTGCTGCTGATGGTCTTCAGCGTATCATTGATCCCGCCCGTGCTAATCTCTTTCTACTATCAAGATGGTGGCACCCAAGATTTTCTGCTGTCTGCACTCGCCTTATTGAGCTTAGGATCATTACTATGGTTTCCATCCCGCCATGTGCAGCGCGACCTTAAAATCCGAGATGGCTTTATTATCGTGGTCATGTTCTGGGTGGTGCTGGGATTCGCTGGGTCTGTGCCCATGTATTTCACCTCTAATCTCTCCATTTCACTAACCGATGCCATCTTTGAATCCTTTTCTGGCTTAACCACCACCGGTGCAACCGTGATGAGCGGTATTGAAAACCTGCCCCATTCTATGCTGTGGTATCGTCAGCAACTGCAATGGCTAGGCGGTATGGGAATCATTGTCTTGGCGGTCGCCATCCTGCCGATGCTGGGCATTGGGGGCATGCAGCTTTACCGCGCCGAAAGCCCTGGCCCGGTCAAAGATAACAAACTGGCACCTCGAATTTCTGAAACCGCCAAAGCGCTTTGGTATATTTATCTCGGTATCACTTTAGCCTGTGCATTCAGTTTTAAAATAGCGGGCATGAACTGGTTTGATGCCTTTGCCCATAGTTTTTCTACCGTTGCGATTGGCGGTTTTTCTACTTATGATGCCAGTATTGGTCACTTTGACAGTGTTGAGATCGAAATCATTGCCATGCTGTTTATGTATATTGCCGGCATCAATTTTGCGCTCCATTTTACCGCTTTTCGTCACCTCACCTTTAAACGCTATTTGTCTGATCCGGAATACAAAGGCTACACGATGATTCTGTTTACCAGCATTGTGATTGTCTCCAGCTACCTCTATTTCAATGAGATTACCACCAGCTGGCAAGAAGCATTACGTTACGGCAGCTTTCAAGTCATCTCAATTGGCAGCACGGCAGGATTTGCCAGCACCGACTTTACTGTTTGGCCAGCCTTCCTACCCATTTTCTTAATCCTGATGAGTTATATAGGTGGTTCCGCCTACTCCACAGGGGGCGGCATGAAAGTAATTCGAGTCATGCTACTGTTTAAGCAGGGCATGCGTGAGATCCATCAACTGCTCCACCCCAATGCATTGATGCCGGTTAAGCTTAATGGTAAACCCATTTCAGAAAAGATTATGACGGCTGTGTGGGGCTTCTTCTCGCTATATGTGTTTATCGTCGTGATCCTCACCTTAGTGTTGTTGGCGATGGGGCTGGATGGGTTAACTGCCTTTTCGGCTGTGACCGCCACCATTACCAACCTTGGCCCTGGCCTAGGAGATGTCTCTTCCAATTTTTCAGCATTAAGTGACCCGGTCAAATGGGTACTGACCTTTACCATGCTGCTTGGACGGCTAGAACTGTTTACCCTCTTAGTCCTCTTTACCGCAGCTTTCTGGCGTAAATAAATCATGAATCAGCCATCACTGTCTGAAAAATGGGATCAACATTATGCTGAACAACCGGCGAATAAACCGGTAGCAGCCGCTTGGGTCTTAAAACAACATTTATCCGAACTGCCCTTACGTGGCAAGGCTCTTGACCTTGCTTGTGGCCTGGGCGGCAATGCTCGTTTATTGGCCCAATGTGGCTTTAAAGTCGACGCTTGGGATATATCCGATACCGCGCTCACCCAACTGAATAACTGGGCTGCGGTCAATCGACTGCCCATCAACCCTATGCTCTGTGACTTTGAACAAATGCTATTTCCCTATCAACAATACGATGTCATTGTCATTAGCCGTTACCTCAATCGTGATCTTTGGCCGCAAATCTGCCAAGCACTCAAACCAAACGGTAAACTTTTTTTCCAAACTTTCTTGGCACCTGTTCAAATCCATGCACCTAAGAATCCAGCCTATTATTTACAAGCAGGTGAGCTGCAAAAATGGGTTGATTCTGACCAGGCCTGGTCAGAATTTCGCCTGAACATCTATGGTGAGGGTTGGTTAACAGAGTCAAAATCCACCCATCGTTATGCGTGGATGATTGCGCAAAAACGACCTTCTCAGTAACGCCATGCTTGCCCAACGACTAAAACTTTCGCCGATTCATCTCGGCATGTTATTGGCTACCTTTGGTACAGCACTCTTCTCGCTCAAGTCCATTTTCATTAAACTGGCCTACCTAGAAGGGCTCAATACCGACAGTGTGCTGGTATTGCGCATGGCGATTTCATTACCGATTTATCTGGGCATTTTGATTTGGCTTATTCGCCGACAAGCCCATACTGACGTCCGATTAAACCAATTTCCAATGATTTTATTGCTCGGTTTTTTAGGCTATTTTTTATCCTCCTGGCTGGATTTGAAAGGCCTGGAAACCATTACTGCGCAACTAGAGCGTCTCACCCTATTCACCTACCCCATTTTGGTGGCCTTACTCGGCACGTTATTTTTTAAAACGCCAATTACTGCTAAAATTGGCTGGTCGCTGCTCATTACCTATGGTGGTCTCTGGGTGGTGTTTTATCAAGAATTGCAATTGATTGGCGATGGCACCGTTTTTGGTACCTTAATGGTCTTTTTGGCTGCGCTTAGCTTTTCGGTCTATGTGCTGTTAGGTAAACGTGTTATTCATCAAGTCGGCAGCTTAATGTTCACCTCGCTGGCCATGTCCTCATCCAGCATTATTACACTCATTTACTTCAATACCTGGGTAGGGTTTGGTGGGTTAGAAGTCACCCAGATGGCTTGGCTATGGCTGTTTCTACTGGCCATTTTCAGTACCGTTATTCCCAGCTTTATGATTGCCGAAGCCATTGCCCTAATCGGCCCGACTCAAACAGGCATCGTCGGCACTTTAGGCCCTATATTCACCATTCTGTTAGCCGTTTGGTGGCTGAATGAACCTTTTGGTTTAGCCCATCTAATTGGTCTGGCACTTGTCGTCAGCGGGGTGCTCTTACTGACATTCAAGCGAGCATAATCATTTAAATCTATTTTTAATCTCTCAACATCTTCCTTAAAAAACAAAACCTTAGTTTTTGTGCGACAATTTGTCGCATTGTCATGCACTGTTCCCTCTCCTAAAATCTATTTATTTTTTAAATTGAGAGTACAAACATGAAGAAACAACCACTCTATCTAGCGATAGCCGCTGTCCTGTTGAATCCGACCTACACCCAAGCCGAATCGGTGCACCAGCTGGATAGCATTAGTGTTACAGCAACCAAAATTGAACGTGAATCGAAAACTGTTCCGCAAAGTGTGTATGTGGTAGATGAAAAGCAAATCGAAAGCGAAAACGCCACCAGTGTCAATGAACTTATTAGTAAAATCCCAGGCGTCACGGCAGTCAGCAAAAACAATGGCTATGATTCACGCTTGATTATTCGTGGTGCCGGCTTAAAAGCGCCGTATGGCGTTCGTGAAATCATGGTGATTCGTGACGGCGTACCGATGACCGACCCAGACAGTTTTACCCGTTTTGATGTGATTGATATTGATGATATTGAATCAGTCGAAGTTTATAAAGGACCGGGTTCAATTTTCGCTAGCAACGCCAGCGGCGGCGTGGTGTTTATTCAATCAAAATCCGTGTTTGACGACCAACAGGACCGAGTTAAAGTCGGTTACGGCAGTTTTGGCACTGCAAAGTTAAATGTAAAAAAATCGATTCAAGCGTCCGAGACTGACAACTTAGCGATTAACTTTTCCCGTCGTCAATCAGACAATAGCTGGCGCGACTGGAACCAGTTTGATACCACACAGTTAAGTCTCAAACACGGTCATTTTTTCAACGATGACTCGGTGCTTGAAACCGAAATTGCCTATACCCAAGCCAATTTGCAACTGCCGCAATCTTTAAGTGCTGCCGAGTTCGATGCCTATAAAGATACCGGCGAAACCACAAATACCAGCAGTGCTTGGCAAAAAAGTGGCCGTTACTCCAACACCCTGTTTATTAACAGCCGTTATGAAACCTCCATGGGTGAATTTGACTTTAAACCGCAAGTTTATATGACACGCTGGGACCATTTTCACCCAGTAACCGGCATGATTAACGACTCTCAAGATAATGCCGTCATTGGTACCGACCTAGCTTGGAGTCGTAGTCACGAGTTCTTGAATATGCCGTCGGAACAAATTTTTGGTATTGGCTTACGTGCAGATATTCAAAACAGTGCAAAAAAGTACCAGTATGCCGATGTGACGACCATCCCGAGTGGACGAATTGTTCAAGTGAATTCGGATGAAAAAGGTGCTTTAGCCAATACCGAAGACAGCGACAGTCAAATCTATAGCGCTTATTTCCAAGAGTCCTTTTCGCCCAATTCAAAATGGGTAATCGACTTGGGGGCTCGCGCCGACCTGCTTAATATGCGCATTAAAGGCACCGAATACTCAAGTTATGACTTTGCAACTGGCGTATACCAATCCGGAACTGGTGATTTTAAATACCAAGAAACCTACCAGCTTTTCTCTCCGAAAATTGGCGCCAGTTATGCCCTGACAGATACACTCAATATTTTTGCAATGGCAGTTTCCGCCAATCAAGCACCAACTGTCAGTGAGATGCAAGCCAACCAAACCTACAACAAAGCGGACTTAAAAGGCTCAACCTCAAGTAATATTGAATTTGGTTTAAAACAGCGCGGCTCAAAACTGAGTGCGGATATTAATATCTATTACACTCAGCTCACTGACGAAATTGTTTCAGTAAAAGGAGGCAGCTATCCAAACCTTTATACCTATTATGAAAATGCTGGGCGGTCCGAACGCAAAGGCATTGAGCTCAGTGCGCAGTATAAACTAACATCTGCTTTAAGCGTTGGCGCCAATGCCAGTGCCACCGACTATCAATATCTTGACTATGTCAGCTCTGGCAGTGATTACTCCGGCAATCGTCCGCGCTTTATTCCCGACTATCAATATGCGTTATTTGCAAATTTGCAAAAACAAGCCTATTCCGCTCGTTTAGAAGCAATTGGTTTCGGTTCTTACTATATTGATGACGCCAATACCGAACGCAATGGCGGCTATGACGGCGTATTTAACCTAATGCTTGGCTATAGTAAGCAAGCACACCTATTTAACCTAAGTATTCGCAATCTATTGGACAAACGTTATGCGCAAGAAGTCTCTGCTTCCTATGGCGGAAACCTGTATACACCGGGCACACCAAGAAGCGTAATGTTGACCTATCAATATAAATACTAGGAGCCAGATATGAAAATTGTTGAACGCCAATCTAGTCGTTTAAATCTGTTACGTTGGCCAGTTATTGGTTGGTTTTTCAACCATACTCCAACCATGCAAGTGATGCGAGTGATTGTATTAGCAATGTTGGTTAGCGCCATTTATTTCGGCTTAGTGTATCCCACCGAAGAAACCAACCCATACACTGGTGCAATTTTTTGGTCGCTATTTTGGCCGTTTTTCTTAATTGTGAGTATGGCGACATTAGGCCCTATTTTTTGCGGTATTTGCCCCCATAGTTTTATTGGTAAATATCTCAATAGAATGGGGCCAAAAAAACCAATCCCTAGTTGGCTAAAGAACCGTTGGATTGGTTTTGGCTTATTATTGACCGCTTACTGGGTGCCGATTTACGCCTTTCCGGATTTATTAAAAACCCCGTGGATTACCGCGCTGTTTTTTTTGGTGTTAACGATTTTTGCCTGGACAAGTTTTTATTTATTTAGAAACATGGCCTACTGCTCAAACCTGTGCCCAATTGGTTCGGTCACCAGCGCGTTTGGTAAAGTCGGATTTGCCAAACTCACCACAGATCAAGACCACTGCCGCTCGTGCCGTAGTTTTGATTGTATGAAAGCCTGCCAATGGAACCTAAAGCCCTATTTGTTTGAACCCAAAAACTCGATTGGTGACTGCACCCTTTGCATGGACTGTTCAAAGGCCTGCAATGCGGTGGAATTCAAGTTAACCAAGCCATCAATACAACTATGGCAACCCTCAAAAGCCAAAGAGCCGATGAACGTGTGGGTGTATGTATGGCTGTTGGCCGTGATTTCGATTACCATGCGCTTTCATCATTCACTGGGTCATTCTTCGATTAAGGAACAATTGCCATGGGTGCAGGCGGGAACTTGGATGGATCAGCTTTGGCCGGTGCCACTTTTTGATTGGGTTGGCGCGATTGCCCTCGGCATGGCGGTTGCGATCACATTTGCCATCTTCTACGCCAGCTTTGCAATCAGCGCCAAACTGACCAATAAACCTTTTAAAGAATACGCCCAATCAGTCGGTCAAATGTTAGCGCCATTGATGTTGATTGGCGGTTTAAGCCATGTCGGCAGTTTCTTTTTCCTGCATTATGCATCAGATCTCGCCAACGCGTGGTATTGGCTCACTGGCTCTGTTAACCAAATGCAACCTCTAGCGAGCTTCCGCGATGGCTGGGTTCATCTGTTCAATTTATTTAATTATGTAGCCGTGATCTGGGCCATGTTTATTTTGCACAAACGCTTAGGATTATTGGCATTAAATGGGCCAAAACGTTTCGCGATGTTTATGATCAGTGGCTCCATGATTTGGTTCTATTTATATCTGATTATATTGCGCGCTATGATTCCAAGTGGCCATTAAACTCAAGCTAGACCACTGAGCCTAATTACCCAAGCTGATTTGCAGCCAGCGGTAATTAGGCATCATGCCGCTCCAAACATTGGAGACAGTTATCCTGCCTAAAAACATTTAGGGCTATGTCGTCGCAGAGGTTTCGATTGAACGGCTATATTTTGGGGATTTGAGTTGTTCGAATTGGTTCAGAAAGCTTTTGGCTTGGGTGGCGATTTGGGCGACACCACCCGTTTGTTCGCTTTCGATATTGATGGGTAACACTGGGTCGTGTAACGATTTTCGAATCAGAAACCAGCCATGGCCATGTGCCGCATCCACGGTCACATGAACGCCTTCAACATTATTGGGGGTGAGCGACCAGCCAGGTTGCTTTGCCGCAAACAGCTCGAACTGTTTGAGCACCTTATCGGCCTCTGCGCCAAAACCCTCCGTAGTGATTTTTACACGATATTCTTTGGCTTCAACTGGCTCAGGTAATCCGGCAATCAGTTCGTCCACACTGCCTTTGCCCTCGGCATGCAGCTGTGCGGCCTTAATAAGGATTTTGGCAATTTGATAAGCGCCGTCATCAAGAAAGTAGTTTTCTTTTAGAGCGCCATGTCCCGAGGTTTCCATCGCCAGCCAACTGGCTTGGCCTTCTCGATTTAAGCGAATGGATTCGTTAATCACATTTTTATAGCCGCGTTTAAATCGATAATGAACGCCACCCAAGGTGTTTTCAATCCATTGCTTTAGCCCCGTAGAGGTCACCGAGTCGGTGACGATGACCGTGCCGGGATGCTGTTCGAGCACGATGGCAGCCATCAGCGCAATAAAACGATTACGGTTTATAGGGTGGCCGTTTTTATCCACTGCGCCAGCACGGTCGACATCGGTATCGAAAATAATCCCTAGGTCGGCCTGATGATGATTGACTGCAGCCATAATCGCATCCATTGCTGCCGAATCTTCAGGATTGGGAATGTGATTTGGAAAAGCCCCATCGGGTTGCAGAAACTGGCTACCGTGGGTGTCGGCGCCCAACGGTTTCAATACCTTTTCCACAAAAAAACCGCCTGCACCATTGCCCGCATCTACCACAATTTTCAACCCTGACAAGGGCTTGTTACCCTGCCCCGCACCTTGGCGAATGGTCGCTACCAGCGAAGCGGCGTAATCGTCCATTAACGGAATTTTTTGAATTTTTGAAGTTGGGGGAGCTTCAAATGTCCCGATTTCAGTGGCAAGCGTGAGTAGCGCGGTGATCTCATCTTTCTCTAACCCGCCGTTGCGGGTAAAAAACTTGAGCCCGTTTCGATTAAATGGCAGATGGCTTGCAGTGAGCATAATGGTGCCATCGTAGGCATGGTTTTCAAACACCGTTGCCATAAACATCGCTGGGGTGGAGGAAAGTCCGCTGTCGGCAATGAACCGACAACCCGCTTTTGCCAACCCTTGAAAAACAGCGGTCTTCAGCGTGTCTGATGATAAACGAGAATCATGGCCTACGGCCACTTTCAATTCAGTAATGGGCTTACCGATTTGCTGTGAAAGCCATTGCGCAAACGCCAAACCAATGGAGCGCACAATCTCTGGCGTTAGATTGACTGTTTCGCCAACAACGCCATCTAACGCGACACCCCGTATATCGCTGCCATTCTGTAATTTCAGCCAAGCCTGGTTCATCATTTTCTCGTTCCATTAAAGGTTTAAAATGCCCAGGCCTGGTCAATATTTGGGCTAAATTGGCCAATAAGCGCCGGTAGCGCCGATAATAAATTCAATCGTGCCGAGCATGAGGTTCAGTGCGATTAAGGGGCGCATCTGACCATTCATGATTTGCCCCGCTTCTGCCAGTTCGTATTGCTCAATGCGAATGTTAAATTTTGCATAAGGACCAAAAAACAGCCAAGCAAAAACAATAACCATTAACCAGCCAATTCCACTCATTACTTTAAGGTATAAGGGGGTTTGTTCCAATCCGCCAAAGTCTTTCATGATCAGCCAATAACCGCTAATCACAATTAAGCCGATAAACAGCCAAACCCAAACGAAAAAGCGGCGAAAGACTTTTTGCCAAAGCTGAACCCTATCAGTGGGCTCAAGCATCATTGCAGAGGGTCGAAGTACGCGATAAGCAAAGAAGATTCCGCCCACCCATAACATGGCGGCAACAGCGTGAAGGGAGATTGCGATTTGGCTTTCAACAGACATGGGATTCCTTTTATTTAAGTCTTTGGATAATTCATTAAACTGATTAAACCTTAACCGCTGCTTAAAATCAAACTAATCCAACCCCTTTGATTTTCACAACGAAAGTTAACCTGATCATCCGTGACGGTGATTGCGTGTTTGAGTTCTCAATTTTGAGTGGATAACACCCTTTTTTGATAAGACTCGTTTTTTCATTGAATATATCCGCCTACACGGATATACTATTTTTTTAGCGAAATTTCTCCGTGGGGTAAAGGATGTTTGAGCAACTGGCAAATTGGATCGCTTACGATTTGTTACAACTGAGTGCCGAGTCACAAACCGGAAGTGCCGTGCAATTCTTTGTCATGGATAGCGTCAAGATTTTCGTGATGCTGGTAGTGATTATTTATGTGATGGGATTGTTGCGAGCCTATGTTTCGACCGAACGTATTCGCGAGATCGTTACGGGCAAACCTAAGTGGATGGGACGCTCATTAGCGATCAGCTTAGGCTCAGTGACGCCTTTTTGCTCTTGTTCTTCTGTGCCACTATTTATTGGATTTGTTGAAGCGCGTATTCCGCTAGGCATTACCTTCGCATTTTTAATTGCCAGCCCCATGATTAACGAAGTCGCCGTGGTCTTGCTAATTAGCATTCTAGGCTGGGAAATTGCGGCGTTGTATGTCCTTGCGGGCGTAGTGGTTGCCTATATTGGCTCCATCGTCATGGAATGGTTCAAACCAGAACGGTGGGTAGAGTCTTATGTTTGGGATATTAAAATGCGCCATCAGCAGGAACTAGAAGCCCAAACCGGAGGGCTGAGCGCTCGCCACGAATTTGCTTGGAACGAAGTCAAGGTCATTGTAAAACGTATTTGGCATTGGGTGTTTATCGGTATTGGATTGGGAGCCTTATTTCATGGTTATGTACCTGAAGCTTGGGTGAGCACCTATTTAGCAGATGCCTCCAATTGGTGGAGTGTACCAGCAGCCGTCGCTTTAGGGGTGCCTTTATATTCAAATGCCACCGGCGTAATTCCAGTGATTGAAGCCATGCTGGGCAAAGGGGTTCCGATTGGAACCAGTTTGGCTTTAATGATGAGTATTGCAGCGCTGTCCTTACCGGAACTACTCATCCTGCGCAAAGTCATTCGCTGGCCTGCGTTAATGGTGTTTGCGTCGGTATTAGTAGTTGCATTTATTTTCGTGGGTTATCTGTTTAATTTTTTGTATGCATAAAATAGTAAAGGAAGTTCAGAATGAAAAATAATTTAATGGTGCGTTTAATGACGCTGTTTATTTTAGTGGGCATCGCTTTAGCGCATTTCTCCGGACAAACGGATTTGTGGTCGGCTAACTGGCTTTGGTTGGCAATTATGCCCGCATTTATGGGCTTTCAAGCGACCTTTACTGGATTTTGTCCAGCAGGATTTATTGGTAAGTTATCCAAATCCGGCGAATGTTGTCCGGGCGGAAGTTGTGGAACTGACAAGGCTTCTACACCAGAAAAAGCCACAACTAAAAAATCCGACAACGCCTGTTGTATCGGTTCTTCGGAAAGCCAAGCAGACCAAAACACGGGCTGCTGTGGTTCAAATGCTAGCGAAAAGACACCGACTACATCCAGTTGTTGCGGCTCAGATGATCAGTCTAAATCAACTGACTGTTGTAGCGGTTCAACTGAGGGATTGGAAATCAAAGTATTGGGCACTGGCTGCGCAAACTGTAATAACACCGTTAAAGTGATTCAGGCAACAGCAGATGAGCTTGGCGTGAGCGTCAAGGTCATTAAAATTGAAGACATTGCCGAAATCGCCGCCTATGGCGTGATGACAACCCCGGCCGTCGTGATTAACGAACAAGTAGTTCATTCAGGGGGTATTCCATCGAAAAAAGTCATTACCGAGTGGTTATCGGCTTAAGCTAGGGCAAACTGTAAACCCCCAGCTATTTGACCTGAAGGTACCAAAACATGGATTCTATAGGAGGGCGATATGACAATCAGGACGATAGGCACCGCTAAACTTTTCCATGTTTTTATGATGTTTGTGCTTGCAGGACTATTATCGGTTGCATCGGCAGAAGACTGGATGGATTATGGCGATGCCATGGTGCCAGAGGGCACTCAAAAAGTCACCTTTATTGAATTGGGTGCCAATCGCTGTCTTCCTTGTCGGATGATGCAGCCCATTTTAAAAACCCTTGAAGAACGCTATCCTCAAGACCTTAAAGTGGTGTTTATTGATGTTTGGAAAGAGAACGGCGAAATAGCTGGCAAGAAATACCAACTTAGATCAATTCCCACTCAAATATTCTACAATGCCCAAGGCGAAGAAATATTTCGTCATGAGGGCTTTTTCGCGCAAAAACAAATTGAAGACCTGCTGAAAAAACAGGGGGTCACTCAATGATTTTAGACATCTTAACAACCCTCTCCAATGCACTGACAGAGGCTCCTCATTGGGCGTTAATCGCTGCATTTTTCTGGGGCGTGATCAGCGTATTGTTTTCCCCTTGTCACTTAGCCAGCATTCCTTTGGTCATGAGTTTTGTGGGCGCACAAAGTGATTGCAACGCCCGCCGCGCTTTTTGGCTTTCCTCACTATTTGCTTTGGGCATTTTAATCATTATTGCAATACTGGGTGTGATTACCAGTAGTTTGGGTCGCATGTTAGGCGATGTGGGACCATGGATTGATTGGGGAGCAGCCCTCATTTTTATCTTGGCAGGACTACTGTTTTTGGACTGGATTCGACTACCCAACTTTTCTAATGCTGTCTTAAAGGGCGTAACATCCAAAGGCTATTCTGCTGCGTTGGGTCTAGGTATGTTATTTGGAACCATCTTAGGCCCTTGTGCGTTCGGCTTTATGATGCCAGTGCTCGCCCTGTCACTCAGTGTTGCTTCCCAAGACTTTGGCTTTGCCATTTCACTGATGCTACTTTATGGTCTCGGGCACTCCGCCCCCATTATGGCACTGGGAACCTCAACTGCAAAAATACAGAAAGTGCTGAATGCCTTACCCAATGATCAACTATTACAACGTCTTAAAAAAGGGTTTGGTTGGCTGATGATTGCCATCGGCATTTGGTGGTTATTTAAAGTCTTCTGACCAGTTCAAATAACTTCAATCGTCGCTAGGCGTGATTAATTTTTAGTGTCAGTCCTCCGGCCATTAGAATCATCGCAGCAGATGCGATTAAGCACCCCTCCAGCCCAACCGTTTGATATAGATACCCTGATAAGACCGTTCCAGCCAAGCGCCCACCGGCATTGGCCATATAATAGAAGCCGACTTGTTTGGAGGTGCCATCCTGATCGGCATAAGCAACGATTAAGTAAGAATGAACAGCAGAATTCAGTGCAAATAAAACACCAAATAAACCTAAGCCAATCATGATGATCCATTGTGGGTTCAGCTCAAGCGAATAGGCAATTGCTAGGGGCACACCCGCCAAAACAATCGCCAACCCAAAGGCGGTACGATGGGTTGGATTACGATTTTTACCAATGAATTTAGGCGAAACTGCCTGCACAATGCCATAACCGATAATCCAAAGCGCCATAAAGGTTCCAATTTGTAGATGCGTCCAGTCCAGCACGCTGGCTGCGAAAACGGGGAGTGCGACCACAAACCAAACATCACGAGCGCCAAACAGAAAGAATCGAGCGAAAGATAGCCAATTGATCGCTTGAGAATGCGAAAACATCTGGGAAAATTTGGGGGCATTTTTAGATTTGCCCAAAGCTCCCTCCAACTTTATCCAAGAAATCATTAACGCAACAGACAGCAGCGCCGCCATAATCCACATGGCATTAACAAACCCAAACACTTCAAGCAGCAGCGCCCCCAAAAAGAAACCCACCCCTTTAAGGGCATTTTTAGAGCCGGTTAACCCCGAAACCCAGCGATACAACTTACCATCGCCATCACTGGCTAAGGATTTGACGGCGCTTTTGGCACTCATTTTATTCAGGTCTTTGGCAATCCCCGAAAGGGCTTGAGCCACCATCACATAAAGCACACTGAGCCATTCGGCAGGAACCGTCAGCATCACCAATGCCAATATTTGTATCGACAAACCAATATTCATGGTGACATTGAGACCCGCTCGAGCACCCAGCCAACCACCCAATAGATTCGTGACAATACCAAAAAATTCATAAAACAAGAACAACATGGCGAGTTCTAACGGACTGTAACCCAGTTGGTAGAAATACAATAAAACCAACATTCTTAAAGCGCCATCTGTTAGGGTAAACGCCCAGTAATTTCCGGTCACGATTGCATATTGTTTTTGGCTGTTCGTCATAGATTTCTCATTCCGTTCTTTTAAGGCGACAGTTTTACGACAAATCTCGATTGGCTGAACCCACCTTTAATGCCAGTTCCATCATCCGTTGCACATAACCAATTTCATTGTCATACCAAGCCAAAACTTTTACATGAGTGCCATTAATAACACGGGTTGAAAGAGCATCTATCACCGAAGAACAGGTCTCCCCTTCAAAATCAACTGAGACTAAAGGCAAGTCCTCATAGCCTAAGATATTTTTTAAATCACCTTCAGAGGCTTCTTTAAAAAAGTGATTCACTTCATCAACCGAGGTAGGGCGCTTCATTTCCATCACTAAGTCGGTCAAAGAGGCATTCATAAAAGGAACCCGAACCGCAATGCCATCCAATCGTCCATTTAATTCAGGAAAGATGGTGCCAATGGCGGTGGCGGAACCAGTGGAAGTTGGAATAAGCGATTCAAAACTGGAGCGTGCACGTCGCCAATCTTTATGGCCATGATCGACCACTTTTTGGGTATTGGTACGATCATGCATCGTCGTGATAGACCCATGAGAAATGCCTATTTTTTCATGCAAAACCTTTATCACAGGAGCGATACAGTTGGTGGTACAAGAAGCTGCGGTGATCAGCTTGTCTTCACCCGCAACAAAAATATCATCGTTTATCCCCATGACAATATTTTTAACATCTTCCTTTAAAGGCGCGGCCACAATTACCTGTTTGACCCCTTGATCAAAATACGGTTGTAACTGCGCTCGCGTACGAAAAGCACCCGTGCACTCCAATACCACATCAACCTTTAGCGCACCCCAGTCAAAGTCTTCAATCGCTTGCTGAGAACTGTATCCAATGGGATGGTGATTAATCAAAATCTGGCCTTTCTCTTCTGTGGCTTTGTGTTGCCAACGACCATGTGCCGAATCATAATTCAACAAATGGGCTGAGCCTGCCGCATCGGTGGCAATCTCATTAATATGTACAAATTCAACATCTTTCCAACCAAAAGCTTGACGCAAGCCCAGCCGACCCATACGACCAAAACCATTTATTGCTATACGAATCACGGAAAGCTCCTTATAATTAAAATCTGTTTAAACGGCTTTTGATAACTTTCATATTCGCCTATACGGATATAGAATTATAGCAATAACCCCAAAAGATCAACTGAAACTTTTATGACAACCCCTTTATTAGAAGACTATGCACTCTTTCACAAAGCGCTAGCTGAACCGATTCGCTTACGCATATTGGCTTTATTGAATTCAAGAGATTTTTTGTGTGTTTGCGACCTTGTCTCTGTTTTGGATATATCACAAAGCACCGTTTCAAGACACCTTGCCTACCTAAAGAACAAACAGCTATTAAACTCTTGGAGGGAAGGCACCTGGATTCATTACGCCATCAATGAAAATCATACTGCTTACGCCATCTTACAAACCATCCTGATCGAGCTAGCGACGCTAGATGAGATTATCAATGACGAGCAAAAACTCAACACCTACGAACAAACGCCCAGACAGTGCTAACCAAAAATAGCTAATCTTAAAATCAGCTATGCTAGAATAGCTTCCATCTCTCGGGGTGCACACCTAAGTGCTGAGACGACAAAGTGAAATCTATTTTCCGGCAGTCGGGCCCGTTGAACTTGATCTGGTTAAAGCCAGCGTAGGGAAGAGAAGATTCTTTGGGTACCCATTTCTTTGGGTGCCTTCTGATTGCTTTTAAATACCTTTGAACTTGTATCAAGTCGAGACAGGAACTTTAAAAGCCATCGCCTTCCTGTTTTGTCTTTTTTTTACATTTCAGCGGATAACTAGTGCACGGTCTTTTAATTTTGACCTTTGCCCATCTTTTTACGCGGTTTTTTTCATCCTTTTAACACCTAAAAAGTGAGAAAAACATGACTTCATTTAAACATGCCCTCCCCGCATCCAATGACATTCTAACCCGTGATCCCTTGCCGGCTTCATACAAGACGTATGTTGCTGGTGAAATTCATCCTGACATCCGAGTGCCAATGCGCGCCATTTCTTTAACCAATGGAGAAACCGTCACGGTTTACGATACGTCGGGACCTTATACCGATCCCAACATTGATATTGATGTGGCACAAGGCATTCCCGCGCTGCGTAAAGATTGGATTCTGAGTCGCAACGATGTCGAACCTTATACAGGCCGAACCATCGACCCGCAAGATAATGGTTACCATTCACGCACTCAAATGGAAACCGCCATTGCGGGTGCTTCCAGCTTAATGCGCCAGCCTCTGCGCGCCAGGCCTGGTCAAAATGTAACCCAATTACACTATGCGCGCCGAGGCATTATCACCCCTGAAATGGAATTTATCGCCATTCGTGAAAATCAACGCCGTGAAATGACCCGACGCTACTTGCAGGATGCTGAACGAGAGGCCCGTTTAAAAGGCGAGACCTTTGGCGCCAACCTACCGGAAGACATTACTGCCGAATTTGTTCGCAAAGAAGTGGCAGAAGGCCGTGCGGTGATTCCGGCCAATATTAACCATCCTGAATCCGAACCCATGATCATCGGCCGCAATTTTTTGGTGAAAGTGAATGCGAATATTGGTAACTCGGCCACTACCTCTTCTATTGCAGAAGAAGTCGAAAAAATGGTTTGGGCAACCCGTTGGGGGGCAGACACGGTCATGGATTTATCAACAGGGCGAAATATCCACACCACCCGTGATTGGATCTTGCGCAATGCACCGGTTCCGATTGGCACAGTGCCAATTTATCAAGCACTCGAAAAGGTCAACGGCGTGGCAGAAGACCTGACTTGGGAAATTTTCCGCGATACGTTGATAGAGCAAGCGGAACAAGGCGTGGACTATTTCACCATTCACGCGGGCGTGTTATTGCGCTATGTGCCGATGACGGCTAAACGGGTCACAGGGATTGTTTCTCGGGGCGGATCGATTATGGCGAAGTGGTGTATTGCTCACCACCAGGAAAACTTCCTATACACCCACTTTGAAGACATGTGCGAACTCCTCAAACAATATGATGTTGCCTTTTCATTAGGCGATGGACTGCGCCCAGGATCAGTGGCGGATGCCAATGATGAAGCGCAGATTTCTGAACTCAAAACGCTGGGAGAGCTGACTCAAATCGCATGGAAACATGATGTTCAGGTGATTATTGAAGGCCCTGGTCATGTGCCGATGCATATGATTAAAGAAAACATGGACAAGCAACTGGAATACTGTCATGAAGCGCCTTTTTACACCCTTGGCCCGCTCACAACGGATATTGCTCCTGGCTATGATCACATTACTTCAGGGATTGGGGCGGCGATGATTGGTTGGTTTGGCACAGCGATGTTGTGCTATGTCACCCCCAAGGAACATCTGGGCTTGCCCAATCGACATGATGTGAAGGAAGGCTTGATTACTTACAAACTGGCCGCGCATGCAGCTGATATTGCCAAGGGTCATCCCGGAGCTCGCTCACGAGATGATGCGTTGAGCCAAGCGCGATTTGAATTCCGCTGGGAAGATCAATTTAACCTCGGTCTCGACCCTGAAAAAGCACGTGCCTTCCATGATGAAACGCTCCCTCGCGATTCGGCTAAAGTCGCACACTTTTGTTCGATGTGTGGTCCCAAGTTCTGCTCGATGAAAATCTCTCAGGAAGTGCGTGACTATGCTGATCAGCAAGGCTTGACCACCGATGATGCGGTGGAAAAAGGCATGGCTGAAATGTCTGAAACCTTTCGCAATCAAGGTAGCGAAGTTTATGTCAATGTTGAAGACATCACCCAAACCGGCTCTTAAACGACTTTGCGATCAGCTTGCGGCCATGCCGCAACACTAGGAGAAAATAATGACTCAATTAACCATTGGCATTGCCGGGGCGGGGTTGGTGGGGCGCGTGCTCGCACTGAAGCTGCTCGAACTTGGACATTCCGTGACCCTGTTTGAAAAAGACTCCCCTGAAGCCGAAAATGCCGCAGGGCAAGTGGCGGCTGGGATGTTAGCGCCCTTTGCAGAATTGGAAACCGCTGAATCGGCGATTTTCGATACCGGATTGCGCTCAATTCAACTTTGGCCGAAGCTACTGGCACAATTGTCCATTCCACAGGCATTTCAAAATCAAGGCAGTTTGGTTACCGCCCACACCGCCGATATGCCTGAACTCAACCATTTTATGCAGCAACTGAAATGCAAGATGACTGCCGCCTCAGAGATTCAATCGCTCAATCAGGCGCAAATTCAAGTCTTGGAGCCGGATTTGACCCACCTAACCCACGGCTACTTTTTACCCTTAGAAGCCCAAGTCAATGCACAGCAGTTTATGGACGTGAGCACACGCTTTCTACAAAACCACCCTGACGTAGAATGGAAACCCCATCAAACGGTCACGGAAATTGCGAAAGGTCACATTAAAACCGCCAAAGAAACCGTCGGTTTTGATTGGGTGTTTGACACCAGAGGACTGGGAGCAAAAGCCGATATGAGTGACTTACGCGGTGTGCGTGGTGAAGTCTTTTGGTTGGATGCACCGGATGTGTCTCTTTCTCGTCCTATCCGTTTAATGCATCCACGCTACCGGATTTATATTGTGCCACGCCCCAATCATCGTTATGTAGTGGGCGCAACCGAAATCGAGAGTGAAGATTTAAGCCCAATGTCGGTTCGCTCCAGTTTGGAACTGCTTTCGGCCGTTTACAGCGTCCATTCCGGGTTTGGTGAAGCGCGCATTGTTAAAATGCTCACCCAGTGCCGCCCCGCATTAAAAGACAACTTGCCACGCATTGAACATGCCACTCAGACCACGCGGATTAACGGACTCTATCGACACGGATATTTATTAGCCCCCGCCGTAGTCGAGCAGGCGTTAAACGAATTATCCATATTTACCCCTTCTGCAACCGAATCTGATTTAAAAAGGAAAGCGATATGACAACGATTTCTGTGCGAATCAACGATGAAATAATGACCCTTCCCTGCGGTTTATCCATATCTGAGTTATTAACCCAGTTGGATTATCAGCAACAAAATTTTGCGGTTGCACTAAACGAAACCTTTGTACCCCGCAGTCAACATGCAACCACACCCATTCAGGCCGACGATTCCATTGAAATTGTCGCCCCCATGCAAGGAGGCTAAATGAACCCTTTATCAGAATTATCGAATCCAATGCAATGGGATATTGGCGGGAAACGTCTTAACAGTCGTTTACTGATCGGCTCTGCGCTTTATCCATCTCCGCAAGCAATGCAAGGTGCTATTGAAGCTTCTGGTGCTGAAATTGTAACCGTCTCCTTGCGCCGGCAATCTGCTGGTGATCAAGCTGGCAAAACTTTTTGGAACATGATTAAGACTTTAGAGTGCCATATCTTGCCAAATACGGCAGGCTGTCATTCCGCCAAAGAGGCCATTACCACTGCGCACATGGCACGAGAGGTTTTTGAAACCAATTGGATTAAGCTCGAGGTGATTGGCGACCAATATAATTTACAGCCTGATCCGTTTGAATTGGTAAAAGCCACTGAAGTGTTGGTCAATGATGGGTTTGAGGTTTTTCCATACACCACGGATGATTTGGTGCTCGCCCAACGATTAGTGGATGCTGGTTGTCGTATTTTAATGCCGTGGGGGTCTCCGATTGGTTCGGGCAAAGGGCTCATGAATCCCTATAATTTAAAGACCATCCGCAAACGCTTTCCCGAGTTGACACTGATTGTCGATGCTGGCATTGGCAAACCCTCTCATGCTGTTCAAGCCCTAGAAATGGGCTATGATGGCGTATTGCTCAATTCGGCCGTTGCTCTATCACCCAACCCGATTGCCATGGCAAAGGCCTTTCAATCCGCTGTAAAAGCAGGCGTTTATGGCTATCAAGCCGGCACCATGCCCGAAAGAGACTTAGCGACCCCCTCAACACCGGTCATTGGCACCCCATTTTGGCACCAAAAATGACCAGGACTGGTTATTTTTGCGCGCCAAAGATCAACTTAAACAGGAATAATGAATGCAATTTTTAGCTTGCCAAACGCCGGAAAAACCCTTGGGAATTTACCCTTTAGTAGACCGTGCAGACAAACTCCGCCCGCTGTTTGAAGCGGGCATTACCACCGCGCAAATTCGCATTAAAGATTTGACAGGCGCGACACTAGAGCAGGAGCTCGCGGATGCGGATGCACTCGCTAAAGCCCATCAAGCTCGATTGTTTATCAATGATTATTGGCAAATTGCATTAAAACTCGACAGCTATGGGGTTCACTTGGGACAAGAAGATTTGGCCATCGCCGATTTACACGCTTTATCTCATGCCGGCATACGACTCGGCATTAGCAGCCATAACCCATCAGAATTACGTCGCGCTTTAGCCATACAACCGTCATATATCGCCATCGGCCCCATTTTTGAGACCAGTAGCAAGCACTTGACCTACCATCCTGTTGGCCTAGCGAATTTTCGCCAATGGACACAAGGTCTTGATCTACCTGTGGTGGCAATTGGCGGCATTCCACAACAACACCTTGCCGAAACGGTGCAAGCAGGAGCCGATGGCATCGCCATGATTAATGGCCTTCATCTGAATCAAACCAACCAACAGAAGTCGCTTAAAACAGTGATTGAAACCTTCAACCAAGCCTATCAAAACTGGAGCTTTGGAAATGCCTAAACCAACCGTATTATGCATCGCTGGATCAGATCCTTATGGCGGCGCGGGCATTCAAGCCGACTTAAAGAGTGTTCACGCACTTGGCGGCTATGCGCTGACCTGTGTTACCGCTTTAACCGCTCAAAATAGCCAAGGAGTTTTCTGTAGTCAAGCGACATCTGCGACCTTGTTACGCTCGCAGGTGACCACCTTATTAGACGATATGGTAGTGGATGCGGTCAAAATTGGCATGCTTGCCAATGCTGAATTAATTGAAGTGGTTGCAGAGATTATTTGCAATTATCAACTCTCCAATGTGGCTTTGGATACACCCATTATCAGTTCCAGTGGCCATCCACTTTTAGAAAAGGATGCCATTGAAACACTTAAACAGCGCCTTTTACCCTTAGCTACGGTCATCACCCCCAACCTGCCGGAGGTCAATTCTCTGCTTGGTAAAGACGTTAATGATGGCTATCAAGGCACCGACGATGAAATGCCGACGATTGGCAAAGAATTTTTTGAATTAGGTGTTCAAGCGGTAGTCGTGAAAGGTGGTCATATCCAAAGCCAAGATCTCGTAACGGATACATTGCTTCAAGCGGATGCTGACGCCATCCGCTTTTCCAGTCCACGCATCCTGACTCAACATACGCATGGCACGGGATGCAGCTTTTCATCCGCCATGGCTTGCTTGTTAGCAAAAGGCATCCCGCTGGATTTAGCAGTAAAACAGACCAAACAACAAATGCAGCAATGGCTTTCTCAAAGTGACCAGCTTCATCTGCGCTACCTCGACAATCAAAAACCCCGCAAAGAGCCCCTTCTTCATCTCTAGTCGTTAGTCAATTTCGTCAAGATCGATTCTGCGAGACTAACAGTCCACTGATGGTTATAGCTCTGACCAAACGGCATATTCATTGCCATTTGGATCGGTAAAATGAAAGCGACGTCCCCCTGGAAAAGTAAAAATGGCTTGAACAATGGTTCCGCCTGCCGCTTCAACCTGGTCAACGGAGGCCTCTAAATCCGCACTGTACAGAACCACCAGTACACTTCCATTGTTGGGTGTTGCAACTTTGTCTGACTGATAGAAGCCGCCATCTAGTCCGGCATTTTCAATGGCGATATAATCTGGGCCATAATCAACAAAAGACCAGTCAAAAGCAGTTTTAAAAAACTTTTTCGTGACTTCAAGGTTCCGTGAAGGCATTTCAATATAGTTAATTTTTCCAGTTTCTTTCATTCCTTCCTCCAATTGTTACCCCATCATAACAACAATACTGATTGCTGTTGCGTAGACGCCTAAAATGAGAGTGCTCTCGAAACCAATCCGACCAAGACCATAGGTTTCGCGTCGTACTAAGCCAAGTAGCAGAATCGCCGTCATTAAAATACTGACCAATCCCCAGGTCATTTGTATTGACGCCATATCCTGATAGATGGAGCCATTCGGATAGCCCACATCAGCGGCGGCCACCACCAGCATATTAAAACAGTTGGTCCCAAAAATATTACTGACACTCAAGGTTAGGGCACCATAGCGGATGGCAGCAATTGTCGTCACCAATTCTGGCGTGGAGGTTGCCAAGGCGGTAAAAATCCCTCCAACTAACGTATCGGACAAGTCTGCTTGGTCAGCAATGACCTTAGCGGCTTCCATTAACACCCAACCGGCAATACAGGTAACGATGGCTAGAACACTAAAGCGCCCCCATGCTTCAGGCAAACTCCCATGATATTTTTGTGAGGGTGTATCAGCAACCGTTTGACGTGTTAAGCGGGGAAACCACATGGGCTTGGCTTGTGTTTTGAGAACCAGGTGCAGCCCAAATAAATAAGCAACCACGATCACTGGGGTAATGGGGTGAATTCGCCAGCCAGAGACGTTTGGCGTGACGATCGCCAGTAAGGGCAGAGTTAATAATACGATTAATAGTCCTGCTAACATCAAATTGACCGACGATGCAGCAGCATGTTCTAAATTGGCTTTTCGATAAAAAATGTCTGCAATGCCGAGAAACAATAAATTAACGGCCATGCTTCCCATCACATTACTCATTGCCAAATCAGGACGCAAGTCGATTGCCGCACTCAGAGTGGCCGCAAAGTCGGGTAAGGAAGTGACGCCTGCGAGCAATAAGACACCAAACAGTGCTTCACCCATGCCAGTCCGATCTGCCAATTCATCTGCCAAATGCGCTAACCGGCTACCCGCCACAACAATGACCAGTGCAGCCATTGTAAAACTGATAATACCGAGGGTCAGCGATGACAACATTTAAGGCCCCACTATTTGCACATTGTGTTTGGAAACGTCAAATGCCTAGGCAAAAAACCTTTTAAAACTCACCCGCTTCGTCCAGTAAGTCTGCAGAATTGAACGCATCAATAATCTCTTGCCCTTGCAGCGCATTATTGATGACCATGCGAGTTTCTTCATCCGCCATTAAGAAGTGGCAAGCAATTAAATAACACTCCATTTCCGGTTTTTCTTCAATACGAACCACTTTCACCCGTTGTTGAATAATCTCCAACTTTTCCACTTTAGGATCGGGAGACACATTCACTTGCATAAAGATTTCCAAAATATCATTCACGTCAACCAAGAACTCGGTGTAAAAGGCAAAGCCTCCAGGCGATAAGTCCTTGTATGGTTCCAGCCAATATTCTGGGAAAATGATGATGTAGTTACTACTCGAAATGCTGTTATAAATTTTTTCGATTAATAAAATGTAATGATACAAGTTAATGAAAGCCGATAGCAGTTCTGAGGGAGACGCCTTATTCTTGTCGACATAACCGCGGATATCCTGATCGATTTTGAGTTTTTTTAGGACAGGGCCTTCGTATAGGGTATGCGGTGTGGATTTTTCAACCAATTCTAATGTGTGTCTATTAATTTGATTTAGCTTTTCTTCAAAATCGCGTAATATCGATTCAGTTCGCGCATTCCTTGCCAGTGAAGCATAATCTAAATGATGGTCCAAATTCTCTGCTAAAAAACGTTTTGCATTAGCGATGTCCAATTGCCCTACTGAAACCCCATTAATCACTTCTCTGAGATATTCCAGCTTATCCAATACATCCATAAATAGATCATAGGCTTCGGGAAAGCGTTCTTGTAACGCCGTTTTAATATTTCCCAAGTATTCCATCACCAAGCCATCAAGCTTGTTATTGACGATTTTCGAAAAATGCTGGATACCGGTCGTAAATATATTGCCCTGGATAACCTTATTGCTATCATGACTGCCTATACGAATAAAATGATATCGAATTTTCACTTTATAACGAAAGTAGCGTCGCGTGTTTTCTCGTCGACTACGTATCGCTAATGAGTGCTTCCCGTTATCATGTTTGTCTTTCGTCAACCAATGATGGGTCTTGGGCGCTTCCTGAGACAAGATATCAAATACGGCTTTTCTAGGTAACCCATCAATGTCTAGTAAATTATGAAGCGCTTTGAATAAAGCTTCTTCAACAAAGCGAAACTCTACCGGAGAAACATAGCTTTCTTTTGAAAAAGACGTAATCTTAGCTACGATGCAAGCGCTAATCGTGCGCGTTACCAATTTGGAATTGATGGATTGCGGATCAGGAAAAATATTAAAGTGTTCAGAGTAACCCGCGTCCAAGTCTCTCAACAATATCTGAAAAGGATCCTGCCTCAGAATACGAAAGGCCACCCTTTTATATTGAAAGGGTAATAACTCAATAAAAAAATGATCGCTATCGTAATGAGTACCGGGCATGAAGTCACCTTATTTCTATGCGGTTTTTTAGCTAAACAACCTTGCTTCGCGTTTTGTTGACACTAATAATGTGGTTATCATAACACCGAACACCTTATCCGTACCTTAACGAAGCAGAGGTCATAAATAAAAATTGCAAGGGATGTGCCGACTGCCCATCGCCAAGGATTATTTCAAAATCATCGGTCGCATCGTCACTAATTCTTCTGAAGAGGTCGGATGAATTGCGATAGTCGCATCAAAATCGGCTTTAGTGGCTCCCATTTGAATGGCAACGGCAAACCCTTGCAACATTTCATCGGCACCCTCTCCAATAATATGAATCCCGACAATTTTTTGGTCATCACCCACACAAACCAACTTCATTGCCGTTTTGATTTGGTGCTTGGTAAAGGCATAACGCATAGGTGTAAAGTCTGTTTGATATATGCGAACAGCGTCACGACCATACTGCTGATAGGCTTCATGCTCAGCCAAGCCCATCACCCCAATAGGTGGATGAGAAAATACCACTGTGGGCACTTTCGACAAGTCCATCTTTAGGTCGGGTTGATGATTGTATAGCCTTTCTGCCAGATAACGCCCCGCACGAATGGCGACAGGGGTTAGTTGAGCTTGCCCAGTAACATCGCCCAGTGCGTATACATTAGGAACTTGCGTTTGGTGAGAGTCATCTACTTCAATAAACCCCTTTCCATTGGTTTGAATACCAATATTTTCCAGCGCAAGCGGCTCCGCCACCGTTTCTCGACCAACGGCCCAAATGACTTGGTCAAACCCATCCAATTGCTGACCATCTTCAGATTCAATAGAAAGTGTTCCAGATTCAGTACGCATCAACTTTTTAACTTTAAAGTGATATTCCTTGGTAATACCACTTTCAATCATTGCATCGGTTAATGTTTGTCGAATTAAATCATCAAAGCCTCGTAACACCAAATCTTTACGACTGATTAAAGTAGTTTGAGTCCCTAAAGCTTGTAGAACACCGGCAATTTCCACAGCAATATAGCCACTGCCAATTACCGCCACGTTTTTGGGTTGCTCAGTGAGTGCAAAAAAACCATCTGAAGATATGCCCAAATCGGCGTTTTCTGTTTCACTTGGGATGAGTGGGCGCCCGCCAGGTGCAATTACGATTGTTTCTGCCGTGAACAATTTCCCGTCAACGGAAACCGTATGCTCGTCTACAAAACTGCCCCATCCTTGCAGCAGATCAATGCCGAGATCCTTTATGTAACCTCTGTACCAGGTATTGATATTGCTAATGAACGTTTCACGTCGTTTGACCAATTCTGACCAATCAAAGCCCTTGCGTTCCACGTGAAACCCAAAATCGGGTGCATCACGCAACGCTTCGGCGATATGTGCGCCAAACCACATCACCTTCTTGGGAACACAGCCGATATTGACACAAGTTCCACCGAGTTTTTGAGCTTCGACCACCGCACATTTCTTGCCATATTCTACAGCACGCTCAACGACGGATAAGCCGCCACTTCCGGCTCCAATTGCAATCAAGTCATAATCGTATTGCATCTGTTTTCTCCCATCCATTTTTGGTTATTGTGATAACAAAAAACCACCAGGCCTGGTGGTTTTTTAATGTCGATTGTGAACGATTTATTAACCCAAGAAAGCGGCTAAATCATCTGACCCACCAACCAACTTGCCTTCAATAAACACCTGTGGAACGGTATCAGCATTGGCAACGGCTCTTAAAGTCCGCGAAGTGACATCTGAATGTGAAATCGTAATTTCTTCATACTCAATCCCCGCATCTTCCAGCGCCGCTTTGGCTTTTGCACAGAATGGACATCCTGGCTTAGTGAAAATGGTCGCAACTTTCTTCGGTTTTGCATTCGGGTTGATATAGTTCAACATAGTATCGGCATCGGACACTTCAAATGGATCACCAGGCACATTCGGCTCGATAAACATTTTTTCAACCACGCCGTCCTTAACCAGCATCGAATAGCGCCATGAGCGCTTTCCAAACCCTAAGTCGGCTTTATCAACCAGCATCCCCATGCCTTCGGTAAATTCCCCATTGCCATCCGGAATTAAAGTGACATTCTTAGATTCTTGATCTTGTGCCCACTCATTCATAACAAAGGTATCATTCACTGATAAGCAAACAATTTCATCTACGCCATTTTCAAAGAAAACGGGCGCAAGCTCGTTATATCTCGGTAAGTGACTGGAAGAGCAGGTAGGTGTGAACGCGCCTGGCAATGAAAAGACCACAACCGTGCGGCCCTTAAAAATATCATCACTATTCACGTTAACCCATTCATTGTTTTGACGGGTTGGCCAGATAACACTGGGAACTTTTTGACCTTCTTTATTATCCATTTTCAACTCCTATTGGTGTGCGTTTACGTTTAATTCAGAGTCTATTCTACAAGGCTTTATTGATAAGTAAATTTAATTGTTACTAACGACATGATAGCCTAAAACTATCAGGGTCCTCGCTATTGAATCGGTGCCGACTGTAGTTCTCGCATAAAGGTTTCAAGCCCACCAACTTCCTGAGCATACTTCATCATGACCCCCAACAAACCTTGGTCTTCTTGTTTGGAGGCAATGCGCGCGGCCAACTGAAATTCTCGATCACACACATCTCCTTGGAAAGCATGTGACTCTAGCAGAGCGGCCAGCGCTCCCACGTTTCCCAACAAGCATGCTGCTTGCATGGGTTTCACAGTTTCGCCAGCTGCATCCTTTGCCACTTCCTGTTGAGGCGAAACAAAATGCTCTTGAATTAAGACTTTCATCATCCAATAATTCATTTCAGGGGCTTCTTGGCTTTCCAACACATTCATAAAGATTTCTTGTGGATCCAAGCCATGCTTTTGAATTAAGGTTTGCACAGTCTTTGAAAAGGGTGACCGTGTCTCTGGCTCTAATGCTAATAAATTCATTATGCTATTTTCCTTTAACAATAACAGTTAGTTAAACCACTTGCCCTGCGGCCACTGCTGAGGCCCAAGCCCATTGAAAATTGTAACCGCCAAGCTGCCCAGTCACATCGAGAACCTCGCCAATAAAATACAAATGCGGTTGTTGGAGGCATTCCATGGTTTTTGAAGAGATGGCGTCCGTATCAACGCCACCCAAGGTAACCTCAGCCTTATCATAACCCGCCGTTTTGGCAGGATAGAGCTGCCAATTTTGAATTTGCTTTGCCATTGCAATCAGCTGTTCATTGGGCACTTCTGCCAGTTTATCAGGCTGGGGATAAGAATTCAGCCAGGCCTGGGTAAATTTCTTAGGCCATCGTTGATTAAGCCAGGTTTTCAAACGTCCATTTTCGGCTTTTAACGTCTCTAGTTCAGCCAATACCGGACAGTTGGGCATCAAGTTAATGGCTATGGGCGCCCCTGTTTGCCAATAATTAGAAATTTTTAACACCGCTGGACCGCTAATGCCGAAATGCGTAAAGAGCATAGCCTCGTTGACACTTTGAACACCGTTAGGGGTTTCAATGGAAAGCGAGACATCTAAAGACAAACCACTTAAACTTTGACAAAGAACCAAGGCCTTATCCGCCATCACTAACGGAACCAAGCCAGGTCGTTGCGGAATGACCGAAATCCCAAATTGTTGGGCAATGTCATAGCCGAAACGGCTGGCTTTTAATTTTGGGAATGATAAACCGCCAGTGGCAATCACCAAAGAGTGGCATTGGATGACATCCGTGTCGGTTTGAACCTGATAGCGATAGGGAGATGCTTGTTGCGAACCGAGAAGAGCTTCCACTCGCTGAATGGTTTGCTTAAGCTTGATTTCGACACCAGCCCAATCGCACTCGGTTAATAGCAAGTGAATTAAGTCACCGGCACGATTGGTACAAAAATATTTTCCTGCATCACGAACTTCATAGTCTATGCCATGACGTTCAACCAGCTCAATAAAATCTTGAGGCTGATATCGGGCTAGTGCACTTTTAACAAAGTGGGGATTCTGACAAAGATAATCTTCAGGCGTTACATTTTGGTTCGTGAAATTACAGTTACCGCCGCCAGAAATACGAATTTTAGCAGCCGCTTTCGGCGCATGATCCAAAACCCAAACCGAGCGTCCTCGATAACCAGCAGTCGCCGCACACATCAGTCCGGCTGCGCCCGCGCCGATGATCAATACATCCAGCTGTTTTAAAGCCACAGAACGCCTTTATAACAGTTCATACGGGTGCTGACGGCGTTCGGCTTCTTCAATAAGCGCTTTCAACCCTCTTTCAGCCACTTCTGACAAACCTTCAACGCCCATTTCGATGGTTCTATCCCCATTTTTGGCAATGCTAGGCAAGCTAAATAATCTCAGTTGAGGGAACTGCTGCTCAAAGTGTTCCATAAAGGCCACCCACTCCGATTCCTGACCATTGATTAAGCGAAGCGTCTTCTCGACAGTCGGGGTTGAGGTCATGTCAGCATAATAGTGACTCAGCACCCATTCCATCATTGGTTTTGCCATCATCGGAAACCCAGGCATAAAGTGATGACCACAAATACTAAAGCCGGGAACACGGTTATAAGCATTCGGAATAATGTCAGCACCTTGCGGGTACTCAGCCATGTGAATACGTTGCGGATAGGCATCTTCGCCAAACTGAGCTTCGATTTCTTTGACTGCATCAGGATGACGTTCAATCGGCACACCCAATGCCTTGGCAGCTGCTTGCCGAGTGCGGTCATCCGGCGTGGCGCCAATCCCGCCAAAACAAAAAACGATATCGCCGCTGCGAAAACTATTTGACAACACCTCCGTTAGAAAAGACGGTTCATCCCCAACGATTTGTACCCAGCTCAACGCCAAGCCTCTTGGCTTTAAAAGGGCATTGGCTTGCTGTAAGTGTTTGTCTTGACGCTTACCCGAGAGGACTTCATCTCCAATAATAATCAATCCAATTTTGGGAATCATCCGTCAAAACACCTCAGAGTGGTTGTGCAACTGTTTCAGAGTCAGGCTGATCAACTTTTGCAGCAAGTTGGTAACGGTGCCCCGTCATCAATACCTTCGGAGACCAGCTAGCCAGATCACAGTTTATTTCCGTAATCACAGCATCGGTATTGACTGTCGGTAAGTGAGAGATATAGACAGGGGGGTAATAGGTCAGTTTTCGTAAATCTTCAGCCAAAGAAGCTGGATAATAATGTTTCGCCAAGGCACTAATGCCCTTTTCTTCATCTGTGTATTGATTATCGACAATCAACATATCCACTGGCGGTAAATTATTGAGCGCCTCCCAAAACACATCATTTTGAGAACAATCCCCGCTGAAGGCAAAGGCCGCTTGCTCATTCCCCACCCAATAGCCGACAGCCGGTACCGAATGAAAGGCGGGTAAAACCACTACCTGCTTGTCCCCAACCGTTATGGTCTGACCGATTTCAATCGTGTTGAGCCTGACTGATGGAGCGGCCTTTGAAGGCAGTTGAGTAAAGTCAGGCCAGATAATGTTATTAAAGATATGATCTTGTAACGCTTCAAGCGTTTCTCTCAAGGCATAAACTTCAATTGTTGGGTGACCAAGTCCAATTAAGGTATTGAGTAAAAAGGGCAAATGGGAAATATGATCCAAGTGGCTATGAGTCAATAGAATGGAATCAATTTTCGACATTTCATGAGGCTGTAAAGAGCCAACACCCGTTCCAGCATCGACTAGAAGCGTATGATCGACTAAAAATGCCGTCGTGGCTTGCCCTGATGCAATGCCACCGCTACACCCCAAAACCCTTAGTTCCATATTCTCAAAACCCTTTCAGCCGCGCAAAAATTCATAATAATTTACAGTATAAACAAAATATGTCAAACTAGAGTTTACTTTTTAAGGTTAAATCGCTATGAGTGCATCCCTTTTTAATAAAATTGAACAACTAAATCAAGTCGGTATTGCACTTTCCGCACAAAGCGATACCGCAAAGTTATTAGAGCAAATTTTAACGAGTGCACAACAATTAACCAATGCCGATGGCGGAACCTTATATCGACTGGTAAACAATAGTCAGCTTCACTTTGATGTGATTCAAAATGACAGCCTAAAAATTCAACTGGGGGGCACCCACCCAGATCCCGTTACTCTCCCACCGATATCTCTTCGGAATCCAGATGACTCCGACAATTTGTCAACCGTTGCCAGCTATGCGGCCATTCGAAAACAAACGGTCAATATTTCAGACATTTATGCGGATGAAAAATTTGATTTTACTGGCGCTCTAAACTTTGATCAGGCCATGCATTACCGCACCCAATCCATGCTAGCAATTCCTCTCAAGAACTTTGAAAACGATACCATCGGCGTGTTACAGCTTATTAATGCGAAGGATGAAGAAAACCAAACCATTCCTTTTTCAGAAGAATCAGAAAGTTTAGCGCGTTCACTTGCCTCTCAGGCTTCTGTAGCCTTAACCAATCGTCAGCTCATCAATGAGCATAAACAATTGTTTGCAGCCTTCAGCCACTTGGTTGCTGATGCCATCGATAAAAAATCGCCTTATACGGGGTTACATTGTAAGCGAGTACCGATTTTAACCATGCTTTTGGCACAAGCGGCTAGTCGTTCACAGCACCCAGACTTTCAAGACTTTTCGCTCAATGAAGCACAGCTATTTGAAATCAAAACCGCAGCGTTACTTCACGACTGCGGCAAGCTGGCCACCCCTGAATACATCATGGATAAGTCCACGAAACTGGAAACCATTTTTGACCGCATTGATGAAATTGAAACCCGCTTCAACCTAAAAGCCTTCCAAGACTTGGCTGCCAAATATGACATCCCCGAAGCAGAAATCAATTCGGTTCAACAGTACTACGTTGAACAGTATCAACATATGAACCAAATTAATTTAGGCGGCGAGTTCTTAGATCAAAAAGACCATGCGTTCATTGAGCACTGGCAACAGCAGCGCATTCGAAACCTAAAAGGCGAAGAGGTTGCTTTCTTAAGTGATGAAGAAGCCACCAACCTTAAAATTGAACGCGGCACCTTGAATGATGAGGAGCGCGAAATCATGCAAGACCATGCCGCCATGTCAATTCACATGCTGAGCATTCTACCCTTTCCAAAAGAGTTGGCTCGTGTTGCTGAAATCGCAGGGGGGCACCATGAACGTATGGATGGTCAGGGTTATCCAAACCACCTAACCGAAGCCCAGCTTTCGATTCCTGCTAGAATGATGGGCATTGCCGATATTTTTGAAGCACTTTCGGCAGGGGATCGCCCCTATAAAAAAGCCAAAACTTTATCGGAAAGTTTACGAATTTTAGGGTTTATGAAAAAGGAAGGTCACATCAACGGCAAACTCTTTAACCTCTTTGTTCGAGATAAAATCTACCTTGACTATGCCAAAGCCCACTTAAAACCGGAACAAATCGATGACGTCGACCACGACAAGATTCCAGGGTTTGACGGTTAAAAGCGCCGTAACCGGCTAGAACCCCCGCCCAGGCCTGGTCGCTTTGTCGACCAGAAAGCCCTATATTAGCCATTAATAGCCATCAAAAGAAATGGTCACCCCTACGTGCGGATTGCCATCGACTTTGTAACTGCCTGGCAAACCAAAATCCGCAAGAATTTTGCGATAGCCAACATAGGCGATCGCACTCGGTAAAATTCTCAACTCAGCTCGAAACCCGTATTCCATTGTCGATTGGCCATCACCCGCAGTGACGATATTGGGCGAATAAAGGTAGTCTGCAGCAATCGATGTGGGCACACTGGTTGGCAACCAATAACGCGCAATCCCACCAATCATCAATCCATAAGAGTTACGCCCAGTCGAGTTTTGGTCTAAGTAATATAGTTTTGCTTTTAAACCCAACTCTAAATTATTGTTAGACAGCATCCCCTTTCGAGTCAAAGTGCCCATCACGTCGATCATGCGATCATCATTACTGGTAAACAATAAGTTGGAGCTCAAATTGGTAATTTCGGTTGGTGTTTCTCTTAATGAATAGAGACCGACCTTGCCGACATTATTTGCTAAGGACAAGTCCAATCCAGCATGCCCCTCAATCGCATGGGCAGGAAGTAGACTCGCCCCCAACCCGATTGCCAAAATCTGCGAAAACAACTTTGTTCCCTTGTTTATCATTATTCATTCCCTTCTTTAAGATTCTTGAGTGTTTGTAAAGAGTCTTTGAGGTCATCCCCTGTTTGTTGAACCTGATCAACAACCGACTGCGCTTCATTCATCTTTTCGTCTAGCCAGCCTCGACTGCCAAACCAGTCAAACATAATGGCTAAGGCACCAAACCCCATTAACAGTATTAACAGTAATAATTTATTCATTTTCAGAACTCTCAGACCTTTTCAAAATAAGAATCTTTTAACAACTCTGTGTGACGTACTTTAATGATTCGGTTCATCGATTTGATCATGGAGATCACCAGTTGCTTCAAAGATTCTTCTGCCAAAGCTTCCATCGCATGTTCTTGGTATTGACCTGAAACGGTCGCATAGGTTTCACTCGAAGCATTTAGCATTTCAATATCGCCGATAACCTCTGTACCTTCAAGCTCAATAAAATACTTAAAGGTCAAATCGGGCTTTCTGGCCGACATGTTAAACCCCTTTTCCGCCAGAGCTTTTTTGAACCCTGACTCAAAAGCCGCTGATTCAGGTGTCATCGCATCTAAGCTAACCACCAACTGCCCCATCAATCGTTCAATCTGGTTTTCCATCATAGATGCCAAACGCTCATTGGGTAAAGACACCTTCTCTCCACTAATGCTTTCCATATCCGCTATCAGTAAACGTCTTTCCATCAGCACGGGGGCGGTCGGCAACAAGGCGATTAACTGCTTCAACTTAAAGCCTTTTCCGGTCGCATGTAAATGTTGCCTTAGCTTGCCATCCAGTGCATACAAACGACTCATTTGTGACTTCATCACATCCGCTCGTGTCACTTTCACCACCGCTGAGACATCGCCCGTTTCAACGTCTTGTACCGGCTCTTCAATGAGCACTTTCGGTAGACGGGGTTTGGGAATTTCCGCAAAAATCGCTTTGGTTAAGGCTCGCTCAAATTCGGTTGCACCTTCACTGTTCATCACAACATCAGGATTTTGATAGTGTCGAAATATCTTTGCGTTGAGTTTCTGCTTAGCAAGCTCAATCGCTTTTTCCTTTGATTCTGGTGTTTTTGGTTGTGCCTTTAAGTTGACTTCGCCATAAATCATCGCTGGCAAATCAACCTTTTCAATTTTGACAACTTTTTTTTCTTTTTCTCCAAACGAAAATAAAGAGGACATGGAAGCACATCCAGCCAGGGCCACACTCAACCCTAAAATCAATATTGTCTTCATTTGACCTCCTTACTGAGAACGTTAAATCTAGGAAAATAAAACACTTTCGTCCGTTTTCCCTGAATTGATTGGTATTTTATTATAAATAGCTTTAATAAATAAAAAGAATCCGCACTAGGTTATCAATCTATTGGCAAGTCATCGGTTTTCAAGATTCTCGACAGACTCACCCTTGCGCCACTGGCGAATTAAAAATCTAGCTGGGTGCACTGCATGGCGTAACTTTGCAGACAAGATCGGAGGGGCCCCTGCCACACTGTTAGCAATCGTATCTGCTGCTAAAAATGCCGACATTAAGCCCCTTGCCCCATGACCATTTGAAACGTATAAACCCGCTTGATACCGTTGATTCGGGTAAAAGCGTACCGCATGGGTATGTTTCCTTTGTAAATAGGCTTCTGTCACCCAGCTCCAATCTGGCACCGCACCAAAAATTGGCAAATGATCTGGCGTGGTGGGGCGAAACCCGACCTTACCCAGTAAGATCTCTGTGCTGTCGAAATCTGTAAGCCAATTTGGCATCGCTTTGGCTGCCAAGGCTTCATTATGATGCTGTGAAGCCAGTGACAAACTGGCAGTCATATCCGGTGCTTCAAAAGTCGCGCCACTGATCGCGACCACCTCGTCCCCCAAACCAAAGTCTCCTGAGACACTGTATCCTTCATGGGTTACTGTGGTTTTTAACGGCGTCTTAACCTTATCTTTAGCAAGGTGTGTTACTTGGCCTTTGACTGGCCGAATGGGTAACTGCAGCTGGCTGTTGAATGGTTCATCCAGTGCGCCAGTCGCCACCACCACGACGGATGCATCATAATGATGGTTTGCTGTCGAAACCCGCCAGGCCTGGTCATTTTTTTTGCTGGAATTCACTTGAAAAGCCGCGATATCCTCAACCTTTTGTTGCCGCATCACTTCGATATTGTCATGACTTATACACGTTTCAACCACCGATTTGGGTTGTACCCAGCCGCCTTGCGGAAAAAAAAGGCCACCATAGTCGGTCTGCACGCCAATACGCTCACTGGCTTGTTTTGGTGTTTGCCAAATAGCAAAGTTTTCCGGCATCACCCTAAGGCTCGATTGTAAACGCTTTTCCATGGACGGCGACATGGCCAATTGCATTAAGCCATTGTGTTCACCCTTTATTAAACCGGCGTGCCACCAAGGTTTCAGCCAACGCAATGTGGCTTGCAACCCTTCAAGATAAAATTGACTTCGTAAATTCCAGTCAGCAGTGACCAATGGATGAATTGCACCCGCCAAATTACCTGAGGCTTGTTGAGACACCTCGTCTTCAGCTTCGAGCAAAGTCACCTTAAATCCCAATTGTGCCAACCGATAAGCCGCCGTGGCACCCGCTAAGCCGCCACCAACCACCACCGCCGTTTTAGACTGGGAGCTTGCCATAGGCAAGGCGCCTTCCAATGAGAACCAAGGGGGCGCGGATGAAGGTTGGGCCGAGTCTGTCACTCACGCCATCCAGTTAAGGTGCAATAAAACATATTTAAAATCAACACTTTTCCAGTTTAGCAAAAGCCGTTACTAACCATTTAGTACCCGCATGTTTAAAATTCACCTGTACTCGAGCATGCTCACCTGCGCCTTCAGTTGCCATAATGGTGCCTTGACCAAACTTTTGATGAAGAACATTTTCACCCACCGCAAAACCGGTTTCATTGAACTTGACCGATTGACCGATTGACTGATGATGATTGGCTTGGCCATAGGTCTGAACTGACCCTGTCAGCCTGACTGCTTGCACACAATGAGTCGGTAACTCTTTAATAAACCGCGATGGCATTGGATAAAACTCAGAGCCATGCAATCGGCGCCGGTTGGCATAACAAATCACCAATTTTTGCTCTGCCCGGGTAATACCAACATAGGCCAAACGCCGCTCTTCTTCCAAACGATAGGCATCTTCCTGCGATTGTTGCGAAGGGAACAAACCTTCTTCCAAGCCAATCATAAACACCAGTGGAAACTCCAAGCCTTTTGCAGCATGCAGCGTCATCAATTGCACACACTCGTCCCACTTATCAGCTTGCTGTTCACCGGCTTCTAACGCAGCCTGCGCTAAAAACTCCGCCAAAGGCGAGTCGTACTGATTCACCTCAAATGCAGCCATTGTTTCAGCTTGTTCCTCTGAGACATCAGAAGGTGTGGCCGGCTTAAAGCCAGTCACAGCATTAATTAATTCATCAATATTTTCTAAACGACTCTGCCCTTGTTCAGAGGTATCCTTTTCAAAATGCAACTGTAAACCGGAACGCCCAATGACTTGAATCATCAGGTCTTGCAAAGTGGCACCGGTCGTTTGTTCGTCTAGAGCCTCTATCAACGAGACGAACCCTTTCACTGCCGTTTTTGCCCTTGCAGTTAACCCATTGTCTGCTAAATGGTTAGCCGCCTGCCACAGAGACACCTGCTCCGCTCTGGCATAAACACGAACCTGTTCTATGGTTTTATTACCAATACCGCGTGGCGGATGGTTGTAAACTCGCTCGAAAGCCGCATCATCAGTTCGATTCACCAAGAGTCGACAATAGGCTAATACATCTTTTATTTCTGCACGATCATAAAACCGCAAGCCACCATAGACTCGATAGGGAATTTGCGCTTGAATCAGTGCTTGTTCCATATTTCGAGATTGTGCATTAGAGCGGTACAACACTGCCACATCAGAACGCTTACCACCCTGCTCGCACCAGGTTTCAATTCGATTACAGACATACCGTACCTCATCAATCTCATTAAAGGCTTCATACAGTTGAATCGGCTCACCGGTTTCTCCTGCACTCCACAAGTGCTTGCCCATACGATCCTGGTTATGCGCAATTAAATGGTTCGCAGCTTCCAAAATGATGCCCGTTGAGCGATAGTTTTGCTCTAATCGAACCGTTTTAACATCCATAAAGTCTTCAGAAAAACGGCGGATATTTTCAATTTTAGCACCACGCCAACCGTAGATAGATTGGTCATCATCGCCCACAATAAACAGCTTGCCGGTTCCACCTGCCAACACTCTTAACCAAGCGTATTGCAAGCTATTGGTATCTTGAAACTCATCCACTAAAATATGCTTAAACCGTGCTTGATAATGCGCTAAAACCTGGGGATTCTTTAACCACAGTTCATGCGCCCGTAATAATAGCTCAGCAAAATCGACCAGGCCTGATCGCTGACATTGAGTTTCATAAGCCTCATACAAAGCTACCATTTGCCTGACATAGGGATTGTGGCCGGGGTCAATGTGGTGCGGACGCCGCCCTTCTTCTTTTTCGCCATTGATAAAGGCCTGAACCTGACGATGCGGCCATTGCGCCTCATCCAATTCATGCGACTTTAATAGCCTTTTGATGACACGTTTTTGGTCATCTGCATCCAGAATTTGAAACGACTGGGGAAGCCCGACATCTTGATAGTGAGCACGCAATAAACGATATGCAATGCCATGAAAGGTGCCCAAGGTGATACCTTGTGACTCCGTGCCTACCAAAGCCTCAACCCGACCTCGCATCTCACTCGCCGCTTTATTGGTGAAGGTCACGGCTAAAATATGATAAGCGGACACCTTGAGCACCTCAGTTAACCATGCAATGCGATGCACCAATACTCGCGTTTTACCGCTGCCTGCACCCGCCAAGATCAGACCATGCTGATCGTCCAGGGTAACTGCCTCACGCTGCGCATCATTCAAATCATCTAATATATGAGAAATGTCCATTACTGTCGCCGTTCCTTTTTGCTATGCTGCATATCCTAAGGGATTTAACCCCAACTCGCTGATGAAATTAAAAACCTCTAAAAAATATTTCAAATATTTCTTGCAATCTTTCTCGGGAGAATGTAATAATTATCAAAATTAAAAAATTTAACCTTCACCCTACTATTTGAATACAGTCATTTTCGACTCAGTTAGGTTTCTGTTGGTGAATTCTTACCTTCAATTCTGGCACCCCCTCTTAATTAAGGCATAACTTATCCAGTTTATGGGTTCGTATCGGTTCCAGAAATTATTTTATTTTAAGGAGAAAATTCTATGAGTGACAACATGATCGCAACCTCTGATGCAAGTTTTGACAGCGAAGTACTACAATCTGATACACCCGTATTAGTGGATTTTTGGGCAGAATGGTGTGGTCCATGTAAAATGATTTCACCAATCTTAGATGAAGTTGCTGGCGAGTATGCTGGTAAAGTGAAAGTCGCAAAACTGAACATCGATGAAAACCCTGCAACCCCACCAAAATATGGTGTGAGAGGCATTCCAACACTGGTTCTCTTCAAGAATGGTGAAGTCGATGCTACCCAAGTCGGTGCACTTTCAAAATCGCAGTTAACTGCCTTTTTGGATGACAATCTTTAAGCCACACTCTGTCAAGATCAGCGCCCAATGTATTGGGCGTTGCACAAACCGAATCAACAGCCATACACATTCCCTTTTAGCCACCAATTCCAACCCTTTTCCAAGCCATAAAATTCAAAGAAGTTAATCCTATGAACTTAAATGATCTAAAAAAAATGTCAGCCGCCGCACTGTTAGAGACAGCTGCTGAAAAAGGACTAGATAACCTAGCTCGATTAAAAAAACAAGACATTATCTTTGCCATTTTGAAAGCGCATGCTAAAAGTGGTGAGGACATCTATGGCGAAGGCGTTTTGGAAATTCTACCAGATGGTTTTGGTTTCTTACGCGCTGGAGATGGTTCTTATCTAGCAGGACCAGATGACCTTTATGTGTCTCCAAGCCAAATTAGACGCTTTGGACTACGCAAAGGGGATACCATCCAAGGCAAAATCCGCCCACCTAAAGAAGGCGAACGTTATTTCGCTTTATTAAAGGTTGAAAAAATCAACTTTGAAGATCCGGATGTTGCTCGTAAGAAAATCGCTTTTGAAAACCTAACGCCGCTCCATGCACAAGATCGTTTAAAAATGGAATTGGGAAATGGTAGCACAGAAGACATTACCACCCGTATCATTGATATCGCTGCCCCCTTTGGTAAAGGACAGCGTGGTTTGATTGTCGCTCCGCCAAAATCGGGTAAAACCGTTATTTTGCAGCAAATCGCACAATCCATCGCTGAGAATTACCCAAACGCCTATTTAATCGTTTTGTTAATCGATGAACGCCCAGAAGAAGTGACTGAAATGCAACGTACCGTCAAAGGTGAAGTCATTTCCTCAACCTTTGATGAGCCAGCGACACGTCATGTACAAGTTGCAGAAATGGTCATTGAAAAAGCAAAACGCTTGGTAGAACACAAAACAGACGTGGTCATTTTGCTAGACTCTATTACTCGTCTTGCTCGAGCTTACAATACCGTGGTTCCTTCTTCAGGTAAGATCTTAACGGGTGGTGTTGATGCTAATGCTCTACACCGACCAAAGCGCTTTTTCGGTGCGGCTCGCAATATTGAAGAAGGTGGTTCCTTGACGATCATTGCTACCGCATTAGTGGATACTGGTTCAAAAATGGATGAAGTCATTTTTGAAGAATTTAAGGGTACTGGAAATATGGAACTGCATTTATCTCGCTCTATTGCTGAGAGACGCATTTTCCCTGCCATTAATATTGAAAAATCCGGCACGCGTAAAGAAGAATTGTTGACAACACAAGATGAGTTGCAAAATATTTGGATTTTGCGCCGCTTCCTTCAAGGCCTCAATAATGAAGTCGAAGCCATTGAAACTTTAATTGACCAACTGAAAGTCACTAAAACCAATGAAGAACTCTTTACAGCGATGAAACGCTAATTTTCAAGCAAAATCGTTAATTTAGATCGGATTTTCCTTGCAATTTTATTTTTTAGCTCTATAATTTCGCTTTCTTTTTTAAACAACTGTAGTTAACTTTTGTTTGGCAGGCTCAAAATTAGCCGATAGCTCCCTTTCAAATTCGTTTGAAAGTAGAGTCAACCGAAGAAACTACTAAAACAATGGACCGTCATCATGCAAGCAGGCATTCATCCAGAATATAAAGACGTCGTTTTCCAGGACATTTCAACTGGTGAAACTTTTCTAACGCGTTCTACGATTGAAAAAACATCTGGCGAGACCATTACTTTAGACGGCAATGAATATCCTGTCGTTCGTATCGAAGTCTCCAGTGCATCTCACCCATTCTTTACTGGGAAGCAATCATTGGTTGATACCGAAGGACGCGTTGAAAAATTCCGTCAGAAATACGGGTTACGCAAATAAACGATTTCACAAATTTCTTTGTGCAATTATTTCAAAAGGCCTATTTAGGCCTTTTTTCGTTTTCCAATCGACTCAAAAGTCGTTACAATGTTTTTTATGAAACACGTACCGACGACCTACCTCAAAGCTGTATTGTTACTTTTTCTCAGCACCACAACTTTTTTAGTAAAAGCAGATGATTGTGCGCCCAAGAAAATTGATGTTTGGGTTAATGCGTCTTTTGCTCTCAGTGGCGACTCAATCAACATTCAGAACCAGAAATACCGTTTAATTGGTGTTGAAGCCCCACAAATAGAAATTAAAACCAAATTTAATACCAATGGCCAACCGTTGGCCAAAGCCGCTCAGAAGAACTTAAACCGATTACTGGCTAATCACAACACCTACGTCGGCGTTGAATACGATTTATCACGTGTCGACAATTTTAATCGCCCTTATGCCCACCTATTTGTCAAACAAGGTGAGAAGATTGTCAATTTGCAAAAACTGGTGCTCGAAAGTGGTTATGCGCTCGCTAAATCAACTCCTCCAAATAATCTACACCAAAAATGCTATTACCAAGCCGAAGCGAAAGCGCGCCGTAACCAATTGGGTATTTGGTCTTTGCAAGAAAACAACCCACTGCTCAATTATCCCATTGCCGAATCTTCAAAATTGAATACGGAAACAGTGGGGTATCATATTTACCGTGGCAAAATTTTAAAGGTCATGAAAACAGGCAGTAATTACATTCTCAATATGGATACCACAGGCGTGCGTATTCGAAAAGAAGATTGGGATAAATTTGACTATGATGCCATTAAGGCATTAGAGGGACAAGTCATTGAAGCACGGGGGTTTGGTTTTATCTATCAACGTGCCATGTATGTCAAAGTACACTCTCCATTTGCCATTGACCGGTTAAACCCAATCAATCAATAAGCTTTTCATTTTACAATTCCGCATTAAGTTCCTGTCTTAACACGATTTACTAACACATCTTCTGTCGCAACCGTTAAAATACTCGTTATTTTTAAAATTGGAACTGAAAGGACTTCCCTATGGCGGAACTACAAAATGATCGTTTTTTGCGTGCCCTACTAAGAGAACCAGTAGATCGCACGCCAGTATGGATGATGCGTCAAGCAGGGCGATATCTGCCAGAGTATCGTGCAACCCGTCAGCAAGCGGGCTCATTTATGGATCTCTGCCGCAATAAAGAGTTAGCCTGTGAAGTAACACTGCAACCCTTAGAGCGCTTTCCTTTAGATGCCGCTATCTTATTTTCCGACATTCTTACTATTCCAGATGCCATGGGCTTAGGGCTTCGATTTGAAACGGGTGAAGGCCCTGTTTTCGACAAGCCTGTCAGAACCCTAGCGGATGCAAAAAAACTGTTTGTACCCGATATGGCTTCAGAACTTGGCTATGTCATGGATGCGGTTAGCACCATCCGTAAAGAACTGAATGGTCGCGTGCCGTTAATCGGTTTTTCGGGTAGCCCATGGACCTTGGCGACCTATATGGTTGAGGGAGGGTCAAGTAAGACCTATTCTAAGATTAAAGCGATGATGTACGATGAACCCGCAACACTTCACCATATTTTGGATGTGCTCGCCGATTCAGTCATTGCTTATTTAAACGCTCAAATCGAAGCTGGCGCCCAAGCGGTACAAATCTTCGACACATGGGGTGGCGTTTTAACCCCTCGAGACTACAAAGCTTTCTCTTTGCACTATATGGCAAAAATCGTTAATGGCTTAAAGCGTGAATATGATGGCCGAAAAGTCCCCGTTATTCTCTTTACCAAGGGCGGTGGTCAATGGCTGGAAAGTTTAGCGCAAACCGGTTGTGATGCATTAGGCTTAGACTGGACCACCGATATTGATGATGCAAGAGTGCGCGTGGGCCATCAAGTTGCTTTGCAAGGTAATATGGATCCGTGTATTTTGTATGCATCACCTGAGCGCATTCGTGAAGAAGTGGCAGTGATTTTAGAAAAATATGGTCAAGGTTCTGGTCATGTTTTCAATTTAGGACACGGTATTCATCCTGAAGTTGATCCTGAACACGCGGGCGCCTTTATTAAAGCGGTTACCGAGTTAAGCCCAGCTTACCACACCAAATAAAGACCTACCTGAAGCTAAAAATGACCAGGCCTGGTCATTTTTAGCCGTCTAAATCAATACTCTGACTAAATTCCATCGCCATTAAATACAACCTAGACAATTCAGATGGCGTCAGGTTCTTAGGTAATTCAAAATCCGTTTGCCCCTGCTCTATCGCCTTAACTGCATTCAAGGCTACCCCTAAAGAACCATGATCTTCCAGTAACGCTCGTTTAATAGACTCTTCAAAGTTCAACTCTTTTAACAAATCATCCAACGATGAATCCATGACTGCATCTAAGCAAGAAAACAGCCCAACCGTAAAGTAACTATCTTTAGAAAAATCATTGACTCGACCACCAACCAACTCACAGAATTTTGCTCGGGCCAATGCCGTTCGAAATAACTCAGACGGCTTATCCTTGGCACCGGATAACATCAACAAACTTGTCCAGCTTTGCAAACGATTCAAACCAAATCGAAGCACAACATCATGAATAGAACTTATCTGATGAGCGGATCCTTGAGCAGATGCAAACTTTAACAATTTTTGGCTTAAACTCACATCCCGACTAATGGTTTCAGCGAGGGACTTCATATCAATATTGGGATCATAAACCTGCCCCATCAGTTGCATCATCGCTAACTTACTTGGTGGCAATGAGTGACCTTTGATAATCACTGGCTTGGCAAAGAAATAGCCCTGAAAAAAGTCAAAACCAAGCTGATGGCAGAAATCATATTGTTGTTGCGTTTCGACCTTCTCAGCTAACAAGCGGATTCCTTGTGATTTTAGACGAGGAATATGCCTAGCAAGTTGGGAAGGCGGGACATCCAGTATTTCAACTTTAATCAAATCGGCATACTGTTCTAATACAGCTAAATCTGGATTAAAAATGTAATCATCTAATGCAATCCGATACCCCTGTTTACGTAAGGCCTTTAAAGACTCAATCAGACTGGGGGAAACCTTAACATCTTCTAATACTTCAATCACAACCTGATTGCGAGGAAAAAACGGCTCGTTTTCACTCAACAACATGGCCTCGGTAAAGTTAATAAAAGCTTTGTGATCCCCGACCACATTTTTAAGGCCGAGGTCGCCGAATAGATTCATCATTACCTGAGCGGTAGCTGCATCCGGCTCAAGAATAATGGCTTCATTATGATCAGTATTGGCACGGAACAAAAGTTCGTAGGCATAAACCTGTTTTTTGCGATCAAAAATCGGTTGACGCCCAATAAAGATGTCTACAAGCTCAGCCATTTAACACTCTCATTTTAAGTCCGCACCAGATAAAAGGTATTTTTATATAAGAATTATAACGGTTTTCAACAACTTATGAGCCTAATGTCTGAATTATTTCAAACCGGGCTACTCAACAGATTGATAGGCTTCAGGCAGATCAATCTCTTCGCCACCGAATAAGAATTTTTGCATTTCTTCTTTTAAGAAATTTTGAGCTTTTTGGTCTAAACTGGATAAACGGTATTCATTAATCAGAATCGTTTGTTGAGCCAACCACTGCTTCCAAGCCTCCTTAGATATGGTCTCAAACACTTTTTTTCCTAAAGGCCCAGGAAAAGGTTGGAAATCCAATCCTTCTAGTTCTTGCCCCAATTTTGCGCAATTAACAGTTCTAGACATAATTATTCTCCAAGTTTTTCAATTAGTTTGCGTATCGGTGCCGGCAACCCTCGTTTAAGTGCCGACGGCAAAGAAACCCACTCCCCTTCAAGCGAAACGCTTAGTGCATTTGTTACTACCAGTGGCTGAATCAATAAATGATAGTGGGTAAATGTATGTTTGAATTCAGGCCATTTTATCAGATTGTTAGGATTCAAAACTGGGCTTTCCACCGCCGATAGGATTTGATCCAGGTCACGATCGCCGGTAAATTCTGGAAGACTCCACAACCCGCCCCAAATCCCGCTTTGTGGGCGTTGCTGCAACCAGACATCTCCCTGCTCATTACAACACAGCAACACCATCGCCGAGCGAACAGGCTTGATGGTTTTGGGTTTACTGACAGGGTATTTCGAGACAACGCCTTTTTGCCAAGCTTGGCAGTTTTCCGCTACCGGACACTGTTCACACAAGGGATTGGCTCGACGGCAAAGGGTTGCGCCTAAGTCCATAATGGCCTGTGTATAATCCGCAACGCGGTCATAAGGCGTTAACTGATCTGCTCTTCGCCACAATTGTTCTTGAGTGGCTTTTTCACCCGACCACCGATCAATTGCATCATAACGGCATAATACCCGCTTCACATTACCATCCAAGATAGGGTGACGCTGTTGGTTAGCAATTGCCAAAATCGCTCCCGCAGTTGAGCGCCCAATGCCTGGCAAAGCCATCACTTCTTCCAAAGTTTTGGGGAAGTGCCCTTGATAATCTTTAACAACAATTCCAGCCGTTTTCCATAAATTTCGCCCCCTTGCGTAATAACCTAATCCAGACCAATGGGCTAAAACGCTTTCCTGTGAAGCTTCTGCTAAATCTTCAACTGACGGAAAGCGCGCCATAAAGCGTTGATAATAAGGAATCACTGTCTGTACTTGGGTTTGTTGCAACATGACTTCCGACACCCAAACACGATAAGCAGACGTTTGCTGCTGCCAAGGTAAGTCATGACGACCAAACTGGTCATACCAATTCAGTAAAGCCTGAGTAAAATCGAGCTGAGATTCAGTGGTGGATATGGACATAAAGTGAGGTTAACGATATTTTGATGATGCAAATGGTTATCATACACGTTTAAGCTATAATAACCACCATTTGGCAAAAGGTCATCTATTATGACAGAAGAAAACACCCCAACACCCCCAGAAAAACGACGCATCAAGAGTTTTGTTCTCAGGCAAGGCCGACTATCGGCTTCCCAGCAAAATGCCATTGATAGTCTCTGGCCCAGTGTCGGCTTGGAGCTTGATGAACAGCAATTAAACTTTGAAACGCTCTTTGATCGCACAGCACCGACCATTCTTGAGATTGGTTTTGGTATGGGCGCGAGCTTGGCTGAAATGGCCGAACGCCACCCAGAAAACAACTATATTGGCATCGAGGTACACCGCCCAGGGGTGGGTGCTTTATTAAAATTGATTGAAGCAAAACAGTTAACCAATATTCGCGTATTCAATGCTGATGCCATCGATGTGTTGAATCAGAAAATTCCAAAAAACAGTCTTGACGCCGTTTATTTATTCTTCCCCGACCCTTGGCACAAGAGTAAACATAAGAAACGCCGCATTGTTCAGGCCGAATTTGCAAGCAAGATTGCCGAACACCTGAAACCTGGTGGACAATTTCATATGGCAACTGACTGGGAAGATTACGCCGAACACATGATGAGCGTAATGACAGCCTGTACAGACTTCAAGAACCTGAGTGGTGAAGGGCAATTTACCCCTCGCCCTAACCATCGCCCCCTAACCAAGTTTGAACAACGCGGTCAGCGACTAGGGCATGGGGTATGGGATTTAGTTTTTATTAAGACCTAATCGATTTAAGATGGGCTAGGCACCAATACAGGCGCCTAGCCTCCCATAAAGTTTTTTAAACTCTCAAATAACTTTTTCTGATTTCTGGGACTGTTCATTAACTTATCAAGCTCGACTGACCATCGGAGCCGATCAATTGGCCCTTTTACCTGAATGGGGATTTCCAGTCCAGAAAAGGTTTCTAGTGATTCTGGTGGATTGTGATAAGTGGTAAATAACTTACCCTTATAAAACCCTTTTAACATCGACAATTGCCCGGTGCCAATCGCAGAAAATCGTTCACTTTCAACATTCAGACGATCCACAATCAGCTTACCCTGCTGCAAATGACTCTTGAGCTTTAATTCTGAAAAGGCTGTTTTATCGGTCGATTTTGTTGTCTGCCCCGCAAGAACCTTATTGAGATCTAAGCCTTTTAAGGAGCCTTGGCTCACATTTGCTGTTAAGTTTCCCTGTAAATTCTGCGTCAACAACTTTCCATTCACACCGCGAGACATAAAGTCAAAGTGCCCGTTCAGCTGGCCCTCCAGCTGATTCATTTGCCATGCTGTTGATAAAAAGGGTAGAAGGTCTAAATCCATTAATTTCACTGAACCTTTATAGGCAGGTGTTTTTCCCGATACATCAATTTGTAGCTTCGAACGCAATTCTCCACCATATAACTGAACATCAAAAGGTGCTAGCGTCAAATGTCCTTTGCTCGCGGTTAAAGAAATTTCCATAGCATCCAGTTCAATTTGCCACAGCTTTAATTGTTTTACATGGAGTTGCCCTTGTGAATTCAAGGCTTGCAAAGTGGCAATGGGCAGACCAATCGGCAAATAGGTTTTATCATCCGATGCCATCGCTTCTAATGGTTTCTTATCTGTAGAGCCTGTTTTGGGTTTGGCTGGTGATGATAACTTTGCCTGAACGCGTGCCCGATATGTCTCTAAATCTAGGTTATCCAACGTTAAATCAAATTGAAGTTGCGGAGACTGTCCTTCTTTTTCAGCCGATTTGCGCCAAAAATGCCCTTGCAAAAGGGTATCGTCCAACGTCAACTTTAAAGACTCAATACTGAGTTGGTCTGCAGACTGAGACCAATCTAACGATACCGAAAAATCAGTTAATGCTTTTTCATTTAGAAAATCTGGCAAAGTAACGCCTGCATGCCGAAACCAATGTCGTAAATTAATTTTGGATGCCATCAAACTTCCTTGGTGGCTCACACCCCTTGCCTCAAAAGCACCTGTAAAATCTGCTAAGACTGTAGATTCCAAAGAGCTGAATTGAGCTTGTTTCACGTGAAACTGACCCTTTTCCCAAAATAGGTTTGCCGAGTCGCCAGACAACTCAACTCGGGTTTCAGGAATACCCGCAGCCACTGGCAATATCAACCGAACATTACCCACCCAATCCGATAATTGCCATTCAGACAGGTTGTTATTCAGCATCAGTTTTGAGGTTAAATGCGCTGAAGCATCAGCTGCCATTAATGACGTTGCTAAATCAAAATTGGTTAATAATTTAAACGGTTGATTGGGTGCAAGATCAAACGCCATCAAATCGAACTTTTCTAACGTCAGGTGCGTTAGGTTTTGTTGATTGACCCACTCCACACGACTATTTTGCCAAATCAAACTATCCAACTGCCATGAAAAAGAAATCGGTTCGGCCGCTGAGTCAGTTGAGCCAATTTCATTCGCAACCGTTTGAAACCCAGATTGACTGGTCTGAAATTGAGTCGAGTGTAATAATCTTTTTTTAAGCGCTTGCCAATTTTTCTCTCCGTTTGGAGAGACTTCTAGATAGAGCGAAGGAGAATCAAATTCAACGCCAAGAAAATCGAGTCGTCGCTGTAGAAATAAACTCACCAACGATAGACTGGCTCGCATCGATTTAATTTGAGCAATATTTTCTCGACTATAGCCGGGAGGGTTCTTCAAGATGATCTGATGAACTTGCAATGAGAAAGGTAACGGCGAAACCTCAATGGCACCTTCAATTTTTAAATCATACCCAACACGTTGTTGAAATTCGGCTTCAATTTGCGGCTTATATTGATTAAAGTCGATTAAAGAAATCGCTCCTACAAAGCCCAATAACACGATAATGGGAACCCCAATAAACACCAAAATCAAACGATTTAACCACTTTCTAAAACGCGATTGAGGGCGCCCTTTTAACTTGGCAACTCTGGCTTCTTTTATCGGACATTTATGATCATTGTCGTATACTTTTTTCTGGGGGGTTGCGGCTGACCCAGCTTGTTCAGTCATAATATTCTCATTTTGGTTAAATTTGGCGGTTTAAACATTCAATCACGAGCTGGCGGGGAGCAATTGTTCGAGTAAATGGTTTAAATAGGCTTTACCCGAATCCGTTAACCTTAGATAATCTGGGTTCTGAGTCAATTTCACCCATCCTGATGCGACCCAATGGGTCAAGATAGGTTCAAGCGGTTGCATCGACAGTCCCGTTCTTTCTTCAAATAATGACAATTCAAACCCCTGCTGTAAACGTAATGCATTGAGCATAAATTCAAAACGCGCATCCTCAGCGGTTAAACCTGTTTGGCGCCCCATTTTACCACGCTCTATCATTTCCATATAGCCTCCAGGAGAGGCTGGCATTTGCGTTCGCCAAATCTGGCCATTCGGTGCATCAGTTATTTTGCCATGCGCCCCCGCACCCAACCCAATGTAATCGCCAAACTGCCAATAATTCAGGTTATGACGGCAGGCCTGATTATTTTTTGCATAGGCTGAAACTTCATAATGTTCAAATCCCGCTTCAGCCAATTGCGACTGGCAAGCCAGCTGCATATCCCAAGCCAGATCATCATCCGGTAGCGGCGGTGGCTGCTTGTAAAAAGGCGTATTAGGCTCCAAGGTCAGTTGGTAATGTGAAATATGCGTGGGCGCCAATTCCAGTGCTTGCACGATATCTTGCTGTGCCTGAACCAAGGTTTGTTGAGGAAGTGCAAACATCAAATCAACGTTAACGTTATCAAATCCGGCCGACTTGGCCGCCTCGATTGCTCGAATAGCTTCTGCTGCTGAGTGAATCCGCCCTAAAGCAACTAATTTTTGATCATCAAAACTTTGCACGCCAATCGATAATCGGTTGATACCCGCTTGCCGAAACCCGGCAAATTTTTCTAAATCCACAGTGCCAGGGTTAGCTTCTAGCGTAATTTCCACATCAGCCCCGAACCCTAGCAAAGCTCTAAGCTGCGACAAAAACTGGTTCAACCCTTCTTCACTGATTAAGCTGGGAGTACCACCACCGAAAAAAATGGAGTGTATTGGCCGACCCCAAATTTGCGGCAAGGTCTGCTCCAATTGGCGAATCATCGCCGCCAAATAACGCTGCTCTTCAGCTCGCTGAGTCGAGACAGACACTGGCTTGTCTGAGGATTTTAAGCTATGTGAATTGAAGTCACAGTATGGGCATTTGCGCTCACACCAAGGATAGTGCACATACAATGATAATGGAAGCGGGGAATGAAACTGCAACACGAAACTCCTAGACTCGAATAAACGGCTATTTTAGTTGAATTATCCATTTAATGGGTTAATCAACTATTAATCAGCTATGCTTTTTTTAAAATGGATTCCTTGAAAGCTCAATATTAAAATCAGCCTATTTTACGCTGGGGTTTTCCCTTAAAATGAGTCCATCATATTAGGGTAATGACAAATGGAATCAAACAGTTTATTTATTGCACCACGTGAACGTCATGCTGGCAGCTTACTGATTTCTTTAGGGATGATGTCACTGCTAAGACAGCGGTTTGAAAAAATTGCATTTTTTAAACCCTTGGTCGCGACGGATGACGACCTCGATACCCAATTTATTCAAAATGTTTTTCAACTTTCCATGCCAATCGAACAAACGCATGGGATGCTACTTTCAGACGCGACTGAACTGATTAGTGAAAATAAAAAACATGCCTTATTTGAAACGCTGGTTGCCCAATTTAAACAGTTACAACAGTCTTATGACTTTGTATTGGTCCAAGGCATGGAACTTTCTCGCCATGCCAGTGGCATCGATTTTGACATTAATCTCGCTTTATCAAAGCATTTTAATAGTGCCTATTTACCCGTATTGAATGGTCAAGCAAAATCCAAACATGAGATTGACAAAGAAATTGAGCTAGAAAGTCACTCTAGCAGCCATACAGAGCCATTTGCCATTTTTGTCAACCGAATCGACCCTATGGTCTTTAAACAACTCAATGAGCACCCTGCACCAACCGAATTACCGATATTTTTTCTACCGGAAGTCGCGGATTTAAATACCCCATCAATCCAAGAAGTCTGTGATGCTTTAGATGGCAAGGTCATTTGGGGCCAAGAAACAACGGCTAATCGCTTGGTTAAAGCCCCTATTGTTGCGGCCATGACCGTTGAGCATTTTTTACCGCGTGTCCGTGAGGGCGATTTAATTATCGTACCGGGTGATCGTAGTGATATCTTAATGGCCTCGATTATGAGTCTGTCTGCTCGCAACTTACCCAATATTGCCGGTATTTTATTAACAGGGGGACTGCTGCCCTGTGACATTATTCAAAATATTATTACTGGAATTGAATTCAGCAACTGCCCGATTTTAAGCGTGGCAACTGACACCTACCCGAGTGCAATGCATGTTGGACAGGTTAAAGCAAAACTCAATGCCAATAACCCTAGAAAAACCAACCTCGCACTCGGTGTATTTGATCAATATGTTGCACGACAAACCCTCTCGGACAAAATTGTTGAACGCTGCCAGGATCATAGCAAAGATATTATGACACCGATTATGTTTGAATACGGTTTGTTTGAAAAAGCACGCAAATCCCTTAAAACGATCGTATTGCCTGAAGCAGATGATGATCGCATTTTGCAAGCCTGTGACATTCTCTGTCAGCGAAAAGTGGTTAAACCAATCTTATTGGGAAATCGTGAGGAAATCCTTTATCGTGCCAGCTTGCTAGGCTTATCCCTAACCCAGGTAGAGATTATTGACCCCAATACCAGTGCTTGGAAAGCGGAATTTACCGATGCCCTCTATCAACTACGTCGTCACAAAGGATTACCCTACGATGTCGCCAAGGATGCGATGTCACACGTCAGCTATTTTGCTACCATGATGGTGCATCTCGGCTATGCAGACGGTATGGTTTCAGGTGCCACTCACACGACCGCTGACACCATTCGGCCTGCCTTACAGGTTATCAAAACACAGCCTGGATTAACGCGGGTTTCCAGTGTATTTTTTATGTGTTTTGAAACACGCGTTTTGGTGTTTGGTGATTGCGCAGTCAATCAATCTCCTAATGCCCAACAGTTGGCAGAGATTGCTATCAGTTCGGCACAAACGGCCTCACAGTTTGGTATAGAGCCACGTATCGCTATGCTCTCCTATGCCAGCGGTGAATCGGGGAACGGCTCAGAAGTTGACAAAGTACGTCAAGCCACTCTTCTGGTCAAACAATCGCACCCTCATTTGAAAATCGAAGGTCCCATTCAGTATGATGCGGCAATTGATCCGGGGGTGGCAAAACAAAAACTGCCGTTTTCTGAAGTGGCTGGACAGGCCACGGTCTTTATTTTTCCAGATTTAAATACCGGCAATAATACCTATAAGGCCGTGCAAAGGGCTTCCAATGGCGTAGCAATTGGCCCCGTATTACAAGGACTGCGCAAACCCATTAATGACCTGAGTCGAGGCTGCACGGTTGCCGATATTATTAACACGGTTGCCATTACCGCTATTCAAGCACAGCACTTGGAGTCACAATGAAAATCCTGGTTCTCAATGCCGGCAGCTCCTCATTAAAATACAGTTTGTTTTGTGGCAAAGACTCGGAGCTGGCTTCACATGGCATTATTGAAAATCTAACGACTGACCCTAGCGACAACCGCCAACCCTGCAGAGATTATTCTTGGGCTCTGCAACAGGTTGAAATACAGTTAAAACAGCAAGGACTAGCGACTCATTTGGCAGATTGTGATGTGGTCACCCACCGGGTCGTCCATGGTGGCGAACAGTTCCATCAAGCAGTGATGATTGATGACCAAGTCATTACCCAAATTAAGGCTTTGGCCAAGCTCGCACCCTTGCATAACCCTATCAACTTAATACCCATTCAAACACTTCGCCAAACTCACCCAGAACTCTGCCAGGTTGCAATATTCGATACCGCTTTTCATCAAACCCTGCCTGAAAAAGCCTATCGATACGCACTGCCCAAATCGCTTTATCAACAACATCAAATACGCCGTTATGGCTTTCATGGCAGCTCTCACCAAGTCATTTGCAGACGCTATGCAGACCTTAACCAAATTGCATCCAACGAAACCCATGTCATTTCAATCCATCTGGGCAATGGCGCCAGTATTTGTGCCATTGAAGCGGGAAAAAGTATTGATACCAGTATGGGATTTACCCCTTTAGCCGGACTGATTATGGGCACCCGCAGTGGCGATTTGGATCCTGCCATTCCAATGTATTTGATCAATCATCTTGACTATTCGGCAGAAGCCGTTGATCAATTACTGAATAAACAAAGTGGGCTATTAGGACTTTCCGGGCATCAAGATATGCGGGAATTACTGGCGTTAGCCGAAACTGGGAATAACGATGCCAGCCTAGCTATCGATTGTTTTGTCTATCGCATACAACAACAATTGGGGAGTTATCTTGCCATTATGGATAAGGTACAAGCTGTGGTATTTACCGGCGGCATTGGCGAACATTCCGCGCAAATACGAGCCAAGGTATTGCAAGGCCTATCCACGCGAATGGGCATAAAACTCGATGTGCAAGCCAATGAGGCCGTGAGGCCCAATAAAGAAGTTAAAATCAGTCAAGCTAACAGCCCTATCGCCTGCTGGGTCATTCCGACCCAGGAAGAATGGGAAATGGCTCAACAAACTCTCGCCCTGCTACACAAGGCTCAATAAATGTCATAAAGCATCCAGGCCTGGGCATTTTTATATGGATTTAGAGTCCTTTAGGGCGTTTTTAAACTAGAAGGTGCTTTATCTTCTAATTGCAGAATGGCTTCTTTATAAGTTAATGCGGCTTCAGATTCCAAACCTTCCGCCTCATAACATTTTGCCATTGCATGAAAGGTTTCCAACTCAGGTCGCAATTTTAAACTTTCGGTAAAATAGTGCCGAGCTTGCCCCCACAGCTGACCTCGACAAGCCAGTCGCCCCAAAGTCAAAAACAATACCGGGTTATGAGGCTGCGACTTTAACCACTTCTCAGCGCGCTTTAAATGGGTAAAGGCTGGGCCAAACTCTATTCGGCCATATTGATAGGCTAAACGATCATCCCACTGTTTTGACAAGCTTTTTTCAATTATTTCTGACAAGCCCTGCCAATCTGTAAAATGAATTTTCTGTTCAATATATTCAGCCAAAATCACCGAGTTGAGTTTCTGCGCCTGGGTTAAAGGCTGCCATAATGCTTCTAAGCTCTCCAACTCCGTGGCATGTGCAAGCTTGCCAGCAATTAAACGGGACTCAAGCGCCAACAGCGCGGGCTTATCCAGCGCTTTGGTTTTTCTCAACTCAGGTAAGAGTTGTGCCAGCGTTTCCCAGTGTGCTTGAGCTTCTAGCAATTGAGCATATTCATTCAGAATCACAGTATTTTTGGGTGCCTGCTGATGAATTTCAGCCAGAACCACCAATGCCATTTCTGGATCTGACGCTTTGATCAAACGCGATTCGACTAAACCAATGGTCACACTTTCTTCTGGAAAAGCTTGCCGTGCTTGATCTAAATACTTGGCTTGCCGATCACTTGCACCCTGATTATGTGCCATTTTTGCCGCATTTAAATAATGAACCAGTCCCGCATGAGACGTCTTCGCCATTTTAACTAACTGCTTCTCCGCTTGATGCCAATCACCGTATTCTAGTGCGATTAACCCTTTTGAAAGCGAGGCTTCGGTCTGGTTAAAACGTTTTAATTCTCGTCGATTTCGCCAATAAGCAGGCAGATGCCAAATGCCAATAATGAGTCGAATCATGACATAAACTGCAAAGAAACCACCCAAGATCAAGGCTATGCCAAACGTCAGACTGGTTTCTATCACCCAATCATGCCACACCATCGAAACTTGGCCGGTATCCATTAAGGCTAACGAGGTTAACCCCGTTGCCAAAATTAACCCTAATGACCATTTAATGAGCCCAGACATTACGGCGCTCCTGTAATTTGCAGAGGTTGACGCGTTGAAAGGCTATCGGATTCAATCTGTGCCAATAAATCGGTAATGGATTTATTTTGAGGAAAATACTGAGTCATAAATGCGGATAACGCCTGTTTGGCCGTCATTAATTGGGTTTTGGATCCCATCTCAAGCGCCCAATCAATCCGATCCAAATGCAATAACGCTCTTTGAATTAATACATCTCGTTGAATCAGCTGTTGAACTTCACTCAATTGCTGCTGTGAATCCCGTTTTTGAATGCTAAATAAGGCCTGAATCTTCTGAAGTAACTGCTGCCATGCTGTTATCTGTTGAGCGGGTGTCTCTGTGGATTCAGAAGCTTTGATAGCAGGTTGAGATGTCTCCGATCTTGCCAAGGCTTGTATCTGGCGAGACAGTTGGTCAATGATCTGTTTTGCTTGCACAACTTTGGCATCTTGCGTTTGTATTCGCTTCAGCTGCGCCATATCCTCACCTATTAGGCGCAAAAGGGTATTTTTTTGTGACCAATCACTCAGTGCCGCCGCTTGCTCAAGCGCATTGAGTTGTTGCGCAATTGAGGCTGCATCTGCACCCAAAATCCATTGAGTGTTAATTTGAACAATCCACTGTTGACGCTGAAGCTCACTCAAGGCTGGACTCGTTTGTGATTTTGGCTCGGCTTTAGTTGCATCCACTGTCTGTTCTGTAGATTGCGCCGCTTTAAAATCTAGCAATTCACCAAGCTGCTGCTTTAGGCCAGATACTTCCTGATTGAATTTTGAGGCCAAAGCATCAACAGTTTGTTGGACATCTTGCTGTTGCTGCTCACTGGGAAGCACGGCTTTAACAGTGTCTTCAGAAGACTTCAAAAAACGCTCTGACAAGCTGGAAAGCGATTCAGACATTTGAGAGACCCGTTCTTTAAGCTGGGTTTCAACAAGCACAATGTCACTTTTTATCTGATCTAAATCGGCTTGGCTAAATGCGGGGGTTTGTTCAGAAGAACTTAACTGGGCAAGCTGTTGAGCTTGTTTATCAAGTTGTTCTTGAAGCGCTTTCGTAGTATTTTTCAGGTTTTGTTGTTGAATTTGAAGCTGATTGATATGCTCAATCTGCCAATCTTGTTGACTGGTTTGCCACACCCAATAGCTGCCTAACCCCAATAATGCCAACAGTGAAACTGCAACCAGTTTTTGCATAAACGTCTTGGGAAGCCATTGCGAAGATGTTTTAAGTTTTGACGCCTTGGTTGATGCAGACGCCTTGGTATCAGGCTGACCATCATCAACAACTTCACCATCAATCACTCGTTGAGAGGCTTTGGGGGTAATTGGCTCATCTGATTTCATGCGCTTAGTTCCTGTTGAATCTGCTTCATTGCACTTAAAATTCCCTGATTACTTTGCTCAGCCACCACATAAATAGAGCCTCTCCAACCCTTGTATTGTAGCTGGGTTTTGATACGATCACTAAACACAATCAGAGTTTGTAAAACCAACCAGGCCTGTCCATTTTTGAGCCTTGACAAGGCTTGTTGAAGTGCTTCGATACTGCTTAAGCTAGTCGCCAATATCACAGGATGTTTTGCCTTTTCAAACGCCTGCCACGGTTCAACACAAAGTGGCATGGGCTGACGCTTGTATAACACCCATTCAGTGACATTAGCACCCGCTTGGCGTAGTCCTGAAGCTAAGTCTTCTCGCCCGGCTTCGCCTTTAATAATTAAGCAGTTTTGCGCACTTAAATCTTGTAGTTCCGGTCTTTCTAATAATGATTCGGTAATAAAGGCTTTACCTGGCATCATCGGCTGCACAGGCCAGTGTTGCAATCGCATGGCTTTAAACGTCGCTTGACCAATCGCATAGGCGGCTTGATGGACGTCAAAAAAAGTTTTACGCCCCTTTAACGACTGCCACTGCTCAATCAAATGGTTAACTGCATTTTGACTGATAAAAAAGACCTTATCAAATTGTGTCCACTCATCCAAAGCCGATGGTGGTAACGGCACGGACACAATGCTCAATGCCGGACAATTCAAAACCTGAAACCCATGCTGCTGTAATAAGTCGTTTAAGGCGAGCGCTTGATGACTGGGTCGGGTATTGAGTAATGTCAGTGCATTAGGGGGTGTCATACACTTCTTTTAAGATATCCCAAGCACCTTTTTCTAGTAAGGCTTCTGCAACCTGAATACCCAGTGACTCAGGATCGTCAATAGCGCCCGTCGCTTCTGAACGCAAAATCGTTGAACCATCCAAAGAACCCACTAAACCTCTTAAGAAGATGCCGTTCTCTTTAAGCTCTGCATAAACCCCAATCGGAACCTGACAGCCACCTTCCAAGCGGTGGTTCATAGCCCTTTCTGCACGTGTCCGGATTTCAGTTTCGGAATGATTGAGCACTTTGATTAAATCGAGCACTTCCTGGTCTTTTGAAAAATATTCAATCCCTAAAGTTCCCTGAGACACGGCAGGCAAGCATACTTCAGGAGACAATTCATGGCGAATACGCTCTTCCAACTCCAATCTTTTTAAACCAGAAGTTGCCAACACGATGGCATCATATTCTCCGGCATCCAATTTGCCCAAACGCGTGCCAACATTACCACGTAAGTCCTTTACCACTAAATCTGGACGTTCTGCCATAAGTTGCGCTTTACGTCGCAAACTGGAGGTTCCTAAAACCGCTCCTTTTGGTAAATCCGAGAACTGGCTATATTGATTGGAAACAAACGCATCCGTGGGGGCATGACGTTCTAAAATGGCGCCAAGCGCAAACCCTTCTGGCAATTCCATCGGCACATCTTTCATCGAATGTACCGCTATATCCGCTTCGCCTGCCATCATACGATCTTCAAGCTCTTTGGTGAAAAGTCCCTTGCCACCAATTTTGGCTAAAGGTACATCTAAAATTTTATCGCCTTTCGTGGACATCGGCAGTAATTCAACACTTAGGCCAGGATGAAGTCTTTCCAATTCTGCTTTTACAAATTCAGCCTGCCACATTGCTAATGGACTTTTACGGGTTGCGATTCTAAGTGTTTTTCTCATATTGCCTTCCATTATTGGGAACCCCATTCGGTTCAATTAGGTCTCAATGCTGCCTAATCATTTTTTAGTGGGTTCCACTTATTTTTCATTAGTTTGATCTGTGGCACCATTTTACTGAAAACCCCTGCCTTTTTCGATAAAATAAGCAATTCGTTTCTGAAAACGCTGAATGTTTGCTTTTTTTAGATTAATTTCATCTCGAGTTTGGAGGTCACATGCGATTTTATTTGAGCATTTTTTTGCTTGCATTATTTGCGCTCACTGCATGCGATCAACCTGCAAAAGCCAATTCGAATGCGTATCCGACCTCCAATTTAAAAGAATTAACGAACCTTGAACAATTAGCAAAACAGGCACGTCAACACAACCTGCCAATTTTATTATCTGTTGGGGCGCAATGGTGCGAGTTCTGCCATCAACTCCGAGATGAAGTGTTGTCGCCAATGGCGTTAGGGGGCGATTATGAAGGCCATTATATGTTTATGCGGTATTTGAGTATTGATGATCACCAGCCCATTGCCGGCGTTAACGGAAAACCGATCATTAAGCACCGGTTGGCAGAATCTTATGGCGCAGACTTGACGCCCACCGTCATATTTATTGATGGTCATGGCAAAGAAGTCGCAGATAAAATCGTCGGTATTGCCAATATTGAGTTATTCAGTGCGTTAATTCACAACCGACTGAACCAGGCTTATAAAAACATGGGAAACGCCTTGCGTATTAATGTAATGCCAGGTCAGGATTTATCCCATTAATCGACAAAAACCCAACAAGAGTTTTTCCAAAATTCGGTAATGAACCCAGTGAAAATCACTTTTAAAAATTTGCCAATCAACCCAAGAGAGCTAATGATTGTATGAGTAACCAACATAACCAAGAAAAACTGTCTAGCGCGCGCTTTAGTGAAGCCACTGATGCATTCGTTGAGGCTTTTACCGCCTCAATCCAATTTGATCAACGTCTATACCGTCAAGATATCCAGGGTTCTTTAGCACATGCCAAGATGTTACAGGCGGTTGGCATTTTAAATGAAACTGAACTGGAACTGATTCAAACCGGGTTGGCGCAAGTTCAATCTGAAATTGAGTCTGGCAAAATGCAGTGGTCAATTAAGCAAGAAGATATTCATATGAATATTGAAGCACGTTTGACAGACTTGATTGGGATCACTGGTAAAAAATTGCATACCGGCCGATCACGTAATGATCAGGTCGCAACCGATATTCGTCTATATTTACGCGATGAGATAGATGGAATTCTGCCGGAAATGAAACGTTTGCAACAAGGCATTTTGCTTTTGGCTGAAAAAGAAGCTGAAACCATTATGCCGGGCTTTACGCACCTGCAAACGGCCCAACCCGTTACCTTTGGCCACCATATGATGGCCTGGTTTGAAATGATTAAACGCGATGTTGAACGCCTAAAAGATTGCCGTAAAAGAGTGAATACCTCTCCACTGGGTTCGGCTGCTTTGGCAGGAACAACCTATCCCATTGAACGGGAAATGACCGCTGAATTACTGAGGTTTGAACGCATCTCTGAAAACTCGTTAGATGGTGTCTCTGATCGTGACTTCGCAATCGAGTTCACCAGCTTTGCTGCAACCTTCTTAATGCACCTTTCTCGATTCTCTGAAGAATTGGTGTTATGGTCTTCTGCCCAGTTTCAATTTATTGATTTACCGGATCGGTTTTGCACTGGCTCTTCGATTATGCCGCAAAAGAAAAACCCAGATGTGCCGGAGTTGGTCAGAGGTAAAACCGGACGGGTTTATGGACATTTAATGAGCTTACTGACGCTGATGAAATCTCAGCCACTGGCCTACAACAAGGACAACCAGGAAGATAAAGAGCCGTTATTTGACACCATCGATACCGTTAAAGGCTGTTTAAGAGCTTTCGCCGATATGGTGCCCGCCATTATTGTCAATCAGGATGCGACTTATGAAGCTGCTAAACGAGGCTATGCAACCGCGACTGACTTGGCCGATTACTTGGTTAAAAAAGGTCTGGCTTTCCGAGATGCCCATGAAGTGGTTGGCTTGGCGGTCGCTTATGGCTTAAAAAACGGGTTAGATTTATCGGAAATGTCCTTAACCACTTTGCAAGGCTTTCATGACACTATCACCGAAGATGTATTTGACGTTTTAACACTGGAAGGCTCGGTTGCTGCCAGAAACCATTTAGGTGGCACGGCACCGAACCAAGTGAAACAAGCCATTGAAAGAGCCAAAAAATCACTCTAAATAGATAAAGATTTTAGATAAAATGCCCAGGCCTGGGCATTTTTAATACCTTTAATCGTCAAATTGAATCACTGATCGAACGGTCATCTCATTATATTGAAAGCTGTTGAGCGCTTTCAGATCGACTAAACAAGCCATCCCTACAACATCGTAACCCACTTTTTCGCATAAAGCCGCGGCAGCGCCCATTGAACCACCCGTTGCAATTAAATCATCTAAAACCAGAACTCGATTGCCATTGCCTTTTTGCATTTCCAGTTTATCCGATCCATATTCAAGACCATATTCCATTGAAGAATGAATGTTCGGAAGTTTTCCCGGCTTGCGAACTTTTATAAACCCTTTGTTATGCTTGAAGGCAAGCGCCGAGGCGAAAATAAAGCCTCTGGATTCAATGCCCACGCAATCATCGATAGATTCCCATTCCGACTCACTAAAAAGCGCTGACAGTGCGTCTATGGTTTCTACAAAGTGTGTTTTTAGCAGAGGGGAGATGTCCTGAAACAAAATACCCGGTTTTGGGAAATCAGGAACGGCTTCTAAATATTGTGCAAGAGGATGACTCATTAATTTTTCCTTTTTAAATTCGTTGTAAAGATTATGACTGATAATCACAAATAGGTAAAATGAAATTTGACATTATAATGTGTGATGGAGATGACGAAAATGCAGTTGATGGAAAATAATTATGAACAAAAATTAATGCAAGCCCTGCCGCCTCATGCACGGGATGTCGCTGATGATTTATTAAATGCTACGTCACTTAAATCATTGCTATCAATGCTTGCAACAAACGCACCGGATAAAACCTTACTTTCTCCTAAGAATGTTCCTGGCAGTTTGTGGCTTCCGATCTTAAAAGCGACACTTTTGGCCAAATGTACTTACTTTTTACCAAATGAGCGTTTTACATCTGAAGAGATATTGTTTTTAATGAAGACCGCTTGCATGAGTGCAGGCTATCCACTTGGTGAATATCAGTTGCGCGAGATCATGGCGCTGACCAAAAATGATATGCCCGTTTTTAATCACTGGCTGATTCAATTTACCCAAAGATTACAAGCCAATAAAACAACGAAAGCTTAATTTTGCTGTCAGCGTGTCTAAACTAAGCACTGACTCCTTTTTGAATTGATGCACTCAGTAACCGTTTAATATTGAGTTGCGCAACTTCGTAGCCCACATTAGCTGCAAGTCCAAACCAAGCACGTGCCTTTGCATAATTCTTAACCGTGCCAATTCCTGCCAAGTAAAGCTCACCTAATTTATTCTGTGCCGGTAAATGCCCTCGCATCGCGGCAAAACGATAAAGTTTAAAGGCTTGTGATAAATTTTGGCTAACCCCTAGCCCTTTCTCAAACAACCGAGCCAAGTTAAAGGCGGCATAAGGATTACCTTTTTCAAAGGCATGATGGTAGAGATTCATTGCTTTTATATAGGATTGACGCACCACGATTCCTTTCTCGTACATTAACCCTAGGTTATTTTCTGATCGAGTATAGCCTTGAAAAGCGCCACTTTCATATAAATTAAATGCCGTTTCTAAGTCCCCAGAAGCTTCATATAAACTGGCTTTCTTAAAAATAGCATACAGATAATGTGCATCTGCTAGCGCAGTTAAACTGTCTTGAGGAAACCCTTTATCAATCTCTAACTTTTGTTTCCGGATTTTTTTAGGAACCGTTTCATCCTTTAACCACTGTTGTAATTCAGCCAGGTCTGGTCGTTTTTCAGGTACTTTTTGGGTCATCCAGATAATGAGCTGTCGCCAGAAGATGGATAATCGATTTATTTTGCTCGGTGAGTGATTAGCATGGGCGTAAAGTTGGTCAAATAGATGGGTCGTTTTTTTAAGTCGATAGATGTGTTTTCCGGTCAGCATAAAATATAAACAACAACCGAGCTGATAAATATCACTAGCATCAATAACTTGGCCATTTAATCTTTCTGGCGCCGTATAAGCTTGATCGCCGACTAAAAGCTCCGTCTCAAACGAAACTAAAGATGGCATTGCTGACTTCCAGTTAGTTAAATAATAATGATCCTTGCCAACAATAATATTCTCAGGACGAATATTACTATGAACAAAGCCAACAGAGTGCACCTGTGCTAGGATAGAAATCATATTCGCTAAAAAAGTTTTGGCTTCTTCAGTTGATAGACCTTTAGATTTTTTAACTTTTTTTGCTAATGTTTGCTTGCCAACATAATCAAAAAACTTTAAATAACATCCCTTTTGCTTACGTATTTCATTAAATCTCGGAAAATCTTCATGAAATTGATTCAAGTAATGCATTAAATCTTTTTCACGTTGCAACTCAAAATGATTATGAATATCCGTCACAACTCTGACCGATTGTTTTCGATACTGACCCTCATGTAACTGGATCACTTTATAAACGAAAACAGATCCTTCTTCGTTTATCAACTGAACATCAGACAAATCGGGCTGCTGGTTCAACAATTCAGTTATTGCTTCTGTTTGTGACATATCTGATCACCAATGCATTTTGTATTAAACACTACAACTTTAGGAGTTCTCGCCAAAAACGTCAACCAAAATGAACATTAATAACAAGAACCCTCCCTGATTATTGATCTTGGAAGTCAATATTTAAATCATCAATATTGTTATCCGTAAAATCATTATCTTGAATGAATACTTCAGTAATTGTGCCACCGTCAACATCATTACCGTTTGAATCAATCGTTAATAATGTATCATCCGATTCGCCATCCCCATCAGCATCCACTAACGATAGGTTGAGATAATTAGACAATGTATCTTCTGTTGCTTCGGAACTAATTACATCACTAATATCTAACACATCTTCATCAGCATCAAAGCCTGATATATAGGTTTGATTACTAATCGATTCATCTTCCGCATAATCATTATCAATGGCAAATATATCTGCATCATCTGTTCCCTGTAAGAAATTATCATCCACTATCGTGGTTTCAACTTCTCCGGTTTCACTGTTAGTGACACTGACTTCTGCATGAATATTACCCAACTCTTCTTCAGAGAGCTCTCGCCCTGAAGCTGTCGTGATTTTTACATCATCCGTAATTTCACCATCAGTTATTGTAAGTTGATAATTGCCATTATCATCAGCTGTTTGGGCTTCATCATTCACCATTAGCTGTGAATCTTCTGGTAAACCAGTTACTGTCACTGTATCAGATAAGTCTCCAGAAATATTGAATCCATATCCCTCCAAGATTTCAGAAGAAACCATGGCAGCTGAAACATCTCCAATGGCATCGTGGCTTCCTAGGAAATAAATACCATCAGCATTTTTGATGTCATAATCTCCTTGGTCGTAATCTTCTTTACTAATTGGAAGAACCACAACATTATTGCCATGTTTGTCGAATTTAATCTCACAATTTGTTGGAGTGTGACTTGTGAAGATCAAGACATTGTTTCCACCTTCACCCATATCAATTTCAGCTTTATTGGTATTTCCGGTTACAACAACCACTTTGTCTGATGCGTCATCACCAAAATCAATATCTGCATTATTGATATTTTTAAAGATCAAATTATCTGCTTGATGATTCTCACCATTTTGAGCAGCAAGTGCTTCTTCATAAGTTGATGTCTCATGACGATTTGCATTGCGACCCCCATCTGACTCATAATCGATTAATACTTCTTCATTGCTCATGACAGGAAGAATATCCATTGCCAGAACCGATGCAGGATCAATAAATTCTGCAGTCGCTGTCGACGTTCCTAATACCGCATCTGAACTTGGACTAGAAATACTGCCACTAAAGGCTTCAACCCCCTCAACCAAATTATCTGCTGCTGGGGTAATTTCAATTGTTGCCGTATCCGATCCAGATAACGATATTGATCTACCAGAACTCACAAAGTCATTAATATCAGATTGGCTATGTAAAGTAACCGAACCAGATGAATCTGTAATCACAATAGAAGCGATATCAACTGCCTCAATGGCTGAACCTGCTGTAGACCCAAGGGTAAACTGTACGCTACTCGTGCTTCCATTATCGGCACTACGGCTGATTTCAAACATGACACTATCTGATTGACCTGAATGGTTACCATTGCCATTATGTCCGTCACGGTCATCACGGTCATCACGGTCATCACGGTCATCGTCAATTGATGGTTCAACTGCAGATGGATCGGTTGCTGAAATATTAATTTCAATTAACGGAGCACTAATTGTTGTACTAACGCTAGATGCATCTGGATTAACAATTAAGTTTTCAAATCCACCACCCACTGGGTTACTGATGCTCACAGCATACACTTCATCGCCTTCTACAATCGCGTCATCAACTGCTGCTACTGTGAATGAATTGGTAGTTTCACCCGGAGCGAAACTAACTTGTGTTGTATTAGTAGTGATATCACCAGTTTCGGCTGAGGTGAAACTGTAGGTCACATCAACCGTCATGTCAGATACCGGTGCGTTATCAAGTGTAACTGTGTAAGAGGCAATTTCACCTTCTGTTACAGAAGTATCACCTGTTAGGCTCACTGTGGTGGTGTTCAAGGTGTCTGCTACATTGGCTGTCGCATTCGCTGTACTGTAGTCGACCGCTTCGAAGTTGCCGCCCACGAGTCCTGTTACTGTCGCACTCACTTGGCTGGCGTCTGTGTAGACGTCTTCTCCATTGGTGTTGGCTACCGTTAAGGTTCCTGTGGTTTGTCCTGCAGGAATCAAGATGTCGCCTTGGTCGGTGCTTACCGTTACATCTGTTTGACCAGCATTGCTCAAGGTCGCTGTAAAGGTGACGCTTGCATCGCCTTCGTTGATGTCATTGGTGCTCAACGTGACTGTGGTGGTAGATAAAGCTGTTTGAGAGCCGCTAGACGCAGCAGAGTTTCTCTGCTGATCAACGCCAGTATCACGGTTATTATTTATTTCACCCGCAAATGTTGTTGTATCAAAACCACTTGTGACTTCCCCTTCAGCACCAGAACCACCAAGAGCACTAGCAGCCTGCAAGCTTGAGCTTGTAGGTTCCTGCTCACCTGCTGCAGTTTCATCTAACTCATCAAGGTTACCAGCCAAAACAGCTTTAATAGCTTCCTGTACTGACTCACTAGTCGACTGTCCTTCTTCTTCACTTCCATCATCAACCAATTCTTGACTCAACGCGGCCTGAGAGCTTCGTCCAAGGGTAAATATTTGACCATTTGAAAGTTCGATTAACAAAGAACCATCTGAACCCGTTTGAACAATTTGGCCAGGAGCAACACTCATTCCTTCAACCAGCGCTACAATTTCTCCAGATGACTCCTTAATAAAGACCTCGCCTTCTACAGTAATGACTTTACCAATTGATACTTCATTTTTTTGCTCGGCCATGGCTTCCACCTCAATTAAGAATTTTTGTATATAATAATTAGATATCCTCTAATTTTAAGGAAAGCAACAATAGAATGATATTGACCTTAGGGTCATAATTTGCTGTTTTTTTGTGTTAAAGAATGGCGCCCGATGTAACAAATTGAGATTACTAGACTTTTAAAATACAATTCTATATACTTTAATTAAGAATTAATAAAAGGGGGAACAAATTATGAATACAATTGGTCCTGCACTTGCATCCGCTTCTCAAGCGCTATTTACTCAAGCAAATGGTTTAAGTGATACGCTTTCAAAAGCGCCAAAACTGACAGAAAGCACAACAGCGGTTTCCTCTTCAGCTCAAAATACGACTGTAACATTATCTGATCAGTCAAAAATTGATGCCTCAAGCTATAATGGCTTAAAAGCTTATCAAACGGTTAATGAAAGAAACTCAGTTGAAAACCCAAGCGTTGAACGTAATGAGTCGAGCCAAACGCAGCAAGCGGAAAGAACCCAAGGTGAAACGCACCAGACAGCTCAATACGCTAACCAATTACAAATGCAAGCTAATTACCTTAGTGCTCAAAAGGCTGAAATTTAATCCTTCTAACGCTCACTAGCCTGTTAATTAATTAACAGGCTTTCATAGTTTCTTCATACTTAATTAACATCCTCAACACTCTTTCAAGTCTAATCCATTGAAGATTAACAGACGGACTTTTATACTAAACTCAAGTTAAGTGAGATCACTTTCCTTTTTGATTTTAAGTTGTTATTCCTTCATTTTCACTTAATTCAAATTAATCAGAAAAGAATTCAAATTGGCCTCCTCAGCTCTTTGAATTCACTCCTCAAAAGATAAGCGTAATGAATTCATTTACATTACGCTTTTTTTTTATCTAAAATGAATGGAAATTGAATTTAGAGTTGCAATGAATGGAAAATAAACGGATATATAGACATGGTCATGGCTTTGACGAGCAACACAAAAAAAACCAAGCTTTGTTCTCAAAATTAATGGAACACCATCATGAAATTTTCCGAGAGACTGAGTTACTTGAAATGGGTATCCGCCCTAAAACGACTAGTCCAAACCCCCATATAGCTTCCATTCTACAAGAACATGTTTCTGGCATGGAAAAACGCTTTGCCATGGGACGTGCTATTCGATCATGGGACCCTCTTTTTGCAGCTTTATTTGAATATCGTGACAATATTTTATTAGAGTACTACTCAATTCAGAACGGTGTAGAAGCAAAATTAACCACAAATGACCCCAAAATTTTAGAGATTCTTCATTGCCACAATGAAACGATTCACGGTTTCATTCAAGAAGGTGCTAATGCGGGAAAACGACAGAGTCCAAAACCAGAGTGGCTTGAATAAGCTAAAACTGCCTATAAAATTAAATTGAAATGGCGTTTGAAACTTAAACATTAACAAAGGAATAAAACCATGATTACAATGTGCCCTCATTGCGGTGGACTTAATCGTGTTGGCGATGAAAACCTAACAAAATCTCCTACTTGTGGAAAATGTAAAGCTGGTTTATTTACAGGAACTCCTGTCGAAATGACAGGTGAACAGTTTATGCGCGCCCTACAAAAAACCGACCAGCCTCTAGTTGTCGATTTTTGGGCAAGTTGGTGTGGACCCTGCAAAATGTTTGCGCCAACTTTTGCACAAGCCGCACCACAAATAGAGCCCAAAGCTCGACTCATCAAAATTAATACCGAAACGGAACAGCAGTTGGCCGCGCAATTTAATATCCGCTCAATTCCTACATTAGCCATTTTTAAACAAGGCCACGAAATTGACAGAATTTCAGGCGCCCTGAACTTGTCAGACTTCATAACTTGGGTAAATGGTAAAATTTAGGTCATAAATTTGTAAATCTCTACTTATGGCTTTGATAGGTTTCAGAAACTGGGTCAAATATTTTTTTACTCTATAAAATGAATTAAACTTTCATATATTGATACTAACTGCGTAGGATTATAATGCCACTTTCTGAACCCCTTCAATATCGCCAAAAAATTCTCATTGCAGATAGCGATGAAGACTCTCGATCAACGCTTAAAAATATTTTACAAAAGCAACACTTTCAGGTTCTAGAAGCCAACAATGGAAAAGAGGCTTTAAAACAATTTTCACAACAATCACCGAACTTGATCATTCTAGACGCCTTTTTACCCGAAATGGATGGGTATTCAACAACCAAAGCCATTCGACGACTTGAACGAATCACCACAGCGCCCATCTTCATCATTACTGACAAAGACAGTCATCATAGTGCAGAGAATGCTTACCAATGCGGCGCAACAGATGTGATTTCCAAACCCATTAATTGGCTATGGCTAATGAGACGAATTCAACAAGCTTTAAAAGTCAGCCATATTGAAGACCAATTACGAATCAGCCAATCCCAGCTGGAATATGCACAACGTCTTGCACGATTAGGCTATTGGGAATGGAATGCTAAGTCCAATAGGATTATCGCTTCAGACTCTGCATTTGAGTTGTTTGATGTGCCCAGGCAAGAAACGCTAACTCTAAATCAGTTTTTTCGGAACATCATACCCAAAGATCTACCTATGGTTCTTGGCGCAATTGAAGATGCTAAACCCGAACTGAAAACCCTTCAAATTAGTTTTCGCGTTTTTAATCATAATAATCAGTTGACTTACATTGATTGTCTTGGCGAAGCCAGTTTTGATTCAAAAGGCCAAATAACTAAAATTACCGGATCTGTTCAGGATATTTCTAGGCTACATCGAGCAGAAAACTTAATTGATTATCAAGCAAGCCATGACAAACTGACTGACTTAGCAAATCGATCTCATTTTAATCTACACCTCACCGACTTTTTTGAACAAACCAATGCCGATAAAAATACAATCAGTGCCATTATCATTCTCGACATTGATCGTTTTAAGAAGATTAACGACCATTTAGGTCAGGAAGATGGTGATGCGTTGCTTAGAACAGTTGCCAACCGGCTAAAAACGGTTACTAGAGAAGATGACTTTGTCGCTCGATTGGGAAGTGATGAGTTTGCCATTCTAATCAAAAGTGCAAAATCAACCCAAGAGCTTAACTTATCACTAAACCGGATCTTTAAAGAAATATCGAGTGTCATATCCATCCAAGATCAAGAAATCTATATTACCTTTTCGATGGGTGTCAGCCTCCTTAGACAGGATGGGAACAGTGCCAGTGAACTGATTGCCCATGCCAATATTGCCCGCAACGAGGCCAAGAAAGCTGGCGGAAATCAGTTTATGTTTTATCAATCTGACATGAATGCCGAATCAAAAGCGCAAGTCTTATTGGAAAATGATTTACAGAAAGCGCTTTCAAACCATGAAATCGAAGTCTTTTTTCAACCCAAAATTGATGCTCAAACACTTCAACCCAGTGGAGCAGAAGCGCTTGTTAGATGGCGACATCCTGTACATGGCATGATCATGCCCTATAAATTCATTCCCATTGCAGAAAGTAATGGACTGATTATTCAAATTGGGCAATTTGTACTTGAGCAAGCCATCGAACAAACAGAAAAATGGCACAAAATGGGTTTTTCAGACTTACAAATGAGTGTTAACTTATCGAGTCGACAATTTTCAAACCCAACCTTGACAGAGGACATAACTAACTTATTACTCAATTCTTCATTAGAAGCAAAAGACTTGGATCTAGAAATTACAGAAAGTCTAGCCATGAAACGAGCAGATGAAAATATTCGCATCCTTAAAAACCTAAAAAAAATTGGGGTTTCACTTTCTATTGATGACTTCGGTACGGGCTACTCTTCGCTTGCCTATTTACAAAGTTTTCCTATTGACACCATTAAAATTGATCGCTCCTTTATTAAAAATATGGAAACCACTGAAGGACAGGCCATTGTAAACACGATTCTGGCAATGGCAGAAAGCCTTAACTTAAATGTAGTTGCGGAAGGTATTGAGAAAAAGTTTCATGTCGACTTCTTTCAAAAAAGACGATGCCAGACCTTTCAAGGTTTTAAATTTGGAAAGCCCATGCCAGCGGATGAATTCACTGAGTTTTTAATGCCTTTTATGCGTTAGAGGAACAAGCCAATACTCAAATTTTAAGAAATAGGAAATTAAGGTATAATCCTTAGCGCTGATAATAATTTAGTCATTAAGATGCAAAATAACCCCTAAACCTCCACTAACTAACGTAGAGAGTATTTATGCACTATCAAGTAACCGACCAAGAAAAACACCTCGCAAAAAACCCTCATCATATTTTCAATATCAATGTCATTGTCACACACTTAGCCATTTCACAAGCGGCTTTAGAAATGGGACACGGAAATCCTTATTACTTTATTTTGGTACCCCTCATCTCTTCAATGGTCATCGCCTATCTTTATTTTCATCGAAAAGCGGTCGCTGAAAGGGACAGTTGGTTTGTAAGCGCGCACTGGACACTGGCTTGGCGAAGAGGTCGTAACCTGTTAATTTCTTATCTGATTGCAATTGTTGTTATTGGTGTTTCAGGAATCTTAGGCGATATCGTCGGTGGTGGCATGATGATGAATGACTTTTCAGAAAGCGACTCCTCAACCTCCATTATCGAGAAAATTGGCACCTTCTTTGGCGCACTTGTGGTTTTTTTCACCGTCCTTTATAACTTCCTACAAACTGGAATCTCCGTTTATGACGCTGGTAAAGGGATTATCGATAACAAAATCGAACAGTTCTGCCCTAGAGATACAAATAGCAATGCAGAATTAGACGAACCCCCTGCCAAACAGGAACATACATCTTCATGACACCTTCAGCCCCAAACTCGACTAAAAAAGGCACTTCCCCTTTTTTTATTGCACTGTTTATTGCTGTGGGACTTACAGCGATTCTGATGTTTATGCCGCCCAGTCCAATAGACCTTCCTGAAACGGCATTGCCCTGGAAAAGTCAGTACAATGCTCAAAATCAACTGGAAGCACTAGGCTTGACTATCAATAAAAGTACCGCCTTGGATGCCAAAGCATATTTTGGAAATGATATTGAAGTCAAAATTTTTTCACAAAAGGATGAATCCCAAAAAAGCGCCGAAATTTATTTTGGCAATGTGACCTTTAGCAATATTCGAGGCACTGTTGCCTTGGGTATTGCGGTTGATCCTGAAAAACTTGAGCAGATTTATGACAGGGGAATCAAAACAACGGTGACAGCCTTAGGAAACCGAGAAGTGACGCCTCAAACAGCGGATGCTAATGAACTGATGAACCAACCCATACGCTTGATCACCTTGATTCCCAAGAAACAGTTAACCGAAAGAGCCATCAAAATGCGTTTTGGCGACCCTCAACGCATTGAAACCCAATCAGATGGCCTTGATCACTGGTTTTATCCAGAAAAAGGGCTTGAAATCTTACTTGATCACGAAGGACCAGAGGCTCTACAGTACAGCCCAAAGATTCAATAAATCTCTCTAAGAATTATTGTTTAAGGGTATTGGCTCTTTGCCAGTGCCCACTTTTACCACCCTTCTTTTCTAATAGCTGTAAATCATGAATGACCATCGCTTTATCAACCGCTTTACACATATCATACAGTGTCAACGCAGCCGTTGAAGCCGCCGTCAAAGCTTCCATTTCCACGCCAGTTTGGCCGACCAGCTTACAAATCGCAGTAATTTCAATCGTGTTATTGTCAACATTGGGCAACAATTCAACCTTAACGGAAGTGAGCATCAGCGGGTGACACATTGGAATTAAATCTGGCGTGCGTTTTGCAGCCATAATGCCGGCAATGCGCGCTGTCGCCAGAACGTCGCCCTTTTTATGCTTGCCATCCAGAATCATTTGCAAGGTGGCTGGTTGCATTGAAATGACGGCCATGGCTCTCGCTTCACGATGAGTATGAGATTTATCACTGACATCAACCATCCGCGCCTGACCCTTCTCATCTAGATGGGTCAATGTTTGTTGTTTGTTATTTTCCATAGTATCACCCATTAGATCATGTCATTAAACGGATAAAATGCGAGCAGATCGCCTTTTCTAACCACTGAGTCTTCCGGAATCACCGCCAACCCTTCCGCCCAAACCGTTGACGTTAAAACGCCCGATCCTTGATGCGAAAATAACGCTAATCGAGTTTGTTTGGCATCTGAGTCATTCACCCGTTTAACACGAACAAATTCCCTTCTAAAGTTTGGCTTTGTCCAATCAAAGTCTGTCGGCAACCAATAGGGCTGCAAGCAGTAGTTCTCCATCCCCTGCATTTTAAGCAGAAAAGGTCGCGCAAATAAATAAAACACTGAGAAGGCAGAGACGGGGTTGCCTGGCAACCCAATAAATGGCTTTTCATTAATTTTGCCAAAGGCAAGCGGCTTACCTGGCTTCATTTTCACTTGCCACATGGTTAGGGACCCTAATGCCTCAACCGCGGCTTTAACATGATCTTCTTCACCCACAGAAACGCCACCCGTGGTCATCACCACATCTGCCTGTTTTTCTGCCTCTTTAAGGGCGGCCAAGGTCGCTTCATAATCATCTTCTACACGCCCCATATCCATTAACTCAAAGCCGAGCTGCGGAATTGCACCCGAGAGCACATAACGATTCGAATTAAATATCTTTCCTGGCTCAGGCGTTTCCCCCGGTTCTAGTAACTCATCTCCCGTTGAAAAAATCGCAATTTTCAACGGACGATAGACTTCAACTGCTTTAACACCTATGGAACTGATATAGCCTAAGTCTTGCGCTCTTAATCGGTGACCCTTTGCCAAGATCTCATCTCCTTTGGCAATGTCTTCTCCCATACGGCGAATATTTTGCCCAGGCCTGGCCATTTCAGCGTCAATTTTGACCTTATCCCCTAAGGTTTCTGTTTGTTCCTGCATAATAACGGCATTGGCCGACTCAGGAATAGGCGCTCCGGTAAATATGCGTGCCACGGTGCCAATTTTTAATGGCGAAGGCATACTTCCCGCGGGGATGCGTTGACTGACTTCAAACACCTCTTCATGCGTTAAATCCATTACATCAATAGCATAGCCATCCATTTGACTATTATCATAAGGCGGCACATTAACCGATGACACAACGGGCGCAGCCAATATTCGGCCTTGAGCTTGCGCACAGCTAACCTTTTCAGTATGCGGGGTAATCGTGGCTTGTTCTAATAAAAAGGATAAGGCTTCATCAAATGACTTCATAATAACTCTCTAAACACGGTTAATGGGTTAATATTGTTCAAGGGTTTTTCGGCAACCACTTGGCTTCGGCTTCCTTGTCCGATATGCGCGCATCAACCCATTTTTCTTCACCATCTGGTAAAGTTTCTTTCTTCCAAAAGGGCGCATTGGTCTTTAAATAATCCATAATAAAATGTGCCGCTTCAAAAGCCGCTTCACGATGACGTGACGCCACCGCAACCAATACAATTTGGTCACAGGGTTGCATTTGTCCGATACGGTGAATGATCAAACTACTCTGTAGAGGCCAGCGCTCATGCGCTTGCAAACGAATTGATTCTAACGCCTTTTCGGTCATTCCCGGATAATGTTCTAATTCCAAAGCACAAATGTCTTCGCCTTCATTAATATCACGCACCGTGCCGACAAAAGCCACTACCGCGCCAATATCTTTATGGCCTTCACGCAACCCTTTAACTTCCGTTGTCAGATCGAAATCGTCTGCTTGTACCTTGATAAACGGAAAATCCGCCATTAACTAGCCCCCTGTCACCGGTGGGAAAAACGCTACTTCGTCTCCCGCATTTAATTGGGTTGAACGATCGGCAATAGTTTGATTCACGGCTATCTGTAAATTAGGGTTGGCACTCAATGCATGCTGCCAAGCATCGCCGCGCGTTGCTAAATCATCCAACAAACAAGAAACCGTCTTATAAGAAGCCAAAGGCAATTGTTCTTGGCTTTGTCCTAATGCTTCCCGAAAACTTGCAAAATACAAAATATCTAACATTTTCTTCTCTCCAAAACTAACAGACTTGATACATCCAAGCTTATCCGCCCAATGACACCATTTGACGAAATTCAATATTATGAACATTCTCTTTAAAAAAATGTCTTTCCGGTTTTTTTAACATGGCATCAATAATCAGCTGTTGCAAGCCATCATCCGAGATACCTTGTCGTAAGGGTTGACGTAAATCCACTGAATCCTCTTGACCCAAACATAAAGCTAATACCCCTCTCGCCGTTAATCTCACCCGATTACAGCTCTCACAAAAATGTTGTGAAACCGCCGATATCACACCAATTTTGGCGTCTGTACCGGCAATTTGAAAGTTTTTCGATGGGCCATCATGAGACTTGCCTGTTGCAGGAATTAGATTCGTTCCACAGTGCGCTCGAACACGCGCTAAAATTTTTTCCATCGGATAATGCTGATCCATCATGCTCATCCCTGCTGGCCCAATGGGCATGGTTTCAATAAACCGAACTTCAACCCCTTTTTCAATGCCATAATCCACCATGGCTTCGATTTCATCGTCATTGGTACCTTGCATCACCACCATATTAAATTTGATTGGATTAAGGCCCGTTTCCAGCGCAGCGTCCACACCCTGCAACACTTTTTTTAAATCGCCACCACGGGTGATTTGATTAAACTTATGTGGTTGTAAAGAATCAATCGAAATATTGGCTCGATGAAGACCCGCCTGCTTTAACGGTTGAGCATGTTTAGCCAAATGATGCGCATTGGTTGACAGAGCGATTTCTTGCAAGCCATCCAAAGGACTAATGGACCCAACAAAGTCGGTTAATCCTTTTCTAACTAAAGGCTCACCCCCCGTAATCCGAACCTTTGTTACCCCGAGAGCGACAAACGCTTCAACAATTCGCGCCAACTCATCGAAGTCTAAATACTCCGTATGACGCCCTTCGGGATGCACGCCTTGTTCAGGCATACAGTAACCGCACCGATAATTACAGCGGTCTGTCACAGAAACTCTTAAATAGTTAATGGTTCGATTAAAGGGATCGATCAAAGGCATAAAGCGTTATCTCTTTTTGAATATAACGCTATTTTACAAACTTTTTGATCTGTCTCAATGCTATTTGAAACAGACATTTTAATGGGGTCATTAAAATAAATATTAGAGAACCCTAATACTTGTAATTCCAATCAGAATTTAGCGGTGCGAATTTAGTAAAGCTTGCTTCAATCGATGACTTAAACCGCAGAGATGACGCTTGCTGAGACGGGTCATATCCAAATTCGGCAATTGTTGTGCCCAATCCAAAGCCGGTTGCTGAATCTGGTCATCCCCGTGACCATAAAAACTGGCATTAAGCCTGGTTACTAGCAGACGCGCTGCTTCGCTCTTGCCATACCGTTGTTCATACCAAGCTAACCAAGCCCCCAAACTGAAATCACTGAAATCACTGAAAGCGAATTCAACTCTATTCTGACGGGAACTTTCGTTTAAAAACCCCCAGGCCTGGTTCGTTTGGGTCCACTGTTGAATCGCCCCCCAGGTTGCCTGCGCATCAGGCGCCAATTGCAATTGGCGGATTAAATGCCATTTTAAATAGACCGCGCGAGCTAACTGCCAGACCAACATCAGCCCAACCAAAACCAACCCAGCCCAAAGACCCTTGAGCAACCAAATAATCCAATTGGGTACTGATATCACCCAAGGTGGGTCCATAAGCTGATTCATCAATTTACCGGTTTTAACGTCGAAGTAAGTCACCCTTAATGGTGGCAAACTCACCCACCCATATTGATTCACCCGAAAAGGCTGTTCTACAGTCATTTTTGAACGCAACCCATCCAGCGTCATTTCAGTACTGTCCTGTTTCGAAGGAGTTATCCACTCCACGTCGGTATCTGAGGTGAGCATTTCAGATACGTCGGGAAAGTCGTCTAGCTGCAAATCCTGTCCGAGCCACTGCCAGCGCCAGTTTTGTAAAGCACCCTTTTCAATCAGATGCATCGGCATTTTTGCTGTTAAATGAAACTCGCCAACGGGAATATTTCTAGGAATAAAGCTTGGCAGGGGTTGCACCTTGATTTGACTGGGAGGGGCGATAAAAAGCCATCGTTGCTGTGTTGAATTTTGAACCCATAATCTCGGCGAACCAATGGAGTAGCTACCTGAACGGGTTAATTGTAAGCCACTGGTGAAACGCCACTGATGACCAAAAGCCCCTTGGCGACCATCTTCTTTAGCAGTCCCAAGCCACTGATAGGTCTCACCTGAATCGGTTACCAACTCGGTAGTCACCGAAAAATCAGCGTTCTCCGCAAATAACTTTGCCCGCCAATAAATGACCTGATTTTGATAAGCCATTGGATAAACAGGTGGCTGCCAGACCACTTCGACATCTGGATTTTCAGATACATCAATTGTGGGGGGATTGAACTGTATTTGACCTAACGGAATGGGCTGTAATGTGATCTTCCCCGCTTGATAAGGATAAAGCTTGACCCGCAACCGATCCTCATCACCAGTCACCCGCTCAATATAAAAGGATTGCTTTAATTCCGTCAAATCTGACTTTACAAAGTGCTGGGCAATATTTTTACCCTCTAGCACCCAAGTCACAGCCTGACCCAACATCACCTGCTGTGGCGACATTCGACCTGAATTGGCATTGACGGATACACTCAGCAACAGTCCCGTTAACAACAGTGCTTTGCTTAACCATCTCACTACCATGGTTCCACTCCAGGTAAAGGGTGCGCTTGCGTTTGCGTCGCTTGAAAGCCTTCCTCACGTTCAAACAAATGTTTTAACAGTTGCCGCTGATTGTCCTGTATAGCACTTAATTGTTTTTCAAATTGTTCAATGCGATGTCTTCGTTGTTGCTGATCCAATATCGCATTGGCTGTGCTATTTAATCGCAGTGATTCTGCTGTGTTTAAGGTAAAATCCATTTGCTCTGGCGCTTCCGGCAACACAAACTCCTTACCATCCTTATCCCCCTCGGGAGCATCTCCAGAAGCCCCCTCGCCAGCTTCTGGATCCGGTCTTTGCCCACCATAAAAAGCGCCTTCATTATCACGGCTACTTTCACCCCGCCCTTGGCCTTCACCCGTTTCTTCATTCTGTTGTTGGCCTGACTCACGCTGACGCGCCTTTTCAGCCAAGGCTAAATTATGCTTGGCTTTAAGATAATTGGGGTCATACAATAATGCTTGTTGATAAGACTCAATCGCCTGCGCGAATAATCCCGCTTGGTAAAAGCTGTTGCCTAAATTCAATAGGGCATAAGCGCGCTGCTGTTCGCTTAGCGCCTCGACGGCCGCCTGTTGAAAGTACACCACTGAGGATTCGTAATCTTTTTTGCGATAAGCTGCAGCCCCCGCACCCATGGTACCATTGAAGTGAGGCAATTTTTGATACCCTTGCTCCGCCTCGTCATAATGATGTGCTTGCAAGGCCTGATAGGCCTGCTGCTCCTTTTCAACCACTGTCTCGGCGACCCACTGTGCAAAAGCGGGTTCACTCGTCCCGAGTCCCAAACTGAAAACCCCCACCAACAGTAATAGTGTCAATTGCGAGTGGTTCTTTCTTTGCCAAATAACGATTGGATAAAAAGCCCATAATAAGGCGAAAAATGCCAAGGCAATAAAGGGCTTGCTATGGTCTTTCCACACAGGCTGCGTTGACAGCTCGGTTCTGGGTTGCGCTTGCGCACTTACATCGGCTAACAGCGTTTCTAGAAAACTTAATGAGTCACTGGCTTTAAAATATTGGCCTTGCCAACGGTTTGCTAACTGCTCAAGTGTCGCTTGTTGCAATTGCGTCATGATTTTCTTGCCATTCCGATGCAAGGCGCCAGTTGGATGTTCTTGACTGGGAATCACCGCTGGCGTTGTTTTTCCGACCCCAATCAACCGCACCTTACCGATCAAGGGTTCACTCAATACTGTTGTCAGCGACTGTCCATCAATTGAATCAGGTAAAGACCCCCCATCACTAAACAGCAGTAAAATTTGCGTTTGACCCGCCGTTTGCTGTAGATGAGTGAACCCAAATTGAATGGCCGCCTCGGTCTGAGACCCCAGTGTCGGCAACATTCCCGGACGAACGAGATTCAAATAATATTGAAATAAATCCCGATCATAGCTCAATGGAGAAACTAAATGCGGCTTACCAGCATAGATCATTAAACCAACCCGGTCATTTTGCTCTAAACGATTAACAAGCGATTCAATCAACGCCTTCGCATGTAAAAACCGGCTGGGTGCAACGTCCTGTGCCATCATTGAACGGGAAGCATCAATCGCCACCAAAATATCTACCCCCGACCGACTGGTTTGCTCTGGGGATGGCACCAAAGTTCTCGGTCCAGCTAATGCAATGACCAAGCCTATCCAAGCCAGTGCCAGGAACAAGCGTGGCTGCCATAAACTGGCCCAAAAACGCCCAGGCCTGGTTATTTTTAGCGCATTTTGACTGGCCAATTTTGAAATCTGAACCCAGGGTAACAAATGGCTTTGCGCATATTGATGGGTGCGACGCCGACGCCATAGCATGACCAATGCCCCCCAAAATAGTGGAGCAAGTAACAGCCACAATAACTCAGGTTGACGCCACTGCCAGGCTAAAACCGAATCCATCACGTCGTCTCCCGCTGCACATTGCTCGCCAACCATTGCATCCCAATAAAATACAACACAAACAAACCCATGCCCAGCATTAATAATTCTTTTACAAACGACCGTAATTGAAATTTTGGCGTGGTCACCTCGATCTCAACCCCTTCGGTCTGATCAATCTGCTGCAATACCGTCTGTAAATCATCTTTGCCACCGACACGATAATAACGTCCATCCGTTTGATCGGCGATGGACTGTAATGGACTGGCGTCAAGCGTTTGATAAATCAGTCCGCTATAGGTTCTTTGGTCTGCCGATGCATCTTCTGCACCGACGCCTATGGTATAAATCGGCACATTGAGTCCTTGAGCATAATTCACTGCTTCACTGAGTGGTAAGCGACTATTAGCATTGAGTCCATCTGAAATTAAAACCACCACTCTATTGCGAGTCGTTTCAGTAGCCTGTTCGGTTTGTTGAAGTGCCAAACCAAGCGCTTCGCCCGTCGCTTCATCAGTTCGACCAGCTAAATAAGGCATCAATCGTTTTAACATTAATCGTGCGGTGGTGCCGTCGGCCGTTAAAGGCATTAGGGTATATGCCGATTCCGCATACAAAATCAGACTAAATCGATTCCCTTTCATTCCGGCTATAAAGCTATCTAATACCGACTTGATGGCATCCAACCTAGAAGCCGGTTCAGCTGACACCTGATAATCTTCCAAACCCATACTGACTGAGGTTTCAACCACAAACACAATATCTCTCACCGTTTTCGTTTGCGGTTCTGGCGGCAACTCAATTTTGTATACCGGCTCGGCTAACGCCAAAATGATCACCGTCAATAACAACCAACGTAATGCGTGTAACAACCATCGACTCCAAGCGCGTTTGGTCGCCGGAGGTGTCTGAAAAGACAAGTGGTTAATTAGGGAGTGGCGAAATACCAACGCACGAGCTTGAGACGTTTGCTGCCAATCGGTCTGAGCGGGTCGAAATCGATGCCATAACGACAATCCCACTAACAGCATCCAGCCCCAAAACCAGTCAGGGGAGACGAAAATCACCTGATCCCAATGCTTAACCAGTTCCATTAATGCGGATAGGTCATTCATTTGAAAGACCTTTATTCAAACCGATAAAACTGACAAACTGATTGAATCCTTGTCTTAAAACACTTGTCAATCTGGGACGATTGGCTGACAAAGCGAAACGAAATGCTTGCATAAAATCTATGAGCGTTTCACGTGAAACCTGTGGTTTTGAAAAGCAAGCCTGGTTAATTTTGACGGCCAATGCATCTGTCTCTGCAGCTGAAATCAACTGATGACGTTGCGCCATCGCAAATACCGAATAAATTCGATAACTGATTCGTCGAATCTCAACCGTTTCATCCAAAGCCTTTAACCGTCGACCATAATGGCGAAGCTGTAGTTGCAACCGAATTCTGAACCAATAATGAGTGAGTGCCCAAAAAACGATGATCAGACCCAATATGATTAATATTGCTATTCCAGCCCACTGCAACAATCCAATCCAGTCAATTCCCGGTGCCATGGGCAGCTCAATATCCATTAATTGATTCTCATCCATACTGGCCAGCTCTGAATTATCCGCCATAAGAAGCCTCTGCCATTAAACGCAAATTAAATTGCGATAAACTTTCTGTGGTGGAAAGCGTCACCACCCAAACCCCGGTATTGGCTAAATTCTGTTGTTTTTCAGCATAATACTTTTCTGCCCAGACTTGATACGCCTGTTGCTGTTGGGCTGTCAGACTATCAAATTTAACGCCACCATTGAGTGATTGCAGAGCAATCCCGGATAAGGCAGGCAATTTCTTTTCCACCGGATCGTAGATAATAACGGCCTTGACCATCACTTTTGACTGCAAAGCCGCTAATAGCTGTAATGCCCGCTGCGTTAAATCCTGGAAATCACTGATGATTAACAACCGGTCACCCGCTTTAAGTCGATGTTGGCAATCCAATAGCTCATCTTCTAATTGCGGTAAGTCCTTATCCTCAATAGGTGGACAAGGCACAGAGGCAAACGCCATAAACTGAGCATAGGTTGACTGCCCCTCAAATATGGCTGAGGTTCGAACCGTGTCACCCAGCGCAATGGCCGCCAAGGGTAAATGAGCTTGAGCAGCCTGCCATGCAAAAAAACCTGCGACACGCATTGCTTGTGTCACCTTTAATTGGGATTGGGTGCCAAATCGCATTGAGGCACGTTGATCCAAAATTACCGTCCAGCTCTCTTGGCGTTCTTCTTGAAACAACTTGGTATAGGCTTGACCGGTACGCGCCATTAAACGCCAATTCAAGCGACGAACTTCATCTCCAGGTTGGTAACGGCGGCTTTCTTCATATTCCATGCCGGACCCCAAATAACGACTGGCTTGCTCACCTTGCTTTTGTGCTTCACTGGCTTTGGGGTTTGTAATAGGTCGAGATGCGACAGCGGCAATTTCATCGGCCAATTGATGAATCGCCTGCTCTGATAAAATTGGCAAATTCACTGGATCTGCGAAAGCGGCATCGGCGGTGTTTGCAACCCTTTTTTTCAGCCATTGGGTCAACTTCATAAACTAATCAGCCGCTTTTAACTTGACCACTTCATCGCCAGAAAAAGGCACTGGCACCAACTCCATAATCTTGTTAATCACCTTGGTTTCAGTCCATTGTTTTGCGCGACCTGAAAAACTGACCCGAATTCGATGCCGTAATACATCGGGTAACAAGGCAAGCACATCATCCGGCGTCACATAATCCCGCCCCATTAACCACGCTTTGGCACTAGCAGCATGTAATAGCGACAGTGAAGCTCTTGGCGAAGCGCCAATTTCCAACACATTGGCCAAACGTTCATCTAATTCTGCTAAGCGACGTGTGGCACCCGTTAAGGCCACAATATACTGCTCAACCGCTTCTGATACATATTGTTCCGAAATTTGATGTCGTGCTTCCAACACGGCTTTTGGCGTAATCAACGCCTCCCAACTGGTCACATCCTCGCCAAAATGACGTGCTCGATCTCGACGTAGAATGGTCAATTCTTCTGCTTCAGATGGGTAATCCAACTCCACATGTAACATAAATCGATCCAATTGAGCTTCTGGCAAGGGATAGGTGCCACTTTGCTCTAACGGGTTTTGGGTTGCCATGACGATAAATAAATCAGGCAATCCTCGGGTCACCCCCCCTGCAGTCACTTGCTTTTCAGCCATGGCTTCTAGCAAAGCCGATTGCACTTTCGGTGGTGCACGATTAATTTCATCCGCTAAAACGATCTCATGAAAGATGGGACCTTTAACAAAGGTCAGTCGCCCTGTCTGCGTTTCGAGTATATCCGAACCCGTGACATCGCCTGGCATCAAATCTGGGGTAAACTGAATCCGTTGAAAACTGGCCTTTACCCCTTCAGAAAGAGTTTTTACGGCGGTTGTTTTAGCCAGGCCTGGTGGTCCTTCCAGCAATAAATGCCCCCCAGTAAGCAGCGCAATAATCATTCGATCTAATAAGGCTTCCTGACCAACAATCACCTGTTGCAAGTGCGACTTGAGCTGTTGAAATTTTTCGTGCGCAACCATGACGTCTCCATTTTCTATGGGTCAAAATAGGGTATCTGAACCTATTTAAAATGATGCTAATATAACACTTAACCTTTTTCTTATATAATTAATAAATTATTTAATGTCATATAAAGGGTTAATCCTGTCGATGTAATTTGACACGTGTTTGCCAACTGCTTCGACCATTTGGCTGTCTTGATTCAGATGACACTTTGACTACTGGTCTTTGCAAAATTAAATTGTTTGGATAGGCTACAGATTGACCCTTTTCATCTTGTAAGATGACTTGAAACAAATTAATTTCGGTAATGGTACCTTTCATTTTCGTGGCTCCATCGACAATTTCAATGGTATCGCCAATGCGCGCTGGAAAAGAAAAAAATACAATCACCCCTGCGGTAATATTACTCAAGATGGACCACTGAGCAACAAGAGCGACACCAATCACGGCCAACGCAGATGAGGCAAAAACCAGCAAGCCTTTATAATCAATACCCCACACCATCATCATCAACACGATCAGTGTTAGAAATAACACCAGGTGAAAATAGCGTGTGATATTCTTAACCCGAATCTCTGGCACCTTCTTGGTAATGCCAAGGCGTCTGAGCAGCTTAGTGAGACTCCATTTCGTCAAAAGATACCCAACCAGCAATATTGCGGTTAATACAAATTGAAAATAATAGCTTTCCATAAATTGAACCTCGATTGAAAATCCTTAAAGACGCTTGGTTAATTAAACACCTAAAACCGCTTCTTTAAAAGAACCGCGTACAAAATATCAGCGCCATCTTCCAAACAGAGTTATGGCATTGACTTTAACCCGATTATGTTAATATTACTCACCTTATATATTTTCAAATACAATGGGATTTTTCATGTCGGCAACCCCGTCTTCTACACCACAAATCAAATTAACCGAATATAGCCACGGTGCAGGATGCGGTTGCAAAATTTCACCAGAATTACTCGACAATATCCTCAAAACGCAATTAGCGCTTTCCTCCTTTCCCAATCTATTGGTTGGGAATAATACCAAGGATGATGCAGCAGCCTACGACCTAGGAAATGGGACTTCCGTATTAAGTACCACTGATTTTTTTATGCCCATTGTGGATGACCCTTTTACCTTTGGTCAAATTGCTGCCACCAATGCTATCAGTGATATTTACGCCATGGGCGGCAAACCACTCATGGCCATTGCCATCTTGGGCTGGCCGATTGATACCTTATCTGCCGACATTGCCCAACAGGTCATTGACGGCGGCCGAGCCACCTGCGAAGCGGCCGGCATTCCATTGGCGGGTGGGCACTCTATTGATGCGCCAGAACCGATATTTGGGCTGGCCGTCACTGGTTTAGTGGAAAATCAACATCTTAAGCGCAATGCATCTGCCGAAGCTGACTGTACGTTATTTCTCACAAAACCCCTTGGAATAGGCATTTTAACCACCGCCCAAAAACAAAAAAAACTCCAACTCGATCATCTGAATACCGCCATAGAAGCCATGACCATCCTCAATACGGTTGGGCATGAGTTTGCCAAACTCGAAGGGGTCACCGCTTTAACCGATATCACTGGCTTTGGTTTGCTCGGGCATTTAATAGAACTCTGTGAAGGCAGTGACATTACGGCTGAAATTGATTATGACAAATTGCCGATTCTACCCCATGTCCCTCATTATTTAGCACAAGGGTGTACGCCTGGTGGAAGCGAGCGAAACTTTGCGAGTTATGGTCATAAGGTCGCGCCACTGAATAACGACACCCAAAAAATGATTTTATGTGACCCTCAAACGTCTGGCGGCTTACTGGCAGCGGTTCGTAATGATGCGTTAGAACCCTTTTTAAACTGCGCCTCAGCGAATGGCTTCCATTTAGAACCGATCGGCCGCACCCGTTCTAAATCAACACATGCATACTGCGTTGAGGTTATTTAATGCAGATCACCGCTTTTGACGACAATTTACCGCAAGATAATAATTTCAAATCAATCATATTGAATCAAACCCCATTAATCGATGTGCGTGCACCCATTGAATTTCAACAAGGTGCCTTCGAAACCGCCACCAACCTTCCGTTAATGAATGATGCAGAACGTCAGCAAGTGGGACTGTGTTATAAACAACAAGGGCACAATCAAGCCGTTCATCTCGGCCACCAATTACTCACGCCCACGCTCAGAGACGAAAGGATTTCATCTTGGCAACTTTTTATGGAAGCCAATCCCCGTGCACTTTTGTATTGTTTCCGGGGCGGGATGCGCTCAAAGATAGCGCAACAATGGTTAAAAGATCGAGGCTATGACATTACTCGCCTTAAAGGTGGCTATAAGGCTTTTCGACGTTATCTCATTGACCAATTAGAGCATGTGGCTCTACAACTCAACACCAATGCTCATACCAATCAATCCCTATCTTCTACCATTATTTCTGGACGAACAGGAGCTGGAAAAACCCTGGTCATTGCACAACTCAATAATGCGATTGATTTAGAAGGCCTAGCCCATCATCGGGGCTCAGCATTTGGTGGCTACCCAACCCCGCAACCAACACAAATTAACTTTGAAAATCAACTGGCCATGGCTTTGATCCGTCAACTTGAACAGGGTGTCCACAACTTGGTCTTTGAGGATGAATCCGCTCATATCGGCTCGGTTAATATCCCGATGCCACTCCACAACGCGATAAAGAAAGGCAACTATGTAGAACTAGAAACGCCGCTTGAACAACGGTTACAGATTACTCTCCAAGAATATGTGATATCTGCTCAACCGCAATATACAACTCTGTCATCATGGCAACAGTTTATGCAAGCGGCCATTAATCGAATACGTAAACGCTTAGGTGGCGAACGCCATCATCGAGTCGCAACCCAATTTCAACAAGCTTGTGATCATCAACAAAAGACGGGCAAAACCGACCAACACCTCGCTTGGATTAGCACCTTATTGGTTGAATACTATGACCCCATGTACGACTATCAAAAACAAAAAACACCCAAGACTCAGTGTTTTAAAGGGAATTTAGCCGAAGTGACTCAATATCTAAAAGCGCTGGGAACCGCTTAGGGTATTACATCAATTCAACTCGATCTCGACCATTATTTTTGGCGAGATATAACGCTTCATCAGCTCGTTTTAACAAGGCATTTACCGGCTCATGTTGCACGTAGGCCGTGATACCAATACTCATTGATACCTGACCGACCTTTGAAAACTCATAACCGCGAACTTTGGTTCGGAGTTTCTCAGCTAACCGTGCCATTCCTATCGCATCAACCCCCCTGACCAGCAAAAGAAATTCTTCCCCACCCCAGCGCCCAATGATATCTGTCGATCGTATGGTCTTGCTTAGCAATTTAGCAACGCAAATTAAACAGTCATCGCCAACATCGTGACCAAATTGATCATTAATCGCTTTAAAACGATCGACATCAAGCATCATCACGCCGAATTCGCTTGGTTCACGATCTAGTATTTTAATTTCTGTTTCAATCGCCTCCGTCATATAACGGCGATTCCATAAATTAGTCAGAGGATCCTTCATGGCCAAATCATTTAAGGTCTGTTGCAATTTTACCTGGTCAGTGACATCTTTCCCCGTTGATACATAATATTCGATCTCTCCATCTCGGTTAAAAATTGGGCTAATGGTCATCTCTTCACAATAGGTTGTGCCATCTTTACATCGATTCACCAATCGATGCCGATAAATCTTACCCGCTGAAATGGTTTGCCACATTTCAGCAATAATATTAGAATCTCGTTGCTCTGATTTTAAAATCGCCGGATTTTTTCCCAATAATTCTGCTTCGGTATAACCTGTTTTGTCCAGCAATGCCTGATTAACAAAGATTAATTTTCCTGCCTTATCGGTAATTTTGATTAAATCGGCGGTTTGATGGATCACCTGTGCAAAGAGTTGTAATTTTTCCTCGGCTTCAACCGTCCGAGTGACATCAACAATTTTACCCAATAAATGGGAGACTTGACCTGAGGTATCACGTTCAAAGGTAATGCGAATATCTACCCAAACATAGGTTTCATCGGCTTTTTTTAATCGCACCCATTTCGATAGGAAAGCCATATCTGACATTGCAGCATCAGTCACCTGCGCTTCTAATTCACTAAAGTCTTGAGGGTGGATAATATCTGGGTAAGAAATTTGTTGCGCTAAAAGCAATGACGGTGAATAACCGAAATAATTAAAGTTTTCGGTTAAAAATAACACAGGCCAATTTGGTGCATATTTACAATAAAAAACGATGGTCTCACTATCATTAATCAAATTAAGGATTTTTTGATTCATTGACCATCCCATTCATCATGCGCTTAGTTATTAAAAATATATCATAAGCATTTAATCGCAAGATATGTAATTAATTTTCATAGAATTTATTTATCAGAATCAAATTTAATTAACTAAAATCGTTAAGGTTTTTCTGAATCCCGTATAAAACAGCCAGGCCTGGGCATTCTTTGAAAAGAAGTGGATGTTTGGCATGAACCGCTCAAATTAAGCTAAAATAATGCCCATCATTATCGACTCAAAAGAAACTATGCGGCGAATCCCCAACTCATCAAAATCGGCTATATTTATTTTGTTTAAGGCACTGAGTCAGCAGCCTAAGCTGCTTCAACTCAGCTTCTTTTGGTTGCCGATGATTTCCGGTTTTTTGCTGCTCATTGCCGGTGCCGTTTATGGCTATGAAACGCAAATAGCTCGTCCGGCTATGAGCTATATGGGCGTTCCCAAGACCAGCCATAATCTTGAGAACTTAACCCACATTCTCCGTAATGACGGATTTATGTTGGCCTATTCTGAAAAACTCGCCAACCCACTTTGGGTGACCTACCAAGTGACACAAGCCAAACAATCGTTTGGGAAACGACCGCGTTTTCAAACCGACTGGCGTTCTATTCGACGTGTTCAGCACCAAGACTATACAGGTAGTGGCTATAGCCGAGGCCATCATGCTCCCAACTACGTCATTGCCAGTCGTTATGGCCGCAAAGCACAACAGCAAACCTTTTTAATGACCAATATTTCTCCCCAGTTAGTCAAATTCAATGGCAAGATTTGGCAGCGCCTTGAAGAAGTCAGCGCCGACTATTTTTCGAAATGGTATCCTAAGTTTTGGGTAATTACCGGCCCCATTTTTGATGCCAATCCACAATGGATGAAAACCGCCAAAATAGCCATTCCAAAGGCATTTTATAAAATCTTCATTCGGCCAACAGATTCTGGCATAGCGCCTGAAGCTCTTGCCTTTGTTATGCCGCAAAGTGCCCCCGAAGATGGTAATTTGCTAAACTATGTCACCAGTATTGATGAGATCGAATCCTTGACCGGAATTGATTTTTTTTGGCAGCTAGATGATCAGATTGAAAATACGGTAGAGGCCTCACAAAACCACCAGGCCTGGCGACTTTCTGAAGTGGCACAGTTGACTAGCCGCTATTAATTAACGCACTTTGGAGACTTATGCATCGCCGAACCTTTATAAGCTTATTCACGGTGAGTCTGACTGGACTAGCAGGCTGCCAACCCAGTCAGATTCGTCAAAGTATCCATTCAGCCAAACAACTTTCAAAAGGCAATCTACCTGGCGCGGTCGCCGCCCACATCCCGGTCACCGGTATTGCTCAAATTGATCAATTAGTCAAACGTCAAATTGAATCTCTGGTTGCTGAATTAGCCAAAACCTGGGGCGATAAAAAAGTCGCATCGCCCAAAGAATATGTCAAATATACAGAACAGTATCAGAGTCGCGCTTTAGTCAACTTTAATAGCGGTCAAATCCGCGTTGAAACCCTGATCGACCAATTCCCTAAAGCCGCATTAAAGGCAGCGATAGTCAGCACCCTACTAACGCCGGATAACCCTGCCCAAGTTGATTTATTGTCAGACAAGACCATTGTCACTGGGCAACAACCCTTTTTGCATGGCCTCGTACTTGATCAAGATAATAAAGCGATTGCCACCGAATGGCGAGCCAAACGTTATGCAGACTTCTTAATTAAAGCCGCCTACCAATCGGATCGCTATAACCAAAAGCCTCGCCACTTCGTTACCTTTTCAATGGTCAAAAACCATACTCAATCACAACAGCGCCATTATGCCGCTCAGGTTAAACGTCAAAGCCAGCGCTTCAAACTGGAACCCGCGTTGATTTATGCCATTATCGAAACTGAAAGTGCTTTTAATCCTTATGCAATGAGTCATATTCCAGCCTATGGTTTAATGCAAATCGTACCCCAATCCGCAGGCAGAGATGCCTATCGATTTTTGTACAAAAAAGACGGCACCCCCAGCAAAAACTATTTATTCCAAGCTGACAATAATATCGAAATGGGGGCCGTCTACCTACACCTACTCTTTAGTCGTTATTTAGCGGCCATTCAAAACCCACAATCGCAAGAATATTGTTGTATCGCCGCCTATAACACCGGCAGCGGCAATGTTTTAAGGGCCTTCCATTCTGACCGCCAACAGGCTGTGACCAAAATCAATGCACTGAGTGCCGATCAAGTGTATCGACATTTGCGCAACCATTTAAAGTATCAAGAAGCACGTCACTATTTAGAAAAAGTAACCCATAAAAAACAAGCTTATCTTTAAGCAGTGGGTTGCTTATAATAGACGCCTTAATGATGGCTGAAAAGAACAAACCATGAAAGATACTCTTTACGCACAGCAATATGAAGCCGTAGGCGCATTTCAATTTGATGACTCAGTGGTAGCCGTTTTTCCGGATATGATTCAACGCTCTGTCCCGGGTTATCAAACCATCCTCACTGGAATCGGTGAGCTGACGGCGCAATATGCCCGACCCAATAGTCACCTGTACGATCTAGGCTGTTCCCTTGGGGCAGCGACCCTAACCATGCGCCGTAAAGCCCCTTTTGCAAATTGTAAAGTGATCGGCATCGATACGTCTCAACCCATGATTGAGCGCGCGCAAGAACACCTTGATGGTTTTCATTCCGATGTGGCTGTTGAACTCATTTGTGGCGATATGACGACCTTACCGATTGAAAATGCATCAGTGATCGTATTGAATTTTACGTTACAGTTTATCGAACCCAGTCTTCGTCAAACACTCCTTACTCGCCTCTATGAAGGCCTTAATCCCGGTGGTATCCTCATTTTGTCGGAAAAAGTGCATTTTGAATCGCCCGATCTACAAAATGCGATTGAACACCTTCACCTTCAATTTAAACGTGCCAATGGCTATTCCGAGCTGGAAATCGCTCAAAAACGGGCTGCCTTAGAAAACGTCCTCCAAAGCGATACCGCAGAAACCCATCTACAACGATTTGCAAAAGCGGGCTTTCAGACCGCCGGTTGTTGGTTTCAGGCCTATAACTTTATGTCATTTTTAGCGATAAAAGCGCCGCTTTCAAAATAAAGGTTCCATGTGAAACATTACCATCAACACCTACAAGACTTCCTTCAAACGCTCCCCAGCTTAGGCCTTAGCCACTGGCAATCTGAATTGGAAGCCACTGGGAAAATTGCACTTGATCCAAGGGGCAATGGAAATCTCAGTCGTTGGCTGCCTGCTTTAAATGCATTAACCCAATACCCGAATGCCAGCGACATCCAACTCAATCAATCAGCCATTAGCGCGAAAACGCCCAACCTGTCTGAAAAAGATCAAACCGATCTCAAATCCCATTTCAAAAAATTAATGCCTTGGCGAAAAGGACCTTACAACATCAACCATGTTTATATCGATACCGAATGGCGTTCAGACTGGAAATGGGATCGTGTTGTACCGCATCTAAGCTCTCTCGACGGAAGAAAAGTTTTGGATATTGGTTGTGGAAGCGGCTATCACCTATGGCGAATGCTTGGCGAGGGGGCCGTAATGGCAGTCGGTGTTGATCCCAGTCTATTATTTATGACACAGTTCTTAGCCGTAAAACATTTTATCGGTACTGAAGCGCCCGCCTACTTCTTACCGCTAACACTGGAACAACTTCCCAAAACGGAGCCCACCGGTGTTTTTGACACCGTTTTTTCGATGGGCGTTTTATATCATCGCCGTTCACCGATGGATCATTTGATTGATTTAAAACGCACGCTAAAACCGGGTGGTGAATTGGTATTGGAAACCCTTGTTATTCCCGAAGACCAAGGGCAATTACTGGTGCCTAAAAACCGTTATGCGCAAATGAACAATGTCTGGTTTATTCCGTCAGTTGACGAATTAAGCCACTGGCTTGAAAAATGTGGCTATAGAAACGTGCGCTGCGTTGATATTGATCAAACCTCAACATCAGAACAACGTTCAACCGAATGGATGGAATGGAATTCGCTTTCAGATTTCCTAGACCCTCAAGACCCCAATAAAACCATTGAAGGATACCCCGCCCCGATCCGTGCTGTACTACTGGCAAACAAACCCACCTAAACGACTCGGCCTGTTAAAGATAATTTCTATTTATTTTATACCGACATCAAAAACTTAAGCTATTAAAAAGCTTGGTATTTTTACCCCTTTGCAATACACTGAATTGTTAATAGACTCTTAAACTCATTAAAGGGAACCATTTTATGTTTAAGCGACTGGGGTTACAGCCAAAAATCATTTTTTTATCGCTATTGATCACCTTGCTCGTTGTTGTTGCTTTAGCTGTAATTGGTTTGATCACCTACCAAACACAGTTTGAACACATCGCGCGAAACACTGCAGATAAATTGATTCAAGATGTAGAACGCAGTCTCGATAAAAAACTGGATATCGGCGTAACCAATGCCGTCAGTTTTGCTTCAAACCGTGAATTAATTCAAGCCATTTCCGATAATGACAAACCACTGGTTAACCACATTTTGGGCGATATTAGCCAAACATACAAAGAACACACCCAATATAAAAACGTCAAAATACATATCCATACCCCTGACAATCACTCTTTTCTGAGAAGCTGGCGTGATAAAAACGGCGATGACTTATCTAGCTTCCGTTTTGGGGTACAAAAAGTGATTAATGAAAGAGCACCCATTCGAGTTTTAGAACTTGGACGCGCTGGATTGGCCGTCAGAGGGATTGCGCCTTTGTTCAAAAATGGCCAGTACATCGGTTCCCTTGAATTTATCCAGGGACTTCGGTCGATGGCAAAAGCCTACCAAGAACGAAACATGAACTATCTCATGCTACTCAACCAAGAAGCATTAAAAATTAGTGTGAAGGCCAGTAAAAATACAGTTGTCGGGGATTATGTCGTCGCCAGCAATGACTGGTTTTCTAGTGACAGTATTGATATGGCCAAAAAAATTGACTGGTCGCTACTGAATAAGCAAGGCTGGACAATTCAAAACGAACACCTGATCACTCAAATTCCAGTTAATGACATGCGTGGTAAATTGGTCGGTATCCAGATTATTGCAGAACCCACAACTCACTTTAATGCAGAAATGGCTAGTATTCTGAATGAAACCATTAAACAGATACTTTTAATCGTATTGATCGTTGTCTTAATGGTGATTACCATTATCGTCAGCTTAAACAAATTGGTTATTCGGCCAGTTAAAGCGCTTCAAAACACCATCTCAAACGTGCTCACTCAAGGTGATTTTTCAGTCAGAGTCAAAACGGATAACAACGGCAATGAAGTTAACTTAATGGCAAAGGACTTCAATGAACTCTTACAGATGCTGCAAAATGTCATTACCTCTATCACCCACAGTATGCAATCAATTGAACAGGGTGATTTGTCGACTCGTGTCACAGCAGAGGCCGTTGGTGAATTGGATGACCTTAAACAGGCGGTGAACCAAACCGCACAAATTCTGGACAGTACCATGTCAGAAATTGAGCGCGTCTTAGGTGAAATGCAATTGGCAAACTTCTCGGTCGAAGTAAAAGACGTTCCAGCAGAAGGGGCTTTTAAGAAGTCAATTGACAGTATTCATGAAACCGTCACCAGCTTAAAATCGGCAATCACCGAAATCAACCAAACCATGCAAGCGATGTCTCAGGCCAACTTTACCCACCCTATCACCACCCCATTAAGTGGTGATTTGGATCATCTAAAAACCAATATCAATACCACTTTGACAGATTTAGAAAATGGGTTTAATGGCTTCACCCACAGCTTAACCCAATTAACTTCCGGAGACCTGACAACCCGAGTCAATGGTCAATTTTCTGGACAACTCGCGAAGTTGCAGGACATTATCAATAACTCTTTAAACAATATTGGTAGTATGTTTACTGAAATAAAATTCATGTCTGACGGCTCCAGCCAAAATGTCACTCAAGTCAGCCGTGGCAATATGGATTTAAATGAAAGAACACAAAATCAAGCGGCTTCCATAGAAGAAACAGCCGCTTCCATGGAAGAAATCACCTCAACGGTACAGAATTCACTTTCAAATGCAAAAGAGGCCAACCATTTGTCGCATCAAGCGAAAGAGGATGCCGACAAGGGTGCTGAAATCATGGATCAAACCCGTTCTGCCATGCATGGAATAGAAGAAGCCAGCAGTAAGATTTCTGAAATCACCAGCTTGATTGACAGCATCGCCTTTCAGACCAATTTGCTGGCATTAAATGCCGCTGTGGAAGCCGCTCGCGCAGGTGATCATGGCCGAGGATTTGCTGTTGTGGCAGGAGAAGTTCGTAGCCTAGCCCAAAAATCAGCCGATGCAGCAAAAGACATTGCCCGATTGGTACAAGATACAACGGAACAAATTGCAAATGGCACAGAACTTACCGAACAATCTTCTACGATGCTGTCTCAAATCAACCAGCGAATTACCTCCGTTTCGGAAATGGTGGATGCCATTACCCAATCAGCCGAGGAGCAATCGCTTGGTATTGGCCAGATCAACCAAGCCGTATCCTCAATGGATGAAATCACCCAACAAAATGCGGCCTTAGTGGAATCCGTTGCTGAAGACACTCAAAGCATGGATCAAAAAATTTCACGCTTAGTGGAGCTCACTGACGCTTTTAAAATTGATATTCCACAGCTGTCTTTAACCACAACCCTCTCAACAGGCAACTTTGATTTTGCTCAGGCACGCCGAGCAGTCAAAGCCAGTCGTGCTCACATTAGTGGTCTACTACATACCGGATCCAAAGATTTTGACGACGAGATGGTCATCAATCCGGAAAACAGCGAAATTGGAAAATGGCTAACGACAACGGGTCAACAATATCAGCAACACGAGGATTACCAACGATTGGTCACCCTAAGTAACGACTACCATCAATACTTGAAAGAGGCTGTCGCGTTACTGAATACCGAGACACGGCTCACACCGGATAAGGTTACACAAATTAAACAAGCTTCTGACGCATTGATTGAAGCTATTAATCAACTTGAAAATGTGGTTGCGGGTGTGTCTAATCATCAAGTACTACCGCACCAATAAACCTCGCTTCTCGCATCAAAAATGGCCAGGCCTGGCCATTTTGATCTCTTTTCTAGCCACCATTCTCAAGCTTCTTTTACGGGTTTATCCATTGAGAATTGTGTCAAACCTCTTATAATGTTCGGTTCATCATGCCCACGTTTATCGAAACAGGAACACCGATGTCATCACTTTCAGCATTACACAATAAAGTTCAAACCTTATTAGCCCACTTAGACCAGCAGATTATTGGTCAATCACATTTAACCCAACGGATGCTGATTGCACTCCTCGCAGAAGGCCATATTTTGGTGGAAGGCCCACCAGGCCTGGCCAAAACTAAAGCGATTAAAACCTTGGCGGGATTGATTGAAGGAGACTATCATCGCATTCAATTTACCCCGGACTTGTTACCTTCTGACATTACCGGTACCGAGATTTATCGCCAACAAACAGGCGAGTTTAGTCTGCAAAAAGGGCCCATTTTTCACAACCTGATTCTCGCAGATGAAATCAATCGTGCCCCTGCTAAAGTACAATCGGCGCTGCTTGAGGCCATGGCCGAACATCAAGTTACGGTGGGTCAAAAAACCTTAGCAATGGCCAAACTCTTTATGGTGATGGCCACCCAAAACCCCATAGAACAGGAAGGCACCTATCCTTTACCAGAAGCGCAATTGGATCGATTTATGATGCATATTCAAATTGATTATCCCGATAGTGCCGCTGAAAAACGTATTCTCGATCTGGTAGAGTCTGAAGCCAAAACGACCCACCCCGTCACAGCAGAAATGCTTTCACAACAAGAGCTATTCCAAATTCGTCAGGAGGTTTTAAGCCTTTATCTCTCTGAAGAAACCAAAACCTATTTGGTGGAATTGGTTATGGCAACCCGTCAGGCAGAAAAATATAATCCAGAATTAGGCAAAGCCATTGAATATGGCGTTAGCCCCAGAGCCACTGCTGCCTTATCTCGTGCCGCGAGAGCCTTAGCTTGGCTCAAAGGGCAAAGTTTTGTCACGCCCGCTGAAGTTCAAGCAGTGGTTCATGATGTGTTCCGGCACCGGTTATTGTTGAGTTTTGAAGCCGAAGCCACTGGCAAAACGGTTGACCATATTATTGATGAACTGATTGAAGTGGTACCCGTTATCTAATGTCTGACTCAGTGCAGCTTTATAGTCAGCTTGAAGCCTTACTGGCTTGGCGATTCCAGCTCAAGCGCTTCCGGCTGACCGCACAACAGAAGTTGGTTGCCAGTAAAGGTGGTTATCAACAAGCTTTGCGTAAAGGACGCGGCATGGCGTTTTTGGAAGTACGCGAATATGCACCTGGCGATGAAATCCGTCATATTGATTGGAAAGTCAGTGCACGGACTCAAAAAGCCCATACCAAAGTGTTTACTGAAGAATTGGAAACACCAGTGGTCTGTTTCTTGGAACAAACACCGCCATTATTTTTTGGTTCTCGTCAGCGGTTTAAAGCCGACCAAGCGCTTCATATCATGTCAATCCTCGGTTGGATTAGCCTACACCAGGGAGACCGTTTTGGAGGCGCTGTTTTTAACCACCAAAACCACCAGTGGCTTGACCCCAAACACCAGTTAAAAACTCTAATGCATTTTTTACAACAAGCCCTAGAGCTCCAGTCTCAGCTGCAAAGCCCCTCACAACCGCAAACGCTGGAATGGACAGATCAAATTGCCCATTATCAAAAACGGCTACGCCCTGGAACACGCATTATTTTAATTGGCGATTTTATTCACCAGCCTGCAAATTTCTTACAACAGCTCAGTCAACTGAAAAGGCATAATGACATCACCTTGATTCATATCAGTGACCCGATTGAAAAACAGTTGCCCGATCAAGGTGTTTTAACCTTAACCAATGGACAAACACAAACCCATTTAAATAGCAGTGATCCCAAGCAACGCCAAGCTTATGCGCAGTCTTATCAAAATGCTTGGCATGCATTGCAACAACAACTCAGACCATTCCATATCCCGCTAATCGATATTTCTACCGATCAAGACCCGTTAGAAGCGTTACTCGCGCAAGGAGTGATTGGCCGATGAATCCAGATTTACTTAGCCAACTCAATGATATTTATATTCCTGATGCCGTCGGCTGGTGGCCGCCATCACAAACACTCATCGGGCTATTCGTCGGTCTCAGTGGCATTATCATTGGCCTCAGCTGGTACTGGTGGAAACAGCGTCGTCTCAATCGATATCGTAGCCAGGCGATGGACATCTTTCATGAAGCTTTGGCAGAGGCAACCAACCCGCATCAACAAGTACAAGCCACCAACGCCCTGTTAAAACAAGTCGCCATTACCCACTATGGACGCCATCTAGTTGCGGCTTTAAATGGCCAAGCCTGGTTAAGTTTTTTGCAAAAAACGGCCAGCTATATTGAACAGCCAGACGCAATGGAACGCTTTATATCAGCACACTATCACCCTCAAATCGATTTGGACGATGCGGAAATTCAAGCCTGTCTCGATTATGCAGCTAAATGGATTAAGGGACATCACAAATGATGATGGACGCGTTACACTATTTTTGGCAGCAACTCACTTTCTTGACACCATGGATGTTAGCCTTTTTGCCGTTGCCTTGGCTTATTCGACGATTTTGGCAACCCGCTCCTCAGCAGCAAGTTCCTCTAATGGCGCCTCACCTGCAACAAAGGTTAGAAAATGCAACTCAATATCCACTTACCACTTCATCCAAACCGCCAATGGCATTGCCATTGCTCGGATTGCTGATTTGGCTGCTCGTTTTGCTGGCTGCCATGCGCCCCGTTTGGTATTGGCAAACCGAGCCTTTTCAAGTCACTGGCAAAAACTTAATGTTGGCTGTTGATTTGTCAGGCAGTATGGAACAAACCGATATGCGAATCGGTGGTCAAGAGGTCGATCGCTTAACGGCTGTCAAAAAAGTGGTTAAAGACTTTATCCAAAAACGCCAAGGGGATCGTATGGGGCTGGTAGTATTTGGCTCTCAAGCTTTTTTACAAAGCCCGCTCAGTTTCGATTTAAACACGGTGCAAACACTATTGAACGAAACTGAAATTGGCATGGCGGGTAATAATACAGCAATTGGGGATGCGATTGGCGTAACCCTCCAACATCTTACCCAAGCAAACCAATCCAATACCATACTGATCCTACTGACCGATGGCTCTAATACAGCAGGTGCCGTCCAGCCTTTAGAGGCAGCACGCCATGCACAAAGCATGGGCGTTAAAATTTACACCATAGGCGTCGGTGTTGCGGAAAGTCGTGGACTGGATCAGTTTTTATTCGGCCAAAGCCGTTCGGTTGATACTGCCACTTTAAAAACCATTGCGGAACTGTCTGGCGGACAATTTTATACAGCCGCCAATCTACAACAACTCAATGATATTTATAATGAAATTAACCAATTAGAATCAACACAACAAGATCGAACACCTTATCGACCCAGAACGGAACTCTATCCTTGGCCTTTGGCTATCGCACTGGGTTTAAGTTTTTTATTGGCAATTTATCGACTCATAACGCAAAGACAATATGACTGAAGAAACGCTCCATTTTTTACGTCCCCTCTGGTTATGGACCCTGATTCCGATTGCATTGATCGGTTGGCTGCTGTGGCGCCAACACCAACAACAAGGTGGTTGGCAGAGACTGATTGCCGAGCCATTTAAACCGGTATTATTATCCAAACAATCCCAACAGAAAAACGCTTTACCCTTAATTGGACTCCTACTGATTTGGTTGATAACGGTTATTGCACTCAGCGGCCCTACTTGGCAAAAAGTCGAGGTGCCTGCCGAAAAAAACCGCCAGGCCTGTGTCATTCTGCTGGATCTTTCGCTCTCTATGTTGTCAGATGACCTGAAACCCAACCGCTTAAATCGTGCCCGTTTCCAACTAATGGATTTATTAAAATCCCATCCGGAACAACAATTTGGTATGGTGGTTTATGCTGGCTCAGCTCATACCATCACCCCCATCTCAGAAGACCCCCAAACCCTGATTAATCTCACACCCAGTCTTAGCCCTTTGATAATGCCCAGTATGGGAGCGAATGCGATAACGGGCTTGCAGCAAGCACAGCAGCTTTTAAAAGGATCTCATATTAATCAAGGCCATCTAATTTGGATTACCGATTCGGTCGAAGCGGATGAGGTCAATTCCATCAAAACCTTTTTAGACACACATAACTTAACACTCAGTATCATCACGGTCGGTACTGAAGCCGGTGCGCCGATTCCAGTCCCCAATTTTGGCCTACTAAAACAAGATAATGGCCAATTGATTTTAGCGAAACTACCTGTGACCCAATTCCAACGCCTTGCCGAACATCCCAGTGTTGAGTGGCACCCACTGACACAGCAACCGATTGACACCGATCGGCTGTTACCGGCACCGTTTTTGCAAAACCCGGCCAGTGCCAATAAAAACGCTGATGAGCCCAAAACCCTTACCAGTTGGCTTGATCAAGGCATTTATTTGCTTTGGATACTGATCCCTATGATCGCATTAAGCTTTCGTCGAGGCTGGATTTTTAGTCAAATCGGCGTTAGCCTAATCCCGTTATGTTTATTGGCAAGCTTTTACCCAGTCAACAGTTATAGTAATGACAAAACGACCAATTCAGTTTCTTTGCTCGATGTCCTTAAATCCAATGACCAACAAGGCTATGAAAACTGGCAGCGCCAAAACTATGAGGCCGCACTCAATCAATTTGAATCGCCTTTGTGGAAAGGAGCCAGTTATTATCGTATGCAACAATATGCTGAGGCTGCCGAGCAATTTAAGCGCAGTGAGTCGGCAGAATCACAATATAGCCTAGGCAATGCACTTGCCCAACTAGGCCAATTACAACCGGCAAAAGAAGCCTATCAAAAGGCACTCGAAGCTCGACCCAACTGGCAGGCAGCCAAACAAAACCTACAACTCATTGAAAAACTGTTGCAACAACAAGACAAACAAGCCTCTAATTCAAATTCAAACAACACGCGTGATGCACAATCCAACCAGACTCAAAATCATCCGAATGAGAAAAACGAGCAGTCAAATCAAAGCAGCGATCCACAGGATTCAAATAATCAGGACCAAAAATCCGGTCAAGAAAGCCAACCCGCCGATAAAGAAGGACAACCCCAAGCAGAGGGTGAAAGCCAAGCCGATTCCAAAACAGATCAACAAAAAGCCACCGAAATGGATTCTTCAACTGAAGAAAAAAACGGCACAAAGGCGGTCACTTCAGAACCACTAGAAAAGGATTCGTCTCAGTCAGAACCCCAAACAGAAGCAGAACGTGCCCAACAAAATTGGTTAAACCAAATCCCCCATGAACCAGGGTTGTTTTTAAAACGCAAATTTGAATATCAATTTCAACAAAAGCGCGATCCTTCAACAGACAACACAAAAATTTGGTAATGCTTATGACCCAATCCGTATCGCATCATCGTCATCGTAAGTGGCTCAAAAAAGTGATTTTTATTTGCCTCGCACTGATTTTATTGTCATTGCTCAGCAGTCCGTTATTGGCCAAACAAGTTCGGGTTCACACCGATCACCAACAGGTTCAAATGGGCGATATTATTACACTGATCGTGGAAACCGATTTTACTGCCCAAGGAGAACCCGACTTTAATCAAATGCAGGATCAATTTGACTTACTGGGCACCCAACGCAGTAACCAGATCCAGATTATCAACGGTAACTATCAATCATTTTCCCGATGGATATTGCATATCAGTCCCAAGCAAGTTGGCGAACTGGTGGTTCCGCCTTTAGAGGTGGATGGCATTCTCAGTCAACCTCTTATTATTCAGGTTACCGAAGCACAACACCTCGGCAACGGTTATCGTGGCAGCAGTTTCTTAGAGTCCACGCTCAGTCTCGATCAAGCGTATGTCCAACAACAAGTGCTGTTTACACTGCGGTTTTACCATCAAGGGCGTTTTATTGATGGCAATATCCGCCCGCCAGTTTTTGAGGATGCCCTCAGTGAACCCTTGCAAAGTCAATTTCATTATCAAACCCAAATTAATGGGCAACGCTATGATGTTTATCAATGGACATGGGCCTTCTTCCCACAGAAAAGTGGGGAACTGACAATCCCGCCTCAAGCTTTCTACGGCCGCATTCAATATCAAGGGCGTTTAAAACAAGTTAAAGAACATACACAACCTTTACAATTAACCGTTAACCCCAAACCGAACACCTACCCAGCGCAATCAAGCTGGCTACCGGCGCAATCGCTCACATTATCGGAGGATTGGCAAATCAACCAGCCCATCCGCGTTGGTGATGCCATTACCCGAACCATCAAACTGGATGCGCAAGGGCTATTGCACTCACAACTCCCTGAGTGGCAATGGTCGAATCATGCTGACTATCACCTATATCCCGAGCCTTCTCAGCAAAAAAACCAGGTGATGTCACAAGGCATTCACAGCCAAAAATCGGTGGAAGTTGCCATAGTGCCAACCGAAGCCGGCAGCATGACGCTACCGGAAATCACGTTCAATTGGTGGAACACCGAAACCAATCAATTGCAAACAGCCCGGTTACCTGCCAAAACCCTCACCATCTTACCCGCGACTTCAACCCCGCCAGTTGAAAAACCAGCATCAAAAGAAAAAGTTCCACATGAAACATCGACTTCGAAAACCACACCTCAAACCGAAACCATTGGCTGGCAAATAGCGGTTGCGACACTGATGGGGTTGTGGTTTTTAACAGTAATGGGCTTTAGTATTTGGATTGTCAAATTACAAAACCGCCTCAAACAACAAGCGCATGAAACCAGCGGAACGAACCCACAAAACGACCAGGCCTGGTCGAATTTAACGCCCGATATGATGTCATTGTGCGAAAAACCCTTACAACCGTCAGATGCAAAAGCCTTATTTTCAGCCCTATTACACTGGCAGAACCGTCACCCTAATAAAACCAGTGAATTCTTAGAAACACAATTGACAGCACTCAAAGCCCATCTTTATGGGCAAACACCACTTGCGCCAGCGATATTGTCAGACATTTGTAAAGAAGTGAAACGGCTCAGCCAAACACAAGACGAAAATACGGTTGAGCAGAACCGTTTAGCGCCGATTTACCCGACGCATCAAAGTGAAATGAAATCTTAAGACTTAAAATGCCCGTCTGCAATGGTTTGGACGGCCGGATAGTTCGTTTTGCCCGTACCCAGTACCGGAATTTCTTCCACCAGAATGACAGTTTTTGGCACCATAATTTCCGAAACTTGCGCTAATTTCGCCGCTTCTTTTACCGTTTGACGACTTAATCCATCGTCATTGGTGACCAAAATCAACTGTTCACCTTTTCGTTCATCTGCGACAGACACCACCACATGATGCCCCTCTGGGCTATATTGATTAATATAACTTTCCACCGCGGTTAATGAAATCATTTCCCCGCCAATTTTAGCGAATCGTTTTGCACGGCCTTTAATGATAATAAAACCTTCGGCATCCACATCAACCACATCTCCAGTATCATACCATCCGTCTTCTGGTGGCTGTAATACACCCGGCTGATTCGGCATTAGATAGCCCAGCATCACATTTGGCCCCTTCACCATTAAGCTACCGCCCTCGGCAATCCCATCAATAGGCCGAATTTGATAATCGACACCCGGCACCAACTGACCCACCGTGCCATTTTTAAAACTCAATGGCATATTAACGGCCAAAACAGGAGACGTTTCAGTGACACCATAGCCTTCCAAAATCGGCGTATGAAACCGATCGGCATAAAGCCGGCGCGTTTCAGGGCGTAATTTTTCAGCGCCGGCCACCATATAGCGCACACTGTAAAAGTCATACGGATCGGCTTTTTTGGCATAGCCAGAAAAAAAGGTATCAGTACCAAATAAGAGTTTGACATTGAGGTTGTAAATCATCTCGGGGATAACGGCATAATGCAACGGTGAAGGATACAGAAACACCTTTCCGCCTTTTAAGATCGGCCATAGCAATCCGGCGGTTAAGCCAAAGCTGTGAAAAGTCGGCAACGCATTAAACAGTTGCTCTCCTGGCAACAGGGTCAACATCGCTGATATTTGATTGACATTACTGGTGAGGTTTTTATGAGACAACACCACGCCTTTAGGCGTGCCTTCTGATCCGGATGTAAATAACACCACTGCCGGTGAATTCTCATCCACACCATAGCCCTTGAGCGCAGAATGCGGTGTGAAGATAGCACGAATTTTATCAAATGCACTCACTTGACTCCGAACGTCCTCCAAATAAATAAATCGAACTTGATCTGATAACGCTTCAACCACGGCATCCAGTTGATAGACCTCAACAAATTTTCTTGAGGTAAGAATACTTTTCAATTCAGCCGTTTCACAAGCTGACCGCATGGGTCCTAAACCTGCGGTAAAATTCAGCATGGCAGGCACGATACCAAAGGCTTGCAAGCCAAAAAAGGCGATCGGTAAGCCGCTCACATTGGGCAGTAACACACCAACTCGCTGTTCTCCGTGACAAAGGGCTGCCAGCTTTCGGCCTAAAATCATCGCCCCTAATCGCAACTTCTTACGAGAAACACTCACGCCATTAATATCTTCAACACAGACCTGCTTATCGTTATAAGCCTTACCCGAATCACATAGGGCTTTAAACAAGCTTTTGGGGGTCTGTTGACTCTCAAAAATGGCATCCCGCAATATCGTAAAAATCCGGTTTTTAAAAAACTGATGTTTTTGACGGCCTTTTAAATCGCCTAGCATACCCAAAGATTGCGCTGGTAAAACCTGTAAGGTTATGCTCGGGAACCAACGACGTTTGGTAAAGGCAAAACGTTCACCATCCAAGTAAGAAAACGAACTTTGCTGAGCACCCTGAATACAAATCGGTAGAATCTTCGCGTTGGCCTGATGGGCTACCATACCCGTGCCCTCATACACCTTCATCAAGCTACCGGTCGTGGTAATACGGCCCTCTGGAAAAATCATACAATGCTGACCCGATTTGAGTGCTTTAATCACTTGCTTAGTCGCATAAGGGTTATGGAATTCAACTTTAAAGTGTTTTACAAAACTCAATAGAAATTTTTCGTACCATCGGTGAGTATGACTTTCGTCAATCATAAACGCGGTATCACCCGGCAAGAACGCACGAATCAATACGCCATCAAGTAAGGAGGTATGATTGGCAATAATCAGCATTGGCTCACCCGACTGATCCAGATCGTGATAATGCTCTAATCCTCGAATCCTGACTTTAAAAAAGACTTTTAATAATGCTTTAATCACCCACTTCATTCACTGTTTTCCTATTCTTTATCAAACCGTTTCCATGCCGAAAGTACCAAAATGCTGCCAATAGATTCAATAAGGTGATCACATAAAACAGATCAACCACATCCGCGCCCAACCCATACAGCACTAAGACCAATAATGCAGACAAGACCATTAATAATGCATTGGTGATATTATTGACCGCCACCATTCTAGAACGAAAGTGCTCCGCTGTTTGAACTTGGAGCAAGGTATACAAAGGCACACAAAAAGCTCCACCGACTGCAGCTATTGCCACCAAAAGAAGCCAAATTAACCAGGCCTGCCATTGTTGAAGAAATGCCATCATTGCCAAAGGCTCGTCAGCGGTGGGTGTCCAAACAGTCATTATCACATTCGTCGCTAATATCATCACCGACATCCCAATTAATAACCAGCCTAACCAAAGCACGTCCGGTAATGCTTTAACACGCGGTTGAAACCGATGTGCCAACCAAGCACCGATCGCAATACCAATCGAAAATCCCGTTAAAAACAGTAAAACAACTTGATCATCACCGCCCAAAACATTGGAAACCATGATGGGCATTTGACTTAAATAGGTCGCCCCTAAAAACCAAAACCATGAAATCGCAAGCACCGCAAAAAAGGCATCAGGAAAGCGTTTTCTCAATCGCATTTCTTGAATCGTATTGGCAATAAAATTCCATTGCAGGGTGATTGTCGGATCTGTTGACTGTGATGAAGGAACAAACCGACTGGCGATCACACCCAGTACCGCAACCGCGAGCAAAGCCCAAGCCATCAACTGCTGCCCTGATTCGGTTAAAATGCCCCAACCTCCCAATATTGTTCCTAATAAAATGGCCACAAAAGTTGAAGCACTAAACCAACCATTTCCTTCCAATAACTGTTTTTCTGGCAAATGTTCCGGCAAAATAGCATACTTTATTGGGCCGAAAAATGCCGACTGCACCCCCATCAAAAACAACACCCCTAACAAAGCAGCGACCGATTGGGTAGAAAGCGCCATCGCACCCAACAACATAATCAAAACCTCAGCCAATTTGATTTTACGAATCAATAGGGTCTTTTCATATTTATCCGCTAACTGACCGGCAAAAGCCGAGAACAAAAAAAACGGCAGGATAAAAAAACCTGCCGCCATTGTAATCAAAATGCCCGCTTGTTCAGGTGAGTCTGCCAGCCGAAACGTGATTAACATCACTAAGGCATTTTTAAACAGATTATCGTTAAAAGCCCCTAAAAACTGTACCCAAAAAAGCGGAAAGAAATGACGTTTAAACCAAAAAGGATGCCTCATAAATGCCTAATGACCGATTAATATTTCCAAACCAATTGCGCACTGACAATATCCACACTGGCATTATAGTTCCCAACCAAAAACTGCTTATCATCAATCGTATAGTCTACGGGTGACTTATCAGCAAATAAGTGGCTGTAAGCTAAATCCATATTCATATACGCATTTATTTGATAACCAACACCCACCGATACCCAACTGCGATCAGAGTCGGGTGTTCTCGGACTACGATTGGTGTCATTTTGTACGGGTGTTCGATCCATCGCAATCCCTGTTCTCAATTTTAGATTTGGATTGAATTGATAAATTGCACCGAGAGAATAGCGCCATTCATCAGTAAAATCTTGTCGAGTATTGGTATCCGCCAGGCCAGAATCATACTGAATCACCAACTCCTTATAATCCGACCATTTGGTCCAGGTTGCCCCGCCCAATAATGTCAGCTTCCGACCAAATTTCTGTGACAGACTGATAATGGCCGAGGCCGGCATGACAACATTAGATGAAACTTTACCATCTTGTAAGGTACCACTTAACGCAGCATGAACATCATATTCAACCGTGCCACTGGCAGCATGTTTAATATTAGAACGGTAAGATATCCCCATTTTAAAATCGGTATTGGGCGAATATAACACCCCCAAATTATAACCATAGCCCCAACTGTCAGCTTGAATTTTGGCATTCCCATCCGCCGTAACCGCACCACTGGTTAATGCGGCTTGATTGACCTTTTGCTGCATTTGCAAATTCACCGATTGTGCATTTAAACCCAAGCCCAATGCTAATGTTTTACTGAGTTTACGCGACAAGGTTGGATTAACCTGATAGGTTTTTAAATTGGTTTCGGTAGCATGATAACGCCCGACCCAATCTTCTTTATAAGAAATATGCTGACCGAAGGGCACATTCAAGCCAAAGCCAACATGATAAGGACCATAAGCGCGCTTCCAGTATAGATTGGGAACCACGCCCACTGTTGCGCCATCATCGCCATTACCACTAATGGCGTTGCCGGGTACCGCTAAATAAGAACCGTTATTAGAGAACTTAGCAGAAGGGTCAATACGATGCGCCGCCAAAACCGCTTGGGAGCCGGGCAAAACCGCAATTCCCGCTGGGTTAAACCACATGACACTGGCATCTTCCGTTGAGGCCGCAGCACCTGCATAAGACAGCCCTTGACCACTTGCTGACTGTTCAATTAAAGCAAACCCAGATGCCTGAGCGGTCGCTACCAAACTTAATGACAAACTAACCCCAATTAACGCAGATGACAAACGACGCATTTCCGTCCCCTTCTCTAACCATCAAAAAAAATTGAATAGGGTAACCTACTCTGAATGAAATTAATTTTAACAGCTGAGACGCTTCAAAGGCGTCAAAAAAACTTATGACATTGATTGAACGGTTTGATTCAAATTAAGTGATGAGATAAATCAAACAAACAGCATCAATAAAGGATGGAAAAAAAACATAAAAATTTGCCGCATTAACATACGGCAAACTGAGTTGCTTTCAAACTAAGACTAGGTGAGCATTAAAACTCGCCCCACTCATCATCAGATTGGGCTTTGTTTGCCTTTGGCTGAATGGCTTTTGGCGCGGGTTGTTGTGGTTTTGGCTCTTTAGGTGCAGCCAACTGAGCTGGGGATGCGCCTATATGCTGCTCACCTGTATTGAAAAATGCCATTTCTTGCTGCAATCGTGTTGCCTGCTCGCTTAAACTTTCTGATGCTGCGCTAGTCTCTTCAACCAAAGCCGCATTTTGTTGGGTAACGCCATCAATTTCGGTAATGGCTTGGTGAACCTGTTCAACCCCTTCTGCCTGCTCGGTGGCGGCCGTCGCAATTTGGCCAATCATTTTTGAGACCGAATCAATCGAATCATTAATGCTCTGCAGCATTTCACCTGATTGGGTTGCCAAGTTAGAACCATATTCAACTCGGTTAACGGTTTCATCAATCAAGTTTTTAATGTCTTTTGCTGCATCAGCCGCCTTTTGAGCCAAGGCTCTAACTTCACCAGCCACTACAGCAAATCCTCTACCATGATCGCCAGCTCTAGCCGCCTCAACCGCCGCATTCAAAGCTAATAAGTTGGTCTGGAAAGCAATACCATCAATCAACGTCACTATATCCGAAATTTTATGGCTTGACTCTTCTATAGCCGTCATTGCTTCCATGGTTTGCTGCATGACTTCGGTACCTTCATTGGCCTTACCTTGTACATCTTTAGCAATTTGGTTGGCATGTTGTGCATTTTCACTGCTATTCTGGACTTGTGAATTCATTTCATGCATGGTTGAAGAAGTTTGCTCTAAAGCAGCAGCTTGCTGCTGAACGCGCTTACTCAAATCATTCGATCCCTGTGAGACTTCTGCGGCAGCGCCATTAACCACTTCAGACGCATTGGTCGCCATAATGACCACTTCTTTTAACTTGTTAATGGATGCATTAATCGCGGTTTGCAACCCATGTAACTGACCTTTGAAGTTGCCAGTGAGTTCTTTGGTTAAGTCACCGGCGGCTTGCGCATTGACTTCCTCACTAATCGCATCTACAACCTTCGCAATCTGTTTTAAAGAGTCATTCACATTATTTTTCATCAATGCTAGATCACCCTGCGCTTCCGCCGTCACCCGAGCATTAAAGTCTCCGTCATTCATATGCTGCATGGCGACATTAATATCGGCAATCACCGAATTCAAGCTACTGAGTGCTTGGTCGGCATTGATTAGCATGTCACCGTATTGGCCTTTTGCATTGGTACTGACATGGTGAGAAAAATCACCCTTAACTAAGGCATTCATCACATTTTTTAACTGATCCATTACATCTGAGATGTGATCTGCCGAATTATTAATGCCCGCTTTCAAGGTGGCCAAATCACCAGAAATTTCATACTGGATACGTTGATCAAACTGACCATCTGCCAAACTGGAAACCACTTTATTGGCATCCGTCAATGCTCTCTGTACATTATCTAATAACTGATTAAAGGCAATTGACATACTGCCAATTTCATCCTTTCCTAAGACTTCCACTCGGTGTTTAAACTCACCCGTTTGTGAAACTTTGGTAATCACTTTTTCAAGGGAATGTATTGAGCGAAGAATACTTCGAGTAATTACCGTTCCAAAGGCAATGAACACTAAAATAATGATGACAAACACTGTAATCAGAGTTGACTTTAATACTTGCGTTTCTTCAGCTGCATGCGACAGCATCATTTCTGCTTCTTGCACCTGATCATTGACAAAAGGTGTTAATAAAGTATCTAACTGCTCAGCAGCAGTATCAAACTGCCCCATAAACTGGTTACCTGCTGAGGTTCCATCCTTGATATAGGTTTCCGCAAGATGTTTACCAGTTTTATACCATTCTTCAAAAGCGGCTTCTAGTTTAGCAAGCTTTTGGAGGTTGTCTGAATCATTTTCTGCCTCATACATCGCTCTAAATTCAGCTACATCTTCTAAAAAGTGCTGTCGTGATTTCTCCGCTTCGGTAAAGCCATCATCCAAACCATCTTGGCCTCGCGTGACTGAAATATCCGTGAGCCATTGTTGCACTTCAACAACGGTTTTTTTCATTTCGGCTGCCGATAATGCAAAAGGCACACTCTCGGTTTTGACCACATCAACTTCTCCCACTAAGGTGGAAACTTCTGATTCAACCAAAACAGCTGAAATCAACAATGAGAAAGAAATGACCGAAATAAACGCCATCATTTTGTGCGTTAGTTTTATATCCGATAAGTGCATTACCTTTTACCTCTTTTTATTGAGTGAACCACTCTTTAAAACTATATATTCATTTAAAAAACCCGATCTACGAAATTCTGTCAAAAATTCAGCAATATTAGCTTGACCAAATATATACAATATTAACCAGTTTTTATGCAAAATACATATAAATTCTATGGATAAGGGAGGATAAAATTTTGAAACGGTATTTCTCACAAACGCTTTACGGATCACTCCTTGTTTTCATCGCCTTAGCACCCGTTCATGCAAACTTTCAATACGAAGCGGGTGTCAATGCCATTCATCAAAGCACCGATGCAAATATTCCCGCTAGCAATACCTTGACTGCAGATTTTGCTTTTCGATATTTACAACCAAATTATGAACTGAATTTAAGCTTGGTCACTGCCTCAAAAATTGCCCCCGACAGCTTTGCCAATGCCATTCAGTATGCAAGTCCTCATCCAGGGATTGATGGCAATCTTCATGTCTCACAGCTATTCACCAATATTAAATTATCTGAAAGTAGCAATGTATTTATGGGCATTATGGATGGCAGTGGCTGGTTAGACACGTCTTTAATCAGCAATGATGATACGCAAAATTTTATTACGCCTGATTTCATCAATAATCTCACCATCGATTTTCCCGACTATACACCTGGCATTGGTTTAATTACTCAGCTCAATGACAGTGTCATGAGCACCTTTTACCTTTCTACCGCCCGCGAATTAGACATATCTCAGGCAAAGGTCCATGAATACAATGAACAGGAAGGAGTCGAAGAGGAAGACACGGATGACCGAGGCGTATTTGCCGCTACGGAAACCGCATGGGTTATCGATAACGGCTTTATTTCTCTCGGAGCTTGGTTGCGAAGTGGTGACTATGTCAATCTCAGGAATGAACAAGACAATCGGCTCAATAACTATGGTATTTATTCGGTACTGAGTCGTACCTATGGCAATACCTCTTTAGAATCAAGACTGGGATGGGCCAATCCCAAAGTCTCTGAAGTGGCGCAATTCTATGCCCTTAACGTCGAACACAAAACCCATAATTTGCTGGCAAAAAGTCGGATTGGGGCTGGCATAAGCCGAAGAATCTCTGGCGAACTCCCCAATAACAGCCCCCTAAAAAACACCTCAAGTTTAGAGGTCTACTTTGCGATTCCGATTACTAAAAATTTTACCGTCACCCCATTTATTCAAAGTTTTCAGCCCGCGATCCAGGTTGAAGGCACTCCTTTTGACCAATCCAATCTTTGGGCCGTTGGCCTCCGAATGCGATTATTTACCATTAATGAAATCTAATGGCGACAATCAGAAACAGCTTTAGACACTTCTAATTTGCGGATAACCCTTTTCAAGGAGGCCTAGGTTGACAACTTTAACCAGGCCTGGTCAATTTAAGCTGAACGAATGCCTGAGTGCCGAAGCAAAGCATCTATTTGAGGCTCACGACCCCGGAAAGCTTTGAATAAAGTCATTGGGTGAATCGACCCGCCCGCCGCCAAAATGGTATTTTTAAATTTCCTGCCCACTTCCGTATTTAAGATGCCTTGTTCTTCAAAGGCACCAAATGCATCGGCTGACAACACTTCTGCCCATTTATAACTAAAGTAGCCTGCAGCATAACCGCCAGCAAAAATATGGCTAAAGCTGTGCGGAAAACGGTGGTAGTCAGGGGGAAAGACCACCGCCACCTTTTGCCTCACGTCATTGGCCAATGCCAAAATATCTGTCGGTGCGTCTGGCTGGTAATGTGTATGAAGTAAAAAATCAAAGAGTGAGAACTCCAACTGGCGTACCATCATCATGGCCGATTGAAAGCCTCGACTCTGTTTCAACGCCTTAAACAAATCCTCTGGCAAAGGTTGTTGAGTTTCAATATGAGCCGTCATCAATTCAATGCCTTCCGGCTCCCAACAGAAGTTTTCCATAAATTGCGACGGCAGCTCGACCGCGTCCCAAGGCACGCCATTAATCCCAGAGACATCAAAATCATCCATTTCGGTGAGCATATGATGCAAGCCATGACCAAATTCATGGAATAAAGTGGTCACTTCATTATGGGTTAAACAGGCTGGTTGGTCATCCACCGGTGGCGTGAAATTACAGACCAAATATGCAACCGGGGTTTGTAACTCGCCATGACTTGACTGCCAACGGCTAATAGCAGAATCCATCCAGGCTCCGCCGCGTTTATTTTCACGTGCATACAAATCCAAATAGAAAGCCGCGATCACCTGGCCGGATTCATTGCTGATTTCAAAAAACCGAACAGCTTCATGCCAAGCGGATACGCCTTGTTTTTCAGTAACCGTCACGCCAAATAATGTTTCAGTAATTTTAAATAAGCCTGCTAAAACTTTCGTTACTGGAAAATAAGGACGTAGCGCTTCTTGCGATAATGACAAACTTTGATTTTTGAGCTTTTCTGAAACAAAGGTCACATCCCAGGGTTGCAGTGACGATAAGCCCAATTCTGTTTTGGCAAATTGTGATAACGTCTCAAACTCCTGTTGTGCCTGTGGTTTGGATTTTTGCGCCAAGTCGGTTAAGAACTGGATCACTTGATCGGTTGAGTCTGCCATTTTAGTGGCCAAAGACAGTTCGGCATAATTTTGACAACCAAGTAACTCAGCTTTCTGATGGCGCAACTTGAGTATGTCGGCCATTAACGCACTATTATCATACTGGGTATCCTGTGCCATTTCAGAAGCCCGAGTGGCAAAAGCCCGATAGACTTCTTCTCTCAGCTCTCTGTTTTCTGCATAGGTCATTACCGCTAAATAGGATGGAAAATCTAATGTAACCAACCAGCCCTGCTGATAAGATTTTTGTTCTGCCAATTGTGCCAATAGTCCCATTGCACTATCTGGCAACCCGGATAAAAGCGCCCTATCTTCAATGTATTTTGACCAGGCCTGGCTACTTTTTAGCACATTATTGCCAAATTGACTGCTTAACTGTGATAGTTGCTGAGTAATATCTTTATAGGTTTGTTGTTGCGCTTCGTCTAAATCAATCCCCGATAGGCGGAAATCCCTCAATGCATTTTCAATCACCTTTTTCTGAGCCAATGAATAGTGCGTAAACGCGTCTGACTGATGGAGTTGAGAAAATTTCGCAAACAACCCTTTGTTTTGACCCATTTGGCTATGAAAATCGGTAATCTGCTGTAAACAATCGGTGTAAACTTGATGCCATTCATCAGAGTTTTTGACTGCATCGAGGTGACCTACCGGCCCCCAAACTCGCTCCAAGCGATTTTGAATATGCTCTAAAGGTTCCACAAAGTTTTCCCAGCTTGGCATGGCCGTATCGGCCACCAATTTCTCAACCACATCACGGCTTTCCGATAAAACGGCGGTCACGGCCGGCTTGATGTGTTCCACGTGAAACGCACTAAAATCGGGTAACTGGTCGGTCTTTAATAATGGGTTCATTGCTTGGCTCCGAAAGGTCATATTGAAAATCAGCGGTTGATTATACGCAATGCTAAGCCGATTTGAAAACCTTGCTAAAGGTTACAAGCCATTAATTGAATGACTTTGAATTTTTATGCTGATACATGGCGTCATCCGCCTTAGAGAGTAAGGTATCAAGAGAGTCCGCATCATCAGGGTAAATGGCAAACCCCACACTCACAGTGATAGTCAGTCGTGTTCCATCTTTTAAGGTGATAGGTTGACTCACCACCGTTTGCAACTCCGCGCAGATGTCTTGTAAATGGGGTTTTTGATCAAAATGTGGGAGGATTAAAATGAATTCATCCCCACCAACACGCGCAACCCAGTCGGCGTCTTCAACAAATATTTTTAACCGTTCGGCCAAGGTTAATAACACTTGATCGCCCGCAGCATGGCCATATTGATCGTTAATGGGCTTAAATTTATCTAAATCTGCAACAATGACCGCAAACCCTTCCCCCTGAGCCTGTAAATACTGGATTTTTTGTTGAAGTAAATTACGATTCGCCAGTTGCGTTAAAGGATCATGGTTTGCTTGGAAAATAAGTTGCTGTTCACTTTTCAATAACTGTTGATTAACCAATGCCAGCTCCTGAGTTCGGCTTTCCACTCTGGATTCCAACAGTCGTTCATTCTCTTTCGCCGCATTAATCATCTCTTGCTTGATATGCAATGCTTGAGCTTGCGCTGTCTGATGTTGATTTTGCAACTCATTTATCCGATCCGCCAACGCCATCGCCAATAGCAACATTTCAATTGCAGAGCCAATCCAAAGTGAATTGATGGTATAAAAGTTTGTCGGCAATACCCCAATATTATGCAAAGTGATGACAATTATGCCCGTTAATAAAGAGATCCAAGCCAACACAAAAAACCGACTGCCTGGCTGTTTTAAGTAGAGACTAATCGACCCCAAGATCAAGGCACTCAATGCAAACAATAAACCCCAAAGATTGACGGCCATAGCCGCTAAATGATAATGCCCTAAAATGGAAACGATACAAATAACAATAAATCCCAAACTATAAACCAGCATTAATTTGTTGAGATGTAACCGTTGCAAAGTATTGCCTAAAAAACGATGGGCAAATATTGATCCAAAAATCCCAGCGGCAGCCGTGGCGGTTGTTGGAATCAGGTTTGCCAACCAGACGGAATCTGGTAATAAGAACTGATAAGATAATCCAGATAATCCAGCCTGTCCTAACCCTAAAAACCCAATAAATGCCACATAGATTAAATAAATTGGATCACGTAATGAAAAGAAAATAAATAGGTTATAAACCAATAGCCCAAATAGAATCCCATAATAAAGGCTTAAAAAGGCATAGGACCTTTGATCTGCCTGCCAAAGTGCATCCGGCTGCCAAAGCTTTAATGGCACAGTGACGGTTCCTTGAGACTTCACTTTTACATAAAGCACATACTGTTGTTTAGATTGGAGTTGGAGTTCAAAAATTGGAGTGAAATGCGCGTATGGCTTTTGGTTAAAGGCGACTAAATCGCCATTCAATTGCGATGTAAATATCCCATCTTTTTGATTGGCAATATGACACTCAATTACATCCAAAGAAGGGTGTTTAATTTCTAAAAACCATCGATCAGGGGTTGAATCTGTCGTATGCAATTCGAGTCGTAACCAAATTTCATCTTGGGTTAGACCGAAATTAGTGGTGTTATTTTTGTTAGTCGGGGTAAATAAATTTGCATTTTGTTGTGCCAGCAAGGCTTGAAGGGTAAGAGGATCACCGGAGTTTCGAAAAACCGAAACCGCTTGAGATAACGGAATCATCGGCTGATTCGTTACCAAAACATTTTCAGAAGCAGTGGCTTGTGCTGGCCATATCAATAGACTTAAAAAACCATATAATAACAAAACAGGCCAAAATGATTTTGTAACTACGCGCATTGAAAAAATGATCCTGCTTTAATGACTCTATAATGGATACACAAAATTTAACACAGATGAACATAACTGAATGATAATAATCGATTCTATGTCCAATTAGTAGCTTATTAATGAATACCTAATATATTATGGAAAAGACCTCTAAAAACCGATGCTTTGGCAATCAATCCGGTCATGAAGCCTATGCAAATTACCATGATCACGAATGGGGCATTCCGGTTTATGATGATCAAAAATTATTTGAAATGCTCATCTTAGAAGGTGCACAAGCTGGATTGAACTGGGAAACTGTCTTAAATAAACGCGAAGGCTATCGCCAAGCTTTTTATCAATTCGACCCAAATTTGGTTGCCAAAATGACCGATGATGAATTAGAGAGCTTGCGCCAAAATCCAAAAATTATTCGCAATCGCTTAAAAATCGTTTCTGCCCGTAGTAATGCACGGGTATTCTTACAAATTCAAAAATCATTTGGCAGTTTTTCAGACTATTTATGGCAGTTTGTCAACCACCAGCCGATTATCAACCACTGGAAAAGTGCTAAAGAAGTGCCCATAACAACACCCATTAGTGATGCCATTGCGAAAGATTTAAAAAAACGCGGCATGTCCTTTGTGGGTTCAACAATTATTTATGCCTATATGCAAGCAGTGGGTTTAGTGAATGATCATTTGACCAGCTGTTGGCGCTATCATCAACACACTAAAACTTGAGGTTCAAATGAAGACTTTTCAAAGCACCCTAACCTTTCACAGCCCAAATCGCGGAACGTTTAATATCACCGATGAAGTCAACCGCGTTATTGCTGAATCTGAAATCACGACTGGGCTTTGTCACGTCTTCTGTCAACACACCTCGGCGTCTTTGATCATTACCGAAAATGCCGACCCAACCGTGAGAGTGGACATTGAAAATTGGCTAAAGAAACATATTCCAGATGGCGATGCAGACTTTCAGCATCGAGATGAAGGACCAGATGATATGTCTGGACACCTACGCACTTTGTTGACTGAAACCAGTCATACCCTTCCAGTCAGTCATGGCCGTTTAAATATGGGCACCTGGCAAGGGTTGTTTTTATATGAACATCGCACAGGACGATTTCATCGAGAAATCGTCATTACCATACAAGGGTCTTAATCATGAAAAACCTGGGGTTTGAACCATCTCACTATGTATTGAAAGTATCCGGAAAACATAACTTAGTTTTCAAAACCAAGCATAATGATTCAGACTATTTAACAAAAGTAGCGAAAGACTTAATCGATCAACCGGATGGCCATTTCACACAATTTGAAATCCATCCAAGCGATCATGCAAATGGCGAAATGACTCAAGCAGAACATTTTGTTCGCCCCCATTTGTCGACAGAGCTTTAACGGTTACTTTTTAACCAATATTGGCATTTTTTGATTAGTAAGGATCGGTCAATCGGTTTGGCTAAATAATCATCCATTCCAGCATCTAAACAAGCCTGTTGATCGCCTTTCATCGCATTTGCAGTCAAGGCTATCACAGGCGTTTTTGCATTTATTGAATCGCTTGATCGCAATTCTCGAGTGGCTTGATAGCCATCCATAACCGGCATTTGACAATCCATAAACACCAAATCATAAGGTTTTTCTTCGAGTTGCTGCAGCGCTTCAACGCCATTGTTAGCAAGGTCACAACGTATCGCCATTTTGTTAAGTAAGGCCGTTGCCAATTTTTGATTAATAATATTATCTTCAACGACCAATACCCTAGCAGCTGGTATTTGCGGGTAATCCGGCGAATTGGGCCTCTCATTCATATCCTGTTTGACGATATTTCTAGATTGTAACCAGTGTGATAGATCACCAAATTTAATGGGTAATAAACGGGTTTTGATCTCGAGTTTTTCAATTGTCGCCTGCCATTTCATCGCTTGTGGGTAGGTTAATAGTAAGCTAAAGCTTGGCAGTTGGTTTTTCAAATCATTCAGCAAACTGAAGACATCGATATCTTGCTGCTCAATTACCGACAGCTCAATCCAAATAGTCGTTTTGGCTGTTAGGTGCTCGGATTCTTCGCTCAAAGTCATCATGTCAACAAAACGTACTTCTATGCCTAGCTGACTAAACCATTGCTGCCAGTCAGTATTAAAATCACCATATTGATTAACCCATATTAGGCTTTGCTTAGGTGTAAAGGATGTTAAACACGGCATTGTATCAACCCATTCACAGGGTAGATTAAAATAAAAAATAGAACCCGAATCCTTAACTTGGTAACGCGTATTCAGGCTAATTTCGGAATTAAACAGTCGCAATATACTTTGACTAATGGCTAATCCGAGCCCTGTCCCACCATGTACTCTTGTGTGAGAACCATCAACCTGAGAAAAGGCGTCAAATAACTTCTTTATCCCTTGTTCTGAAATACCCGGACCAGTATCTTCAATTTCAAATAAAAGCCTCTTAGAACCAGGTTTTGACAGGGAAACACGGAGGATGACCGAACCTTTATCGGTGAACTTAATGGCATTTCCCAGCAAGTTTAATAAAACTTGGCGCAAGCGCACAGCATCAATATTGATAGCGCTAGGTACTTCAGGTGTAATAAAGTACTGTAAATATAATGACTTAGATTGTGCAGCGGCAGCCACCATATCAATGGTTTTGTCTAAAAAAGGTAAGAGCTGGAAGGCTTCATAATGCAATTCCAATTTACCAGCTTCAATTTTTGAAAAATCTAAAATATCATTAATTATTTCCAATAACGACTCAGCACTTTGTTTGACGGAATCTGCTAACTCTTGCTGCTGTGGATGCAATTCTGAGTCCATTAGCAGTTGAGTCATCCCTAGAACACCATTCATTGGCGTTCGAATTTCATGACTCATATTGGCTAAAAACTCCCCTTTTAAACGGCTTGAATCTTCAGCTATTTGCTTGGCACTTTCCAACTCCGCAATCAGCGCTTGATTAGAAATATGTAATTCAAATGCCTCTTGAATTGCATGGCGGTATTTCTGGGCAGCCTGTTGGATAAGTAGCATATAAAAACCAATCACTATGGCAAATAACAATCCATGCTGATCAAACAATAAAATGAAGCTGACCACTAATGGCAAGACGGAAAGCGTTAAAAAGGTTAAAAAATAAGATCTAATTGGCGAAAGCGTTGCAACACTTCCAGACGAAATTCCAGCAATCATAATGGCTAAAATTGCTTGAATTTCAGTATCATTGGTATCAAAAAACAGTAGGGTGACTAGTAGCCAACCCAGACCAGATAACGCAATCCAATATAAATATTGGCGCTGAATCTTAAAGGTATTTGATTCGAGCAGCTGATGCTTAAAGTTTTGCCCTTGATGGATTCTTAACCCATTTATTCCCATCATAAAGCCAAGCCAAATGAATAAATTGACCGTATCAACTTTTCCAAACAGCATCAAGAAAAGTAGCAATGCAACTGCAATATTACCTAAGCCACTGACAAGCGTATTGTCTAATACCAGTTGCAACTGCTGTTTTTGCAGCCAAAGATTACCTTGATTCATATTAGTCAGCTACTGGTGATTAATTTTGGGAAAAAAACATTCTAAAATAACTCAACCTCAGATTCTTTAACGCACTCTATACGATTCCGTCCATTACTTTTAGCTTGATAAAGGGCTGAATCGGCATATTTGTAGACTTCTTCTTCTATATAGTTTTGGTGTGGATCCATCAATAATACCCCTATCGAAATTGTCATTTTCAACCAGGGAGGGTTTCCTGAATGTTCGATATCAAGATCAACTACTGCTTGACGGACTCTATCTGCCATCTGTTTTCCATCTTCTGGATTTTCTACTTCAAATAGTACTGCAAATTCTTCTCCCCCCAACCTAAAACAAATATCTCCAGCACGATTAAAACTATTATCTAGAGCCGATGCGACCTTCTTAAGTGCATAGTCTCCTACTTGATGACCATAGGTATCGTTATATTTTTTAAAATTATCAATATCTAACATTAAAAAACATAACCAACGTTGATCTCGTTTAGCTCGATTTATTTCTAAATGCAATCGTTGATTGTAATATCGACGATTATAAAGTCCGGTTAGTTCATCTTTGATGGCAATCTCTTCTAAACGCTTTTGAGCAGTAATATCTTGTCTTAATGAGATGTAACCAATTAAATTGCCAAAAGGATCATAATCAGGGGATATTCTGCTTTTGACCCAATAATACCCCCCATCCTTCCTTAGATTTTTAATTTCTCCAACCCAAGTTTTTCCAGATTGAATCGTTTGCCATAATTCTTTGTAAAAAGAACTCGGCATATCCGGGTGTCGGACAATATTTTGATTTTGGCCAATTAATTCTTCACGATGATAACCTGAAATGTCGCAGAAAAAGTCACTGACGTCCAAGATATTTCCATGGGTATCAGTCCGTGACATAATCAATTGACTGTTGACCAAGTTCACTAGGGTTTCAACTTGAAAGGCTTTTAAGTGTTGTTCCGTTATGTCTAAAACCGTTCCAATGGTTCTTAGGACATTGCCCTGTTCATCAAAATCGTGAAACCCTTTCTCTTGGACATATTTTTGCGTTCCATCCCCACAAATGATTCGATGCTTCACTTCATAACTTGATTTATCTTGTAATGATTGCTGATAAGCATCATTTACCAGATCAACATCATCTGGATGAATAAAACCAATAAATAATTCAAAATCTGGGATAACGGATTGAGGTTCTAACCCAAAAATTCGAAACACTTCATCTGACCAAACTAGACGGTCATTAGTAGACTCTAGCATCCAATGACCCATTTTTGAAAGTTTTTGGGCTTGATTAAAACTTCTTGTTAAAACATTCAGAGTTTCTACTTTTTCAAGTAACTGCTCATTTAAAACTTCTACTTCATGTCTGACAGAGATCAGTTCGGAAATGTCATTAAATGTAATAATAATTTGCGTTAAATTATGGGTTTCTAGGTCTTTTAAAAAAACCGCATTAAGTTGAAGCCATTTTATTTTTTGATTGACCAGTTGTACTTGAAGCTTTCTACCTTTAATCGGCTTTTTAGCGTTAAGTATTTGAAAAATTGGGTTTTGGCTTTCGTTATAAACAATTCCTTCTTCATCGAAATACTTAAATGAAACCTCTGAAAGTTTTTTTCCTAAAAGTTGATCTCTTGAAAAGTCAAAAACTGCTTCAGCAGAGCCATTTAAATCAAGAATAATACCTTCTTTATTAAAAATTAGAGCAGCTTCAAACATGCCTTCAATCAAATTTTTACTGTTTATCAAGCCCTTCTTATCCTTTGTTTTCTTGTGTTAGCTGATAACGGGCAATCCGTTTCGATAAGGTATGCAAGCGTTTAAAGGCATCCACCATTTGCATTTCCAATCTAAAAATCATCATACGTTGTGCATCAGCCTTAAAATTACGCGTTTGATGTTCCAAAGCCGTTTGAATAAGATGATCGATTTTTGATTTGACCGATAAAACCACCAACGCCTTTTCCGAATCTTTTTCAATCAAAGATAATAAGGCGTGATCCATACCGTGACCGACTTCTTTCGATAAATCACCCAGTAAATTAATCATGGTAGGACTGGGCTGAATTTTATTTTCAAAAGCCTGATGTTTTGCCTGAATAATACCTGCTTCTATCGACTCTATCATCGATTCAATAATATTCACGACACTGATCAATTTGGTATAACGAACTTGAAGCTTCTCATCCAAATCTGCTCGGCTAATTTTGCCCAAATAAAACAAAATCTCTCGCTGATATCGCTTTAATCTGCCTAAATAGGTATCTTCAATCGAAATACGATTTAAATTAATGAAATCTTTACTGTCCGTACTTCTTTTAAAGAATCGAATATATTTATCCCGAAAGTTATTCAATTCCATCAGCACCGCTTCCATTGCCAACTCAGGGGCTTTCAATAAAGAGTCATCTAAAAATTGCGGTTTAATGTCTGCTTGATTGTTTTCTGTTTCATTCACTGGCACAAATTTATAAACAACCCATACAAAAAGTGAAATCATCGGCAAAAATAAAATTAAAGCACTGAGCTTAAATAACGTATTTGCATTTGCAATTTCACGCGGCGTATTTTCAGCCAACGTTTGCATAGTCGTTATATCAACAGGTGTTGAATGAGAAACCCAAACAGAAAGGGCAGCTAAGGCTCCAATAAACGGCAACCAGATTAAGACCCCTAAGATATTAAATCCGACGTGAATTAAAGCAGAACGTACCGCATCCCGTGATTTGCCAATGGCTGCTAACATGGCAGTTACACAAGTACCAATATCCGCACCCATTGATAGCGCAATCCCTGCTGGTAGCGTTAAAAAGCCATTACTAGCCATAACAATCACTATCCCAATGGTGGCGGATGAGGATTGTACCAAAGCGGTAAAAACCAGTCCAACTAATATGCCATAAAAAGGATTTTGCATTTGAGTCATTAAATTCAGAAAGGGTTCATAGGATCTAAGAGGAGCCATGCCTTCGCTCATTAAATTCATACCAAAGAAAATTAGCCCTAATCCTAATATGAGTTCACCAATATGACGCATTTTGCTACGTTTAGCAAAAAACTGAATTGAAAAACCAACTGCAATCATTAATAACGCCAATTTGGTAATTTTAAACGCCACTATTTGCGCTGTTATGGTTGTCCCCAAATTCGCCCCCATAATGACACTAGCAGCTTGGGTCACCGTCATTAATCCAGCAGAAACAAATCCCACCACCAAAACTGTGGTTACGGATGAGGATTGAATGACAGCCGTTACTAATGTTCCAGATAGTGCCCCTGAAATTCGATTTACAGTCAGTTTACTCAGTAAATTTTTCATTTGTTCGCCAGCAACTGTTAGCAAACCTTTAATAAGTAAATCTAATCCAAATAGAAATAAGGCTAAGCCGCCCAATAACGTCATAATCATCGTTGTCCAATCTAATTGAACGGTATAGTCATCCGCTGCAAAACTTTGGCTAACAAAGATGAGTAACAACGCAAATATCGATACTGATTTAATGTGTTGCATAGGCTTATCGTAATCCTTTTAAGTTAACTTTTAATCGTAACCGAATCTACTTAAAAGAGGAATTTAATTATCCATCAAAATCCTCTAAAACATTGACTAAATGGGAGTTTATCGGTATCTTTACGCCTTATAAAAACCTTTTATAGAGATTACCAAAAATTATGAATTTATTGGCTTTCAATTTGCCATTCGTTGTTTTGCTCCCCTTTATCGGTGCAATCTTTGCTGCTTGGTCTGCCCGATTCAATCGCTTGGCCGCTGCTTGGGTCAGTGGTTTTATTGCTCTCAGCGCTTTAGTCACATTAATTCCCTCTGCTTACCAAGTCTTTTCTGGTCAAACCATTTTGCAAAGCTGGGATTGGATTCCCGCTATTGGGCTATATTTTTCTTTTCGACTAGATGGCTTAGCACTGCTATTTGCTTTACTGATTTTAGTAATTGGAATTTTGGTCATTTTTTACGCTCGATATTATTTGGCTGCCAAAGATTCAATGGGGCGTTTCTTTGCTTATTTATTAATGTTTATGGGATCGATGCTTGGCATAGTTCTATCCGAAAACTTGATTCAATTGGTAGTTTTTTGGGAACTTACTTCCATTACTTCATTTTTATTAATTAGTTATTGGCAGCATCGAAAAGAGGCACGACAAGGTGCCAGAATGGCATTGGCCATAACCGGCGCAGGTGGCTTAGCGCTATTAGCGGGGGTATTGCTGTTAGGCAATGTTGTTGGTAGTTATCAATTAACCGATGTTCTGGCATCTGGCAATTTAGTACGAAATAGTCCTCTTTATTTGCCTATTTTAGGATTAATTTTATTAGGCGTTTTTACTAAATCTGCACAATTTCCTTTTCATTTTTGGTTGCCCCATGCAATGGCAGCACCAACTCCCGTCTCTGCCTATCTGCACTCGGCAACCATGGTTAAAGCTGGGATTTTCTTATTAGCGCGTTTTTTCCCAATTTTATCTGGGACCCCTGAATGGTCTTGGTTAGTTGGGGGTGCTGGCATGATTACCCTTATTATTGGCGCTTATACCGCCTTTTTTAAACATGATTTAAAAGGACTATTGGCCTATTCCACCATCAGTCATCTTGGGTTAATTACACTATTATTTGGATTTGGCACACAAATGGCCGCGGTTGCAGCGATTTTTCATATTATTAACCACGCAACTTTTAAAGCCTCATTATTTATGGTCGCTGGCATTATCGATCATGAAACCGGATCGCGAGACATGCGAAAATTAAATGGTTTAATTAAATATATGCCACATACCGCCTTTTTAGCGATTATTGCATCTGCCGCAATGGCCGGCGTCCCATTATTGAATGGATTTTTAAGTAAAGAAATGTTTTTTGAGCAGGCTGTTACTGCCAGTCAAGCATCCCATTCTGCCTGGATGATTCCCATTTTAGTAACGATTGGGGGTGTGCTATCGGTTGCCTATTCAATTCGGTTTATCCACGATGTATTTTTTAATGGTGAACCCATTAATTTGCCAAAGATACCGCATGAACCGCCGCGTTTTATGAAAATTCCCGTCGATTTACTGGTGATTATTTGTTTAGCCGTTGGTATTTTTCCAAACTTAACGGTCGCCCCTTTATTAGAAATAGCAGTCGCTGGAACGTTACAATCTGCGCCTCCTCATTATAGTTTGGCAATTTGGCATGGCCTTACACCCGCACTCATTATGAGTTTAATTGCATTAACTGGCGGCATCCTGTTTTACTTTTTACGTCACCGATTATTTAAATTTTATGATCAACACTTTAGACAAATTGATGCCCGACACTTTTTTAACATAGTTATGAATAATCTCTTTTCAATCGCTAATGCAGTAACGCACCGGTTTGATAAAGGCTCTTTACAAAACGCTTCTGCTTGGATTGTATTTTCGGCACTCTTTTTTACCGCTTATGGTTTTGCAATCCAAGACACGCCATTATTTGGTGAAAGACCCATGTTGCCGGTTGATGCCATTTCACTGATGCTTGCGATTGGCTTAATGTTAACGAGTATTGTTTTGGTCTTTATTCACCGTCAACGATTATTAACGCTCATTGTGATTGGCATGATTGGATTGGTTTTATCTTTAACGTTTGTCAAATTTTCAGCGCCTGACTTAGCTTTAACCCAATTATCTATTGAAGTTGTGACCATTATTTTATTGCTATTAGCCTTGTATTTTTTGCCACAAGCGACGCCTAAAGAAATCGGAAAAATGCGTTTATGGCGAGATGGCATCTTAGCAGTATTGTCAGGGGTCGGTATTACCTTATATACGCTTGCCGTATTAACGAGAGATTATCAAACCATTGCTGATTATTTCTTAGCCAATAGTGTTACTGGCGGTGGTGGTAGTAATGTGGTCAACGTGATTTTAGTCGACTTCCGTGGATTTGATACCTTAGGAGAAATTACGGTGCTGGCTTTGGCAGGCCTGGGTGTTTTTGCTATGTTACAGAATATGAAATTACCTGCCCCTAAAAATGATATTGAAGGTCGGTTATGGAGTAATGATTCTCACCCATTAATTATGCAAACTTTTACCCGTTTGCTTTTACCGTTAATGATAATGGTGGCCATCTTTATTTTCTTAAGAGGTCATAATTTACCTGGCGGTGGATTTATTGCTGGGTTAATCGCTTCTGTCGCGTTGATTGTTCAATACTTATCAAATGGCATTCATTTAACCAGTGAACACTTTAAAGTCAATATGAATTGGGCAATAGGGTTAGGGTTATTAATTGCTGTTACGACCGGACTAGTTGCAATGGGAATTGGTTTCCCTTTCTTAACCTCTGCCTTTACCCATTTAAATTGGCCAATTGTTGGCGAATTTGAAGTTGCCAGTGCTATTGCATTTGATTTGGGTGTATTTTTAGTTGTGGTCGGAGCAACCGTAATGAGTTTGGTTCAATTAGGTCGATTGAGTTTCGCATCTCATCACCCAAAAGCTAAGGAACAAAAGTAATGGAATTATTAGTTGCGCTTTCCATAGGGGCACTAACTGCCAGTGGGGTGTTTTTAACTCTCCGTGCTAGAACCTTTCCCGTGGTATTAGGGCTAACATTATTAGCTTACGCGGTTAATTTATTTTTATTTGCAATGGGTCGATTAACCATTGGGCTACCTCCGATTATTGATCCTGCACAAGGTCAATATGCTGATCCACTTCCTCAAGCATTAGTTCTTACTGCCATTGTCATTGCGTTTGGGATGACAGCATTTTTGATTGTATTGGCTTTAAAAGCCCGTGCGGAATTAGGAAATGATCATGTTGATGGGTTGAATTTAGCAAAAGATGAAGCTTCTTTAGATCATACATTACCCCCTAGAAAACCTCAAAAACAAGCAGGAAAAACAATATGACAAGCCTGCCTTTTTTGCCCTTGGTTGTCCCTTTACTTATAGGAATTAGTCTTTTACTCATTCAATCACTGGGTTTAAAACACCAACGATTTGTTAGTTTGATGGGTGCTGTTGCTTTAGTTTGGATCAGTATTGAAAGCCTATTCGTTTCGTTAACCGGCGAACCACAAGTCTTTATTTTAGGAAACTGGGCAGCGCCTTTTGGCATTGTATTAGTATTAGATCAATTATCAGCTATGATGGTGCTTATTACATCTCTATTGGCTATGAGTGCTATCTGGTATGCCATCTCGCAGAAAATTGATAATAAAGGCGCACATTTTCATACCTTATTTCATATTCAATTATTTGGATTAAATGGCGCTTTTTTAACGGGCGATGTCTTTAATTTATTTGTATTCTTTGAAGTATTATTGCTTGCATCCTATGGATTGATATTACATGGTGGCGGACGTTTAAGAACCAAAGCGGGATTGCATTATGTAGTAATAAACTTAATTGGGTCGACATTATTCTTATTTGCCGTAGGCGCTTTATACGGTATTTTGGGTACGTTAAATATTGCTGATATGGCTGTTAAAATTGCTGAATTGCCAGTTGAGGATTATGGTATTGTCAGTGCAGCTGGATTGTTATTATTACTGGTTTTTGGTCTTAAAGCAGCCATGTTCCCACTCTATTTATGGTTACCTCAAGCCTATGCCAATGCACCTGCTCCAGTTGCTGCGTTATTTGCCATTATGACCAAAGTTGGGCTTTACGCCATTATTCGAGTTCATGGCACCTTATTTGGCAGCACAGCAGGAGATCTGGCGTATTTCTATATGCCTTGGTTATTGATATTGGGGTTAATCACTTTATTATTAGCCGCTTTGGGCGTTTTAGCTGCAAGAGGCTTAAGAGAACAGATTGCTTATTTAGTTTTAACATCCGTTGCGACTTTATTAATTGGCATTGGTTTAAATAGCCCTGCCGCTCTATCGGCCAGTTTATATTACTTAATTCATTCCACTTTAATTGCCGGTGGTTTCTTTTTATTAGCCGATATGATTGCTCAGGGACGTGGCATTTATGATGATCGATTTGAATCTAGTAAACCCATTTTTAAAGGGATTCTATTAGGCAGCTTCTTTATCTTTGCCGCCATTGCCATGACGGGCTTACCGCCCTTATCAGGATTTTTTGGAAAGTTTTTAATTTTAGCTGCTGCTTTAGAACATGATTGGTTTGCCATTATTATGGCAACCATGTTAATTTCCAGCCTGTTTATGATTATCGCGGTAGCAAAATCAGGCTCTCAATTATTTTACCAAACCCAAATTCATCAAAAACCTGAAGGGAATCTCTTTAGTAAAAAAGCGTTTCTCGCGGTGGTTTTATTACTAGGAATCAGTCCCGTTCTAGTCATTTTAGCTAATCCAATTAGTGCTTTCACTGACAGTACCACTTTGCAATTACTCGATAAAATTCAATATATTGACACGGTACTGAATACCTTACCAATTGAGAGGGTACAGCCATGAAATCATCGGAACCGCGTAAATTCATTCAATTATTACCGCATCCCGTTTTAACAATGGTGTTATGGATTATTTGGCTTTTACTCAATAATACCTTAGCACCAGGACATATTGTCTTAGGATTCATTTTGGCCGTTATTATTCCATTGTTAACTACATCATTCTGGCCTGAAAAAATAATACTATCCAACCCTTGGGTTATTTTTAAATTTTTCTGGGTGGTAATTTGGGACATCTTAATTGCGAATATGGTCGTGGCTAAATTAATTTTAGGGCCTAGTCGCCGCTTAAAGCCTGGGTTTGTATTAATAGACTTAGAAATACAACATCCTTTAGGTATCAGTATTCTAGCCAATACGATTTCTCTGACGCCAGGGACAGTTTCTTGCGATGTTTCACCGGATCGAAAACAATTAAAGGTTCACGCTTTGCATTTAGAGAATGAAATGGATACGATTCACGAAATTAAACAGCGTTATGAAACGCCCTTAATTAAGGTCTTTCAATCATGTTAACTATGGCACTTGAAATTGCATTTTTAATGGTCGGATTGGCTTTATTGTTTAATTTTTACCGACTCATTAAAGGGCCTTCCCTACCTGATCGAATCCTTGCACTAGATACCATTTATATCAATAGCATTGCTATTTTAATTTTATTTGGGATTTATCAGCAAAGTGCATTGTATTTTGAAGCCGCGCTACTCATAGCAGTGATGGGATTTGTTGGAACCGTTGCGTTAAGCAAGTATTTGCTGCGTGGCGATATTATGGAATAACTAATATGCTTGAAAATATCTTAGCTATATTAATTTTAGTTGGTGCTTTTTTTACGTTGGTGGGATCAATTGGATTAATTAAATTACCCGATTTTTATATGCGATTACATGGGCCAACAAAAGCGACCACCATGGGCGTCGGCTCAATTTTAATCGCCTCAGCAATTTACTTCAGTCAAAAAGAGAGTGGTGTCAGTGCCCATGAAGTTTTGATTACATTATTTCTATTTATAACCGCACCCATTAGTGCACACTTGATGGCTAAAGCAGCACTACACATTCAAACCCATCAAAGCGAACAAACCCAAAAAAAATGACCAGGCCTGGTCATTTTTATTCAAAATTGAAATCGTCTAAATCAGGAGCAGGTGGATTTCCGTTATAAATAAGGTTGGTTCGATACTGTAAATAACTTTCACGCATAAAAATATACGGATCAGGTTGTTGTTTCACTTCAGTTAGCAACATTTCTACCTTGGTATAATCATCAAAGCTTTCTCCAAGAAATAGATAAATCTGACCATAAGCATCGGTTTGAATTATATTTTTATAAGATGGGTTATAACTGCTATCGACCACTCTGCCGAATAAATCTCGAGTGGTGTAAGGGCCAACCAAAGGCAGCATTAAATAGTTCGATTCTGACCATAATCCCCAAACAGCCAATGTTTGCCCCAAATCTTCTTTTTGATAGGGTAAACCTGCCGGCGTTGCAATATCAATTAAACCTAATAAGCCAAAAGTGCTGTTTAACGTAAACCGCATAAAGCTATTTAAACCGCTTTCAATATTACCTTGTAATAGGGCATTAATCACATTCAAGGGTTCATTTAAATTATTAAAAAAATTACTCACACCAGTTCGAGCCGGTGAAGGCACAACCGCTTTATAAGCTTTCACGACCGGTTCACCAATGACATTATGAAAATGCAAATTAAACTGGAACATAGCGCGGTTAAAACTTTCATAAGGATCGGGGTTATTTGCAGGTGTAGATGCCCCTTGTACAAAAACTGGCACACATAAATACAAAAATAAGATATAAGCTTTTAGTTTCATTGAATGAGTGTATTGATCCAATTTAATTGAGTGGTTGTGTGCACGGAATTTTAACCGCTAACAAAGTTTCTTTAAAAATTTCTAATGTTTCTATTAACGAAAAACTTTGTCGCCAAGCCATCACCACCGTTCTTTTTGCGGCTGAATCAGCTAATGGAATGGTATCCAGTAATTTATCTTGATTTTGACAGGCGCTACACGGCAATATTGTAATACCTGACCCAGACCCTACCATATAACGAATCGTTTCCAAGGAACTCCCTTCAAGGCTCTTTTGTAATGGACTTTGTAAAGCTTTATGCATGAGTAATTTAGGATAGGCCGTTAAAATTTGATCTCTAAAGCAATGACCAGATCCTAATAACAAAATCGATTCGTTTTCGATATCTGCCAAATCAACAGCGTTGCATCTGCTCAAAGGATGTCCTTTAGGAACCGCTAGTTCAAAATTTTCTTCATATATCGCTAAAGTCTCAATATTATCCGCTTCAAGGGGTAGAGAAGCAATAATTATATCCAGTTCACCGGTTTGGAGTTTTTCTAATAAAACATGGGTGTAATTTTCTTCAATCAATAATCGTATATTATCGGCTTTTTGATGAAATTCAGAAATAAAATGCGGTAGTAAATAGGGGCCTATCGTATAAATAACGCCAATTTTCAATTCCGTAACAGTCGAGTTTTGTTTTTGACCAATTTGTTTAATCGATTCCATCTTAGCCAAAATGTCTTTTGCCATTTCAACGATAACTTTGCCATAAGGGGTAATAAGAACATTATTCTTTTGACGTTCAAAAAGGGTAATGCCCAGTTCAGATTCTAATTTTTTAATGGCAACACTTAGAGTGGGCTGACTGACAAAACATTTTTCAGCTGCTTTTCGAAAATGCTTTTCCTTGGCTAAAGCAACACAATATTTCAATTCATTTAATGTCATAGTTTCTATACACAAGAAAGAATATAAAGGATATATATTTTATTTCTTTTTTGTTTTTATTCTTATTAGGAGCTGCTTTATTAAAGGATAAGTCTATTATTTATTTAAAAATCAAATCCTTAAGCTGTTGATAACTGGTAGCGTAAGTTTAAATGAAAGCACACAATCAATTGTGGATGAATTGTGCATAAAAATGGGTTGGTTCAATCTATGAAAATCTATTCACAATGACTAACAGCCTAACCGATCAAAAAAGGTCATTATAAAGTGGTTTTCCCAAGAGTTATCCACATAAAATTAGAAATTTAGCACTTCATCATCATCAATCATGCTGCTTTCAGGAGCAAGGTTTTCACGAATGGATCGTTTAAAGAGTAATTTATTTTGAACGGGTTCAGGTAAATCTGTAAATAGAATTAATCGACGATCAACTAAAATATCCACTAAATCTTCAATCACCCGAACCATCTCAATATCCATGGTTTTGAGGATTTTTTTGATTAACTCTTCATTTTGAGATTCTTCAATAAAGGATTTGATATCTGGATCATATAAACTGCAATATTCATAACCAGATTTAGGTGAAAATTGCATATCAATAATTTCATTTTGAGCGTTTCTCTTGATATAAACCATATCAGCTCCTTTTTATGATTCGCTGTCTGAAATAACATTGCCCAATAATTCGGTTAAACGATTATTTTCTGAATAATCGACTGGACAATCAATAATGGTGACAGTATTGTTTTTTAATGCTTTTTTAAGTGCAGGATAAAGTTCAGACGCCTGTTTAATTCGGACACCAGTTGCACCAAAAGACTGAGCATATTGAACAAAATCTGGATTATTAAAATCAATATAAGCTGAACGTCCAAAACGTCGTTTTTGCTTCCAGTTAATTAAGCCATATTGGCTGTCATTCCAAATTAAAACCACGATAGGCGTTTCACACCGTAAGGCGGTTTCAATTTCTTGTGAATTCATCATAAATCCAGCGTCACCGGTAACGGCAACAACTGCTTTATTAGGAAAGGCTAATTTAGCGCCTATGGCACCTGGAACGGCGATACCCATGCTAGCAAAGCCATTCGAAATAATACAGGTATTCGGTAATTCCGAGCGGAAGAATCGAGCCATCCACATCTTATGTGCGCCGACATCGCAAATGGCAATGTCTTCGTGATGCATTGCAGTTCTTAAATCCCAAATAATTTTTTGGGGCTTCATTGGAAAAGCATCAGAATGAGAGCATCTTTGCATTTCTTCAATCATCGCCTCCCGCAACGGAAAGGGTTTAGGTTGATGTGTATTTTGGGGTAATTGGTCAGTTAGTGCATTGAGATTTCGGCCAATATTTCCAATGAGTTCAACATCTGCAATATAACTGTAATCGACTTCAGCAGGGCTGGTATCAATATGAATAATAGTATGTTCTCGATTTGGATTCCATAAATGGGGATGATATTCGACCATATCAAACCCAACACAGATAACAAGGTCGGATTCAGCAAAACCACCATTTTCATAATCGCCCTTTTGTAGGCCTGCTGTGCCGACAGATAATGGATTATGATAATGAGGCACAGATCCCTTAGCCATAAAAGTGTTGACCAATGGGATCTGGCAATGATTAGCGAATTGTTCCAATTGTCGACTGGCATGGGATCTGACTACACCATTGCCGACTAAAATAAGAGGCGATTTAGCTTTTTGGATCAATTGCGCCGCCTTTTCAATTAATTTGGTATCCGCTAAAGTCAATCGAGGTTGAACAACAGGCAAAGGCTGTTCGGGTGTCGTCATTTCACTGATATTTTCAGGAAAATCTATAAAGACTGCGCCCGGTTTTTCGGCTTGGGCTAATTTAAACGCTTTTCGAACCACTTCTGGAACCGTTTCTGGTTCTAATAATTGTGTTGCATATTTGGTAATAGGTTTAAATAGACTGACTAAATCGACGACTTGATGAGATTCTTTATGCAATCGTGTGGTTGCTGCTTGACCTGCAATCGCGACTACCGGAGAGTTATCCATATTGGCATCTGCAACCCCAGTGACTAAATTGGTTGCTCCAGGTCCTAAAGTTGATAAACAAACCCCAGCCTTGCCAGTTAAACGACCATAGACATCGGCCATAAAAGCGGCACCTTGTTCATGGCGACACGTAATAAATTGAATATTTGAATCCAATAGTGCATCCATCATATCCATATTCTCTTCGCCAGGAATACCAAAAACAAAGTCTACTTTTTCATTTTCTAAACACTGTATAAAGAGGTTTGCCGCTTTCATCAAGAAGTCCAATTAGTTCAAAAGTGAATTAAAAATCACCAGGCCTGGGCAATTTTTAATGAATAATAGCCTGATTATAAGCCTTAGCTATAAAGAAACGATAAAAAAAATCCCCAATAATGGGGATTTTTTATAAGAATGATTAAATAGTTATGAATAAAAAGTGATTATTTTTCAACCAAAATATCAACTAAACGCCATAAATCTTCGCGGGAAGTAGCCATTGGGACATCCGTTAAGTATTTTCCATTAATAATGACGGCTGGAACCCCATCAATACCGTAATTTTGCGTGGCCTGTTTGGCTCTAGAAACAGCAGAAGAAACCTGAAAACTCTTAAACATTTTTTTATAGGCGTCAGCCTTAATGCCTAACGGTTGGACGAACCTAGCCAATTCATCTAGAGAATAGATACGTCTTTTATCGCGATGCAAGGCATCAAAATAACGCGAATGGAACGCTTTTTCGATTCCTAGAAATTTTGCTGTATAGAAGACTCTGGCCATAAATACCCAGTTCGGATTATCCAATACTGCAGGAACCCGTTCAAAATTGACATCATTCGGTTTGGTTTTTAGCCACTGATGTAAACTGGGTTCTAAATTGTAACAATGTGGGCAACCATAAAAAAAGACTTCAACCACCTTTTTTTGATGTGGCGCAATAGATTGTGGCTTAGGTACCTGACGATATTCAACCCCTTCCATAATTTCATCTTGTGCACAAATGACGGAAGTTTGCGTCAATGAAATCATGCTAATCAAAAAAGGGAGTAGCCATTTTCTTACCATAGTTTTTAACCTATTTAGAGTTCGCCATAAGAATGTAAACCAGACAAGAACATATTAACGCCTAGGAATGCAAAGGTGGTAACCACTAGACCAATAAGAGCCCATAAGGCCATTGGTCGGCCGCGCCAACCTTTTGACATGCGGATATGTAACCAAGCGGCATAGTTTAACCAAACGATTAATGCCCAAGTTTCTTTTGGATCCCAAGACCAATATCCACCCCAAGCTTCAGCTGCCCACATGGCACCAAGAACTGTCGCGATGGTAAAAAAGGCAAACCCTAATGCAATGGTTTTATACATTAGATCATCCATACTTTCCAAGCTTGGCATAGCACGCAAGAAACTGGAATTTGGGTTTTTCAATTGAATCTTTTCAGTTAAAACATAAGCTAAACCAACCATAGCGGCAATTGAAAAACCACCATAACCAATAAAGTTAGCCGGAACATGTATCTTCATCCAATAACTTTTTAAAGCAGGGACTAATGGTTGAATTTCGTGAGCCCCTCTATCAAAGGTATACCACAATAAGAAAGCGACAGATGCACTGACAATCAGCATGACAAATCCACCCATCGAACGGGTACGAATCTTTTGCTCATAATAGAGATACATCAAAGTCGTTAATACCGCAAATAAAATAAAGACCTCGTAAAGACTGCTAACTGGGATATGGCCGTACTCTGGGTTAATCAAATAAGATTCACGCCATCTAACCATCATGCCCACCAAACCGAAAGCGGCACCTGACCAAGCTAATATAGAAGCAATCTTTGTCGTAAAATCAGATTTAGCAATCAAGCCGGCAAAATAGCCAATAGTCGATAACACAAATAATGCGCTCATCCACATAAATGCAGATTGGCTTGAAATTAGAAATTTCAAAAAGAAAGCTTGTTCATTCGCACTAATTTGATTGTTGTGTTGGGTATAAGTCCATAAGGCCAATAAACTTAAGGTAGCAACGGCATAACTTAAGGTCTTAATGCTTGGCCAAAAACGACCCAATAGTATTAAACCAATAGCTGATCCAACCAAAATGCCGTCTTCATAAGCATCCATAATATGGCCAAAACTTTGCCAAGCGTAAAAAGCTCCTGCTATGACCAGCAAGGCCCAAATACTGTCTTTTATTGAAAACAGCTTTTTAGAGGCTGTCATCTCAACCGTGCTATTCATCGTATTCATTTTTTCACCTACAGTTTAGATTGTACAGCTTGTACAACTTGTTGAAATTCTTGTGCGACTTCGGGGAGTTCTTTAGTGTCTTTTCCAGCAATGGTTAAAGTTTGATCTTCAGCGGAATAAGCCAACCAAATACGTTTTTGGCGCACGTAAAATAAAAAGAATACGCCTATTATAAGTAAAGCACTGCCAAAATAAACGACATCTTTTCCAGGGGATTTAGTGATTTGTAAGCCAGTCGCTTCAATTTGTTTAAAGGAATCTAACTGAATAAATAAAGGCGGACCATAATCAGGAAGATTGCTTAGGGCTGTAATAGCATCGTCAAACCATTGTTTATTAAAATTAGAAATTTCTTGAATATTTTGGTCTTTTTCTTGTTCCAAAATACTTAAATACAATGTTTGTAATGCCACACTGGTTTGCGAAGTATAGTACTCCATGACTTTCTGTTGATCTTGTTGCGGTACATTTTGCGTCACAAATTCATTAATACCGTTAAAGCCTTTTTGACGTACCAGAGCCAGTAATTGGGTTAATAATCTAACTTGCATGCGGTAAGCATTTTGTTCAAAGCCAATGCCAGAAGGAATTGCATTTTCAATGATTTTCTTAGTTTCGATTCGATTATTAATTAATGCTAGGAAGTTAAAAAATCGATCCAATTGACGGTTACTATCGGCTGGAATAAATAAATAGCGGTAAGGCTCAGCTTGAGAGGCACGCATTCCTGCAATAAAGAATTGTCGACCTTCTTGTTCAATTGGCATCATATAATTTTCATATTCTAATGCTTGTCCTTGTTCATTACGGACTTTGAAAATTATGGTTGGACCATTGTTATGCATTTTCTTGCCAGTCAGTGCGCGTTCTTCTTCGGAAGCAGGCACAATATTGTGCATTTTAAAATCGCTTAATTCGAGTTTAAAAGTACCAATCGGTGTCTTTAATGATTCTGTTTTATCAACCGCCGTGTCTAGAATTAATGGTTTATTTTCAGGTGCTTTAAGAGAATGAATTTTGAGCTTTAATAAGCTACCACCATCACTAAACGAAGACTGATAGATTGCATAATTTTTATAAAATAATGGGTGATTAACAGCAATAGTCTTCTCAATGGGTTTATCCAAATCAGGAGCAGATAAAATAATGTCAGATTCAAATGATTTTGGCATGCCTGTATCATAGTATTGAATTCGGAAATCTTTAACGTCAATCGTAAAGGGAAGTTTTTGAACTAAGAATCCCTGTTCATAAGGTAAAAACAGCACATCGGATTGTTGATTTTCCGCAATATTGACGGTACCACGAAATGAAAAGTTTTCAGGACCCAACCAAGATTTTTGTTCAATTTTATCTAAGGGAACGGATCGAGTTTCAGCTTCTAAATCCCCTGTTAATTCGCGATATTTCAGTAATAAATTACTGTCCATCAACGCCCCAATACAAATAATAATGATGGATACATGAGTAAAAATATAACCTAATCGATTCCAGGATCCTTTTAGGCCAGCAATAGTAATACCGTCGTCACGATGATGAACTTTGGTTTTATACCCTTGATCTTTTAAAACCGATTGGGCAATTTCAATATCGAATTGTTGAGGGGTATAAGTGGTTACGTGGGGTTGACGTTGATAAGCATGTAAAGACAATTTTTCACTAAACTGTTTCATGTCTTTCATAAATCCAGGGCCATTACGATAGACACAGACACTGGTTGAAATGAGTAGAAACAGCAATACCAAAATAAACCAGGCCGCTCCATAGACATTAAATAAGCCTAATTCATTAAAGACTTGAGTCCAAAAAGGACCAAATTTTATAATATAGCCTTGAAAGAGTTCATTTTGCTTTAAAACGGTACCGATAACTGAAGCAATGGCTAACATGACCAACAGGCTAACAGCAAGGTTCATAGACCCTAGAAAGGGCATAAAAACGGCATGTTTCTTAGGCGTTTGACTTGGACTCTGCGGATGGGGTAAATGGCTCATAATGGGAAAGTTTTTCATTTAATTTTTAAAAAGATTGTAAAGTATACCTGCATTCACACTATTGATAAAGAATGAAATCTGTTAATCCTTAAAACCAACTTGGTTATAGGGTTTTTTATACAAAACGAGACGATAAAATGCAGCATCCGTTATATCAACAAGCCCATTATTTAAAATCCGCTCCGAATCTGAATCATTGCCCGGTTGATGAAGGTATAGAGGTGGCTTTTGCTGGCCGTTCCAATGCAGGAAAATCCAGTGCTTTAAATGTCATTACCTCACAGAAATCTTTAGCAAAAACCAGTAAAACGCCTGGGCGTACTCAATTAATCAATTTTTTTGAGTGTGATGAGCAACGTAAATTGGTTGATTTACCTGGCTACGGTTATGCAAAAGTGAATATCGCTACCAAACGTAATTGGGAACAAAGTTTATCGGAATATATTGAAAAACGTGCCGCTTTAAGAGGGTTAGTGATGATGGTCGATTGTCGTATGCCACCAACCGATATTGATTTAACTTTATTAGATTGGACATTAAGTTTAGATTTGCCAGTTCATGTTTTACTAACGAAATCTGATAAACTTAAAAAAGGCCCGGCTCAAAATAGCCTATTGAAATTTCGACAGCTTTTAGATGAGCTGTATCCACATGCTTCTGCGCAGTTATTTTCTTCTTTAAAGCGTCAGGGATTGGAAGAGGTTTGGGCAAAATTGGACGAATGGATGGATTATCAACGGCCTGAAAAAGTAAAAAAATAACCAGGCCTGGGTATTTTGGCGCTCTATATTGTATTAAAAAGGGTGGATATGGGTATTATCAGAAAGCTATTTTTAACAAGTTTTGTGTTGATATTCACCTTATTAATGGGTTGCAATGACCCAACGCCAGCGTCTAAACTCGAATACAGTGACCAACCTCCGTTCCAAGAAAATATCTATCTTTTTGGGGTTCATCCTTTGCACAATCCCAAACGACTCTTTGAAGTTTATCAGCCCATGATTGACTTTATTAACGCTCGTTTACAAGGTGGAAAGCTGCGCTTAGAAGCCTCTAGAAACTATGCTGCTTTTGATAAAAAACTCTTTGATGGATATTTTGACTTTGCGTTACCCAATCCTTATCAAACCGTCACCTCGTTACAGCATGGTTATCGGGTTTTTGGCAAAATGGCGGATGATGAAAATTTTCGCGGCATTATCCTAATTCGTAAAGACAGTGAAATAGAAACCGTCTCAGACTTGAAAGGGAAGTCGGTTAGCTATCCAGCGCCAACTGCTTTAGCAGCGACCATCATGCCTCAATGGTTTTTGGTTCAAAATGGATTAAATATTGATGATGACATTACCAATCATTACGTTGGCTCACAAGAATCATCCATTATGAATGTCTATCTGGGGAACACGGATGCTGCTTCAACTTGGCCTCCACCATGGCTAGCCTTCATTAAAGAAAGACCAGAAGTCGCTGAACAGGTCATAGTAAAATGGCAGACACCCCCTTTACTGAATAATGGACTGGTGGTGAAAGAATCGGTGCCGAAAGCTATTCTGGATCAGGTCAGTCAGTCCATTTTTAATCTTCACCACAGTGCTGAAGGTCAACAAATTTTAGCTGCGATGGAATTGAGTCAATATGAACCCGCAACGAATGAAACTTATTCGCGCGTAGAAAAATTCTTGATTGAATTTGAAAAACGAGTGCGTTCTATTAGGTTACAACCATGATTAAGACTGTTCAAAATATATTAAATCAAAGTATTCGAAATCAACTGATTTGGGGAGCAGCGAGTGTTTTAACCATTATTATTACCGTTTTCGCCTATTTAACTATTCATAATCATAGCCAATTTCTGCATCAGAAAGCCGTGGAAGAAAGTCAAAACCGTAGCTTAATGTTAGCGGCAAATAGTCAAGTTTGGGTCATGGCAAATGATTATGTTGGCCTAGAAGAAGTGATTACCAATTTTAAAGTTTATCAAGACCTTATTTACGCAGCGGTGATGAATTTAGATGGAAAAGTGATCGCTCATACCGATCAAAGCCGTATTGGCCAATATATTTCTGATGAATCCCGTCTGAATTATTTGAAGCAGCTTTTAGCACAAACACCCCCTTTGCAAAATCAAGCGGTGATAATTAGCCAAACCCGTGATTATATTGATTTAGTGAGACCCATTCTTCATAACAATCAGTTTCTGGGTTGGGTTGAATTAAGAACGGATCAAAGCGAACGTCAACAAAATATTGCCCAAACGATTCGCAACAGTTTAATTTTTACGGCTTTGGCATTGCTTATCAGTATTCTGATAGCGTTTTTTCTTGCAGAAAACCTCACGAAGCAACTTTATCAATTGATAGGCACTATGAGACGTGTCCGAAATGGTGATAAAAATGCTATTGCTGATGAAGATGGTGTCGTTGAAGTGAGTCAGTTGTCACAAGAATTCAATCTTATGCTGAATAGTCTGAAACGAAATGAACAAGCATTACAACAGAGCCAACAAGAGTTGAGAGAGGATATTCAACAACGGGTCAAAGTTGAAAAAGAAATCCGAGAGTTGAATGAAAATTTAGAAAATATTGTCAAAGACCGAACTGAAGCGCTTCAGATTCAAAAAGAAAAAGCCGAGGCGTCCAATCATGCAAAGAGTATTTTCTTAGCCAATATGAGTCATGAATTGCGTACCCCATTGAATGCTATTTTAGGCTTTTCCACATTATTGACTCAAAGTGCAGATATTCCGGAATCGGAAAAGGACAATTTAAAGATTATTAATCATTCTGGAGAGCACTTATTACAGTTGATTAATGATGTTCTAGACATGTCAAAAATCGAAGCCGGTCGTGCGCAGCTAGATAATGAAGATTTTGATTTGGGTGAACTGGTTCGCAATACGGTTGAAATGATGAAGGTGCGAGCAGATGAAAAAGGCATACAACTATTGGTGGATCAAAACTCTAAATTTCCACGCCTTATTCATGGAGATGTCGCTAAGTTAAGACAAATACTGATTAATCTTTTAAGCAATGCCATTAAATTTACGGCCCAAGGTGGAGTCACCTTGCGATTAGAAACGGTTAAAGATGACGCGACGCATTTAACGCTTTATTTTGAAATAGAAGACAGTGGCTCAGGAATCGATAAAGTTGATATTGAACGGATTTTTAAGCCTTTTGAACAATTAGAAAATGCCGCTTCACAAAAAGGAACTGGGTTAGGGTTAGCGATTACACGTCAATTTGTGCAGATGATGGGAGGAGATATTCAAGTGAAGTCTACACCCAAAAAAGGATCGATTTTCTGTTTTTCAATCCAAGTTAAACATGCAACAACAAACATTAGTTTGACCCAAAATACTGATCAAGATGGTCAACTAGTGATTAGCTTGGCGGACAATGAACCAGAATGGCGTATTTTAGTGGTTGAAGATCAACTTGAGAACCAGTTACTGATTCAAAAGGTATTAAAGCAAGTTGGGTTTCAAGTCAAAATAGCTGAAAATGGTCAAAGAGGAGTTGAATTATTTCAAAGTTGGCACCCTCACTTTATTTGGATGGATCGTCGTATGCCAATAATGGACGGGTTAACCGCGACAAAGGCGATCCGAAAACTTCCGGGCGGTGACAAGGTTAAAATTGTGGCTCTAACGGCCTCTGTCTTTAAAGATCAACGTCAAGAAGTCATGGATGCGGGTTCAGATGATTTTGTGCGTAAGCCTTACCGCCCTGATGAACTTTATGATTGTATGGCTCGTCACCTTAATCTACACTATCGATATGCTAAGGATTTTATTTCTGAACAGAATGAATCGGATTCGTTTAATCTTACCTTAGAAGCGCTTGAAAAGTTGTCTGATAAATCAGTCAATCAAATCTATCGTGCTGCGTTAATTGGCGATATTCAAACATTGAACGATATCATTCAATCGTTACCAGAATCACAAGCTTCATTGATTAGTGGCTTAAGAAAATTAGTAGATGGTTATCGATTTGATTTAATTATGGCATTGATTAAACCTTTGGGTAAAGATGAGACAGAGTTAAATATTTTATGACTGGTCGCTCATTCTGACATGAGAAGAATAGAAAGGAACCTGTGTGAATCAGCCGTTATTAAAAGAGCATGAAATTCTCATTGTTGACGATATTGCAGCTAATTTAAAGCTATTAACCAATATTCTAGTTGATGAGCATTATCGGGTGCGAGTGGCCATTAACGGTGATATGGCATTAGCCTCCATTCGAAGCAAAAAACCAGATCTAATTTTATTAGATATTAAAATGCCTAATATGGATGGGTTTGAAGTCTGTAAACGTTTAAAGGCCAACCCAGAAACCTGTGCAATTCCCATTATTTTTATTAGTGCCCTCAATGAAACAGAAGGTAAGGTTAATGCTTTCCATGCTGGTGGGGTAGACTATATCACTAAGCCTTTTGCCAATGAAGAAGTGTTGGCACGTGTACGAACACACCTTGAATTAAACGATTATAAAAACCATCTTGAAGAAAAAGTCGATCAAGCTGTTTCGGTGATTAAAGAGTTAAATGAAGAACTCGAAGCCACCCAAAAAGAAGTGATTTATATGATGGGGGCAGCGATTGATGAGCGATCTCATGAGACAGGGCTGCATGTTGTTCGTGTAGCGGAATCGGCAAAATTATTGGCGACATTACATGGCGTTGAACCAGAGATGGTTGACTTAATATTTCGTGCAGCGCCTTTACATGATGTTGGTAAGGTTGCGATTCCTGATGCAATTCTCAATAAACCCGGAAAGTTAACGGATGATGAAATGCGGATGATGAAAACCCATAGTCAAGTTGGCTATGATATCCTCAAATACTCTAAACGCTCCGTATTACAAATGGCTGCCATCATTGCTCAACAACATCATGAACGATTTGATGGGTTAGGATATCCTAGCGGGTTAAAAGGAAATGAGATTCATATTGCGGGTCGGATTTGTGCTATCGCGGATGTGTTCGATGCGTTAAGTCATGAACGTGTTTACAAAGCAGCTTGGTCGATTGAAGAAATCGTAGAGTATTTTAAAGAACAGAAAGCCCATGCTTTCCAACCGGATTTAATTGATTTGTTTTTACAAAACATCGACGGCTTTTTGGAAATTAACCGTCGATTCAAAGAGAATTAACTTGTCTGTATTTTAGAAGCGGAAGCCTGCTTTTAATGAATAGGAAGGGACATCGCCAATTTGGTTGTAACCCACTAAAATATCCATAGCCAATAAATTAATATTGACACCAACTGCATACTTCATCATTGAAACAGATTCAGTATCGAGCTTAACACCTGCCAAACCGTTATTATCAACTAATGATTTTAATTGACCACTGGTTAACCCAACCGCTGCATAGGGTGTTAAGTTAGCAAATCCTTTTGAAATGCCGATTTCGGCTCCCATGCTTTTAAAGTCAACTGCATTTAGACCACTGGTTTGGGTGTAGTTACCATTAATGGAAACAGAAGGGTATAAAGTCCCTCCCTCAACAAATGCGTAACTTAATTTACCGCCCCAGGTTTCAATATTACTGTTCATGACGGAACTGTAATCCAGCCCAAAATCAATTCCCCAAGGTAAGCCTTTGACAGCATGGATTGAAACGGCATCAAATGATCCTTTACCTTCAGTTGTGACCTTGTCCATGAGTTTGTAATTCAGACCAGAATTAGAATAGGAAGCGCCAATATCAAACCCACTAACCCCAAGTGGTTCAGCTGGAATTAACGTTTTATACCCTAAGGTACCGGTGAAGTCTTTTGCAAAGTTTTTAAACTCATTTTGGCTATCAAAGTTGAGTATAGAAACATTATTATCCGCAGCAAAACTACTAAGCGGTAATAAGCATAAAATGGGAAGGAGTTTTTTAAACATAATTCGTACTCTGAAAGATTTTTTAATTAAATGTAATCTTAGCAAATTTAGAGACATTACAAGAGATTAAATATTGATTTTTAGAAAAAAATAATGGGTAAATCCTTTTTGAAATGGCTTTTTATAAAGCAAAAAGACCCGCCATTTAGGCGGGTTAAATAAAATCACTTGTTCTTTTTACTACGAAATGGAAATATTTCGATTGGTGTTTTTAGTTAATGTTGCTAGTGCTCTGTGCATTTTTCCAAGTTGTTAATGCAGTATCAGCAGCTGTTGTATTGGCAAATGCATTTGCTGTGTGCTTTGTATCGTCTTTCTGTGCAAAACCTACTGCTTTATTATTGCTGTAGAAATCAGAGTTTTTGATGCTAATACGGTTATAAGTCCCTGCAAAGTTAGTTGCACCAGTCTTTGTATCAGTCACGGTACCATCTTCTAAAGTCCCACGATCACGGATCTCAATCCCTTTATCTTGGAAACCAGTGACATTAAAGTCGGTTAAAGTCCCGGCAACTCCACGACGGAATACGATTCCGGAATCAGAAGTAGAAGTACCAACAACGGTAAATTTCTTCAAGGTGACTAAAGAAACATTATCACCGGTTACTGCAGGATCAATGTACTTGTTACCTGAAGAATCTTTAGGATCATAACCATCCATTTCAAGACCACGGCTATCCCCAGCGACTTTAGTGAACTGTGAAGACATATGGACGAAAACATTTTCTGCTGTACCGTTCCAGCCGTTATCAACGTCGAAGCCATCATCACCAACATTTGTTAAAGCAATGTGGTCAACATTAACCGCACCACCAAAAAATTCCATGGCATCATCCAATGATTCATCTACTTGAACATAAGAAATAGTGGTAGCAGAACCAACGCCTTGTAATGTCAAACCGTTTAATTCATTTCCGTTACCATCCAAGTCATAACCGGCACCGGTAATCACAACATACTTTAATGAACCTGAGTTATCAGCATCGTTTGTTCCAGCATAGTATTTAACGCCACCTTCACCTTGAACGTTGGTACCGGCAAAGTCTTTTGCATTACCTTGAAGGACTAAACCACCCCAGCCACCACGGCTTTCTTTACCAGTTTGAGCCCAAGCAGTAGAGCGCATAACAACTGGACTGGTAGCAGTTCCTTGTGCATCAATTTTATTATCACGAGTGACAAGTAGGTATGAACCTTCTTTACCTAAAATCAGCGTGCCAGCATTAATGGTTAAAGTTTTACCTGTAATGATTCGTGCAGCAGCGGTTTCCTCGTTACCGTTACCAACACGTGTACCAGCATTATTAACAATATAAACATTATCATTGGTGAGAGTCATATCTTCACTCACTGTGGTTGGTAGTTCACATGCATCTAGTCCATGAACTTCACCAACGAGGGTGGTGTTTGCAGGGCAGTCATTGTTGGCAGAAGCACTTGCAGGCTTCGACCAAACAGTAGAGTTACCATGAATATTAACCGTCCAGCCATTCGTCCAAGCAGAGGATTTTAATTGATTGTTTGACGTATCGATATCGGCAGCTAAAAAAGCCCCCGTTGATTTTGTTGTAGTACCACCCACTGTTAGAGTGGTTCCTGTTTCAAAACTGGCTGGTTTTGAAATAACAACCGAGTCAGTTGATGTAGATGTTGTTTCTTTGGTGTCGGTTGTTTCAGTTGTTTCAGCTGTATCATTTGAAGATGAGCTAGAACCACCACCACAAGCCGTTACAGATAAAGCACTGGCAAAAAGCAGGGCTGGTAATAATTTTCTTTCAAAAGTCATAATAAACTCCAAGTTTTAGATTTTTTAAACAAAGCAGCGATAGTCTAGAGGTGACTCAATTGAAGTGGATTAATGATTTTTTAAAGATATTTGACAGATGACCGTTTTTTTAAAAATTAAAAAATCGATAAAGTTCTAAATGTAACTAATTGTTTTTTCATAACATTAATAAATTTTTCAGTATTAAGAAAGGACTTATTTATGGATATTAGAGTTCATTGCTTTCAAGATGACAGCATTCTTGCCGTGAAATGGTCTTTTGTTAAATATTTCAAACAAGTAATGGTCAGTTTTTTGACAGAAAAATGACAAAAATGGAGTTAAATACTGAAATTATTTGAATAAATTGATGAAGTGGTGGTTAGAGATGAAATTTATAACACCTGAGACAGAAAAACATCTCAGATGTCATTGATAATCAGGTTAGTGCGTTATAACCATTTATAACTAAAGCTGATATTAAAACCAATGCCTTTATAATAGCGTTTCTTGATTTCATCATTAATGACTTCTTTATATTCGCCATCCAATAAGTTTTTTAATTTGATTTTCATATACAGCTTATCTTCTGCACCAAAATAAATAAGTTGTTTGTAGACAAAATTTAAGGAAGCCGGCGACTTTAAATAGGTATCCTCTACACCAAAATCCGCGTCGGCAGAGGCTTTTGCACCCGCTTTGGTGATAATATCACCTTGTACATTCAATAGTAAATTTGCTTGAATATCAGCGACCAGGTTTTCATAACCCAGGTTTAAGTTTGTGACCCAAGGAGCCTGGCCTTGCAAGGGGCGCTTAGTATTAGTCGAAATACTGTTTTCAACGCCTGCCATATTGATTTCGGAATCAATTATTGACCCATTAAACCCTAAGTAGAAAGATGAGACAGAACGACCAAACAGTCTCTTTAACCAAATGGTTCCCTGCACTTCTGCTCCTTGGTTAACTGCTTCCTTGACATTAGCATAGGTATAACTCGGGTTTCTTGTTAAGGTGGGCTTTTCAATGACTTCGATTGGGTTGGTGAATTGTTTACGAAAAATAGCTAAGGAAATATTTTCAAAAGATGAGAAATATTTTTCCCATCGCAAATCTAGGTTTTGGATAGATGCCACTTGTAAATCAGGGTTTCCTGTATAGTAATCCCTTGTTTCTGGGTCAATATAGACACTCTCTGATAACTCTTTGAGTAAAGGGCGATTTAAGGTTTCGGAATAGGCAAAGCGCAGTTGTTCACCTTCACGGTAAGGGGTAGTAATACTCAATGCTGGTAAGAAAGACGTATCTTCGAGCGTATTACCGGTTTTTTCCGTTCTCTGGTAATCTTTGAAAGTGTTAATGGTTTGAGATGACATTTCATAACGGCCGCCAGTCATGATTTTTAACCAAGGTGCTAATTTTAAATCAGCCATGGCATAACCCGCCATAAAAGATTGTTCGGCAGTATAAGAATCAGTAGGTTGAGTTTGGTTAATCAATCTTAAGTCGGTAAACCCAGTACCTTGATTATCAGCCGTTAAGATGTCTTCAGGATTATCTGTTTTCATGATATCTGAGTTGGAAATGGTAAAAGGAAGATTCCATTCAGTTTTAAAGGTGTCAGATACTCGGCTTTTTGTTTCATAAAGTAATCCCGATTTCAAATTACCTGTGGCGCCAAAAAAATCATAAAGTGGCTGGGTGGCATCCAATGTAATAGAAGTGGCGGTATCTTCTAAGCTTTCCCAGGTGCGAGTGGCATTACGGTCATGAAATTGGAAAGGGCTAGGAGGCAATTGACTATCATGCTCGGCTGGTTGCCGAAATAGATAAGTTCGGGTATCAGGGCTGTCTCGACTGGCTAGAGATGCAGAAGTCTGCCATTCTAGTTTTAAGTCATCCAAAGTCGGGAAGGTATGTTCACCATGAAATTGCTGGCTTAAGAGTTGACGCTCTTCCCACTGTAACCCGTATTCTTCAAAGTTATTATTACTATCGCTACTAAAAAAACTATCTTTATACACTGAGTCAGAGGTGGAACGTGAAACAATGGTCGTTGCTTCTAACTTATCGTAATTCCCAAGTTCATAGACTAGATTACCCATTAAACTTAAATCTTTGTCATAACCATACTTATCTTTTTCTTCATTAACAGGAGAAAAGGTATCGGTTGTTTGCTGAGACGTTAAGCGGTTCTCTTTTACGTATCGGGCTTTATTACTATATTTAGTAGAAAAGTTGTAACCCCAAGCGGAGTCTCCCATATACTCTTCAAAACGATCCCCTGTTGAATACTTAATGGAGACATCGGGCATCATCATTTCTTTATGAGTTTTGTAATTATTTTCTAGATTTACTCCCAGATCATATAGGCTATTTTTATCGATTTCACTCCCTTTCGATTCAGGGTGCTTTAGATAATCGATATCGCCATTTTGCAATTGACGCGTTCCGTCATCGTAGCCTAATAAATCTAGGTCTCCACCTTGATAGGTTAGGCCATCACTGCCTGTTGATCGACTATTGCCACCAACACTGATGCTGAATTTGTTGGATTTTTCTAAAGGAATGGGTTTGGTTCGCATTAAAACCGTACCGCCACCAAAGTCCCCAGGCAAGTTTGGGGAAAAGGTCTTCTGAACGAGAATACTGCCTATCATCCCAGATGGAAACATGTCGAGTGGTACGGTTTTTCTAGCCGGTTCGGGAGATGATAAGCCGGCGCTGTTTAGGCGAATTGATGAATAGCGATCTCCCATACCGCGGACATAAATATATTTGCCATCTACCAGTGTTAAACCAGTGACGCGTGATAGGGCACCTGCTGCGGAAGAATCGCCTGATTTTGAAATTTCTTCTGCACTGATAACCTCGGCAACAGCAGAAGTCTTTTTCTTTTCTTCAATCACAGCTAAAACGCCACCAGCAAGACGTGGTGCAGTTACAACAAATGCTTTTAATTGAGTAGCGGCAGGTGTCATTTCAAGATTTTGAGTCAGTTGTTTTTTGCTGGCCAAGGCCAACTTTCGAACCGTTTGCGAACTGTAATCTGAATGGACTGCAGAAAGCGTGTAGGTGCCTTCTGGAACCGATATACGGTAATGACCTTGAAAATCCGTTTGAATCTTTTGATCTATCCCAGATAGATACAGACTGACATCCGGTATACCAGCCTTAGTTTCAATTGAAGTAACCTGCCCTGACAATATCGCTTTAGGTTTTTGTTGCTTTTGTATTGAAATCGGTTGCGGGCCTTCAATATTTGATTGATCTGTCTTTAAAACGGCTTGAGCTGACGTTTCAGTCATAATATCAAAAACTTTGGCACCTTCCGTAATTGGAATAATGAGCTCTGCTATCTCACCAGCACTAATCAGCAAGGTGAGTTCTGTTAATGGATGCCCTGATTTTACTAATTGAATTTTATGTTCTCCAATTGGTAATTCGAATGAGAAAGATCCAAATTCATCAGTAATACCGAGACGTTTTTTCTTGAAGTAGATTTCGACTTTTGGCAAAGGCATACCTTTTTGGAAGGTTAATAGATCGACTTCACCTGTTTGGGATCTATCAGCTTGAACAGGGCTCAAGCTGGTAAAAAAAAGGGTAATAAGTGAGAGAATTAAGACTTTAAATTTCATCATTGACGGCATTTCCAATTATCAGCTTGGCATTCTGCGATTGCGTTACGAATTTGATTTGCTTTATTTAAGAGTTGGGCGGTTTTTATTTTATTGAGCTGTTTTTCAGCACTTTCAAATCGTCCTGTTTGAAAATGACTATAGGCCAGCGCATACCGAACAGCATCATCTTCAAGTAAGTGGTTTCGATTTAAATCTCGTTCCATCAATGCAGCCTTTTCATATTCTTCAAACATTAAGAATAGCCCGAGTCGTTGTTTTAACTTTTTTTGTTGATCAGTTGCCCGGCTGTTTAGAAAAAGGGCTCGATAGAATTGTCCCGATAATTTGTTTAATTCAGCGGCTTCAGTTAGCAGCTCAGGTTCTTTAGTTGCGAGGGATTCCATAATAATGGCGGCTGTGTAGTACTGTTTTTGATGGCTATAGTAGTTTGCTAATGCTTTTTTAGCTTGGCTACTGTCTGGATATTTTAGGATTGCTGACTCTAAAAAGGGTCCAGCTGTCATAGAGCTTTTTGTTTGACTTAATGCTTGACCAATGGCGATGTAGTCTTGTGCATCGAGTTGATATTTTTGAGTATAGGTCAGCCCCAATTCGGCAGCGGACTGATAGAACCCTAATTGAATTAGACTAAAAATTTGCTGCTTGATGAATTTAGGATTTTCTGGGTGCAGGCGACGTCCTTCCTTTAACGTATCCCAGGCGTTGAGTGGTTGGTGCATTTGTTGATAGGCATCATATTTCATAAACAGTAAATTTGGATATTCAGCTTTCATGTCAGGCACTTGATCAACAAATGTGATGACTTGTGGGAATGCCTGTAACTGGTATGAAGCTTGCGCCATATAGACATATAAAATGGAATCTTTAACCCCTAAAGACTGGGCTTTTTGCAAATGATCCAGTGACTTTTGGTATTGATCGATTTTTAAAGCGGAAATACCACTCAACGTATGGAATCGCTTAAAATCAAAATCCTTTTTTGAAGTATCTGCTCCTTCTAGTATGGCTTGTGCCCTTAAGTAGTGTCGGTCTTTAATCATGAGGGCTGCCAATGCGAGTGGATCGCCATCATCTGGTTTTTTTTCAGCAAAAGTTGGCAATGAAATGACCGCTAGTAACGTGATTACTATTAATTTTCTAAGCATAATTATTGATTCCGGGTTAACCTAAACGGAATTGAATCGGTTGATTGACCCAAATTTTGACCGGCTCACTGTTATAAAGCGCTGGCTCAAACTTCCATTTCTTAATATTTCGAATAGCCACTTCTTCAAATGTGTCTCGCGGTTCAGACTCTAAAACACGTACCTGCTCAACATCACCTTGTTCATTGACTAAAATACTTAATAATACAAAGCCTTCAATTTCTTTAGCCTTAGCCCTTGGTGGGTAGTTCAAAGGCGCCCTTGATACGGCTCTGGGTTCCTGATCAACCGTATCGCTTGTCATAATGGCATTGGTTGTATCCCCTAATATTTGATCTTTTGCCTCTGGCATTTCAGAATTTGGGTCAAAGGCATTCATATTGATATCAATACCCGATAAGCTCATTCCCAGTCCTGAAAAAGCCGGTGGTGCAGCAACGGGATTCGATTGCTTTTTTGGCTGCGGTTTTTTGGGTGTTGGCTTGGGTTTTTTGGGTGTTTTAACCGGCTTAATCACCTCAAATGACAAGGTTCTTTGCTTATTTTTTTTAGGCGGTTCTGAACTGAGGTTGTTTAAGTACAACATTGTAAACACGATCACTATGGTGCCGATCAACATACCTGATCCAGCATAAAGCTGGTGTTTTAACCGTTTGTTCAACCATTGAGAGGAGTGGTTCATTAGCCCCCCTCATATTCTGTTACAACACCGACATCTTCAGCACCCGCCAAACGACATTGATCAACCACTTCAATCAACTTTCTAGCAGGAACCCCTTCATCAGTCACAACCAAAACAGCCGACTCTGTCGAAGTTCTGAGCATATCTCTGAGTTTGCTTTGAATGACCCAAGTGCGAACGGGTTGGTTATCGAGATAAGTATCGCCATTGGTATCGATATAGACTCTGACCGCCTTAGTTGATGAAGGAGAGCTTGAGGTTGCTTTAGGCCTATTAATTTCTAAATCCATATCTTTTACGAAGGTGGCACTGACCATAAAAAAGATCAGCAGAATAAAAACCATATCGATTAAAGGTGACATATCGATGGACTGATCTTGAGATTGCCTTTTCTTATATCGAATCATTATTTTGCATCCTCTGTCTGCTCCGCTGTCTGACTACTGAAGATATCGATAAGTTGCTCCAGTTCTTGTTCGACCACGGTTTGTTTTCGGTTGATGTAACTGTGAAATACCAGTCCAGGCACAGAAATACTCAGGCCAAATTGGGTGGTAATTAGGGCTTGAGAAATGCCTTTGGCGATACCACCATCCTGACTCATAAAGGTCATATCTTGTAAAGAATCAAAGGTCTCAATCATGCCGGAAACCGTGCCTAATAGCCCTAAAAGAGGGGCAATAACGAGCAGAACGGTTATTAAGCTTCGGTATTTCTTTAATTCAATGTAGTAATCACTGAATAGCACATCTAAATTTTTTCGAATTGAATGAGTATGTGCCCTTGATGTTTCTAGGCCAATCACAACCGCTTCTTCCATAATGGTTTTGGATTTCATTTCTGGTTGCTCTAACCGTTTTTGAATTAAGCGTCTTGGGTTATTGGTGTTGATACGAATCATAGAAGCGCGGTAAGCAAGTGCATACCATAGTACGATCGTAATGAATAGCAGGGGCGGCATAACGTAACCCCCTGTATTCATAAAATCGATAAACTGCTTCCACAAGTTCGCTGTTTCAATAAATTCAATCATTCGTTCACCGAGCGATGGTTTTGGTATTGATTAACAACATGAAGTGCAGATCGTTCTAATTCATCTTTAATCCGATTTGACCAGCTAGACAAGATAGTTCCGACCACTAAAACAGGGATGGCAACGATTAACCCCAGTTCTGTCGTTACCAGCGCAATCGATATCCCGCCAGATAACAGTTTTGGATCGCCTGTACCAAACTCAGTGATAATGTCAAAAGTTTCAATCATCCCTGTAACGGTACCGAGCAAACCGAGTAATGGCGATATGGCTGCGACAACCATAATCAATGCGTGAAATCGATCTAAATGGGTATGTTCGTGGATAATAGCTTCTGAAATGATGTCTTCCACATGTTCTCTATCACGATGGAGGTTAGAAAGCGTACTGCTTAATACACGCTTAATTGAGCCTCCAATACGGTTTGCCTGCTGTTTTGCCTGATCTAGGTTACCCTGCGCTACACTTTCTGAAATGTTGACAACTTCCTTTCTGCTACTTCGGCCAAGACCAAATAGGAAGAAAGCGCGCAGTAATGCCAGTAGTGTAGCGATTCCACCCAGACCAACAATGATCCATGCAATGATGCCTCCGCTATTGATAACGGCCATGACTTCTTTGTCTTCGACAAACGCAACTTCTTGGGTGGGTGAATCGAACAGAAATAAGGGGATTGTTTCAGGTAGATTGCCTGCTGCGAGTGCTTCAATTGAACCCGAGTCGTCTTGTTCCCAGAGTTTAAAAGCACCACCACCTGCTGGTGCTAGTGGACCTTGGCCTTGATTAGATAATCCAAATCGAGCAACACCACCGTAGTAAACAATATCACCTGTTATTTCAGATCCATCCTGTAAGAAGTAGGCTTGATTCGGTTTAGTATGGATACTGGTATTTTGCTTGAGTATCATCACCCCTTCAGAAATCGTTTCTTCAATTCCAGTCAGCTTGGGATCACCTGGTTGTTTGAGAGTTGCAGAAGCTTGTTCTAATGTTGCTTCAAAGACGCCTTGGTTGGATGCCTTTGCCAGTGTTTCTCGTTCAACCACTGCAATTTGGTCATTGATTCGATCGGCTTCCAGTCTGAGTGCATCGCTTTCCGACTGAAGCATTTCCAATTCCTGTTGAGCTGTTTTTTGTTCTGCTTGTTGTTTTGATTTCAGTTGTTGAATACGAGACTGCATGGCTTTCTTTTCTTTTAGCAAGAAACTGTACTCTTTATAAAAGGCACGTTCTAAGTCATGTTTCGGTTCTTGAGCATGCAAGACGGGAGAAATCAAAAGGGTTAGCAATAAAACTTTGATACTGAATTGACGCATTCTTTATTCCTCAATCGCTTGCTTGGTGGGCAGTTTAAACAGACCTGTTCGGATCTGCGTTTGCATAGAATCAAATAAATAGACCACTTGTTCAGTTTGTAATGGCTTTCTCAACAGTTGATATTTCCACTGACCAGACGCCGTTTTAACCAGTTGACCGACTTGATTGTCTTGTGTTTGAAAGTACAGCGTCATCATGCCGATTCTGGCAAGATCGACCAGTTGCTTACGGTCTTCTCCCGCAATGAGCACGGAATCTTGATATAGGCCAGACTCTTTGGTTAAGCGAATCTCATCTTCAACAAATGCCCATAATTTATTAAAGCCTCGTTGAACTGAAATCAGTTCTTTCTTAACCTGGGTGTCGATTTCTTGCAGTGAAGCTAGGCGTTCCGCTTTTTTGAAAGGTAAGGCGTCATTTAAATATTCTTCAATTTGGGATATGGCCTGTTCAAATTGTGGTCGTAAGAACTCTGAAGACTGACCTTTTTGCGCATTTTCTGCTTTGACGTCTTCCAGGTCTTGACGTAGACGTGCCAATAAATTTTTATTGCGTTCAATCTCAGATTTGATTTGATTTCTTTGAGACCACAGAAAATTCATTTCTTGACTGTGTTCTTCCTTTAGAAATCGAATTTCACTGTTCAGCGATTCGACTTCGCCTCGTAATTGAATTAATTTTTCAGACATGTTTTCTAGGTTCTGATCGGCATAAGCGACAGAACACCAACTGAAGCATAACCACAAAACCATGGTGATTGAGAAACGCATTGTTAACGGCACCCCGATAATTGAATAAAAAACAACATTATCGGGATATGATGTGAAAGGGGTGTGAAGCCTAGATGACAATAAATTAAAGCTAATGTTACAAGCTCAATATTCTTCTCTAGGACTTAGATAGGGTGAAGTGAATCGTTTAGTAAAATAATCTCTAATGGAAAGTATTCAACATTAATGGGCTTCATCCCAATTGGATCCTTGGCCAATGTCTACAATCAGCGGAACCTTTAAGGTTAATGCAGACTCCATGATCGATTTTATGTGCTTTTTCGTTTCGGTAATATCCTTTTCCGCAACCTCAAATACTAATTCATCATGGACTTGCATCAACATTTTAATGTCACACGGGGTTTGATCAAGCCAGTGTTGCACTTTGACCATAGCGGTTTTAATAATATCGGCGGCAGTACCCTGCATCGGTGCATTAATGGCGGTTCTTTCGGCATATTGTCTAAGCTGGCCATTTTTAGCATTAATGTCGGGTAAATAAAGTCGGCGTCCCATTAAGGTTTCTACATAGCCGGTCTGTTTGGCATTTTCCTTGGTGGATTCCATGTAGTGTGCGACACCTGGATAACGTGCAAAATAGAGGTTAATATATTCTTGAGCCAGTCCACGGCTAATATTCAGTTGCTTCGCTAATCCAAACGCAGACATGCCATAAATTAAGCCAAAGTTGACTGCCTTGGCACTGCGACGCTGTTCCTTGGTGACGTCATCCAGTGGTGTATTAAAAATTTCAGCGGCGGTGGCTTGGTGAATGTCCTTTCCTTCTGAAAAAGCCTTTAACAAACTGGCATCCCCAGAGAGGTGTGCCATGATGCGTAATTCAATTTGCGAATAGTCAGCGGCCAATAATTGATAGCCGGGTGCAGCGATAAACGCCTGACGAATACGGCGACCTTCAGCACTGCGGATCGGAATATTTTGTAAATTGGGTTCGGTTGAAGAGAGGCGTCCGGTTGAGGCAATCGCTTGCTGATAAGAGGTATGTACCCGACCCGTTTCTGTATTAATCTGTTTTGGCAAAGAATCCGTATAGGTGGATTTGAGTTTTGCTAGGCTTCGGTATTCTAAAATCAAAGAGGGTATTTCATAGCCTTGTTCCGCTAATTTTACCAATACCGGTTCTGCGGTTGAAGGTTGTCCTTTAGGGGTTTTTTTCACAACGGGGATGTCTAATTTTATAAATAATATTTCTTGTAGTTGTTTTGAGGAATTGAGATTAAATTCTGTACCAGCAACCAAGTGAGCTTGTTGTTCCAGCTGGGCCAATTTTTGACTGAGTTCATAAGATTGATCTGCTAACATCTGACGGTCAATGAAAACGCCATTGCGCTCCATTTTTGCCAAGACAGGGAGTAATGGCATTTCAATCTCTTCAAAGACTTTGTTTAAGGCTGGTTCAGCTTGCAATTTCGGTAGCAGTGCTTGATGGAGTTGCAGGGTAATGTCAGCATCTTCAGCCGCATAAGGGGCAGCAGTTTCCAATTCAATTTGATTGAAAGTTTTTTGTTTTTTTCCCGTGCCAGCGATGTCTTTAAAGTGAATGGTGTTACGGTTCAGGTAGGTCAGCGCCAAATCATCCATGTTATGGCGGGTTGCAACACTATTAAAACAGTAGGATTCAAGCATGGTGTCATAAGCGATGCCCTGAACCTCAATCCCCATATTTTTAAAGATGTGCCAGTCATACTTAAAGTTTTGACCAACTTTTTTAATGGTTGGGTCTTCCAATAAGGGCTTCAGTTTGTCTAATACTGACTGAACGGGTAATTGTTCAGGTGCATCGTCGTAGTCATGGGTTAAGGGCACATAAGCGGCAAAAATCTGCCAGGCCTGGTCGTTTTTTTCTGCATAGGCAAAGCTGACGCCAACCAGTTTGGCAGCCATGGCATTTAACGACGTGGTTTCAGTATCAATCGCAAAAACATCCGATGCTTCCAGTTTTTTGTGCCAAACATCAAAGCTCTGCCAGTCCATTATCGTTTCATAAGGCTGGGCTATCATTTCGGGTGCATCAGTGACGGATGTGTTGGCTGTGGTTTTTTTAGACTGGCCATTGGTCACGGTTTCAGAATGGGCTTTACGGCCACTACTTTTGCTAAAAGGCAGTTCGCCTTTTAACACACGAGTTAACCAATTGCGCAAATCATATTCTGAAAAGAGGGTTTCTAGGGCGTCCATATCCGCTTCATGGCGCTTGATGTCATTGAGGGCAATCGGTAAATCGCAATCCAAGCGGATAGTGGTTAGCTTTTGAGACAACTTGAGTTGTTCAATATTTGCCCGCAAATTTTCACCAATTTTGCCTTTAATGTCATCCGAATGGTCAATTAAATTGTCAATAGAATCGTATTCTGCAAGCCACTTCGCAGCGGTTTTAGGGCCACATTTAGGAATGCCAGGGATGTTATCGCTACTATCACCCATCAATGCCAGATAGTCGATAATTTGTTCAGGTTTCACGTGAAACTTTTCAACCACCTTGTCCGGTGTCATCAAGGTGTCATTCATGGTATTGACCAGGGTAATGTGTTCATTTACCAGTTGGGCCATATCTTTATCGCCCGTAGAGAGTAGGGCATCCATTTTGGCTTGGGTCGCTTGATAAGCCAGTGTGCCCATCACATCATCGGCTTCCACACCATCAACAACGAGTAAGGGGATGCCTAACGCTTTGATGATTTGGTGAATGGGGTCAATTTGAATGCGTAATTCGTCGGGCATTGGTGGGCGATGAGCTTTGTAGTCTTCATACATTTCATGACGAAAATTCTTCCCTTTCGCATCAAATACCACCGCAATCCGTTCGGGTTGGTATTGTTCCAACAGTTTGCCAATCATATTAATGACCCCAAAAATCGCACCGGTGGCATGGCCTTTTGAATTGGTTAAAGGCGGCATGGCATGGAATGCGCGAAATAGGTAGGATGAGCCATCCACTAAGATAAACGGGCTGTCGGGGTTGAATTGCGGAAGGATTTGAGTCATTGAATACTTTGCCTTTAAAGGATTATGCTAAAATATCGCCATTTTATTGATGCACCTATTATTGATATAAGCGATGGGTGCTTGAGGTGTCATTTTAACCTTTTCTAGGGCGGTTTTGGATGTCTGTTTATACGGTTGTAGATCAAGCAGAGTTGGAAGTTTTTTTGGCTGATTATGAGCAAGGCTCTCTGGTCTCATTTGAAGGCATCAGTGCCGGTATAGAAAATACCAATTATTTTGTTGATACCACTGAAGGTCGCTTTGTCTTAACGATTTTTGAACATCATAGCTTTGAAGAATTACCCTATTTTTTGAATATAATGGCATTTATGGCCGAGCATCAAATTCCTACGGCTCATCCCAAACCAACCCTAAATGGCCAATACCTAAAAGAATTGAAAGGCAAGCCGGCTGCACTGGTAGAACGTTTAACGGGATCGGGTGTTGAGCAACCTAGCCAATTGCAATGTCAAATTATGGCAGAAAATTTAGCCAAATTTCATTTGGCAGGCCAGCAATATGAACAAACTCGAGCTAATGATCGAGATATTGATTGGATGCATCAGACCTTTGCATCCATAAAGCGCTACTTATCAGAAGATGAAATTGATTTAATTGCAAAAGAGTTAGCCTATCAAGCAGGGCAACCTTGGGATCAGTTACCACAAAGTGTGATTCATGCCGATTTATTCTGTGATAATGCTTTGTTTGATGGCGATGCGCTTTCTGGCATTATTGATCTTTACTATGCCTGTAATGCGTCTATGTTATATGATTTGGCGGTGATGGTGAATGATTGGTGCCGTTCGCAAGATGGAACCTTAGTCAATGAAAAGGTTACGGCGGTATTAAGCGCTTATCAAGCAGTTCGACCCCTTACAGAAGTAGAACTAACTCTATGGAAAGCCGCTTTACGCTTAGGCGCTTTACGGTTTTTGCTATCAAGACTGCAAGACCAACATCAACCGCGAGAAGGGGAGATGACCCAAATTAAAGACCCGAATGTCTTTAAAACGCTATTAATTGCACATCAAGATTCTGAGTAATATCCTTAATCCCAGTATTCAAAAATTCTATTAGAAATCAGTGACTTTTTAAACTATTTTCCTCAATAAGTTGTTATAGTTCGTTAACGAAAAACATAAGAATATCGTTATATAGCAAAATCATTAACTAAATAGCTTAGAAAGGATTCATTATGAAGCAGTGGCTAACAACCCTTTGGTTTCGAGACCCAAAAGAAGAACCCGTTTTTATTAATGACAATGCGGTGAAGATTCGCGCAGGCATCTTGCTGGTCATCCCTGTTTATATGCTTTATACCTTGATTGATGTGGTCTTTGGTCCAGACTGGAAGGTATTAGAAAATACCACCATGGTGGATACACTAGAAACCACTTGGGAGTGGCACACCATTTACCAAGTACAAGCGACCCAACGTGTTTATGACTACACGATACAAACCTGGATTTTGTTCTTTGGGTTATTTGAAATGTTAGCTGGCATGTTTGTACTGACATCGCGTTTTTCTCCAACGATTTATTTGGCCACGCTACTGGCTAAAAACACGCAACCAAATTGGAAACCTCTAGTACCCAAGCGGGTTGCCTGGTCAATTGGTGCCAGTTTTATTTCGGTTTGTTTGGTGTTTTTTAATCCAGAGGTGTTTGCCGGTTGGGTGAATTCCCTCTTCAATAGCGATGTGCTGCCGACCACCGAAAACTATATGCCTAAATGGATTCCTCTGGTATTGGTGTGGGTTTGTTTAGGGTTTATGTGGTTAGAAGCAATTTTAGGCTATTGTGTCGGCTGTAAATTGCATGCGCTTTTGGTGAAGTTAGGCATTTTTAAAGAAGAGTGTGAAAGCTGTAATAATATTGATTGGGAAGAAATTGCGCGTAAACATGCTGAGCGAAAAGCGGCTGAAGTGAATGCCGAAGCAAAATAGGCTGAGTTTTTGGTCTAAACTGTGCCTGTAAAGCATTTTGATTTAAGGCTCAAAATACATTACAGGCGTACAGTGTTGTGGGTTAGTAGGGTTTTTGATTTAATCTGAAATGAGAGTTAGGTTAAGAGCGCCCGCCACATTTTCCTTCCGAAGATTTTTTACCACCACACTTGCCTTCAGATTTTTTCATCTTCATGCCTTCGCCACACTTGCCCTCAGAAGATTTTTTACCACCACATTTGCCTTCAGACTTTTTCATCTTCATGCCTTCGCCGCATTTACCTTCACCACACTTTCCTTCATGGCTGGATGCGAGGCTGTTTTCATAACCTCTTTCAAGGTTTTTGAATCCAAAATCCGCTTCATTCGCTAAAGCCGATCCTGAAATAACCGAAGCGGTTGTTGCGCCGGCCAATTTTAAAAACTGTCTACGAGATGTATTTTTCATTTGATTTCCTCTTTGATTCCATTGAAACTATAAAAAATGAACGGCTAATTTTTTTGAAAATGTTTGGCAATCCAATAATCAATGCTAAAGATGCGCCCACCGCCTAAAATAACCAAAGCTAACAGCATGACCAAATAGGTTACCGCCCACTCTATTCCACTGTTACTTATTACAAATTGGCCTTGTTCCGTAAGCCAATCATAGTGTCCATATTGCTGTAATAGCGATTTTGCAGCTTCTAGACGTTCCATTGCGCCGTCAATATTCGCACTGGGCCAAGGTGACATAGGGTCGTGAATCGCTTGCCAACCATTTTTCAAGTGGACAGAAAAAGTCGCCACTAACATAGTGATAATGAGCGGTATACTCGCCCAGCGAGTCGCCAATCCAAGCAACAATAACACCGATCCACCAACTTCTGCGGCAATGGCTAAGCTGGCCATGAGCTCTGGAAAGGGTAAGCCCAATCCCCACTCAGTATTGCCAAACCATTCGACCACACCTTTAAAGCCCACGATTTTGTTGGTGCCCGCTACCCAAAAAACGGCGGCTAAATAAAGCCGAATCGGCAGAGTCGCTAAAAAATCGAATTGCTTTGTTGTTTGATTCATAAAACGTTGAATTTGGATAAGCCATTGCATAAGCAATCCTATTAGTTTATGAATATTCAGATAAAAACATTAACAGTAAATAACGTAGAAAACAACTTAAATGAGAATCATTTTTAACCAGGCCTGGTGGTTATTTTGCCGGATCAATCACGCCTGCAATACTGGTATTACATCGAAACCAACCTGCAATACTGACCCTGGGCTGTTGTGTCGGCAGGACTTCATGGGGGATTTGTTCGCTCATAAAAATCATCATCGTGCCAATTTTGGGTATGACGCTCGTTAGTTGAGCTGAACTGTCTTCATTATAAATCACCAGTTCACCACCCCAATCGGGTTGCCAATGAGGATTAAGATATAAAACCGTTGTGACCATGCGATTAGCCCGCCCTCTAAAGCTATCTAAATGTTTTTTATAAAAGTCACCTGGCTTATAAATTGCAAAATGACTTTCATATTCAAATAGTCCAAGGAATAGCGCTCGGTTGAGCTGATATTGCAAATCAGCCATTTGTTTGAGGTAGGTCTGTTGCGCGTTTGATGAACCATCTAGCCATCTAATCTTGTCACGTCTAATGTCGTGGTTTAATTGATGGATATCACCCCGTCCAACGCCTGCAGTTTGTAATTGCCCCTGTTGGTCATGGAATTCTGCTTCGGCCAATAGCTGTTGGCATAGGGCTTCACTCACCGCTTTCGGCCATTCAAACCAGCCTTTTTCGACTAAGGCATCCAGAAGTTGATCCATCACTGAATCAGTCAGATTAAGAGACATTGGTTTTTCCGATTAAAGAGAAGAATTATCCTCCTAAACATATTTTTAGCAACAAAATTATTCAGTTATATTATGCTATGACTGTGTCATTGCATTGACTTAGCGTCATGCTCAGTCACGAAGGCCGGTTTTGGGTAGATTTGGAGACGAAATGAAACGTCACATTCATAGAATTATAGACAAACCATTGCTTTCGGCATTGGTGGTGGGCAGCATAATTCATGGCTTCATTTTGCTTGCCATGTTTATTTTTTTAGGGATAGTTGAGACGCAGTCAACTTTGTTTGAAAAATGGCATCTTTCCCCCAGTTTATCCTTGATTCAATTCATTACGCCATATTTTGTCCCCTTTTTTGTAACCGTGTTTGCTCAAGAACTGAGTCATCAGAAAATCCAACGTATTTTGCAGCAATTCCCAGAATCTAACCCTAATATTGTTATGCGATTGAATCATGATTTAGTCCCTGACTATATCAATCCGGTTGGTCAGGCCTGGTTAGAAAAGCATGCATTGGACACCCTTTCTTTGAATAGCTTATTGCCCAGCGCCATGGTTAAAAAACTATCCAACATGCCTAGAAAAGGGGGAGTGATTTATGAGGATGAAAAGCATTTTGGAACAGAAACTTATCATTTTAAGGCAAAAGTAGACGAGTTCGGCGCCGTTTTCGTTACAGCAGAAGATATTACTGAAAATAAAAAATTACAGGATTCTTTAAAACATACCCTTTTTCAACTCAATCAACTGACGTTGCTATTGAATGAAAACTTAAATCACTATGATCCGACGCAATTTGACCTATTTCAAACATTTCAAACAATGTTGAAACAAGTAGCATTGGCCTCCAATCAGAGTATTGATGTGCCAAATTATGTTTTTTGTACCTTCTCTGAGGAAAATAAAGCGGTTATTGGCCAAATCTACCAGCTAAATAAAGACCAAGTGGTTGGTTTGACTGAGCCTTTTAAGCTGGAGTCGACAGGGTATGCCTATGCCATTTCTAAAGGGAAAACCGATATCTTCTACGAAAAATGGCAGCCGCAGCAGCAATCGCTAGAGGACTTTCAGCAGCAATTTAACCCAGTTGTTCGTCAACATGTCGGTCTGATTAAGGGCTATGCGACTTATCAAAGTGGTTCGGTATCGGTTATAGGCTTTTTTAAAACAGAACAATTTGACAAGCAATTCAATGACATTTTGAAACAAATAGCGCTTTTCGGTCATTTTTTTCATCGTATCAGTCAAGAAAGCATCGCCATTTATGAACAGTTTGCCTATTCATTAAAGGCCCTGGCAAGGGCTTCTGAAGCGAATGATGAGGACACTGGACAGCATATTATTCGCATCAACGAATATGCATATGCATTAGCCATTGCATTGGGTCAACCAAAAGCTTTTTGTGATGAGATCCGATTGACTGCGATGATGCATGATGTCGGTAAAATTCATTTAGATCCGGCCATTTTGAAGAAACCAGGTGCTTTAACGGATGCTGAAAGAACCGAGATGATGCAACACCCGATCCATGGCGCCAAAATACTGGGGGAATCCGATAAGATGAAAATGGCGCGAGAAATTGCGCTGTATCATCATGAAAAATTTGATGGTAGTGGTTACCCGAATGGGCTTGCCGGTTATGACATTCCATTAGCTGCACGCATAGTGAATTTGGTGGATGTATATGATGCATTACGGCAGAAGCGGGTTTATAAGCCAGCGTTTGACCACGAAACGGCGTATCAGATAATAACGGAAGGCGATGGGCGTACGAAAGTCGAAGAATTTGATCCAGATATTATGGCAGCCTTTAAGAAAATCCATCATCAGTTTGATGATATTTTCACTCGTATGACTTAATGCTAAAGACTTGTTGTTTGGTGTGTAACTCTGCGTCACCAAACAACAAGTTAAGTTTATTGACTATTACCAAGCTTTATAAGGTAAGAATTTACCATTCATGGTCACAACAACTCTGTCGCCAGCAGGGTTTTCTTCTTTATCAATATCCATTGAAAAATCAATCGCACTCATAATGCCGTCACCGAACTTTTCATGAATCAATTCCTTCATTGTTGGACCATAAACTCCGACAATTTCATACAATCGATAAATCAAAGGATCGGTTGGAACCGCTTTTTCCCAGGTTTTATGAGGAAAGGTTTGCAAAGCGGTTTCGACGTCGGTGCCGAGCCCTAATAGGGTTGCGACTTTTGCAGCAGGTTCGGCGTCAAGGTGATTCATGCCTAAGCAGGCAGAGGTGGTATACACTTCACTAAGTCCTGCTGCCGTGGCAATGTCACACCAGCCGATTGATTTTTCAGCTTTAGCTAGGATAATCGCTTCAGTCATTTCTACTTTAGACATCATAGTCTTGGTCTCCATTTATGGTTAGTTAAAAGCACCCTCCTTAATGCAATCCTTATGCCAAAATTGTAACCTATTGATAATTAAGTATAAAATGGATTTTTTGATAGTTGTGAGTTATTTTTTGTATATAAATGTATACAAACACTAACAATTGTTTAACTTTGTACACAATAAGGTGTGTTATTGCGATACTATTTTAATCTTATTTATAGAAAAATATAATAACTATTTGTTTTATATAGTTTATAAAAATTGTGGCACCCTTTCCGCTATAGCTAACTCAGTTTCGAAATGTCGAAATATTATTTATTTTAATTGATGAGGAATCACAAATGAGCGAAGTCTATATCCCTTCATGTTTACGTCCGATTGATAGTGATGGATTAAATAAATTATCAGAAGCTGGTAAAGCGGCACCTGATACTATCAAAACCTTGAAATCGAAAACGGTATTAGAGGGCCAGTTTAAAAACTTAAACTACATCCGAGATTTAGATCCGGTTGTTGTCGATGAGCCTCCTGTGTTATTGGGTGAAGATACAGCCCCAAACCCTTCTGAAATGGCATTGTTATCGCTAGGATCATGTTTATCAGTTGGTGTACAAGCCAATGCCAGCGCTCGCGGTATTAAGTTATCTAAACTTGAAATTGAGTTGGAAGGGGACATTAACATCACTGCCGTATGGGGAACAGGTGATATTGATCCGAACAAAAAACTGGGTGTAACTGAAGTTAGAGCGATGTTTACTATTGTAGCGCCAGATACGTCAAAAGAAGACCTAGAGGAATTAGTTCAGCATGCCATTAAGTGGTCTCCTGTCGCTAATACATATATTAACTCTGTCGCCTTGTCAGGCAAATTAGTGGGTTAATTTTAGCCAGGCCTGGCGATTGTTGTCAGGCCAATCTCACTCTGAAGGAGAATGACCATGATCAGTCAAATAGTAGAAAAAGATTTGAAACCCTTAACGGTCTCAATCGATCACGGACAATATACCACTGAAGTTCTCACAAAAATTGGGCAGGCTGGCGGATTCCGTCACCATATTCCATCGCTAAACAATGGTGATTTAAATTTGTTTGGCACCATTCAAGATATGGCAACCATTTCAGAAGAATGTATGTCAACCGGGTTTATGATGTGGGCACAGACGGTTTGTGCTTGGTATATCGAAAATTCGGAAAATGAGTGGTTGAAGTCAGAAATTATGCCTAAGATGGTGGATGGAGAGTATTTTGGTGCCACCGCCTTGTCTAATCCCATGAAATATTTTGCAGGTATAGAAGACTTAAAACTATCAGCCGAAGAAACTGAGGATGGCTATATCATTAATGGAACCTTGCCATGGGTTTCTAATCTTTTAGAAGGATCCAGTAATCACTTCTTTGGTTCAATTTTTAGTGTACATGATCATGATAAAAACTATGAAAAGGACGTGATGGCATTGATTCCATGTGACTTGGAAGGCTTAACCATGAAACAAATGGTCGAGTTTATTGGCATGGAAGGAACCGGTACCTATTCATTATTGTTTGATAATGTATTTTTACCGAAAAAATATTTACTGGCCGACCCATTAAAACCGTATTTAGAAAAAATCAAAGCGGGATTCATTTTATTACAAACTGGCATGGCTGCAGGCGTTATCAAAGGATCCATTAATGAAATGGAGAAAGCCAATTTAACTTTGTCGGAAATTAATGAATTCTTGGATGATTCACCCGAAGAATTAAAAGAAGATTTAGAAGATGCCATTGAGTTGATTCAAACACTGTGTGAAGACCCCTTTATTGCCGGGCAAGAGTATATTCAAAGCGTTTTAGAAGCCCGTTTATTGGGAGCTGAAATGTGTAAACGTGCCGCCGATTCGGTTATGCAACATACGGGTGCCAAAGGATACTTAGTCGATGCCGCTGCACAACGCAAAATGCGTGAAGCTTACTTTGTAATTATTGTAACGCCTTCCATTAAGCATCTTCGTAAAGAAATCTCTCGTCTTGAAGCGGCTTAGGAGATAAAGATGACTGAAGCCTTTAAAAAGTATATCTGTAAGACCTGCGGCTTAATTTATGATGAAGAACTGGGCGATCCGGATTCCGGGTTGGCGCCAGGAACCCGATTTGAAGATATTCCGGATGATTGGTATTGCCCGCTGTGTTTAGTCGGTAAATCAGACTTTATGTTGCTAGATTCGACTAAAGAAAAATCACCTTCTGATTCAGCGCCAAAGCGCAAAGCAAAGAGTCGTGCAGATGTGTTGATTATTGGTGCTGGTTATGCTGGTTGGCAAGCAACTGAAAATGTGCGTCAGGCGTTACCAGATGCGGAAATAAGTTTGCTGACAGCCTGTGATGGAACCGTCTACCCCAAACCCACTTTATCAATGGCACTGAGCCAGGGCCGAACGCCAGATGATTTGAAGGAAACCACCGCTGACCAAAAAGCAGCTGAATTGAATATTGGTGTGAAAACCTTAACCAAAGTGATTTCAATCAATGCCCAACGCAAGAAGGTTATGACCACTTCGGGAAGCTATCAGTATGATAAATTGATTTTGGCCACCGGTGCCAAAGCCCTAACACCCAAAGTTGAAGGTAATGCTGCCAAAGACATGCTGACGATTAATGACTTACCAGCTTATCGACGCTTTATAGAAGCTTTGAAAGGCAAAAAATCGGTGACTTTGATTGGGGGAGGGTTAATTGCGACAGAACTTGCGGAAGATCTGATTTCGCAATCGATTCAAGTCACGATGGTGATCAGAGGCGCTCATTTAATGAGTCAGATATTGCCAGAAGCGATCTCTCAAACACTGGAAGCTAAGTTGCAAGCTAAAGGCGTCCAATTTTATAAGAATTCAGAACTGAAAGAAATGCACCAGTCAGAAACTGGCTATCAATTGCACACAGATCAAGGCGAGCAGTTTGAAACCGATGTGGTAGTGGCTGCGATTGGTTTGGCGCCGATTTTGGATTTGGCTAAAAAAGCCAAATTGAAAACCAATATCGGCATTTGCATAGATCAACATTGCTTGACGTCAAATCCTGATATTTTTGCGATTGGCGATGGTGTTGAATCGGAAGGCGTATTACAAGCCTATTTGGAACCGATTCGACGTCAGGCCAAAGCGATTGCTGCCTATTTAAAAGGTGAAGAAACACACGCATTTAAAGTCTTACCCAGTTTAATTAAAACTAAAACACCGAGTCTATCCATTATGATTAGCCCGCCGCTGCATGCGACGCATGGACAATGGGAGTCGACGCTTATGGTTGGCGATAACCAGCGATTGTTGTACAAAGATGGCGACAAGGTTTCCGGTTTTGCGTTAAGTGGTGAGCTTGTCACCAGTGCTAATGCCCTTTATAAAGAACTGTTTAGTGCTTAAAAATTTGTTTAAAACTCGCGTTTAGGGCCGCATTAGCGGCCTTTTTTTTAATCTTTTTCTTTCCATTTCAATCAAAATGACCAGGCCTGGTCAAATTTGATTAGGTACTTACATTTGTACATCTACTTAAAACATTTGCTAAAATAAAATTCTATTTAAAAATTCCAGAACGGAGAATCAGGATGCGTGTCGTCAATCTTCTCCGGGTAGCTTTTCGCTAGATTTGATTCTGCACTGCCCGGTCATTGTACCGGGGCCTAATCGCCCCATCGATTTATTGTTACCTAAGGTTTATGGGGTCTAAGATGACATCACATTATTCTCTGCATCAATTAGGGTGGAAACCCTTTTTTCAACACCAACTTTCTTTGGAAGAGTTAGACGATTACACGCCGGCTCGAGTATTTGGCATTGAGCGATCATTTATTCAAATATTCACGCCGGATGCCATTGAGTGGCTTGCTATTACACAATCAATGCCCGCTTTAGCGGTCGGTGATTGGATTTTGATAGACCATCAAGCCCAGTTTGTAAGATTATTAGATAGAGCGTCGCTGTTTGTTCGAAAAGCAGCAGGAACACGAGCTTACCAGCAATTGATTTCTGCCAATATCGATACGGTTTTTATTGTTAGCTCATTAAATAATGATTTTAATTTAAATCGAATTGAGCGCTATTTGGTGTTAGCACACGAGGCTGGCGTTGAGCCAGTGGTTCTGTTGACAAAAGCCGACCTTTGCGATGATTCCAGCCAGTTTGTTGACAAAGTTCAATCGTTGGATCCTATGTTGGCTGTTTTTGCGGTAAATGCTCACAAAATTGAGTCATTACAGCCATTGGCGCTATGGCTCACGTCAGGCAGTACGCTCGCATTTTTAGGGTCATCTGGGGTCGGGAAGTCGACGTTGGTCAATTCGCTGCTTGGTGAGGCAGTGCAAGAAACCAAAGGCATTCGAGAGGATGACAGCAAAGGCAAACATACGACGACAGCTCGGTCATTGCACATGACGGCATCCGGTGTTTTATTGCTGGATACCCCTGGTATGCGAGAATTACAATTGGTTGAGTGTGAAGCCGGTTTGGAGCAAACTTTTGCCGATATTTATGAGCTGTCGAAGCAGTGTCGGTTTTCCAATTGTCGACATCAAACTGAGCCGGGTTGTGCCGTCTTGGCGGCCATTGATTCGGGTCAATTGGATGCGCGCAGATTGAGTCATTTTCAAAAACTAGAGAAAGAACAAGCTTTGAATGCAGCGACTTTAGCTGAAAAACGAGCGCAAGATAAACGCTTTGGCAAATTGGTGAAGTCGGTTAAAAAAACTAAGCAGCGCTCACATTAACAGGCTTGGCTGTTTAAGCCAGGCCTGGTTATTTTTGACATAACCTGAATGCACAAAAGGAGCGTTATAAGTCCAGTTTTTTCATTCGGTAGCTAAATTGACGCGGGGTCATGTTAAGCAGAAGCGCGGCACGCGTTTTGTTGCCGCGTGCCATTTCAAGTGCTTGTTTGAGTTGTGCGGATTCGTCTTCGGAAACAGGCCAGTAGGCACGTTTTCCATCCGGTGTTTGCTGGGAATTTGGCCAGACCTGGGGATTATTTTGTGGCGGTGGATAGCCACTGGCTGCTGATGCTCTATTAGGGTCTGGTTGCGTTGGCCAGGATTCAACAGTGGGTGGAGGATTGAGTTCGTTTTCAAGGGGTTTGACGTGCCCGCCGTGGATAATGGCGCTTTCTTCTTGAATGATTTTTTCAATTAATTTGGCGGTAATAAGACGACCTTTGTCTGCCATTAACACAGCCCGTTTGACCACGTTTTCCAATTGGCGGATGTTTCCAGGCCATTCGTAAGCTTCGAGAAACGTCATGGTACCTTTATCGAAGATGGTGCTGGTATGGTATTCCTGGTTGGCTTGGTTTAAAAAGTGTCGGGCCAGCAGCCGAATATCGCCATCTCTTTCACGTAGTGGGGGTAATTCGATTGGGAAGACATTTAAACGGTAGAATAGATCCAGACGAAAACGCCCGCCATTGACGGCTTCGTGTAGATCCTTGTGGGAGGCGACGATAATGCGTGTGTCCACATGAATTTGTTTGGTGCCGCCCACCCGGGTGACGCAGCGCTCTTCTAGGACACGTAATAGCTTGGCTTGCAGGCCGAAATCCAAATCACCGATTTCATCTAAAAATAAGGTGCCGTTGTTTGCCAGTTCAATCTTGCCTTGTTTGGTCTGTGTTGCACCGGTAAAAGCCCCTTTTTCGTGTCCAAACAGTTCCGACTCCAATAAGTCAGGTGGAATGGCAGCGCAGTTGATGGCGATAAAGGGGCCATCTTGCCGATGAGAGGCGAGATGTAACATTCTTGAAAAGCGTTCTTTCCCTGTTCCAGATTCGCCTTTTAACATCACGGTGACAGCGGTATTGGTTGCGCGGCTGACTTTATTGAGTGCAGAACGCAGTGCAGCACTTTCTCCAATAATGCCATATTGACTGCCTTGCCCCAGCGCCATAGCGCGCAGTTGTTCGTTTTCTTCCTTTAAGTATTGAGTTTGTTGTTCAATCATGGCATTGACAGCCAGAATTTCACTGATAAATAGTGACATCAATTTGAGAACACTCAGATCTCGATCCAGTGAACGGGGGCGTTTGCTAAGACGGTTAACGGCTAAAACGCCAACGGTAACGCCATTACGGATAATAGGTAAGGCGATAAAAGCGACCGTTTCTTGAGGCAGGGTTGATCGTTCAACTGTTCGAAATAGGTAGTCGTCTTCTTTATCGATATCGGAGACGATAATGGGGCTGCCAGAGTGCATGACTTTTCCAGAAATCCCTTCGCTGATGGCAAAACGTCCTTGGGCGATTTCTTGTTTAGTAAGACCGTAAGCATAGGCGGTGTATAAGAAGCCTGAGGTGTTTTCTTGTAACAAAACCCGACCGCGATTTAATCCCATTTGTCGAGAAATCAGGCTTAAAATAGTGTGTACGGCCTTGTCAGGTTCATAGGCTTTTTCGATTTGCTCAGCCGCTTCTTTAATGACAATGTATTCTGACTGGTTCGCAATATCAATTTGTTCGATGTGATTCACAGAACGTTCCCTCTTCAAGCCGAATGTTTGTTATATTTTGATGGATTCATATTACCATGTTGTGTGCAAAATCTTAAATGGAGCTCTTTATTATGCTGATTTCTTGCCATCTTTACGATCAGCTAGAGCGAGCCGCAATCCAAAAACAAGTCGTGCGCTTGCAATTTGACTCCTCCGCTTCTCAGAGTGAATTTGAAGGTGTTATCCTTGACCTCTTTAGTCGAAAAGGTCGTGAATTTTTAAAAGCAAAAAACGGCCAAGAATGGCCGCTGTCTGGACTGGTTTCCATTGAAACGATTCAAAAAGAATAAATGGGTTAGGTGGTTTTGGCACCTAACCCAGGTGATCCAGTTATTCCACATGCCAAGAGTAGCGTTTGATTAGGGTGACGGCAATAAAGTCCAGCAAATATCCGATGACCCCAATAACCACTACGACGGCGGCTAAAGTATCATATTCAAGGGTATCTCGGGCATCGTTGATGGCGTACCCGAGTCCTGACGTGACACCGAGATATTCAGCAGGAACTAAGACAACCCAGGCGACCCCAATGGCTAGACGAATACCCGCAAATACATCTTGTGCGATGGCAGGCATAATCACTCGACGGAGCATTTGATAGCCATCGGCACCTAAGTTTCTTGCTACTTGGAACCAGTTAGGATCAATACGTTGCACCCCATGCGCCGTTCCAAATACGATTGGCCAAATGGTTGCCATCGCTAACAAAAACACGATTGCTGAGTCCCAAGTTTCAAAGGCTAAGACGGCAATCGGCATCCAAGCCAAAGGGCTAATCATACGCAAGAACTGAAATGGCATATTGGCAATTTGTCGGAACATTAAGAAGTAGCCAACCAACACTCCGGTAGGCACCCCAATTACAACCCCCCAGAAAAGGCCGCTGATAATTCGCGACAAACTGGAATAAATCGTTTCCCAAATAGAGCCGGTTTCAATTAGGTACCATAGTGCCGAAAAAGTGGCTTCTGGTGCAAATGCCGCAAAGGCTTCTGTATCTGGGTTTGCAGAGATTAAAATCCCGCCTATCCACCAGACTAGGAGCAGAATGAGCATGCCACTGGTGGCATTAATCATACTCTGTAGCCAGTTTGGCAGGTTTTTAAAGCCTGCCAGGGCTTGTCCGAATGAAAGTTGGGGTTTGATTTGACTATCGCTCATAGTTTAAACACCTCTTCTCGGTGCGTTGGGTTGTCTAAATCAACCCCTCTCACTTTGCCCCAAACATCGTATTTATCCATGGCATTTTTAACGTAATCATAGTTCACCAAGTCTTTGACGATGAAGTCAGTATCTAGGTTATCCATAAAGCTCTTATCGCCGGTGACCAAGGTTTCTTTTAGCTGATCCACAATAAACTTGGTCGCGGAAGGATAAGGGTAAGGGTTAAAGTCGATTCGGCTTACATCCCAATCAGGGTGCTTGATGGCTTTTGGATCTTCATAATGGGTTGGTGCATAATCCGTCATTGCTTTAAGAACCACTTTAGCCTTCATCGGAAGGTATCGTTTACCTTCACGCGATAGCATTTTAGCAACTTCTTCTTTGTTTTCTTGAGCATATAGAGCTCCTCTAACAACGGCATTCATCACTTTTTGTGACCATTCTGGACGCTTATCAACATCGTTATCATGCATACAGACCACACAACAAGGGTGATTTTTCCAAATATCACCAGTAAATCGAAGCATTTTCGCACCAGCAAGGACTTCTCCAGCTGCATTAAATGGTTCTGCAACAATATAAGCATCAATTTTTTTCGCGGCCAAGGCCGGGGGCATGTCTGGTGGTGGCATGATTTGTAAGTTAACTTGGTTCGGCTTAAGTGGCTTGGTTTGATCTTGAATCACTGGCTCAAGACCAGCATTTTTTAGGGCCATTTGTAAAACGATATTGTGCATGGAATACCAGTAAGGTACCGCAATTTGCATGCCACCTAATTCTTCAAACGCATCCACCCCCGTATGTCTTCCGACCACTAATCCTGATCCATTCGTGTGTGCCCAACTGGTAATTTTAACTGGGAAATTATTGTTGTAGCGCATCCAAATTGGAATGGGCTTTAAGAAATGCACTAAGTTGAATTTATGTGCTGCGAAGCCTTCAATTAGTGGTGACCAGCCGCGGATTAACGTTGGCTTTTCAGCCTTTAATCCTTCATCTTCAAAAAAACCCATGGCATGAGCCACTAATAATGCACTGGCATCGGTAATGGGTAAATATCCGATACGAACCACTTCATCATCTGGTGGGGTCATATTGGCAAATGCTTGAGTCGATGGCAAGCTCATAGCTGCAGCTAGCCCTCCTGCTGTTGCTAAACTGTCGAGAATGAATTCACGACGACCTTTCTCGGGGTTATAGATATAGTCGTGTTCTGATGACTCGTGATTACCATTGCAATATTGACACATGTTGTTACTCCTTTAAAAGCGTTGGGTACTTGTATTGGGTGTTATAAATTGTCTTCGTTAATGCTGTTTTGTTTCGCTATGTCAATTTTTTCGAATTCATTGAATAACTTTTCTTTCAAACTGATGAACTCATCGACAGAGCGATCACGTGGGTAGGTAAGGTTGACCTCCATCTCGCCGACAATTTCTCCAGGGTTTTGGCTCATAATGACAACCTTGTCTGCCATCGCAACCGCCTCATCAATGTCATGGGTTACCATAACCATGGTGATACCTTGGTTGTGGCAAATCTCGGCCACTTCATTTTGTAGCTGCGTCCGAGTGAATGCATCTAACGCAGAGAAGGGTTCATCTAGTAATAGAATTTCTGGCTCAGTGGCTAGTGAGCGTGCAAGCGCAACACGTTGTTGTTGTCCGCCCGATAATTGTTGGACATTCTTGTCTTTGTGTTCTGCCAGACCGACCATCTCCAATAATGTTTCAACCCGATCTTGTTTAGCTTTGTAGGTGCCAGAAAATACCAATCCTAGTGCCGCATTTTCACGGACAGTCATCCAAGGGTATAACGAAGGTTTTTGAAACATCATGTTCCATTTCGCACTGGGCTTAGTCACAGTGTGAGCATTGATACGAACCGCACCATCTGAAGGAATCAGTAATCCGGCAAGCATCTGCAATAGCGTTGATTTACCACAGCCGCTGCGGCCGATCAGAGCCGTTAATTGACCCTTTGGAATGGTGAGATTAATGTTTTTAAGAGTGGGTTTGGTTTGTTTCTTAAACGTATGGGATAAGTCTGAAATCCAAACACTAGAGGCTTTTGTTGTCATATTCAAATAGTCTTCAATTAGTTAAGTTTTGTTATGGTTATTAAAGCTTGTGAAGTGCCAATATTAAAAAAACTATTAATACAATGGGTTACGGTTTTTTTAGACAAAATTGAACCTAGAATAGTGACAAAAAATAACAATGTGTAACAAAATGTTGTATTTTGTAATGCTTTTGGTGCACCCAATAAAAAACCCGAAAAATTCGGGTTTTTGACGGTGAAGAGGATTGTGCTTAAAATTTAAGCTGTCCCCATATCCAAAGTTTTGAAGTATCTTTTAAGTGGGTATCTGCAGTATAGGAAGCATACTTAATACCGGCCATATAGGTTTTCGAAAACTTCTTGGCGACGAGCAGGTCATACTCACTTCCATATTGATCACCGCCTTTTTGGGCGCTAAATTGATGGTAGGTTCCAGCTAGTTTGAGGCCCATGGCTTTGCCCGAAACGGTTAGGTAGTTATCAACTAGGCCATTGGCGGGAGTGCCGCCAACCGGGCCAATAAACATATCTGCCCAACCGTTAAAGAGATGGACTGTGCCCAGAGGGGTTTGGAAAGAACTTGATCCATCACCTCCCAAGGCTTCTTGACCCAGCAAGAATTTAGCAAAGCTGGTCTGCAGTGCCACTTCGGCTCTGGTATAGTTTCCGCCAATATTCTTGCTGTCTGCATAGTCACTTTGAGAAGCGTACTCAACATGGTAATGTAGTTTTAGGCTATCAGATATCGCGCTCTTGCCCTGCAGTCGAGCTCCGATAGTTTGGCTATCTGTCTTGGCAGCTAAATCATAATCTAGAAAATAGCCGTATCCGGTGATGGTGCCGAAACTCATTGGATCTGATTTGAGCTGGATTGCATGAGAATTCATCTTGAGCTCAACCCCAACAGGGTTATTTACCTTAGAAATATAGGCATAATCCAAGTTTACACTTGAGATCATTTTTGATTTAGCTGACAGGCCTGTGTAGATTTGCTCTGTTTGACGCCAGCCGACATTTCCTAAAAAACGATTGTCGAAGATAACTCGTTGCTTACCGACTGTCACACTTGAACTATCAGTACTATAACGAAGAAGCGCTTGGTTGAGTTGCGTTAAAGATGGGTCGAGTATCACGGCCTTTGCGGAATCGCCGCCAGCATCTGGGCCAAGCGGAACGAGAAAGTCCTTTCTAGAGCCAATGGTTGCAGCATCCGACATTTCAACAAAGGCACTTAGGCCGTTGTAGCTGCCAGTTTTATAGCCGACTAATAGCCGTTCGGTTATTGCAGTCGCATCCTGTTTGCCTTCTTGTGTCACGCCTTCATAGCGAGCGCGAAGGTTGATAGAGGGTGTGCCGCTTGTAATTGCTTCAGCAAGGCCACTTGCATGGGCGATAGAAGCCTGGCCAAAACTGGTTAATGCCATGGTTGATGTGACTAAAATGGTTTGAATGTTGGTTAATAAAAGCTTTTTGTTCATCGTGTTGGTCTCCTTACCTGAGCTTTCACTATTGCATCGCTTATGCCACAACCAATATCATTAATAAAATCAATGAACTTATGGCTTTTTCGCGGGTTTCTATCAAAAATCGTTATGACAATAATCTGCAATTAGTGACAGAATGTTTTACTTTGTTTACAAAGTGAATGGCTGTGCGGTGATTGTGCGTTTACGGTACACTTTGCTTTAACACGATTAAACAGCAGAAGTTTTCAACAATGACGGAATCGATTCATCTTGCACCCATTTTATTAACGTTTGGCGGTCTGTTTTTAATTGGACTCGTGGCTGATTTGTTGGGGCGTCATACGCCTTTACCTAGGGTGACCTTATTGATCTTTACAGGGTTTTTGATTGGGCCGAGTACGTTAGATTTGTTGCCCGAATTTATCTATAACTGGTTTCCCCTGTTGACGGATATTGCACTGGCGATGATTGGCTTTTTGTTGGGGCAAAATTTAACCCGTGAAAAATTGACGACAATGGGACGGCCAATTATTGGGATTTCGATCAGTGTGATGATTGCAACCGCTATTTTGATGTTCGTTGGGTTGTGGATATTGGGCGTGCCTGTGGAAATGGCATTGGTATTGGCGGGGATTGCCCCCGCTACGGCGCCGGCTCCTGTAATTGATGTCACTCGGGAGATAGATGCGAAGGGGCCTTTTACGGATACCTTATTGGGTGTCGTGGCGATTGATGATGCTTGGGGTATGCTGTTGTTTAGTTGTTTGTTGGTAGCGGCGACAATTGTTGGCGGTAATGGCCATAGTTTAGATGCCTTGAATGATGGACTCTGGGAGGTGTTTGGCGCCTTATTGTTAGGCGGCGTGATAGGGTTTCCAATGGCCTATTTAAACAGTCATTTATATCCCGGAAAATCTTCTCAAGCTGAGGTATTGGGCTTGGTGTTATTGTGCGCAGGTCTGGCAGAAATCTTGGGTGTTTCTTATATTCTATCGGCGATGATGATGGGGACGGTGGTGGCAAATTTTTCGAGCCATCATCAACATCGACCCTTTGAGGAATTGGAAATGTTTGAGTGGCCATTGTTGATACTATTTTTTTTATTGGCCGGTGCTTCTTTGAATCTATCTGCTTTATCTACGATAGGCTTTATGGGAGTAGGTTATGTGGTTTTTCGAGTCTTGGGACGGATCGTTGGTTCTTATCTCGGAGCCAAGTGGGCCAAATGTGATCAAAAGCAATACGGGTGGATGGGCTTTGCGATGCTTCCCCATGCTGGGGTACCTATTGGAATGGCGTTGTTAGCTATTCAGCAGTTTCCGCATTTAAAAGAACCCATTTTAGCGGTGATTTTAAGCGCTACGGTTGTGTTTGAATTGGTGGGCCCAATTGCCACGCGTTGGTTGTTAGTCAAGTCGGGAGAATCTACAAGACAAGCCGAATTTGATTTTGATTCAAGGCCCTAAAATTTATAAAAAATATTGCCAGTAGAGTGTCGCGAAAAGGGTAATTAATGCGATGCCCAAGAAGTTAAAAACAATTCCATAACGCGCCATGAGTTTCACTGTAACTACACCACTACTCATCGCAATGGCATTGGGTGGGGTAGCGATGGGAAGCATAAAAGCATAGCTAGCACAAATGGTGGCGACCATCATAAATATTCGGCTGTCGAGACCACTTTGTTCGGTGACGGCATAGACCACCGGTAATACCATTGAGATCAGTGCAGTATTGCTGGTAATTTCGGTGGAAAAAGTCACCATTGAAGCGATTAAGATCATTAGTAATAAGGGTGGCAGGTGAGTGATGGCTTGGAGCCATTCGGCAAGCTGGGTCGCTAATCCTGTATCGGTAAAGGCATTGGCAATGGCAAACCCCGCACCAAAAAGAAAAATGATTTCATAAGGAATTTTCCGCGCATCTTCCCAGGTTAAGATATTGAAGGGGGGCAAAAACATCAAGAGTCCAAACCCTAATAAAATCCCTTTTTCATTGAGTCCTAAACCAGAATAGTAGGGTTGAATCGGTGAGTTCAGCAGCAGTAGCGTCACCATGGATAGGAGTGCAAGGGTGACTTTTTTCTGTGATGGGCTAAGGCCTGGCGGATGCTGTTTCGATTCAATTTCTCCTTTATCTACACCCAAAGAAAGCACCCAGCCGACGACGACAAACATCATTATCGCTAAGGGCAATACCAATCCTATCCATTGGACAAAAGGAATGGCTGGCAGTTGGTGCTCTTCAAACAGTCCAAATAAAATTAAGTTAGGTGGGGTGCCAATGGGGGTAATAATGCCGCCAATGCTGGCACCATAAGCAATCGCTAACGCAAAGCGTATTTTAAGTTGAAGGTTATCGGATAGAAATATTGCTAATGGAATCAGTAATAAGGTAGTGGTGGTATTTGATAAAAAAGCGCTAAGGGTGCCTGAAGTAATCGCCAAAGCGTAAATCATGCCGCGGGGTGTGCTGGGAAAGATGGTGAGCATCTTATTGGAAATTACTTGATGTAAGTGCGTTTTTTCAACTGCGATGGCCAGCATAAACCCTCCTAAGAATAGGAAGATAATGGATTTGGCATAATTCGGTGCAACGCTATTGGTATCGGCGACCCCGAACATGGGAAACAAGACAATGGGTAGTAAAGCCACCCAACCTAAAGGCAAGGTTTCATTGCTCCACAAAATCACCATAAAGATGACTAATCCTAAGAGCGCAGCCTGTTGGACAGTAATAATGAGGGTCAATGAGCTGAAGATAATTGCCCCCACCAATAGGGCTATTAGAAGCTCTTTGGTGGTTTGTTTGGTATCTGACATGATCACTCCTCAACAGCATGATAATAACAAGATTATAAATGGGTAATGGCTGATTGTGATTGTTTTTATATTCTTGATAACTTCCCAACTGCATCGTGGTATGGCTCTATAATATAAGTCAGTTATCTTGGAGATTTCTATGTCAACACACTTTCCGATCGATTCGATTTTATCTGGTTGTCAGCAATGTCAGTCCCCTTTAGGCTTTGAATTTTCGTTTGCCTATCAGCCAATTGTCGATATTGCCGATAAGACCATTTGGGGATATGAAGCCTTGGTTTGGGGGTCGAACAATGAAAGCGCTGGGTCGATTTTAGAAAAAGTGAATGATGATAACCGATATGCATTTGATCAGGCTTGCCGAACTACAGCGATTATTCTTGCCAGTCATTTAGGATTGGATAAAATGCTCAGTATTAATTTTTTACCCAATGCGGTTTATGAGCCGAAACACTGTATTCAGAGTACGCTAAGAGCGGCCAAACAGAGCGGTTTTCCTATTGAAAACATCATGTTTGAAATTACTGAGTCAGAAGCTGTTGTGGATAGACAACATTTAGCCAATATTATTGAACATTATCAATCTCAAGGATTTACAACTGGGTTAGATGACTTTGGTGCAGGGCATGCAGGCCTCAATATGTTGGCCAGCTTTGTACCCAATATTTTAAAAATAGATATTGAATTGGTTCGGGATATTGATCAAATTTCGGTAAAGCAAATTATTGTCCGAAATTTGGTGACGATGTGTCAGCAATTAGGTATACGCGTATTGGCTGAAGGGGTTGAAAGAAAAGAGGAAGTAGACTTTTTTGAAGGCCTGCAAGTGACCTTAATGCAAGGGTATTATTTTGCTAAGCCCGGCTTTGAGAGTTTACCCAAAGTCGATTTTGACTGATTCCAGTCAAAACCAATTGAAACTCGGTTAAAAACAACCAGGCTTGGTCGTTTTACCCCTTTTTTAACCCATGCCACCAAACACTAAACCAACGTAGGTGGTTAATATCATCGCTAAAAATCCCCAAGTGGCCATTCTCAATGCGCCTTTCATCATATTGGCACCCCCGGTTTTAGCGGCAATGGCACCTAAGACGGCCAGTAACAGTAAAGAACTGGAGGCAATAATGATGCCTAAGTTTTCCATCGGTAAGATAACAACCAATAATACAGGCACTGCGGCACCAGAAACGAAAGCGGCTGCCGACGCCATTGCCGCCTGAAGCGGGCGGGCACTGTGAATTTCAGATAGACCTAATTCATCTTTGGCATGGGCACCAAGCGCATCATGTTCCATTAATTCCGTTGCAACTTGATTGGCCGTCGCTTCGCTAACCCCTCTTTGCTGATAAATCAGTGCCAGCTCAGCGTGTTCGACATCCCAATTTTCTTCAAGTGCAATCCTTTCTTTTTCAAGATCCGCTTTTTCAGTATCAGATTGCGAACTCACAGAGACATATTCTCCTGCCGCCATTGACAGAGCGCCAGCCACCAAAGCCGCAACCGCTACCACTAAAATAGCTTCTTTGTCTGCGCCAGAAGCGATAACCCCAACCAGTAAACTGACGACGGAGATAATGCCGTCATTTGCTCCCAATACCGCTGCGCGTAACCAGCCAATACGGTGGCTATAGTGTTCTTCTGCCATGTGATTATCAAGCATTTCATCTGTGTAGTGTGACATGACTCGTTTTGGTTCCCTATTGATATGAGGATCTATTTTAACGACTTTTAAGCATGCTTTACATTGTAAAAAGTGAGGTTTTGCTTTTTTACTGGATTATTTCACTGGCTTAGCTGGAATCACCCAACTATGGCTCATCCATCGCCAATGACCTCTTGGCATCTGCTGGGTACAAGCATAGCGATTTCGCGGTGGAGCAAGCGGTTGGTTGCTTTGCATTTGTAGTTGAGTGTCACTGATCCAATTAAGGTCTAGCGGAGTGCCAGCTTGGTCAAAGCACTGAATAGGAATAGAGGGGGCTTGTTTAAAAGTGACTGTGAGAGTGGGTGGGTTGTGCTTAATCACCGGATCAAATGGGATGATTTTCTCAACAGGAAGCGGGTGTGTATTCACTTTTAATTTAAAACTTTCAAGGTCACCATGTCGTTCATTGATTGGGAAACGCATGAGCGCTCTGAGATCGGAATCATAGCCAACCGCACCTGAATTTTGCGCAATGCCAATATAACCCATTTCTTTAATCAAATTGGCGAGTGGTTCGGAATAGTCGCCAAAAGGGTAGGAGAAGAGTTTGATGCCAGCTGAGGCTTCACCCAATTCAGATTCCAGTCGTTTTTGTGCGTGGTTTAGATCTTTGATAACGCGCTGACGCCAGTCGGAAACCGATTCGTTTTCAGCTTGTATCATCGAATTGTGATGGCGTGAATGGTTGGCAAATTCGGCACCAAACTGTTGCATTTCCCGCATTTGATCCCATGTCATATTGGATTGATAGTGTCGATCAATTTGATCAGTACTCACAAATACGGTGAAGGGCCATCTGCGTGCTTTAAAACGAGGAAAGGCTTCTGTATAGACGCTCTTCCAAGCATCGTCTATGGTAATGACCACGGTGTTTTCTGGAATGGGGGTTTTCTCAAATATGGCTTTGACTAGCTTAGACAATGGCCAGACGGTAAAGCTTTCGTCTTCAAGGTATTGTAGTTGGGCATCCAGCTGTGCCAAACGTACGCTGGTGCTGGGTAAATGGTCTTCACCAAAGTGGTGATACATTAAAATCACGGCGTGAGACTCGGTTGGCTTCGCTTGTGAAGAGCTGCTGTCTGAAAAAGATAGCAGGAGCAGGACAAGGATTAGCACTATTGAGAAAAGGCCAAGCCAGTGGTAGCGGTTTGATAACTGATGGCGTATTACGGGCATATTTGCGTTACCTTGTTGAATGCAAAAGCTTGATGGTGAAGCAAAAACGTGAAGATAGGGTAACCGAGATTGCGAGAAAAAAATAGCCAGGCCTGGGGATTTTTGGTGTAATGAGCGCACTCTAAACAACAGGTGTGACCTAACTCGAATGGAACAACCCTTTTTAATATCGGTGTCAGAAGCCGAAGAGCAGATTTTGGCAGGTCATGTTATTGCTTACCCGACTGAAGCTGTGTATGGCTTGGGCTGTGATCCGTTTAATAAAGTGGCTTTTGACCGATTGTTGCAGCTGAAAAATCGGTCCCTAGAAAAGGGGGTGATTTTAATTGCAGCTTCTGTTGCGCAATTAGAAGAGTTAGTTGAAATTCAGAATCAGCCTTGGACTCAGGCGGTGCTTGAGAGTTGGCAAGACGCGAATCAGCCGATGACTTGGGTTTTACCATCACGGCCAAGGGTTCCAACTTGGTTAACCGGTGGACGATCCACATTGGCTGTGAGAGTCACCCATCACCGTGTTGCAAAAGCGCTATGTGAACAGTTTAAAAAGCCGCTGGTGTCCACCAGTGCCAATATCAGTGGTGAAATGCCCATTCGTAGTGCCGCTGATTGTGAAAAAGCTTTTCCTGGCTTAGCTATTGTTAAAGGCGACTTAATGGGTCAAGCGCAACCTTCACAAATTTGGGATGCTGAAACCATGACTCGGCTAAGATAAATTTCTAGGCGCTAAGCATTTTGTTTTATCAAAAATGGTAGTTTAAGCCGATAGCAGTGTGAATAAATGGGGTTTGTAGTGAGTTGTCAGCCATTTGCGCAACTTCACCATATACTGACAAGCCTGGTTCAAACACGACTGTCTCAATACCAATAGCTCCAACAGCGATAGTCGAGCCTTCTCGAATGGTTGGAGAGCCAAGTATATCCCCTTGTTCATAGATATTCGTGAGGATGGTATTGAGAGAAACAGTCATATAGGGTTGTGCAAGCAGATTCCAATCACTAAAAGGTTTGAGCTGTACACCAAAGCCATACCCTGCTACGGTAAAAGTATCATTTGTGTTGGTAGAGTTGGTATAACTATGCTGGCCTAAAGATTGGGCTGCCAGTTCTACACTCAGATATGGGTTAAATTTGAGTCCGAGTTTAATTTGTTCACCAATTTGGCTACTAGGGGTTTTCGTTTTTAACGACTTAACGGCACCCACACCAATATAAGGTTGCGCCTCAGCAAAAGTATTCACTGAAATGCCAATTAAAATCATGGCATGAAGAAATCTGTGGTAAATCGTACTCATGTTTATTCCCAATATCTAAGCATTCTAAATAAAATCTAGCGCAGAATTATATAGAAATACAGCATTATTAGCTGGCTTTTTTGGATTTTTGATAAAGCGGCATTACCTTTTTTGCGTAGCGTGTTAAGTCCTTAATGCGTGAATCGTGTGCAGGGTGGGTGCTTAAAAATTCTGGGGGTGCATCTTTTGATATTTTCGCCATTTTTTTCCAAACAGAAACGGCATCATAAGGGTTATAACCTCCCCTTGCTGCCAGTTCGACGCCCATTCGATCCGCTTCAATTTCATGAGTTCGACTATTCGGTAAAATAAAGGTCGCTTGCATGACCATACTGGTGGCATCCATTGCCAAGCCTTCCATACCGGTTAAGATGCTTAAAGCTGTTAATCCTGCTTGACCTAACATGGCTTGAGAAGCACGCTCTCGGCCATGTTCACGTAAAGCGTGGGCAATTTCATGTCCCATAATGGCAGCCATTTCGCCATCAGTTAAATTGAGCTTCTGAATGATGCCTGTATAGAAGGCAATTTTACCGCCTGGCATACACCAGGCATTGAGTTGGTCGGAGGTAATTAAATTAACTTCCCATTGCCAGTTTAAAGCGTCTTTTCTATAAATTTGAGTCTGTGGTATTAATCGATCAGCAATGGTTTTAAGCCGCTTAACCGTTTTGGGGTCGGTATTAAGCGCATTTTTCTGCTTGGCTTCGGTTAAGACTTGCTGGTACGCTTTAACTGCTCCTTGTGTCATCTGCTTTTCGGAGACCAGTAACATTTGTTGGCGATCAACGCCGACGGTCCCTTTTTTGGTCGTCGCACTGCTACAACCAATCAATGTGACGACTGACAGCGAAACAATAACAGTAAGACCCCATCTAGGGATCCACTTTTTGAGATAAGACATCTTAATGGGTTCCTAACCAATAAATGAATGGCTATTTTAAAGAATATCGTGCAAGTTTTCTATTAAAATGGCGGCTCTTGAATGAGAACTCTTAAGGAAATGTTATGACAACCGATGCGACCTCTCCAATTGATATTGAAGCCGTTAAAAACTATTTGTTAAGCTTGCAAGATGATATTTGTGCTCAACTTGCCGAGGAAGATGGCTCAACAGACTTTATTGTGGATGAATGGCAAAGAGAGCCTGATACAGGCGCAATGGGATTAAGTGGTGGGGGGCGTAGTCGCGTATTGGAAGGCGGTGATGTGATCGAAAAAGGCGGGGTCAACTTTTCACATGTCTTTGGTAAAACTTTACCTGCTTCTGCAACGGCTCATCGCCCTGAACTGGCTGGCAGATCCTTTCAAGCACTTGGTGTTTCGTTAGTGATTCATCCACGAAATCCTTATGTGCCAACATCCCATGCCAATGTGCGTTTATTTGTGGCGGAAAAACCTGGAGAAGATCCCGTCTGGTGGTTTGGTGGTGGTTTTGATTTAACGCCCTTTTATCCTTTTGAACAAGATGTGGTGCATTGGCATTTACAATCTAAAGAAGCCTGCGATCCATTTGGTGAAGAGATTTATCCAAAATATAAAGAATGGTGCGATGAATACTTTTATTTAAAACATCGTGATGAAACTCGAGGCGTGGGTGGGTTGTTTTATGATGACTTGAATGAAAGTACCTTTGGTTGGGATTTTGACACCTGTTTTGCTTTCATGCAATCAGTTGGAAATCACTATATCACGGCCTACAGGCCGATTGTTGCCCGTCGAAAAGTCCTGCAATATGGTGAGCGTCAGAGAGATTTTCAACTTTATCGTCGTGGCCGTTATGCTGAATTCAATTTGGCCTTTGATCGCGGCACCATTTTTGGATTGCAAACAGGGGGGCGAACCGAATCTATTTTAATGTCGATGCCCCCGATAGCCACATGGAAATATGACTATCACCCAGAGCCTGGTTCAGAAGAGGCACAGTTGTATGAGTATCTATCCCCTAAAAACTGGTTGAATCAATAAGTATCCTTAAGGTTGACTGTGGACACGATTCGGGTCGATAAATGGCTATGGGCCGCGCGGTTTTTTAAAACCCGTGGCATAGCTTTAGCTGCGATTAAAGGCGGAAAAATTGAACTCAATGGTTCCAAGCCAAAACCTAGTAAAACGGTCTCCGTCGGAGATCATCTCAAAATTACTCAGCCCCATCGAAAGGTTGAAGTTACCGTTTTGCAAATTACAGACAAACGTGGCTCAGCCGAAATGGCTGCGCTTCTCTATCAGCTAGATGACGAGTGTTTGAATCAAAAAACTTTATCAGCGGGTCTTGCTCTATCTGGATTTCGAGAAAAAGGTAAAGGCCGTCCAACCAAACGCGATCGCCGAAAAATCGAGCAACTCTACGATACCGTATCAGATCAATCCCATTCATAAATCTAATCAAGCGTTAAAAATAAATTAATTATCCCAATAGTAACAGTGGGTATAGAATTGTAGATAACAAAACTGTGTAAGAGGTGTGTTGTAATGAAATTTTATAAATTTTTTGGGGTGTTATTTACTGTTCTGGCTTTAACAGCATGTAGTGGTGGTGGAGAGGATGATTCATCGAATGACTATAATGATTCAAACAACGACTACAATGACTCAAATAATGATTCAAACAACGACTCCAATATTCCGACGGCTTCTTCTACGCCGAAGTTTAACTTAACTGGGGCCGTTGCACTGGTTGCTAATGATGAGGTGGTGAAGAAAACCACATCTTCTGCCAGAAGTAGTCGAGATGGTTCGCCTTTATTTACCTATGAAATTTATCGCGATGCGGATAAGAAGACTCGAGGGACTCGTGCAACGACCGAGACCGAAGGCGCTACTAACCTTTGGGCAATTGATGCAAATGGGAATGCTAAGCCAGCTTTGGATACCAATTACCCAGTAAAAGTCATGTATTCGGCAGTCAATCCAGCTGGTGATAAAGTGTACTTGGCTCTGGATAACGGTTGGTTTGGTTCAGATGGTAACGATTACCAAACATTTATTGCCAGAAATAATTGTGCACTTTATGAAGTTACGCCTGCAGATAATGAATTTAAATGCGCCGTTGAAGGCGTCTTCTTACAAAATTATGATGATAACTACTATAAGCGTGTTAGCAGCAACCAAAAGCCGATTCAATTTGATAAAGATGGGAATGTTTATTTCTTAGGTACCAGCTTTAATGTGCAAAAAAATGGCGGTTATTGTTTTGGGGAGGACTTTAATGCTTTAACCGGAGATGCTCAAGTATATGATGCACAGGGACAAGCGACAGGTTGTACCGCTGAAGCCACCGCAGCTGGATTTGAATTTTATGAAGATGTTTGGATTGACAGTACATCTTGGAATCCTACTTTGTATAAATATAATCCGACCACGGCGAAGTCTGAAGCCATGACTCAAGATAATGAAGGCGTTCAGTATTTTTCAACGCTCACTAGTGGTGACATCGTTATTCAAGGTTGGAATGACAGTACTCAAAAGCAAACTTTTGCAGTACTGAATACGTTAGGATCTCGAATTAATTTATTAGAGAGTGATTGGGGATTAGAATTTTTTACGACGGATTCAGAATCGACCGTGGTTTTTTCAGATTGGACTAGTACGGCTGGATTAAGAATGGTGAAACCAGTCAGTCCAGGGGTGCATAAGACCATTCTGGGCCTTGATAAATTTGCAGTGAATAATTCGGGTTCTTATCAAAACCCAACACCAAGACGGGTGATCTTAGCTGATGATGGTAAGTTATATGGCGTTTTTGAATCTTGGTCGAGTTATCAAGACAAAAGTGATAATTGGGTTAGTCAAACGACCTTAACCGTTTATCAGGTATTACCTTACGACCCTGTACCAAAAGCGCAGCTTAATTTGGGAACCAGTGATTGGTGGAGTTTTATGGAAGGTACACCATTCCAAATATCAAAAGGCTTCTTATTTTACCGTCAGAAAGAAAGCAATATTGCAATAGGAGGGGTGTCACTAGGGTCAGCAGATACGATTGTGATGGTCAATCTACAAACGCGTAAAAAGAAAGTGATGTTAATGCCACAGACGGCAACTGATGGTCGCTATGAAATATTTAGCTGGCGCTTGTCTGGAACAGAACTCTATTTTTCCGCATTAAATAATACCGTCAATAAAGTGGTAACCGGTAAAATCGATACACTAAAAGTACGGGTTGATGCTACTGAATCCACTTACTTAACTGTTAATGAAACGGCTTCTGCCATTGGCGCAACGGCAAAAATTCAAGATATTGCTGTTCTCAAAGCAACCCGACCTGAAAATGATCCAGGTGGTTCTCCTAAAGCGGAATTTTTTGCGAGTAGTGAAAATCCAAATTCCGTTACGATTGAATTTACCAAATATATGAATAACCAATCGGTATTGGATAATTTAACTTTTAAAAATACTACGGATAGCAAAGATATTGCTTATTTACCGTTATGGATTAATAAAACGTTACATTTGATACCTGATAGTGATGGTCTAGCTAATTCAACGGGTGCAGGTATGGAAAATAGTAAAACCTATCAGGTGAGTCTAGGAACCGGTATTAATGACTATTATTCAGTACCAATTGATCAGACCACTTTGTCAAAAACTCTTACCACGGCACCCAATAAAGGGTGGTATCTTGGTGATACAGATGCAACTGTAGTAGCGCTTTCCGATAAAAAAGTGGCTAAGTTTGTTGGAAGAGATAATCCCAATACGTGGGGTTATCAGTATTATAAAATTGCGGATAATCTGCCAGCGCATTTTGAACTTAAATTCAGTGCTAAAAACTTGAATTACAGTTTAGGAACCATAGCCGTGCACGAGTCTACTGCCAGTGATCGTTGGAATGGGCTGGTTTTGGAGAACTTCATTGACAGTTGGAGTAGCTGGCTGGATTATAAAGATGTAAGCAACAATGGTCAGTGGGATAGTTATGATTCTAATGGTCAAGTAGTGCCTTATGCCAGTGGGAACTGGGCAAATTATCGGTTTAGAATTATTGGAAATACGTATCAGTTTTCAGTTTCTACCGATGGTAGCAACTATACTGAGATTCATAAATTAACGAATGTTAAAGCACCCACCAATGCAGAATTGTATATAGCAGTCAATGAGAAACTCTATCTTGATAACCTTCAATTAACCACTTTAAATTCAGATGGTAGTGTAGGCACATCAGCGGGCGATTTAATTAATGAAAAATTTGAATCAACCTTACCAACGGCTTCACCAAAACTCGATGCTAAATCGGCAGATAAGGTCGCAAATTAATAAAAGTTAGGGAAGGGGGCGTTAGCCTCCTTTTGATGGGGAGTAATTAAATGAATCTGTTGAAGGTTACCGCCTGTGTGAGCGTATTTTCACTATCACTTTTCTCGTCAGGAGTCTTTGCTAATACCGCCTTAGCTGAGAATGGTTTTAGTTTTCTTACGGCTGGGTTTGAAACCTTTCAATATGAAGAAAAGGTCTCGCTCGCAGACGTCAACACTAAAGTAACGGTGACTAACCCAGTATTAATGACAGGAGGATTGTTTGAAGTCACCCCTCAGTGGGATTTTTCAATTCGAGCAGAATCGTCATTATTTCCGGGTAATAGTCAGGAAAGTTGGCAGGTCAATAGTGGTGCTTCGGTGGGATCTTTAACCAGTGCTAATAACCCGATTCAGACCAATCAATTTACCATGACCAATTCCAGTACTCAGTTACTGAGCCAGTATAAATTAACGCCACAAATTCGACTGTTACTGGGCGGACAGTATGCCCTTTTCACTTTTAAACGCTATCAGTTTGCAACCGATTATCCAAATACCATTTCGATTACAAATGGTGTGGTTGAGGAATCAACGGGGAGTTTAGATTTGAACATCGGTGCTGCGTTTGAGTCTGATACCAGTGTTCAGTCCAATTATCGGCTTTTTGGTAGCATAACGATTGATAAGCCTATTTATAGAAAGTTGGTTAACTCCAATGCACCTGATGTAACCTTTAATTCAACGGATGGTTATGGTTTAACAGCGCTTGGTGGCGCTTCTTATCAATTAACCAAACAAGTACATATTGGTGTTACTATGATGGTTGGGTACCGACAAACGGGTAAAGAAATCAAAGTGAATCCAGCGACGGACTTACAAATCGAAATTCCTGAAAACACCATATTTCAAACTAAATATGGCTTGTCTTTTATTTATAAGTTTTGATACTTCCATCCCATATATTTGTGCGTCGGTTCTGATTTAATTCTATCGTCACCACAAGGAATTTTGAGTGAAAACGTACCTTGTTTTATATGACGCTCAAAAAAAAGCGCTTTTTGACAGCGATATTAAGCCGCTTTTAGCAGAGTCAGACTGTCACTTTTGGGCTTATGAAGGTCAGTCGTTAGATGGCTTATCAGGAAATCAAAAAGTTCTGCTATGGCTAGGGGATGCCAGTATCAAAGTACTCTTGCCGATAGCTGTTGAGCAGGCTTGGCAAATTGGTGTCATTCCACATCCAGAGATGAATCGTTCATTCAAGTTGTTTAGAGGGCTTGGAACAGCCGAAGATACAATTTCTGCTATTCTTGACAACCCTGAGCCCATCGGTATGGACTTAATGGTTTGTAATCAGCAGTGTGTATTAGGTTCGGTGATGATTGGTAATCCTGAGGTGATGATGCCCGCTGCTTTAATGGATGAAAATTGGTGGTGCAAAATAAAGAACTTTTTTGTGCTATTGATGAGTTTTCGGAAAACAACACTGGTTTCTTACCAGATGACAACCGAAAAAGAGGCGCAAGTGAACACGGCAGCTTTAAGTATGTCATTGGTGTATCGGCCTAGTAACAGTGAATTTACCAAAAGGACGATTGGTGAAACCGAAAAGGATGAAGCGACACTGAATGCAGTCATTTTTTCGCCAAGAAGTATCGTCGAGAGTTTGCACTTCCTATGGACAAAATTCTTGCCTAAACAGGTCAAAACACAGGAGCGTTTACCGCATTATCTAGGCCATATCAAAACAACGAGTCTAACGGTTAAAAGCGATTCAGGCCTACTCAATATTAGTATTGATGGTGAAGCATCGAAGGAGGCGGTTTTAACGGTTAATATTAAGGCTGATGCGTTACAAACCCTGGGTCTGACGTTACCTGAAAAATTGCCCGTGTCTGAACAGAAGGAAACGGTGCGGGTTGCTAATTTACCGAAAGGTCAAGTGGTTAAGGAATTGGTTAATCGTCCACTCAGTTGGATTCATCATTCGGATCCAGAAGAGGTTAAAGAAACCTTTATTGCCATACAT
>NZ_PKGB01000003.1 GCF_002848135.1 Hydrogenovibrio sp. SC-1
GTTAACCGCATTGACCAAGGCATCAAGTAGTTGGGCTGCTTGGTCTGGATTTGCCATTAAGGCCGATCCAGCCGCAACATCACAGACCTTTTTAGCAGGGCATCCCATATTAAAGTCAATAATGTCTGCCCCCATTTCAGCCTGCCATTGCGCCGCTTCAGCGAGTTCATCTGGGTCAGTGCCGAGTAATTGAACAATGCGAGGCGACGCCTCGGAGCGTTCTGCTTGGCGGGTGGCCGATTTACGTGAGTGGCGTAATTGTTTTTGAGAAGCGACCATTTCAGCAACGGCATAATCGGCCCCTTCAGATCGACAAATATCTCGAAATACGCGATCGGTAATGCCAGCCATGGGTGCCAGTGCAAGAGTCGGTTGCATTGGCTGATTCGGTGTTGGGTTAAGCAGCGTTAGCATCGTGGCTAAAACTGAGTTGTGCCCAATCGTCTAAGGTATTTTGTCCCGTTAATGAAAAGCCTTGTGCTCGGTAAAACTCGATGAGTTCATCTGCTTGCTGTTCTAATAGGCCGGAAAGCACCAAAGTGCCATTGGGTTTGAGTAGGCGTTTGAACTCAGGGGCCAGTTCTTTGAGGGGGCCAGCTAAGATGTTGGCTAACAGACAGTCAACAGGCGACGATTGAAAGTCCTTAACTAAGCTAAAGGGAATGTCAGCCTGATTTCGCCCAGCATTTTGTTGACTGGCTAAAATGGCTTGAGGGTCGATATCTGTTCCTTGTACCGATTGGGCACCTAGTTTCTTAGCAGCCAGTGCCAGTACGCCGGAACCACAGCCATAGTCGATGACGCTTAAGTCGATGGGTGGGTTTTGATCAAGCCAGGTTAAGCAGAGTGCGGTAGTCGGGTGGGTGCCAGTGCCGAAAGCCATGCCGGGATCAAGCAGTAAATTGACGGCATTGGCATCGGGAGCGTCACACCAACTGGGGACGATCCAAAGGTTATTGCCAAATTGCATGGGTTTAAATTGATCCATCCAGGCGCGAACCCAGTCTTTATCTTCAAGGGGTTCAACTCGAAACTCGTTTTCAGGTAATTCAGGCATTTGTGCTGTTAATTGAGAAATGATTGCTTTAGCATCAGTCTCTGCGTCAAATAGGGCGATGACCCGAGTTTGTTGCCATATCGGGGTGGTTCCCAGTTCCGGCTCATAAATCGGGTTATCTTGGGCGTCAGCAAAAGTCACTGACACCGCACCGACTTCCATAAAAACATCTGAAAGCGGTTCTGCAAGCGGTTCATTGACAGTGATATTGATTTGTATCCAGGCCATGGGCAAGATCCTAACAAGGGGGTTGAAAGAGAGGGAGAACAAAAGGCCCCAAAAAGGGGCCGATTTATTGTTGGATTAAATCAGGTGTTCGAGCCGATGCTCTAAGTAGTGAATGTTTTGTTCACCTTCACAAAATCCTAAGTCATTCATGATCTCACGCTGTAAACGAATATTGGTGTCGATCCCTTGGATAATCAGTTCATCTAATGCCGTGTCCATACGCGCTATGGCAGACGCCCGGTCTGGACCGTAACAAATCAGTTTACCGATCATGGAATCATAGTATGGCGGAACTGTATAGCCCGTATAGATATGAGAGTCCCAACGCACACCGATACCACCAGCCAGATGTAAACGCTCAATTTTACCCGGTGATGGCGTGAAGTTTTTGGAAGGATTTTCGGCATTGACGCGGCATTCGATGGCATGCCCGCGAATGACAATATCTTCTTGTTTGATTTGAAGAGGCAATCCCATAGCAATTTCTATCTGCGCTTTGACAAGGTCAACCCCTGTCACTTGTTCGGTGACCGGGTGCTCTACTTGAAGACGTGTATTCATTTCGATGAAATAGAACTCGCCATTTTCATAGAGGAACTCAAAAGTACCCGCACCGCGATACCCAATTTCCAAACAGGCATTGACGCAAGCCTGTCCAATTCGATTGCGTTGTTCTTCCGTTACGCCAGGCGCGGGCGCTTCTTCAACTACTTTTTGATGGCGACGTTGCATTGAGCAGTCTCGTTCACCTAAGTGGATGGCATTGCCTTGGCCGTCAGCTAAAACTTGAATTTCAACATGGCGCGGAGTTTCCAAGAATTTTTCCATATAAACTTCTGGGTTGCCGAAGAAGCTGCCTGCTTCAGATTTCGTCAGTTGAATGGATTTGATTAAATTGGACTCAGTATGCACCACGCGCATGCCACGACCGCCGCCGCCGCCCGAGGCTTTAATAATAATGGGATAGCCGATTTCTTTGGCTAATTGTTTGTTTTCATCGTCGTTGTCGCCGAGAGGACCACCGGAACCCGGAACAGTTGGTACACCAGCGGCTTTCATTGCTCTAATGGCCGAAACCTTGTCACCCATAATGCGAATGGTTTCTGCTTTGGGTCCCATAAAGACAAAGCCACTTTCTTCAACGCGCTCTGCAAAATCGGCATTTTCCGATAAAAAGCCATAACCAGGATGAATGGCTTCGGCATCCGTGATTTCAGCCGCAGAAATAATGGCTGGGACATTGAGGTAACTGTCGGTAGAAGCAGCTGGGCCAATACAGACCGATTCATCCGCGAGTAATACGTGCTTAAGATTGGCATCGGCCGAAGAGTGTACTGCAACCGTTTTGATGCCCATTTCCTTACAAGCTCTGAGCACCCGTAAAGCAATTTCACCTCGGTTGGCAATTAGAATTTTTTCAATCATGTATCAGGTTTCCTATGGCTTGATTATTCGATGATGAATAAGGCTTGTCCGAACTCAACGGGTTCAGCATTTTGAGTCATGATTTTTTTAATTGTACCTGAAACATCCGCTTCAATCGGGTTCATAATTTTCATTGCTTCGATAATGCATAAGGTGTCGCCTACAGAAACCTGATCACCCACACTGACAAAAGGGTCGGCATCCGGAGAAGGGGCATTATAAAAAGTTCCAACCATTGGAGAGGTAATCGTATGACCACTAACTTCTGTCGGTGCCGCTTCTGCCGGAGCAGCAGTCTCTGCTGCTGGTACGCTGGCTGGCGCAGCGGCTGGTGCCGCATGATAAGCCATTTGGGCAGGGGCTTGCATCATGACAGGCTCTTTGCTACGGGTAATGCGAATATTATGTTCACCTTCCTTAATTTCGATTTCCGCGATATCTGATTGTTCTACGATTTCGATAAGCTTGCGAATTGAGCGAATATCCATGATTGGGTTCCTTTTAAGCAGTTAGGTTTATGGGGTTCAAATTAGTTGAGTCAGTTATTTAAGTTTTTCTACGGCGGCAGCCAATGCCAATTGGTATCCAATCGGACCTAATCCAGCAATAACGCCTTCGGCAATGTCCGAAAAATAGGAATGGTTGCGGAAGGGTTCGCGACGATGGATGTTGGATAAGTGCACTTCTATAAAAGGAATTTTGACAGTGCTTAATGCATCGCGAATCGCCACACTAGTATGAGTGAAGGCAGCTGGGTTAAAAATAATGAAATCAATGTCTTTCATTGCCTTATGAATGCGTTCAATAATTTCATGTTCTGCATTGCTTTGGAAGTTAAAAAGACGCACTTCATAATCATCTGCAAGTACTTCAAGCGATTCAATGATATCGCTTAGTGACTGGCGACCATAGTGTTCGGGTTCTCTCTTACCGAGTAAATTGAGATTAGGGCCATTGATGACGAGAATATTTGCCATAAAGCGTCCTTGGTTTAACTGACAGTCAAGTGAGTTACGTTCTGAAATTTAATAAAGTGCTGAAAATTATACCTTAAAGTGGCAATTTGTCATAGGTAATGTGCAAAAAAAGCCGTGAAAATTCGCGAACGGTATTGAAGTGGTTAAGAAGTTTTAATTTATTAGTTAGAGGGAAGGTTTGGTAAAAAAGTCTGCTAAAAATGACCAGGCCTGGTCATTTTTAGCAGGAGAGGGGAAGTTTTTGCTGTTCTAACGCTTATTTATAAGCGTTTTGAATGTTGTTTAAAAATACATCCGGTTTTTGGAAGCCGACAACACGCTGTGCTTTTTGCTCTTGACCTTCATTAAAGAACATGATGGCTGGTGGCCCAACAATGCCGAGTGCTTTCATTAATGCTTTATCATTGGCATTATTATCTGTCACGTCGGCTTGTAATAGCGTGACGTTGCTAAGCGCTTTTTGTACTGCTGGATCAGAGAAGGTAAAGCTTTCCATTTCCTTACAGCTAATACACCAGTCGGCGTAGAAGTCGAGCATGATTGGGTTGCCTTTGGCAATTTCCGTATTCAGCTCATCAACCGTGCTGATCTTTTGGAAGTTTAACTCTGCATGAGATTCACTTGAACCAGCAGACCCGCTTCCTTGGAATACTTTCAGTGGCTGTAGATACGAGTTGCTACCACCAGCAAGTCCAACGAACATGACCGTACCATAGATGAATAGAATCATGCCGATACTTTTGCCAAGTTTTGCCCAACCAGATTTGCCCGCTGTCGATTCCAACGCACCTAAGTAGATTGCGGAACCAATTAATAGCGATGCCCAGGCTGCCAGAGTGATCCATTCTGGAAGGATGCGCTCTGCCATCCAGATAGCCACACCAATCATCATTACCCCAAAGATCGCTTTGACGTTATCCATCCAGGCGCCCGCTCTTGGTAGTAATTTACCAGCAGAGGTCCCTAGTAGAAGGAGTGGAACGCCCATACCAATACTCATGGCAAATAAGGCGGTACCGCCTAATAAAGCATCCCCAGTTTGACCAATGTAAATCAAAGAGCCTGCTAGCGGTGGTGCCATACAAGGCCCAACGATAAGTGCAGATAGGAAGCCCATAACGGCAACACCCGTTAGCGTACCACCTTGCTGTTTGTTAGAGATATTGGTTAGTTTAGATTGAACACTGCTAGGCAATTGAAGCTCATAGAAACCGAACATTGAGAAAGCCAGCATGATAAAGATGAGTGAGAAGGTTCCGATGACCCATGGGTTTTGGAAGTGCGCTTGTAAGTTCTCACCAAACAGTCCCGCAAATACACCCGCTAGAGTATAGGTGACCGACATCGCTAACACATAGACCAAGGACATAGTAAAGGCGCGACGGGTGGTGAGTTGATCTCCTTGTCCGACAATGATACTGGAAAGAATCGGAATCATTGGGAAAACGCAAGGGGTTAACGATAGCAGTAAACCAATCAGGAAGAAACTACCGATAATGGTCCAAATTGAACCGGTTTCAAGGTTGTTTGCAATTTGATCTGTTTCTGAAAGTGGTTGTTGTGTTTCTGTTTCAGCTGCGCTTGAGGTGGTTGCGTTATTAGCTGTTGCAGATGTCGTTGTAAAATCCGCTGGATCTAATGCAATTTTCTTTTTGACGGGTGGGTAGCAAACGCCTGCTTCGACTGAACAGCCTTGATAGCGAATTTCAACCGTCGTGTCATTGCCGACATTTGAAATGGGTAAACGAACTTGAAAGGCACCATGATAAACCATCACATCCCCAAATACAGGATCGTTTGCGGAGATGGCATGCGGTAGGTCTAGAGCCCCCAAGGTTGCTGAACCAGTCTTAACCTTGGCCTTAATTTTATCTCGATAAAGGTGATAACCCTCAGCAACCTCGAAGTCGAGCACTAAATGGCCTTGTTTGTCTGTCTGTGTTTTCAGCTGAAAAGCATCATCTATGTCCAGAAGTTTTGGCTGTTCATGTTGATTGACGATCTTATTTAAGGCAGAAGCATCAGCAATCGCACCATTGTCGGCTTTGACTAAGCCAGGGTTGAATAAGGCGGCCAGCAACAATAGCATGGCAGCCAGTAATGGGGGTGAAAAAGTAAATTTTAATGCACGTGTTTTCATTAAAAAACCTCAAGTGTTAAATGACATTGATCTTAACTGTTTTGTTGTCATAGTATAGTAAGATATAAATCTTAACCAAAACTTAAAGATGAGATTCATTTATCGTTGCACAATTGTTTTTTTAATGAATGGCGTGGATTAAGTTGACGGGCGTGTATGAAAAGGGTTGTTATGTTTAAAGTATTTTTTGTGCTGTTTTTAGTGGTTCCGTTGGTGGAACTGTATGTGTTGATTCAGGTTGGGAGTGAAATCGGTGCCTTGCCAACGATTTTGTTAACTTTGTTTACGGCCGCCTTGGGTGCAGGATTAATGCGGCATCAGGGGATATCCACTTTGCAGAAAGCTCAAGTCAATATGGCACAAGGTCAAGTTCCTGCGGTTGAAATGTTTGAGGGGGTACTTATTTTTGTCGGGGGTGTTTTACTATTGGTTCCTGGCTTAATCACGGATGCGCTCGGTTTTCTATTGCTATTGCCCTTTTTTAGACAATGGTTGGCAATTAAATTAATTCGCCAGCGTCAAACCCAGTATGCAAGACAAAAGGGGCAAGTGTATGAAGCGGAATGGGCGCAGCAAGAAGATGGTCAAATTACCCGTCGAATTAAAGTGGTTCGAACTAATCAAGAGCCGGGTGACGTGATTGACGGAGAATGGCAAGACCCCAACGCTAAAAAGTAACGGTTGGGGCGGGTCTTACTTGCGTTGTTATTTTAATCCGTGCCACTCATAAATTCTGCAGTGGCGCTGGCGATATCTTCATTGGCAAAATCTAAAAAGAAGTGATCCGCATCTTCAAGCATCAGCGTTTGAATTTTATCGGCTTCAGCTAACGGCTGAATTTTTTCAGGCAGGTCGGCCACAACGGTATCGTTGGTTCCCATGATAACCAGAGTCGGTTTGCTGATCTTTTCTAACAGCGTTGGCGTGTCAAACTGAGGTTTGGATTCATAATAATCCACAAAAGCGCTTGCCGTGACCTGTGCTTTTTTACAATAGATAAAGTCGGTCTCTTTTAGCATGGCATCGCCTTGATTTTTCGCAATCAGGGCTTTTGCTTTGGCAAGAACCTTTGCAAGGGGTTTACCATATTTGCGTTCATAATCGCTGGCTGATTGCTGCTCTCCTGTTGCGGGCGCAATTAAGACGATATTTTTAATTAAGTCACTGTCTTGTTCAGCCGCATACCAAGCCGTTTGATTGCCGCCTCTCGAATGCCCCATCAGTGTCACCTTCGTTGTACCCTTTGATGTTAGCCATTTCAGCCAAAAATCAATTTCTTTTAAAGCATCGGTATGTTTATGGGTATGCGGCGAGGCACAGTCATATTCGCCTTTGCGATCATTCAATCCCAGCGACAAGTTAATCGCTAAAGAACTGATGCCTTGATTAGCAAGGTTTTTTTGAAGCTGTTGATAGGTAGAGCGTTCATTGTGAGTTAAGGTGCCGTGGGTGAGTAACACCATGGGGTTAGCAAAGGTTTTGTCATCAGCCATCATTAATTTGGCATTCACCGTTAGGTTTTGGTAGCTTTGTTTGATTTCTTGAAACTCTGCCGCATAGCCCCATGTGCTAGCAAGCAAGAGTTGTATCGCCATCACGGCAGAAGAAAAAAGAGAAATGCGTTTTTTCATAATAAGTTCTCCTTGGAGGTTAGGTGTTAGAGTAATCGTTTTGCATTTCGGTAAGCTGTTTTATGGGGTGTGGTTTACTAAGAGCGATCAAAACCCATAAACCTGATAATAGCATCATTATTCCGACAAAGTAAAAAGGCCAAATAATCGATTCTGTATAAATTGCGATAACCCCCATTAATAAAGCGCCTAATGCATAGCCAAAATCTCGCCAGAAACGATAAATGCCAAGAATACTTGCACGAGACTTGGGTTCGCTGATATCGGCAACAGCGGCACCTAAGGTCGGGTAAAGCATGGCCATGCCAAAGCCCATCATGCCGGCTAGGATTGACCAAGCGAGGGGCGTTTCAACCCATACAAATCCGAGACTGGCGAAGGCGCAGAGCCAAAAACCACCAACAATCAAGCCTCGTCTGCCCCATTTATCGGATAAGGGACCGGTAATCAGTTGAGAAGCGCCCCATACTACACCATAAATAGCGATAATAGCACTGGCTTGAACCAAGGTTTGGGCTTGATTGAGTAAGTAGATGGGCATAAACACCCACACGAGAGCATCGATGAATTTTTCGACCAGGCCTGCTTGGTTTAGCGCCACTAATTGGGGGTATTTTAAGCTGGCAGAAACCATCATCTTTTTCAGTGGGACGGTTTCCATGGGAGAATCTTTGTTGAGCGTCTTTTGATGGTTTTGTTGATGGCGTTGTGCCCAGCGCTGGGTATCAATAACCTTCCATATGGCCAGCCCTAATCCTAATCCAATAGTCGTTAAGCCAAACCCCAGTATGGCTTCGCGTGAACCATAGTGGTCAGCTAAAGCAGCGGTTACCCAACCGGCGATGCCAACCGCCGCGTAACCTGAAAATTCATTAAGCCCATTGATCAACCCTTTTTGATGCGCATGTGCTAAATCCAATTTGCTATTCAGTGCCATCGACCAACATAAGCCTTGGTTGATACCCAAAAACACCATTGCCCAGATAATCCACCACCAAGATTGCGCAAAGAAGATCAGTAGTGGGACAGGAAGGGCGAATAGCCAGCCTGAAATCAGTAGAGATCGCCGTCCATATTGGTCGCTTAGGCGACCAGCCAGTAAATTCATAGTGGCCTTCACCAGTCCAAAGACGACCACAAAAAGGGAGAGGCTTAAAAAGGCCTGTCCGGCAAGCCCAAACTCCGTTTCTGCCAAACCTGGGACAAGGGTCCGTGTCATACCAATGGTTAGTCCAACTAGAAATACTTGGAAGAGTTGCTGGCTAATTTGCGGTAGGTTTGCACGAATCCCGTGATGGATACGAGGCATTTAATTGTCCTAAATATATATTCAACTAATTGGTTGAATTATAAGTTAGGTCGATAGTGATTGCAACTGATTGTCACTTCAAAATTCTGAATACAGCTTAAAAATGCCGAAATGAGGATTTGGGGGTGGTGTCAGTTGGGGCAGGTGCTTTTGGCTATAGATTGTTGTGCTAGCGGCGAGCAAGAGATTGGAAGGGCCATGTTTGATTGCCACTTTTAATCATAAAGGTGGCGTTAAGAGTGTTATTTGGTTAATCGATTTAAGGCATGTTTTCGAGCATTTCACTGTAGCCTTCTCGGTAGCTGGGGTATTTAAATTGATAACCCGTTGCAGTGATTTTGGCATTAGAGAGTCGTTTGTTACTGCGTTGCATGCGGCTGTTTTCTGTTGGCTCTCTATGGTGAACGCTGGCAACAGAAAGTTGTTCTGCTAACCATTCATAGACATCACAAGTGAGCGCCGGTTCATTATCGACCCCAATATAAAGCACGTCAGGGTTCGTCAGTTGCATCAAATGTTCAAGAATTCCAATACAATCATCAGAGTGAATACGGTTGCTATAAACATCTTCCATGCAGTTGGCCTTGCCTTGTTGCACCATATCAATTAAGTAGGTTCTGCCAGGGCCATAAATGCCACCAAATCGAATAATCGTTGCAGGAAAAGGCGCATTCAGCGCAACCTCTTCGCCTTCGAGAAGTCGGCGACTGGAAAAGTTTTTGGCTTCTGCTAGGCTTTCTTCTGTGACCTTTTCGCCATCGCTTTGGCCAAAGACAGAGGAGCTGGAGACGAAAAAAAGTCGTTTGATGGTTTGGTTTTTAAGGGCTTCAATGACGTGTTTCAGTCCTAGTACATAGGCCTTGTAATAGGCAAGGTCATTATAGGTTTTAGCTGAGACAATATAGTAAACGTAGTCAAAATTGTTCGGTAATTCAGGCAAGGGAGCGAAAAGATCCGCTTCGATTGGCTGGATCGGCGAGCTGACTTTGTCAGGATTGCGGCGAATACCAAAGACCTCGTGGCCTTGATTGATTAAATTTTGACCGAGTGGATTGCCTAGTTGACCACAACCTGCGATTAAAACACGTGCCATTTTGATTCCTCTGTGCTGTTTGGGTTGTCGAATTAAGGTGTTAAATAGTGAGGACTTGTTTTAGCGAATAGTATCACAAAAAAAATGCATCATTTTTTAAAAATGGTTCAAATTGATTCGAAATGTTTTTAAGCAGAAAAGAAATAAAAAAGCCTCTCAAATGAGAGGCTTTATATTGACGAAAGTCAGGTGGGTATGATTAAAATCCAGCTTTACGTTGCACATTCCACTTGTAGGTGTACATGACCTGCCAGTTCATTTGGCTGTGGGTTGATGTCACACCTGCTGAAGAAGTCTGCTTAACTTCAGGTGCCATGACGATAGAGGCATCTATAACGTGGTTTTTACCCATGCCGTAGCCAATCCCTGCGGTATAGTGGTTTTCGATAGTTGCAGGAAATAATGGGTTTAGCGTTTCTTTAGGGACTGGGTTGTTGGCCATATTTGCCCCGAAACGAAGTGCAAGGTTTTTCTGCGCTTTCCACTGTGCTCCAACCATGATCACATTTTGATCATCCCAGTTTTGATCCATTTCGACATTCATCGCTGCATTGGCAAAGTTGCCATTAGCAGCAGAGCTATCAGCAACAAAAGCCATTTTCAAACTTTTCATGGTATCTGACCAAGAGATACGCTTGAAGTCGGCGTTAATGGTTAACGTATCGGTTGCTCGGTAGGAGGCACCGATACCAAATGTCGAAGGCCACTGGAAGTCAACAACTTTGATTTTACCTGTGACGGTCATGGTTTGATCTGTGTAGGCAGTGGTGCCATCAGTTTGATCAACTCCCATTACCATAGAGGCATCGCCTTCTAGGTCGCTGATAGCTGTTTTATTGTGATAGGAACCACCAATTGTTAATTTTGGTGAGACTTCGAAGGTAAATCCAAGTTTGCCACCAAATCCAGCGCCTTTTGCTTGACCGGTAAAGTCACTGTTATCAGAAAACTCAAAGCGGGCATAATTGATGTTGGTTAGTCCAGCCCCGCCACCCTGAGCACTTTGAAAGGATTGGTTTACACCATCAAACATGGAGCCGGAAACATTACCGGTTGGTGCTTGCTGTGCGGTACCTGGGTTAGTGTAGGCTAGGTCTCTAAATTGCGCGCCTGACATATCCATCAGCATGTCCATGCCTGCCCAGACATAATCGATTGATGCAGCAAGGTTTAGCTTGTCGGTCACTTCGTAACCAAATGGCACGACGATACGACCGATTGATACTTCTGAGCGGACATCCTTACCACTTAAAGCTGTGGCATTGTTTTGCATGTCTTGACCACCGGCAAATAGGCCAGTCGCACCTGCTTTACCATATTCAGTTCCCATGCCGCCTTGACCCATTACGCCAACACCCCAAACAAATCCGTTACGCTTTTGAGCATATCCCATGCCAGGCATAATGTAAGGACCACCGGTTGAATCGGTCGAGGCACCAGATTGATCGTGGGTTGAGCTGACTGTTGGGTTTAGAGAGCCCAGTGCAACTTGGAATTTGTTACCTTCGATTGAGCCGTGCCCCATCGTTGCAGGGTTATTCATCATTCCGCCAAGGCCATTATTGTAAGCTTGAGCCGTTCCGCCCATAGCGGTTGAAATTGGGCCGTAGCCTTCCATGTTCATGCCGTTCGTCGCATGAGCCATGCCTGAGACAAAACTGAGTGAAGCGATGGCTAAAGCAATTTTTGATTTTTGCATTGAAAGATCTCTCTAATTGTTAATCAATAAGGTTTTTCAGGCGCAATGTAGACGGCGGCTGAATTAGACACTGAAACTATGCCTAACTTTATCGATATTGAATAATTAAAATTATTTAAATCTCCATCAATAACATTGATTCATAAGGAGAAATTTTGTTTATTTAAGTGGCGAAATAGGTACAGAAATTAAATAAGTGTATGATTTTATTATAAAACAGTTGTATACTTATGCATTGTGGCGAGAGGTGTCATGCACTCTTGTACATGCAATGAATAATTTTATATTAGGGATGGTTTTTTCTATTTAAGCAAAGCCTAATATAAATGAATCAGATAGCAGAGTCGGTCACTGTTTTTTGAAGCAACCACAAACAAAAAAGCCTGCAAGTTGCAGGCTTTGTTAATTAGGGATAAAGGGCGTGTCTTAGAAAGCGCCAGATTTCCCTTTTTGCAGCATTTCCCACATGGTGTCTCTAACTTGCATCGTGGCTTCTCTTAACTCATCAGGCATTTTACGACCCATTTTGATTGCCATATCCATATTCATGGTATAGATATGCAAGCCGTCTTCTTTTTCGATGATATTGACGCGACAAGGTAAGAACCCTCCCATTGCTGGAGAGAAGTCAACCATTTTACGCGCGGTTTCAGGGTTACAGAATGACATAACGTGAATGACACCCCCTTCAATTCCGCGTGCAGCTAATTCTTCAGATAGAGGAAGTTCGCCAACATTTTTAATATTGCGGTTAATGCCGACATTTTTGATGGCATCAATGACATCAGCCAGTTCAACGCCTTCTTCAACCTTGACTTCCCACATGGTAGCTTCGGCAATATCGCCATCTGCCGCAACCCACTTATCCCAGATTTGCATGAAGGTCTCGCCAGCACCATCGGCTAGGTTACCAATAGCATTCATAGTGCCGCACCCTGAAAGGGTGGTAATGGCACCAGCGATAAAGGCGGCTTTAAAAAATTGTGTAAGTTTCATTCAGTTTCTCCGTTGCTGTTTGGTAGTGAGACACAAAGGCTGATATCCAGTAAAAAGCACATTTGTGAATCAGTCGCTTGATTTGAGTCAATTTTCAAGTGACAAGGTTACCCCTGTTGCGCATAAAATAAAAATCAATTTTTTTGTGACCTAATAATTTTATTTTATGAAGATTACGAATTAATAATATTATGGAGTCATGAAATGCTCAAACCCTAAGTGATGTAAGGTTTGATCGAATTTTTTGGATGGGCTTTTGTAGAGGGAATGTTGGTGCCATTCGCGTCGCAAGGGATAATGGCGTCGGTAACTTTCGTAATTGCTTTCAAAATCCTCTGTCAAGCCACTGCGAAGAGCTAGGTCATCTTCTTCTGGACGATAACAGTGCCGCAGTGTTTGATATAAATCGGTTTCTAAGTGCCCCGAGAAGTCAATTTTAATCGGATCAGGGGCGCTGGGTAAATGAGATCGCCATAACTGACTTGGCGAGATCTGCCAATGATTACATAGAGATTGGTAGACCATTTCACTGCCAGCAATTTTGGCATCTAGCGAGTGGCCAGCAATGTGTGGCGTTGCAATATTGGCCACGTTGTAGAGTTCTTGAGAAATATTCGGTTCATTTTCCCAGCAGTCAATAATATTGACTAAGGTTGGCGTTTGACACCATTGAGCTTCATTAATAATGCCGCCTCGGGCTGCGTTTATTAGGATTTGTTGTGGGGTGATATGACGCAGTCTTTCCTCCGAAATAAGATCAACCGTGGCATCTGAACCAGCCTCATACTGAGTTGTTAAAGGTGTATGGACGGTAATAATATCAGCCGTTAACGCCGTTTCTAAATCGACAAAGCCAGTGTCGCCAGTATGTCTTTGTCGCGGGGGGTCATTTAATAAGCATTTCATGCCCAAAGCTTGTGCTTTTTGAGCGACGCCTTGTCCGACATGGCCGACACCAATAATGCCTAAGGTTTTTGAAGCTAGAGAAAATTCTTTGGTATACGCAAGATTCACGAGATTGGTAATAATGTATTCCGCTACGGAATTCGCATTGCACCCTTGCGCTGAATAAAAGGGAATGCCTTTTCGTCTAAGGTACGGTTGATCAATATGGTCGAGACCGACAACGGTACTGCCGACAAAAGAAATTGAGGTGCCCTCCAGTAGCTTAGCATTCACTTGGGTGCGGGAACGCACAATCAGCGCATCTGCATTTTGAAGGTCTTGTCGCGTAATTTCTCGTCCAGGACGGAGAATCACTTGACCAAGAGGGGAAAAAATGGCTTCAGCATAGGGGATGGCATCGTCAATAACCAAGGTTTTATTTGGGTGGTTCATGGAGATCTCTAGGTGATATGAAGTTGGTTCGCCTCTATAATACCAAGTCAAAGACAACTTTGCATAAACAGGGCGAGATTTACATTTAAAGTAGGACTGAAAATGAAGCAATTAATTGACGGAGCCGCAGGCAAACTCCAGATTAGAATGACCAGGCCTGGTCATTCTTCATCTGCTAAATGGGTGGTATTAAGTCATCCGCACCCTCAGTTTGGCGGTACTATGAATAACAAGGTGATTACGACCCTAGAACGCGCCTTTCAACGTTTAGGCTATGGCACTTTGAGTTATAACTTTCGAGGGGTTGAAGCTTCGGAAGGTCATTATGATGGTGGAGAAGGGGAACAGCAGGATTTAGCGTCACTGGTAACATGGCTTCGTCAGACTGAAAGTGTGTCCCATATAACCTTGGCAGGGTTTTCATTTGGCAGTTATATTGCACTCAAACAAGTTGAGCACTTAAAAGCGGATGCGATATGCACTGTGGCACCGCCTGTGTCGATGATGGATTTTTCATCAATTGCACCTAAAGTACCTTGGGTATTAATCCAGGGGGGGCAGGATGAGGTTATCGATTCGAAGGAGGTTTTGGATTGGCTTTGGCATTTACCTAAACAGCCGGATGTCTATTGGCGAGCAGAAGCCAGTCATTTTTTTCATGGGCAGTTGGTTTGGCTAAAAAAAGTGATTGCGATGGCGTATCATTAGATTGATAGGGATGAAGCTGACTTTTAGTCATAATTATTATCTATCCTACCTCAAGAAAACTTGAATATTAGAAAATGCTTATATATAATGCCATTACATTAGAAAATTCTTATATGTGAAATAAGTTTGAGTTATGGCCAAAATCCAGTTAGGGTCATTTAAAACAGTTTAAGGATGTCGTGATGAAAATATTTGACAGAATAAATACGCTATCGGTTGTGGGGTTGCTTTTTTCAGTTTTCGCTGCAGAGTCGCAGGCGGTTTCATCGCCTGTCACTTATGATTTTAAGACTTGTGTCGAAACGGCCTTAAGTCAAAATCCTGAAATGGATGTCAGTCAATATCGCTTAGAGCAAGCGCAATATGCGTTAAAGGAAGCGAATGCCAGCCGTTTGCCACAGGTGACTGCGTCAATGACGGCCTCCCAATCAAATAGTGCTTTAAATGTCTTTGGTATGAAGCTTAACCAGCGCCAAGCTTCTTTTGCCGATTTCGGTTTTAATCCCACGGCCAGTTCCGAATTTATGAGCGGCAATTATAATTATGAACCGAAAGATCTTAACACGCCTGGCAGTCACACTGACTTGAACACCCGTTTGGAAATCTTAATTCCTGTCTGGAATGGCGGTAAGATTTCGGGCTACCAATCACAAGCTGAAGCAATGATTCAAGCGGCTAAAAAAGGTGAACAGGCCGTTCAACAATTTTTAACCTTTAATGTGTATCAAGCCTATGAAGGTGTTCATACGGCACGGGCATTTGTAGCGGTGGCTGAACAAGCCGTTAAAGCGGCTCAAGCTTATGTCGATACGACTGCCAATTTGGTCGAGCAGGGCGTTGTGGTTCGTTCAGAATTGTTGAGTGCTAATGTACACTTGTCTCAGGCAAAAACCAGTTTTGAACAGGCAAAAATGCAAGAACAATTAGCACTTGATAGTTTGAAGATGTTGATGTCGACCCCTGGGAATCAGAGCATTATGGTGGGTGATAGAATGAGTGTTACCTTGCCAAAGGCATCACTTGAAACTTTGCTAACGATGGGGATGCAGACCAACCCGCAATTAAATGCTAAGCGAGAAGAAGCGCGTTCAAGCCAAGCTGAAATGGATGTGGTCAAAGCAGATCAACGTCCGAGCTTTAATATTATGGCACGAGGGGATTTTAATGATTCAGGGCTAGGGTTTGATAGTCAGTCTTATACCGTTGCTGGCGTGTTGTCATGGAAAATGACTGATTTTGGTTTGACCCATAACCGATTAAATCGGGCTTCAGCGGCAACGGCAGAGAAAAAAGCCGCCGTTCGTTCTCAAGAAAATCAAGTTCGTCATGCCATTCTAAAAGCTTGGAGAACGTTGCAGGTGGTCGAAAAACAAGTTTACTCCCATCAGCTTGCCGTTGAACAAGCAGAAGAAGCCCAGCGATTGATTCTAAAACGCTATAAAGGTGGGATTGCGACGATGACTGAAGTGCTTGCAAGTCAAGCGCAGCTAGATAAAGCGCGTGCTGAATTGGTGCAGTCTTTGTATGAACAGAATATTCAAAAAGCCAAGCTAAGATTAGAAACAGGAACTATGCGCTTGGATCAATTGTAATTAAAACGTAACTTCAATTGCTGTAATCATTAAATTAATTGTTAAAGGTGATGCTATGACCTCTTTTTCTAAATCATTGTTTGTTGGGTTGATTGTTTTTGGCGTAGTTGGTTGTAATCAAGCGCCTGAAAATGAACCGGCTGCGGTTCATTCGGTTCAAATCATTGAAGCGCCCGTTGATCAAGTTAAATTGGGAACCATTCCTCTGAAAGCAACCGTCGCGGGAGCGGTGGTGCCAGATCAGAAAGCGCAGATCGCCTCTCGTTTAATGGGGTATATCAAAGATTTTGATGTCAGGGTCGGTCAAAAGGTGAAAGTGGGTGATTTGCTTTTTTCAATTGATTCAAATGATGTGAATAGTCAAATTTTGCAAGCTCAGTCCGCTTATCAGCAGGCGTTGGCTGCATTGGAAGATGCAAAGTTAGATTACGACCGTTTTTCAAAACTCTACCAAGACGATTCGGTATCAAAACAACAATTTGATAAGGTTTCTTTGCAGTATAAAGTCGCTAAAGAAAATTTGATCGCGGCGCGTTCTGGATTAAACCAAGCTAAATCACAATTAAATTATGCCAATGTAAAGGCGCCTTTTGATGGCGTTGTGGTTGAGAAGTTAGCAGTTGCAGGGGCGCTGGCTGCTCCTGGAAATCCGGTTCTCGTTTTGGAGAACCTGACGTCTTTAAGTGTTCGTACCCAAGTTGCTGAAGATCTTTTTGCCGTATTGCGCAATGGAGATGAAGCCGAAGTTCGTATGGATGGGCAGCCAGAACCAATCATGGCAACCATCTATGCGTTAGTGAGTGCAGCAGATCCTAAATCACGTACGCATACCGTTAAACTGAGTTTGCCTTCAGTGGTGAATGTCAATAGTGGTACCTTTGCCAGAGTTGGGTTTAAGCGTGGTGAAAGACAAACCATGATGGTGCCCCAATCCGCGATTGTGAATCGTTCTGGAATAGAAGGGGTCTTTGTCATAAAAGAGGGTGTTGCCTATTTTCACATGGTTCGATTAGGTGAAACGATTGCGGATCAAGTAGAAATCAAAGCTGGGGTTAATTTGGGCGATAATATCGTGATTGATAATAACCAAAGTATCTTAAATGGCGACAAGATCGTGCCTGTTTCTAAGACGTCTGAGTCTAAAGGAGCTAAGTAATGTCAAGCACTGATCAAAAATCATCAATGAATTTGAATATCGCTGGCAAGCTGGCAAAAGGGTTTATTCACTCCAAAATCACTATGATGATTATGATTGCCGTGACCTTAGCCGGTATTTTAGCTTATGTGGTGACGCCAAGAGAATATAACCCACAGATCGTGGTTCCAGCGGCGAATATTATTGTGCCAAAAGGAGGGGCAACGCCTAATGAAGTTCAAAATATGGTGGTTAAACCTCTAGAAACTATTATGGGCGCCTTACCGGGTGTGAAACATACCTTTGGTTATGCATCTAATGATTTTGGGGTGGTAACGGTTCAATTTGATGTGGGTGAAAATCAGGTGGATAGTTTGGTTAAGCTCTATAACCAACTGATGCAAAATATGGATAAGATGCCACCGGATACGCAGCAACCGCTGATTAAGCCAATTAATGTTGATGATGTACCGATAATGACCTTGGCGGTGACATCCGACTCACTTTCTGGATATGATTTGAGGGATATCACCACGAAATTGGTGGAGAGTGTTCGTAATATTCCTGGCGTCTCTTTTACAGAAGTGATCGGTGGGCAACGCCGAGCAGTCAATGTTTGGTTAGATGCGCAAAAAATTGCTCTGACGGGCATGTCGCTTGAGCAAATTAGCAAGATGTTAAAGGGCAGTAATGTGTCGTTGCCAGTCGGCGCGTTGGTTAATAACAACGAACGCTCGACAGTTCGAGTCAATGGCTTCTTGGGTAGCGCTGAAGAGGTTGGCGAAATCATTATCGGCATTTCAAAGGGTCGGCCAATCTATTTAAAAGATATTGCACAGATTGAAGATGGGCCAATGGAGATTGATGAAGATACTCGATTGGGTTATGGGCAAGCAGATCTGCGTTCGGCAAAAGGTGAAAGAGCCGCCGTGACCCTTTCGATTGCTAAAAAACCAGGCACTAACGCAGTCGTAGTTGCCGATGCAGTATTAGAAAAAATATCAGAGTTAAAGCGTAGCGTGTTACCGGCGAATGTTGATGTGGTAGTAACCCGTAATGATGGAGAAAAAGCCAATGCTGCGGTAAATCTACTAATGGAGCACTTGGTCATTGCGGTCGCTTCGGTGATTGTTATTTTAGTGCTGTTTTTAGGTTGGCGTGAAGCAGGTATTGTGACGCTGACGGTGCCGTTGATTTTGTTTGTGGTGTTGTTTATTGGCTATCTTTCAGGTCAGACGATTAACCGTATCACGTTATTTGCGTTGATTCTATCTTTAGGGTTATTGGTGGATGCGGCCATCGTGGTTATTGAAAATATACACCGCCATATTCATGATGGGTTCGACCCAGAAAAATTTGATGAATTAATGATTAAGGCAACCAATGAAATTGGAAACCCGACCAATGTCGCCACGTTTGCGGTTATTTTGGCCTTTATTCCAATGTTGTTCGTGACTGGAATGATGGGGCCTTTTATGGCACCGATTCCTTTTAATGTCCCCGTTGCTATGGTGGCATCCTTGTTGATTGCCTATATTTTGGTGCCTTATGCGTCCTATCGCTTCTTAGGTAAAAAAGCCATTAAAGAAATGCGTGAACGTGAAAGCCTAGAAGCACACCATGTTAATAAACAAGATTGGATGCAAACACTATATGAAAAGACCATCGTACCGATGTTGGAGAGTCGTACTAAGCGTAATGTGTTTTTATTTGCGGTGTTAGCCGCGTTAATTGCGGCGATGCTGCAACCGGCGTTACAGTTCGTGCGAGACGATGGCATGAATAATCCGTTGCACTCAGCTGGGGTTGAAGTCAAGATGTTGCCTTATGACAATACCGAGACGTTTTTAGTGCAGGTGGATATGCCAGAAGGAACGGCATTAGAAGCGACCGATGCCGTTGTGCGTCAAACCAATGCGGTGATTGCTCAAATACCGTTTGTGACTGATTATTCGGTTTATTTAGGTCGGCCTGCACCGATTGACTTTGCCGCATTGGTGCGTGGGGATTTAATAAAGCAAGGTTCAAATTTTGCGCAAATCCGAGTGAATTTGGTGAGCAAACATGATCGAGCCTTATCGTCACACGATATTGTACAGATGCTTGATGAACGTTTAAAATCATTGCGAATAGCGGTGCCTACGGCCAACATTAAGATTTATGAAACACCGCCAGGACCACCTGTGACCACACAAATTATGGCAGAGCTCTATGGGCCTGATTATGAAACTTTACGCGTGGCGGCGAAAGAAGTTAGCGCTAAAATGGATGAAATCTATGGATTGCGCAACATCGATGATAGCGTGACTGTGAACACCGATAGTTATCAAATCAATATTGATCGAACGCAAGCCAATTTGCTCGGTGTTATACCCGCAGAAGTTGCAAAAATGTTACGTGATTACATTACTGGCTATGAACTCGGTTATATGCATTTAGATAATGTCCGTGAACCGGTCAATATTATGGTGCGTTTACCCCGTTCGGAAAGAACCGTTCCAGAACAGTTATTGTCATTAACGGTACAATCTCGTTCTGGAGCATCCGTTCCGGTTTCAACCTTTGCCAAAATTCAAAAGGTCACCCAAGCGAAACCGATTGTTAGCCGAGATCAGCATCAAATGGTGATGGTCGGGGGCGAGCTCTTGCGCTCAAGTCCAGTTTATGCCGTATTGAGTTTAGATTCGATGCTGGATAGTGTTCGATTGCCAGAGTCGGGAGTTGCCTTTAAAACGGCGAACCTTGGCTTTGTTGAAGCCCAACCAGATGATGTGATGAATTATTCTTTGTTATGGGGTGGAGAGATGCGCCTAACATTGGATGTGTTTCGAGATATGGGCAGTGCCTTTATCGTGGCGTTAATTTTCATCTACTTAGTGCTGGTGGGCTACTATCGATCCTTTATGATGCCGGTGATTGTGATGGGCGCGATCCCTTTGACAATGATTGGGGTTTTTCCTGGACATTGGTTAACCGGTCAAGCGTTTACTGCGACGTCGATGATTGGGGTGATTGCGTTAGCTGGAATCGTAGTTCGTAATTCGTTACTGCTAATTGACTTCATTTTAGAATATCGTGCGGAAGGAAAGTCTTTGAAAGATGCGGTGATTGAAGCGGGTAAAGTCAGATTCCGTCCAATTCTGTTAACGGCTTTAGCGATTATGTTTGGTTCAATGATAATGATTACTGATCCAGTATTTGGGGGCTTAGCCGTATCGTTAATTTTTGGCACTTTGTCTTCAACCGTATTAACACTGCTGGTTATTCCATTGATGTATTATATTTGGCAGTGGCATACGGTTGTGAAACATCAACAAGCATAAAGTTCTTGTCAGCGACTTCATGGCGCAGCAAGGTTAAGTTGCGCTATGGGAGGTTATTGAGGCTGCTAAGTGCTGTTCAAATTCGACCAGATCAAAGTCATGGTTGGCTTTTAATAGGATTTCCACGCGACTATCCTTGCGGTAAGCAATCAGCTCTCGACTGACAGTTTGGTTAACCAGTTGAAATAGCATTCGGGGCGTATCGCCCACTCTAAAAACGCCTTTAGCACGTAAAATCACACTGGGCGTTTTCGCAAGCAGTCCAAATAAACTTTGTAATGTTTTCCAATCAAACTGAACCTGATGGTCAAAAACCCAGCCGATGGCTTGTGTGTTCAAATTTTGATGGCTTTGGCGTGTGTGACAGCCTGTTAGTAGGACGCCTGTATCTGGAAGGGGGGGCTGTGGAACCGCTTCGGCAGCGACCAGTTTAAATGGTGTTTCTTGTCGTGTGAATTGAGCCGAATAAAAGTGAGAATGTTCTAGGTGATGATTGTCGATTACGGCTTGTTGTGTGGTGAAAATGGCTGTTTTAGGTGGGTAGAGCGTTTCTAAATAGCTTTGAACGCTCTGTACCTTTTCAGAAGCTGCTAAGTCAGTTTTATTGAGAATAATGACATCGGCCATAGAGATTAGACTTTGTAAAATAGAAAGCCTTTTAATTTCTTGGACATCGGTTTCAGAAACATCAAATAGGGTAAATAAGGTTTGAATTTCAAGTTGATTTTCGAAAACCGGCGCTAAAAAAATATCTAACAAGTTCTGAGGTTCTCCCAGCCCTGTTGGTTCAATTAAAATTCGATCAGGGGTTTGTATGTCTAAAATGGACAGCACCGTGGTGGTGAGTTCATCTTTGGATGTACAGCAGATGCAGCCGCCTGGAATCTGTTGGATTTGTGTGTGGGATTGTTCACTCAAAATGGCGCCATCAATGCCAACAGCACCAAATTCATTCACCAAGATGACCCAGTGTTCTTGGGGTGGTTTTTGGGTTAGCAGTTGACGTAAAAATGTTGTTTTACCGGCACCTAATTGCCCAGAGATTAGATTTAGTGCACACTTTCGAGAGGGGGACTTTCCCATTGTTAAAGTGCATCCTCTCCAACAGTCCGATGTCTGCCGTTTGCTTTAGCCTGATACAGGCATCGGTCAGCTCGATCAAAAAGTTGTTCAAAAGGTTCATTAAGTTGATAGATGGCGACGCCAATCGATACGGTTAGCTGGATAGGAAGTGAATTACTTTTAGCTTGTAGTGGCTTGGCTGCAATTTTTGAGCGAATGTTGTTCGCAACTTTGAGTGCATCACTGTAACTTGTATCGGGTAAAACAATGGCAAATTCTTTACCACCTACACGCGCCACAAAATCTTGACCCTTAATGAGGTTTTTAAGTAAACGTGCTAGATAACGAAGAATACTATCGCCAATGAGGTGCCCGAATTGATCATTAATATTTTTAAACAGGTCGATATCAGCCAGCAGTAAGCTAAAAGTTTGTTGTTGGGTGTTAGCATTGTCGATCATTGCCTTGATTTTTTCATTAAAACCGCGCCGATTGGGAATGTTAGTCAATTCATCGGTTTTGGCTAGCGACGTTGCCTTTGTTAGTTCGGTTTGCAATTGCTTTATTTCTTGCTGGGATTGAATGATTTGCTGGTGTAATTGAAATGTATCGTCTTGGTATGCTTTGATGCTAGGAAGCACTTCTTGTTGTAAATGTTGCAATATGTCTTCTTTTGAAAAAAACTGATGCAATGTTTCGATTTTCCCATTTAGGATTAGATAATGATGGTCATGACTTCGTAACCAATGGTCAAACGAGTCTAGTAGCTCATTGAGTATTTCAGATGTTGTTTCTGCCTGTAAACTTTGACCAAGAACTTTCGACCACAGCATGTTAAATAATATTTGCGCTGAGGCGTCATCATAATTGTCAAATTCGAGTGTTTCAGCAATGGTGGCAGAAAGATCTGAATCAATTTGAGAGATCCATTCATAAAAGAGCGTGTAATAGATTGGGTTTGGAGGGATTTTTTTTGTTTTTAACTCTCGTAGTGTTTTAGCGCAGAGGGTTTCTGTGTCTTTTAATGAGGCTTGATAACGATGAGGTAAGTCTAACGAGTTAAGATTTTTCATAAACCCTCAAGGTTGAGCTTGGAATTGATTTGAGTAAAAAAACAAAACCGCCAGACCTAGCGGTATTGTTTAATCTTCACTGATTATCTTTGAACTTGTTCATGAAGTGGGCAGGTTTGAATTCCCAGTAGGCTGTACAGTGGGCACCACTTTAGTAAGCCTGTAAATAATGGAACGACACCGATATAGGCCCACGCATCGAGTGTATTAGTGGCCGCTAATGTAATGAGTAGCGCACCAATAATAATTCTTAACCAACGATCTAAACTTCCAACATTCATTTTTTAATCTCCATTGACTATTGAGAATTGCACAGACTATTATAACGAAATAATCCTGTTTAAATCGTCTATAGCTTGGGAGTGAGCGTAAAATTTATTTATGACATCAATAGCACACATAACTTCAGATACCAAACAAACCCCTTCCTCAAAACTTCCAGGAGAAGCATACTCTGAAAGGATAAGAGCGCGATTTTGGCTGTCTGACGATTCAGGATCTTATGTCGGAATTGGTCGTATTACGCTATTGGAAGAAATACAGAAAACGGGCTCGATTAATCAAGCGGCGAAAGCAATGAATATGTCTTATAAGAAAGCCTGGAAATTGGTTGATGAAATGAATCAGTTGCTCAATCAGCCATTAGTAATTAAGGCGCAAGGAGGAAAGTCTGGTGGAGGAACCATTTTAACCCAAGAAGGGCTTTGGGTATTGGAACAGTTTCGAGCGATAGAGCAGCGTCTGCAAAAGTTCTTACAGCATGAGTCCTGTCAATTTGCTCAAGAACTGAATTCCTTGAAATAACGTTATAAATACTTGACTTTAATTCAGAAGTCACTAAAATCCCACTCTTTAATCCTTACCCCCTTCTTATTGCCCGTTAAACAGTAAGTGATTATTTGCAAAGTGTCATCTCAGCAAATAATTGGTTGGATTATTTATTTATTTTAGGACAAAGTTATGAAAACATTTGTTGCAAAACCAGCTGAAGTTAAACGTGACTGGTATGTTGTAGACGCCGAAGGTAAAACTTTGGGTCGTATGGCGGCAGAAATTGCTGCCCGCCTTCGTGGAAAGCATAAGCCAGAATATACACCTCATGTGGATTGTGGTGATTATGTCATCGTTATTAACGCCGATAAAGTTGCCGTTACTGGTAATAAGCGTAAAAACAAAATGTATCACCATGTAACAGGGTATGTTGGTAATTTAAAGTCAACCAACTTTGAAACTTTGGTTGGGAACAAGCCAACTCGTCCGGTTGAGTTCGCCATTAAAGGTATGATGCCTCGTGGTCCTCTAGGCCGTGCTATGTTGAAAAAACTAAAAGTGTATGCAGGTGCTGAACACCCACATACTGCACAACAACCTAAAGAACTAGACTTGTAAGAGGAATTTGATAATGGCAACAGAACAATATTACGGAACAGGTCGTCGTAAAAGCTCAGTCGCTCGTGTATTCATGCGTGCTGGCTCTGGTAAAATCACTGTTAATGGTCGTGATGTCGCAGATTACTTTGCGCGTGAAACGGACTTAATGGTGATTAATCAGCCTTTAGAAGCAACTGAAAGCGTCGATAAATTTGATGTAACAATCACGGTATTAGGTGGTGGAACGACTGGTCAAGCAGGTGCGGTTCGTCACGGTATTTCACGTGCATTGGTTGTTTTCAGTGAAGAGAACCGTTCAGCACTTCGTCAGCGTGGTTTATTAACACGTGATGCTCGTAAAGTTGAACGTAAAAAAGTGGGGCTGCGCAAAGCTCGTCGTCGTCCACAGTTCTCAAAACGTTAATTCGTTTTATTACGGCACTCAAAAAACCGCCAAACTGGCGGTTTTTTTATGCCTGAAATAAATGTAAAAGAAGCTTCTATTTAGGGGGTAACGGAGCTTTTAAGTGAGATTAATTATTAAAAAACCCGCAAAGCGGGTTTAGGATAGCTTAATAGGATGCGCTATTGTATAGTCCTAGAGTTTGCAAGCCCCGCCAGCACAGCCATCATCTTCATGAGAGTCATCTGCACCGTCTCGAGTGTTGTGGTAATACAGTGTCTTAAGCCCCATTTTGTAAGCATACAGTAAATCTTGAAGGATGAGTTTAATGGGAACGCGTCCTTCATTGAACCGGGCTGGATCATAGTTGGTATTTGCTGAAATGGCTTGGTCAACAAATTTCTGCATAATACCTACCAATTGTAAATAGCCTTTGTTGTCAGGAATTTGCCATAGAAGTTCATACTGGTCGCGATACTTCTTAAAGCCTGGCACAACTTGTTTTAAGATGCCGTCTTTTGAGGCTTTAACTGATACATAACCACGGGGCGGCTCGATGCCATTGGTGGAGTTGGTGATTTGTGAGGAAGTTTCACAAGGCATTAGGGCTGTTAAAGTGGAGTTGCGTAAACCATGGGTTTGAATCTCAGTACGTAAGGCTTCCCAGTCGTAATGAAGTGGCTCGCTACAAAATTCATCCAGTTCCTTTTTGTAGGTGTCAATCGGCAAAATACCTTGAGCATACTTGGTCTCACTAAATTGTGGACAGGGACCAAATTCTTTGGCAAGGTTTGAAGATGCTTTGAGTAAGTAATACTGGATGGCTTCGAACGCTTTGTGTATGGTGTTGTTAGCAGTTCCATCAGAATATTTAACATGATTTTTGGCGAGATAGTATGCGAGGTTGGTGACACCAATTCCCAAGGTTCTTCGGCCCATGCTTGCACGCTTGGCGGCTTCGACTGGATAGTCCTGATAGTCAAGTAAACTGTCTAACGCTCTAACGATCAAGTCTGCAAGATCCTCAAGTTCGTTGAGGTCTTTTAAAGCCCCCAAATTAAAGGCTGATAAGGTGCAAAGTGCAATTTCGCCATTTGGATCTTCGACCGATTCAAGTGATTGCGTTGGTAGTGTGATCTCTAAGCATAAGTTAGATTGGTGGATGGGGGCCTGTTTTGGATCAAATGCACTGTGGGTGTTGGAGTGGTCAACGTTTTGAATATAAATTCGACCCGTTTGAGCCCTTTCCTGTGCCACTTGGGTAAATAGCTCGACCGCTTTGATTTTCTTTTGGCGAATGCTGGAATCAGCTTCGTAAATTTTATAAAGCCGCTCGAATTCATCCTGGTCCTCAAAAAACGCATCATAGAGTCCGGGGACGTCTGAAGGGCTAAATAGCGTGATATCTCCGCCCTCAATCATGCGTTGATACATAAGTTTGTTGATTTGAACGCCATAATCTAGGTGGCGTGCACGGTTTTCTTCAACTCCCCTGTTGTTTTTTAGAACCACAAGAGATTCAACTTCCAAATGCCATATTGGGTAAAACAAGGTTGCTGCACCGCCACGAACCCCGCCCTGGGAGCAGGATTTGACAGCTGTTTGAAAGTGTTTAATAAACGGTATCATGCCAGTATGATAAGCTTCACCGCCGCGTATTTCTGAACCTAGCGCCCTAATGCGCCCAACATTGACACCAATCCCCGCACGTTGCGAGACATATTTAACAATAGAAGAAGCAGTCGCATTAATGGAATCTAAAGAATCGCCACACTCAATTAAGACGCAAGAGCTGAATTGACGTGTAGGCGTTCGAACGCCAGACATAATCGGAGTGGGCAATGATAATTTGAAGGTTGATGCCGCATCATAAAACCGTTTGACATAATCGAGTCGTGTTTGTCCAGATGTTGCATTATTTGGATAATGTGCAAACAAACTCATGGGAATAAGCATATAAATAAATTGTGGGCTCTCAAAGATTTTTCCTGTCACCCTATTTTGTACCAGGTATTTGCCTTCGAGTTGTTTGACGGCAGCATAGCTAAAGTTCATATCGCGTTCATGCTGGATGTAATTGTCTAGTTCGTCAATCTCAGCCTTAGTGTAGTCGCTTAGTATTTGGGCGTCATATAGGTTGCTTCGAACCATTTTATTAATATGCTCGAATAAAGCTGGTGGTGTAAAGCGATCAAAGGCTTTCTTGCGCAAATGAAAGATGGCCAGGCGTGCCGCAAGGTGTTGGTAGTCTGGCGCGCTTTCTGAAATAAGGTCAGCGGCTGACTTGATAATGGTTTCATGAATGTCGGCCGTTTTCATGCCGTCATAAAATTGTATATGAGACTTCAGTTCTACTTCAGATACAGAGACATTTTCTAACCCCTCCGCAGCCCAGGTGATGACACGATGGATTTTTTCTAAATCAAGCGGTTCGGTTTTGCCATTTCGCTTGGCAATATTCATGGTTTCAGTTGACATAGGCCGTTATCTTTAATGTTTTCAGTTGGTTAAAAAAGACTTATAGAGAAAGCCTTGAAATTTGACTGTTAACCCTTGGGGGTTGAAGTGCTTAAACTACCATATGTAGTAAAATTGTTTGTTCGATTTACTAAATGTGGGATTTATTATAGGGGGAAGTTTGTAAAAATCATAGCTTATTAATCATTAAAAATTCTAGTTTGAGTGGTAAGAAAATTTGATAGCCAAGTCTATTGCCCAATTGAAGGGTGTTGACGCTACACAGCTCAGAATTAATATGACAAAAAAATGTCAAACAACTTGGGTGTATGAAATTTATATGACAAAGGTGTTGTATAAATGCAACGGAAAAGAATTTTGTTGTAAATAAAGTGAAAAGACTTGCTACCCATTAACAAAGTTTATATAGTGTCATTCAAGTTCACAATTTAAGTGAACACTTAATTAAGTAAAATATTACTGATTACAAATAGGAAGAAGACTATGAAAAAGAATATGATTGCGCTAGCTATCGCTTCTGCTGTTGCAGCTCCTGCTGCTTTTGCTGATGCTCCAACTGTTTATGGTAAAGTAAACTCTGCTATTCAAAGTAATGCTAAAGGTGCTGATACGGGTTTAACTGTTGACAGTGTTGCATCACGTGTTGGTGTTAAAGGTGCTGCAGATTTAACTCCTGGTTTAAAAGCGGTTTATAAATATGAATTTGAAGTTCAAATGGATGCTAGTAGCACTTTAAAAAATCGTAACCAATACTTGGGTCTAGCAGGTGGTTTCGGTACCGTTTTAATGGGTCGTCATGATACGCCTGTTAAGATGTCGCAAGCTTCAGATTTATTCAATGATGGTGTTTTTGATAACAATGCCATGACCAGCGTTATGGCGCATGGTGAAGATCGTCTTTCAAATGTTTTAGCCTATGTTTCTCCTGATTTAGGTGGGGTTAAAATCATCGGTGCTTTTGTTCCTGATGAAGGTGCGACTGGTGCTGCCAAAGATTCTTCTTTAACTGACACGACTTCATTTGCAGCGATCTATGGTTCAAAGAAAAAAGGGCTTTTCCTATCAGCAGGTGTGAATTCCTTCGGTGAGTTAAAGGATGCTGCAGGTGTTGTAACTCGTGCTTCTGCAACCTTTACACGTGTTTCAGCACAATATAGTGTTGCTGGATTGGTTGCTAACGCTATGTACCAAACATATGATGGCGCTGGTAAAGAAGGCTCAAACATTACCGCTAACGTTGGTTATCACATGGGTCAATTCATGCCTAAGATTAAATATGCAACCAACTCAGAAGATAAAAATTCTGGCAACACAGGTTCTGTAGTTGTAGTCGGTATGGATTACAAGTTAGGCAAGAAAACCACTGCTTATGTTGATTTCGGTAGTTTTGATAAAGAAATGGGTGCGAATAGTAAAGTTGGTAGCGGTACAGCTGACAGCATTACCAAATACTCAATTGGTTTAATCCATAAGTTTTAATATAATACTTGCTTAGGCGAGTTTAAAACTGAAAAACCCCGCTATGCGGGGTTTTTTTTTGAGTTGAAAAATCTGAGACGTTTATTTGGTAGGGTAATTTCTTTGTTAAGACTTGGTTAAGCTTGCCGCGTTATTCTAATGATGCAGAACAGTCTTTATACGAATGAGAGGGGTGAACGTTGTTAATGAACAGGAAAACGTGGTTGGGTGCAATCTTGGTAGGAATGCTTGCAGGCTGCGGCGGAGGCGGTGGCTCTGCGCCGACCGTGCAAATGACGGGTGTCGTGGTTGATTGGTATATTCAAGATGCATTGATTTTTGCTGACTTGAATGATGACGGTGTTTATCAACCTGAAACGGAGCCTTCAACGCGAAGTGGTTCTGGTGGTGGCTATCAATTGCATGTTACCTCAGATCGGCCCTATTACTTGATTTCAAAAGGTGGCATCGATACTTCAACTTCTCAATATTATGCAGCGACATTGATAGCGGAAGGTCATTATGACAATATTACGCCTGTTACAACCATGGATGCTTTAATTGTCCGCAAGGGCACGCATCCAATGGTCGCAGATTTGATTGTGCGGCAATTAACGGGAATGGATGATCCGACTGAGCCGGATGATTCGGTGCCTTTGGATGCTAACCCTGCAACTAACAAGCACTTGTTGGCAGGATCCAGAATGTTCGCTATGTACAATAATGCCTTGACCGAGGTGCTGTCTCAGGTAGTTAAGCCTTCAGAGGGCTTTACTGAGGCAGAACTTAAAATAAAATTATCCAGATCGGCTTGGGAGCAACTTGCCAGACGAGTTGCAGAAGAATATACCCCAGGGGTGTTTGCAACCATTAAGCCCTCAACGTTGCAGAAGACAATCCAGTATTTGTTAGCCGAATATGGTGTTGAGACCGAGGTTGGTGTAACTGTATTAATGTCAGATGCTTTAGCAGAGACGATTCATGGCTTTGTGAAATCCTCGACATCAGAGTTGTCATTATCTACCCATATATTCGGAGACGATGATGAAGGGGATCGTGTTTATATGGGTGATGTTCAGGATGCCCAAGATCAAACCATAGCTTTGATCATTCAAAATGCATCTGTCACGGGATTAGTTCCGACGATTCGTATAGAGGGTGATGATGATAAAGATGAATATGAGCACTAAAGTGAGTGCTTTATATTTTGAAAGGATCATGGAGTAGAGTGTTTTTTGTAGCGGGCTTATTTAGACGGATTGGGCAAAACAAAGAAGGTGTAGTCGATATGATGAAAAAAGTAATGATTGTTTCAATTCTAGGTGCTTTAGCAGGGTGTGGCGGCGGCTCTTCTTCTGCCCCAGCAACTGATGGTGGAACAACGACGCCTACCAAGACTGTACAATTAAGTGGTGCAGTGGTTGATTGGTATATTACTGATGCCTTTGTATTTGCGGATTTGAATAAAAATGGAGTTCATGAAGTGGATGAGCCGTCTGTTCGAACAGATGCAACTGGTTTTTATGATTTGAACCAAAGTGGGATTACCGAGACAGACTATGATTTGGTTGCAAAAGGTGGGGTCGATAAAGCAACTGGTCAGTACTATGCCGCAACCCTTTTGGCTGAGAGTACTTATAAGAATATTACTCCTTTGACGACTTTGGATGTTCTGTTAATTCGTAATCATGGTTATAGTGCTGCTGAAGCTGACTTGATTGTGCAAAAATTGGTTGGTATGGAAGATCGTGAAGACGTCACTTCGTTAGATGCTAACCCGGCCACCAATAAATACTTGTTATCAGGTGCCAGGATGTTGGCCATGTATAACAATGTGTTAACAGAAGTGATGTCTCAGATTGTCAAGCCATCTGATACGACTGTATATTCGCAAGATGATATCAATATTAAAATTTCGCGTGATGCCTGGGATCAAATGGCGGCTCAGGTGGACTATGAGTATCAGCAGGAATTGGCGAAAGAAAATGGTGATAAAAATAAGGTTGAGCCTCAAATTACCGATGAATCTTTGATGTTTATGGTGAAATTGATGCTTGAAAAATATCAGCAGCAATATAATTTGACTGGTGTGGATTATCAAACGTTGATGCCGCCCGCCTTGGCAAAACAAATTTATGAGTATGTGGATAAGGTCACGGATGATGATTTTGTGTTAAGTGGCCATGCATTTGGGGATGATGAAGAAGCGGATGATACTTATATGTCAACCGTCCAGACTACGCAGGATGATACAGTTGTAAAATATGTTCAGCAGTATTCTGTTACAGGCACTGTCCCTGAAGTAAAAATCAAAGGAGATGATGATGAAGAAAAATATGGAGATGATGAGCATCATCACGATTAAAATTTGGTGCACTGTAGTTTAAAATGGTGCATTAGTTTTTTCTATAGCAAGTTTGTTTTTGGTTTTTTTTGATTAACTTATTGATTTATATATTGTTTAAATTTTATGGCATGGAAATCTCTATAGGCATAGCGAGTTTTAAATTAATAGACACTAAATTTGGAGATCCAAAATGAAAAAAACTAATTCTATCAAAAAACTACTTGCTTCTATGGCAATTGTTTCTTCAGCCGCTTTAACTTTTGCGCCAGCTACGACACATGCCGGTGAAGTTTCTTATAATGCCGCGGTTTCTAATATGTACTTGTGGCGTGGACAAAACATTAGTAGTCCATCCCCAGCTGTTTTTGGTGGTATTGATTATGCTGCGGATTCAGGGTTCTATGTTGGTACTTGGACCTCTTCAGAAGGTGCTGCAGGTAGTACTGAGTTTGACTTGTATGGTGGTTTTGCTGGTGGAATGGGTGATTTTGGTTATGACATTGGTTATGCTGCTTATTTGTATCCAGATGTTAACGGTAAAGAATTCGTAAACTCGGATGCCAGTTTTTTAAGTGAATATATCGTTGGTTTATCTTTCAAAGATTTATCAGCAACCTTCTTCTTGTATACTGAAGAAGTGTCCGATATGTATACTTCTATTGATTACAGTGTTGGTAAGTTTGGTCTTCACGCTGGTATGTACAAATTTAAAGCGTCTGGCAGCGACTATACCGACTTCAATGTGAGTTATGCAGCAACAGATAGCTTGTCATTTACCTTGAGTAAAGCGCAAGGTGATGGTGTGAAGGGTGCTGAAAACCCTATGATTCAAGTTACCTATGCTCTACCTATCTAAATAGAGCAGTAACGTAAGCTAATACTTTTTCTTATTTTCTTTCCTCAAATATTAACGGGCCTTGCGCCCGTTTTTTTTTGTCTAGTGTTTAGGTGGTTAATTTTTATAGGATTTAGGATGCCTTTAATCTGAGGTGCTTTGGCGTATAATCTAAGAATGATTTTAGAAAGGGCTTAACACGTGCATAAGCAACAATCTGGTTTTATTATGATGGTATTGGTGGTTATTATGGTCATTGGTGCCACTGCTTATTTTGGTGGTTTTGGTGAGAATCTAATGTTTCATCAGAAAGCCAAACTGGCCGAACGTGATATTGCGAACACCTTGAAAATTAGAGAACAGCTTTTACGTTATGCTATTTTTCAGCCAGAGCTATACGAAAGTGACCCAACAGGCGGAACGGGTTATGCACTAAAAACCTTGGATACTATTCCAGCTCCTGGCTATTTACCTTGTGTGGATCTAGATGGAGATGGAGAAGTGTTAGCAGCGGAAACCAGTTGCGGTAATCCAACCGTATCTGGAGATGACACGACGGGATTTGTGGTGGGTTTTTTACCGACCGATTTTAGAACCCGAAATATTTTCTTTGGCGGGGCTGTGCCTAAACAGTTTTATTATGTTTTAGATGAACGTTTTGCGAATGGGAATAATTTGTATCACAATGGTTCGACTGGACGATTTGCTCCGCTCAATCCGGATACTCTGCCGCAAGGACGTTTGAATTTAAATGGTCGAGAAGGTTATGTTGCTTTAATCATTGCTCCTGGTGAGCCCATTACGATGCAGGATGGGACAGTGCAGGATCGATCGCAAGCTGGCGATGCCGTAGTTCGAATAGTAGATTATTTAGATAAGCGTTTTGATGACTCTGGAAATGAAATTAATGGCAATGCCGATGGTGATCGGTTTTTTTTCAGTCAGGCTAAAAATAATTTGGGAATTAATGACACCATTATCGGTATTTCGTTTCAGGAATGGCAAGCTGAAATGCTTAATCGAGTCTGTTCTCAAAAAGCGCGTTTAGAAGCAATCGACTCGTCTGAGGCTTTTTGGTTTAATGCCTACAATGAAATTGATAATCCAGCCGGTTCCGATTGGCGTGCCTTTATGGGTGGGTGTCCGTGATGTCTGATAGCAAACAGCAAGGGGTTACGTTGGTAGAAATATCTTTAGCGCTGTTGCTGATTGGTATCTTGACCACGGGAGCACTTACGTTAAACGGGGTATTTAGACAGTTAACCAAAGCTGAAGAAACGAAAGAACAAATGGCTCAAATTAAAATGGGGTTGATGAGTTATCTTAAGGTGAATCGCTATCTACCCTGTCCAGATACGAACTCCGATGGTTTAGAAGATAGAAGAATCAGTATGGGGGTGTCTGTTTGTCAGTCTCGACAGGGGACATTGCCCTATCAATCGTTATCGGTCAGTGATAAAGACGCTTGGGGCTCCCCTTTTTATTACAGGGTGAATCCGCGCACTGAGCAAAGCCAACGAATAAATGACTTGTGTGAAACCGCAAGCATTTTTGGATATTCAGGTGCTAGAGTTAGACCGGATTCATCAGCTATGTGTGAAAAAAACGGTGTATTTTATTGTGATAAGTGTGGGGATGTCTGCAGCGGATCATGTGAATACAATACCGATGTCAGGCAAAACGATTCGCCGCCCTATTTTAGTCTTCATACGCCACCCAAGGGCGCTGAAAATGCGGACGGTTACAAAAACATGTTAGTGCTTAATGAGCAAGGTGCCGAATTTGAGAATGCTATCGTGGTGATGGTGGTTTCTTTTGGCAGCAATGGAACTCAAACATGGCTTGATTGTGAACAGGCTACGTCAACCGCCAGTCCTGAACGTCAAAATTGTGATAATGACTCGGCGGGGGTCTTTCAAATTGATACCTCTGATTATTTAGATGACTATCTGGCTTGGATAACCTTGCATGATGTTAAGCAAGCAATGATTGATGTGAGAGGGTTTTAAATGGTAAAGCGTCAAAGAGGTTTTTCATTGGTTGAGTTGGCAGTCGTCATGGCTATTATTGGTATTATCAGTGCAGGGCTAATGCTGTCGCTTAGTGGTCAAAGGGATGTCGTTAAGTCCTCCGACTCACAAAAGACGTTAGCGCAAATTAAAAAATCTTTATTGGCATTTGAGTTGGTAAATCGATATCTACCTTGTCCAGACACGAATGCAGATGGAGTTGAAAACAGAACGAATAACGCCTGTAGTGCAAGTTATGGGGGGGTGCCATTCCAAGATTTAGGCTTGAGTTTAGCGGATGTTCAAGATAGTTACGGGGTCGCTATTCGTTATGCAGTAAATCAAGGCACGACAACGCTTGCAAATATGCAAGACGTAGGGCATTCAGCCAGTTATTTTTGTAATTTAGGCTGTAGCATTGATGGTGCTTTGCCAGCTTTTAAGTTAACAACGCCGCCCTTAGTAGGGAATTTGGGCTCAGGCAATTTTACCATTTGTCATCCTTCTGCCACGGCCTGTACATCGGGTGCCATTAGTAGTCAATATTTAGCAGATGGATTATCCATTTTATTAGTTGCATATAATGCGAATGGACGTCAACTGGCTGCAGGTTGCTCGGGACTATCAGTTAGAGAAGCTGAAAATTGCGATACGGATTTGCTCTATTGGGATTATTTTTTGACTAAAAACGCACAAAACTATTTTGATGACCAACTTTTGGGGATTTCTGGTTATGAAATTAAACAAGAATTGCTCAAAAATGATTCAACTGCTTTGAATTCGGTCGGGTCTGGCAATAACGGTTCAGAAGATAACTCATTGGTCACGCCACCACCTGTCCCTACTAACCCAGACACCACCATTATTGGTGATTATAATGATGCCAGTCAATACACACCACTCAGCGGGAATCGTGATGATTCGGTTAAAATTGAGGGGAGTTTAAATGCACCTTTGGATTTAAATAATGGTGATAATGACTTGACGGTAGAGGGGGATCAGAATGCATCAGTGGTGGTCGGGTCGGGTATCGATAATTTGTATATTACTGGTGATGCTAAATCAACTATTACCTTGGGTCCAGGCAACGACTTTTTGACCCTTATGGGGGATTTAACGGCATCTGGATCTATTACCGCTAGTAGTGGGGATGACTTTGTATATGTGGCGGGAAATGTATTAGGTGCAATTGATTTAGGTTCGGGCAACGATCAGCTGCGAGTGGATGGGGATTTAAATCATGCCATTGAAGGTGGGCCCAATACAGATGTCATTTATGTCAATAAAACCCCAGCGGAATGGGGTGCTTCGGGCCAAATTGCTTATTTGAACGGGTTTGAACGGATTCGTTTTAATGATGGGACGGATCAAGATTTGCCCTAAAATACAGGTAATCTTCAGTCCAGGTTATGTAAAATAAATTATTAATAATTTCTTCTTTTTATTTGTTATTAAGAATCGCTATACTATATCCATCTCATTACAAAAATTAATGGAGAGATGTTATGAAAACTTCGAGTCAGAAAGGGTTTACACTGGTTGAAATAGCTATAGTCCTGGTTATTATTGGCCTGTTACTTGGTGGTGTGTTAAAAGGACAAGAATTAATTGCTAGTGCAAAAACAAAAAATATTCATAATGATGCTCAAGGCATTATTGCGGCTATGTTGACCTATCAAGATCGGTATGGTGTTTTGCCAGGGGATGATGATTCTACAGCTATCGCCACAGCAGCTTCAACCCAAGGAAATGGCAATGGAGAGCTGGAGGATGCTGAAAGTGATGCATTTTTTGAACACTTGCGTGATGCGGGATTGTTGAAAGGTGAAGGAACCACTTTTCCGACGCATTCTTATGGCGGAACCATTGAATTAGATGAAGATGCTTATACCAATGCTCAAGGCAATAACCTATGTTTTATGGGAGTTCCTGGAGAAGCAGCGGATGTCGTTGATCGTCAAAATGATAATGGTAATCCAAGTACGGGGTCAATTCAGTCTGACAATGCTGCAACGACTTATACGGTTGATGGCACCACGACTTATGATTTGTGTTATAAGTTATAAAAAGTGATTTTAAGTTGTTTAAAAACCGCCAACTGGCGGTTTTTTTGTTTTTGGTGTTTTGAGAGTGGATTATGGTAGAATTCCGTCCCTAAAATTTTTATTGTTTCAATTACTTCTGTTTCTTTAAGGTTATTAATCTATGTCGGCTGAACACAAGAACATCCAAACTGATTCTCCCTTTACTGGAGGCGTGTTTATTAAAACTTACGGATGCCAAATGAATGAGTATGATTCAGATCGGATGGCAAAACTGCTGAAACAAACCTTCGGCTTGGAAATGGTCAATGAAGCAGATAAGGCTGATGTTTTAATTTTAAATACCTGTTCAGTGCGTGAAAAGGCCCAAGAAAAAGTGTTTGATGAATTAGGGCGCTGGAAAAAGTGGAAGCAACAAGCGCCAAACCGGGTGATTGCGGTTGGCGGCTGCGTCGCTTCACAAGAGGGTGACGTAATTCGTAAACGTGCGCCGGTTGTGGATGTGATCTTTGGCCCTCAAACCTTGCATCGTTTGCCTGCTATGATGATAGAAGCTTTAAGCTTGCGTGAGCAGACACAAGCAAATAAGAAGCTCAAAAAACACGCGATTATTGATATCTCTTTTCCGGAAATTGAGAAGTTTGATAACTTGGCCGCCCCTGAATCGAATGGTGTTTCTGCCTTTGTTTCGGTGATGGAAGGCTGTTCCAAATATTGTACTTTTTGTGTGGTGCCCTATACGCGCGGTGAGGAGTTTAGTCGTCCTTTTGCCGATGTCATGGCTGAAATTGAGAGTTTGGCAGAACAAGGGGTTAGAGAAGTTAATTTGCTTGGGCAGAATGTGAATGCCTATCGAGGGGTAATGGCTGATGGCGATATTGCCGATTTAGCGCTGTTGATTCATCATGTGAGTGCAGTAGAAGGCATTGATCGAATTCGTTTTACGACGTCCCACCCGAATGAAATGACGCAAGAGTTAATTGATTGCTATGCGGAAGTACCTGAACTTGTTTCACATCTACATCTGCCGATTCAATCAGGTTCGGATCGAGTGTTGGCAATGATGAAACGCAATCACATGGCGATTGAATATAAATCGACTATTCGTAAAATTCGAGCCATTCGACCGAATTTAAGTTTGTCAGGGGATTTTATTATTGGTTTTCCTGGCGAAACCTGTGATGACTTCAAGCAGACCTTAGCACTTGTTGAAGCATTGAATTATGATCGTTCATTTAGCTTTATTTACAGTCCGCGTCCCGGTACGCCTGCTGCTAGTTTGCCAGATGATGTTTCATTGGAAATGAAAAAACGTCGGTTGACAGCGTTGCAGGCAATGTTGAATGACCAAACAGCGGCAATTAGTGAAGCCATGATAGGGACAGTTCAACGAGTATTGGTCGAGCGACTATCACGCAATGAGGTGGATGAGGTCTCGGGACGAACGGAAAATAATCGTGTTGTTAATTTTCCAGGTTCTCCAGAGTTGATCGGACAATTTGTCGATGTGGAAATCACCGACGCCTATACCAACTCTCTAAAAGGGCGATTAGTCGCAATGCCCGAAGCAGAGAAGTTTCAATCGCGTCAGTACCATGCACTTTAAGTGTGATGCTAAAGTGCGCGAAAAATGCAAAAATATCCTATTAATTTCATTGAAATTCATTACAAATTGATTAAGATGAAATCTCTCCTTGCCCTAAATGGACATTTTCATTGACACCACTGCAAACGATACAGTTTCAATTAACGCCTGAAGATAATGCGGCTTTAGCCAATTTATGCGGTTGGCAATCGGAGCACCTTTCGCAGTTGGAACTGCGATTAGGTGTGGAGATTAACCATCTTGGCTTTCAGTTTAGTGTGACAGGCTTGGCAGATCGACTTGTTAAGACTGAGCAATTGATTCGAGACCTCTATCAACAGGCACACAATGAATCTTTAGATCCTTCGCAAATACATTTGGCACTTCAAGCGATTGGTTGTTTTGAAGATCAGGTTGTTGAGCCCACGCAGAAGCTGATTAAAACCCGAAAAAAAGTGATTAAAACCCGCAATGCTAACCAATCCAATTACATCCAGTCCGTTGAAGATTGCGATGTGAGTTTTGGTATTGGTCCAGCGGGAACGGGCAAAACGTATTTGGCTGTGGCTACCGCAGTTGCGGCACTCGAATCGGAGCAGGTTCGACGCATTATTTTGACGCGCCCAGCGGTTGAAGCAGGTGAAAAACTGGGGTTTCTACCAGGCGATTTGAGTCAAAAAGTCGACCCCTATTTGAGGCCCTTGTTTGATGCCTTGTTTGAGATGCTTGGTTTTGAAACGGTTGAGCGCTTGATTGAAAAGCAGGTCATTGAAATTGCGCCTTTGGCCTTTATGCGTGGCCGTACTTTAAATGATTCATTTATGATTCTAGATGAAGCACAAAATACCACTGTTGAACAGATGAAAATGTTTTTAACTCGGATTGGTTTTGGTTCCAAGGCAGTGGTCACAGGGGACATTACCCAATGTGATTTGCCTAAACATCAGAAGTCGGGTTTGCGTCATGTGATTGAAGTTTTAGAAGGGGTGCCTGATATTGGGTTTACATTTTACCAGTCTCAGGATGTGGTTCGGCATCAGTTGGTGCAAAAAATTGTCCAAGCGTATGATCAGTTTGATCGACGAAAGGAAAGGCCATGATTCATTTAAATTATCAAATTGCAGTTTCAGATGAGCAAGCAAAAGCGTTGCCGACAGAAGCTGAAATGCTAAATTGGATTGATGCAGCCATGCTGGATGATCGGCGAGATGGCGAGACGGAAATTGCCTTGAGGGTTGTTGAGCCTGAAGAAATCCAAATGCTGAATCGTGACTATCGAGGGAAGGATAAAGTAACCAATGTATTGTCTTTTCCGTTTGAAATGCCACCAGGCCTGGTCGATTTAGGGGAAGAATTACCTTATTTAGGCGATTTAGTTATTTGTGCAGCGCAAGTCGCGCAAGAAGCTATTGATCAGCAGAAGTCGTTAAAAGCACATTGGGCGCATATGGTAATACATGGTTGCTTGCATTTACAGGGATATGACCATATAGATGACGACGAAGCGAATGAAATGGAAACGTTGGAAGTGGATATTTTAGCTGAACTCGGGTTTTTATCGCCTTATGAAAATTAGTTTTTGACACGACAATATCGGCGTTAAGTGTGAAACACCTTGATTGACGAATAATAATTTAATTAGATGGAGAATAAAACGTTCATGAGTGACAGTCGCAACGGTTCGACTTGGTTTGAAAAATTAGCCAAACTCTTTTCAGATGAACCAGAGAGCCGGGAAGATTTGGAAAGCTTTTTAAGAGAAGCTCAGTCTCAAGATTTAATTGATAAAGATGCCTTTTTAATGATTCAGGGCGTACTGAATGTGTCCGAAGCACGCGTGCGAGATGTGATGATTCCAAAGGTGCAGATGTCTTGTGTGGATGAAGCGGATGAACTGGATACCATTTTAGAGCATATGTTGGAAGCGGCTCATTCCCGTTATCCTGTCTTATCGGCTGAATCGGATGAAGTGGTTGGTATCTTATTGGCAAAAGATGTTCTACGGGCGGTGGTCAAGCATGATTTAAAAGAGAAGTCGCAGTTGCAGGAACTTTATCGAACCCCTGTATTGGTGTCAGAAAGTAAACGGTTGAATGTGTTGTTAAGAGAATTTAAAAACAGCCGAAATCATATGGCTTTGGTCGTTGACGAGTATGGTGAAGTGGCTGGGCTTGTCACCATTGAAGATGTATTAGAACAAATTGTCGGCGACATTGAAGACGAACATGATGAAGACGAAGATCATATTCAAAAACACTTGTCTGGTGCTTATGCTGTTGCATCGATTACCTCTTTGCATGAATTCAATAGCTTTTTTAATAGCGACTTTGATGATGAAATGTTGGAAACCATTGGTGGTTTTATTGCCAAACAATTGGGAAAAATCCCGGAAACAGACGAACAATTTGAAATGAATGGTTTGCAATTTACCGTTCAAAAAGCTGATGAACGTCGAGTTGACACTTTTTTGGTAGAAGAAAGGTCGGTGTTGGATCGAGTTGAACAACCAGAAATGGCTGAGACGGTAAGTGAATCGGCTGTTGCCGATTTACCTTCGAATGCAAGTGAAGACGCCCCGGCTTCTGCTAAATCTTAATTGACAGGTTTCTAACGATGATGACAGTCTTTTTTTATGTTCTTTCCCCTACGGCTTGGTCGGGTCAGCATGATTAAAAAAGTATTGCATTTTTTTCTGTTAGATCGAAACCGTCTGATCGCATTGGCCTTAGGTGCCCTGATGGTTGCGGCTCATGCGCCTGTTGGCTTGGTTCCTATCGCCTTGATATCGCTTGCTGGACTTTTTTGGTTGTGGCAGCAAGTGGACACCCAAAAAGCGGCCATCCAAATTGGTTTTTGGTATGGCATTGGTTTTTTCGGCGTTGGGGTCAGTTGGCTGATCTCCAGTATCTACATTTACGCGGGTGTCCATTTGGCCTTATCAATATTGGCAACCACTATTTTTGTGCTTTTTCTGACTAGTTATTTTATGTTAGCGGGCTGGTTGGTGGCTTGGCTAAAACGTCCAGGTCAGCTCGGCGTTAATTGGGCCTTGCTGATGCCAACGGTCTGGGTGTTAGCCGAAGCTTTGCGAGCATCCCTATTTGGTGGCTTTCCATTCTTATTGACTGGCAATACGCATGCACTTACTTGGTTAGGTGGTTATGCGCCGTTATTAGGCGTTTTAGGTGTCAGTTGGGTGGTGGCTATTTCCGCTGGCGTTTTGTTGTGGTTGGTGATATCACGGAGTTGGGTTTTAGCGCCGATGATTTTAGCGGTATTCTGGCTAAGTGGTGCAGCGCTTAAGAATGTAGAGTGGGTTGAAGCAGATGGTAAGCCAGTGAAGGTGGCGTTAATACAAGGCAATATTCCACAAGATCAGAAATGGTTGCAGGAACAGTTCTTACCCACGTTACAAACCTATGTATCTTTGACAAAGCAGCATCTGGATGCGGATGTGGTGGTTTGGCCGGAAACGGCGATTCCCGATTATTATGATCGAGTCGAAAAGGGCGCTTTACGCAACTTTATTCGTGATGCGCAATTATTAAATACCGACATTTTAGTGGGGGTGATTACCCGAGATTTAGCGACCAAAGCTTATTACAATGCCATCGTCAATGTTCATCAACCGGATCAGGTTTATCAAAAACGTCATTTAGTCCCTTTTAGTGAATTCTTTCCTTTTACCGATCTGTTTAAGGCATTGAGTTTATTGTTTGATGTGCCTTTTTCATCCTTTTCCGCAGGGGAGGATGACCAAGCTCCTTTTCAATTAGGGGTTCATAAGGTGGGCATGTCGGTATGTTATGAGATGGCATTTGGCGAAGAATTGGCCATAAGTGCTATTCAGTCAGATTACTTGCTGACCGTGAGTAATGATGCTTGGTTTGCGCATACTTTAGAGCCAGCACAACAAGTTCAAGATGTACAGATGCGTGCACTGGAATTGGGGCGAGAAATTGCCCGCACCACCAATACGGGCTATACCGTTATTGTTGGGGTAGACGGTCAAATAAAACAATCGATCGAAGCTTATCAAACGGGTGTTTTAAGGGGCGAAGTCCAACCTTATAGGGGAGAAACGCCCTTTATGACATGGCGCCAATGGCCGGTTTTTGGTTTGTTAGCGCTGGTTTTGGCGGTATTAGTTGTCAATCGTTGGCGCTTTAAAAAAGAAATGCACCTAGAGACAACATGAAATCAGTCGGTTAATCTTTTAAAGCGGCATTTAATCTTAAACGCAGCACCATTAACTCGGTTGGATCCGCAAGACTGAGCGCTTTTTCTTCTAAATATTTTTCAATAATAGGCAGGTCCATTTCCACAAAAGATTCAACGCCTTCGTTGAATTCTTCAAGGGTGGTGGCCAATTCAGTAATGTCGGCTTTGAGATCGTCCTGTACCTGGTTGAGTTCTTGTTGCGTTAATTGCTCTAAAACCGATTCTTTTTGTTGAATGGTTTCGACCAACTCTTTGAGTGTATCCCAACTTTTGAACTCTGCTTTAATTAATGCTTCTCTTGCGCTTTGTAAAAGATGCCGATAAGCCTGCCCCATTTTATTTTCACTCATTATGATCCCCTCAGTTTTGTTCTATTTTGTTATAATTCAACCAAATTAATCATAACAAAAAGCAAACGAATCATGTCAACAGAATTAACCCCTGAATACCAACCGCAATCGATCGAAACAGACCTGCAAGCGACCTGGGACCAACAGCAAGTTTTTAAGGCCACAGAAAACTCTGATAAGCCTTCTTTTTACTGCTTGTCGATGTTTCCCTATCCCAGTGGCAAGCTGCATATGGGGCATGTTCGAAATTATACGCTAGGAGATGTGGTCTCGCGCTTTCAGCGAATGCAGGGGAAAAATGTATTGCAACCGATGGGGTGGGATGCCTTTGGCTTGCCGGCTGAGAATGCTGCTATGGCGCATCAGGTCGCACCTGCAAAATGGACCTATCAAAACATTGATTACATGCGCCAACAGTTAAAGTCTCTGGGACTCGGCTATGACTGGAGCAGAGAAGTGGCGACCTGTCATCCAGATTATTATCGTTGGGAACAGTGGCTGTTTACCCGTTTAATGGCAAAAGGCCTAGTATACCGTAAGTTGTCAGTGGTGAACTGGGATCCGATTGATCAAACAGTTCTGGCAAATGAACAGGTGATTGACGGCAAAGGATGGCGTTCAGGCGCACCAGTCGAGCGTAAGGAAATTGCTCAGTGGTTTTTACGTATTACCGATTATGCGGAAGAGTTATTAACCGATTTAGATCAATTAGATGGTTGGCCTGAACAGGTTAAAACCATGCAGAAAAATTGGATTGGCAAATCAACTGGTTTAGAAATTCAATTTCCAATGGTTTCCGGTTTGGATGGCTCTGAAGACCCTTTAAAAGTTTACACCACTCGCCCGGATACCTTAATGGGTGTGACCTATGTCGCGGTTGCAGCTGATCACCCTTGGGCACGTAAAGCGGCCGTTCAAAATGAGCCCTTAGCGGACTTTATTGAAGCTTGTTCGCATGTTTCTACTGCGGAAGCGGATATGGAAACCATGGAGAAAAAGGGCATTGATACCGGAATTCGCGTTCAGCATCCTTTGACCGGTGAAACCTTGCCTGTTTGGGCGGCTAACTTTGTGTTAATGGGGTATGGAACCGGTGCGGTGATGTCGGTTCCGGCGCATGATCAGCGTGATTATGAATTTGCCAAAGCCTATGACTTGGCAATGAAAGTAGTGATTGGCAAAGCGGCTGACCAACCCGCAGAGGTGTCTGAAGCTGCCTTTACTGAAAAAGGTATTTTAGTGAATTCGGGTCCGTTTGATGGTCTAAAGTCAAAGCAGGCCCTATTTGAAATGGCCAAGGTGCTTGGTGAAAAGGGGTTAGGGGAAAAGCAAACCAATTACCGATTGCGAGATTGGGGAGTGTCACGTCAGCGTTATTGGGGGTGTCCTATTCCGGTGATTTACTGTCCTGCTTGCGGCGCCCTGCCTGTGCCTGAACAGGATTTGCCTGTTCGTTTGCCGGAAGATGTGGTGCCGGATGGCGCTGGCTCGCCTTTAGCGAAATTAGATTCCTTCAAGAAATGCAGCTGTCCACAATGTGGCGGACCCGCTAATCGTGAAACCGACACATTCGATACCTTTTTTGAGTCGTCTTGGTATCACGCGCGTTATACCTCTCGTAATAATGATCAAGCCATGTTGGACAAGACGGCAGCTGATCATTGGCTGCCCGTGGACCAATATATTGGCGGTATCGAGCATGCCATTTTACATTTATTGTATGCTCGATTTTTCCATAAGTTGATGCGGGATGAAGGACTGGTGTCCAGTGATGAACCCTTTAAAAACCTGTTAACTCAAGGAATGGTTCTGGCCAGTAGTTGGTATTCTCAGGATAACACTGGAAAACAGACTTGGTATTCGCCGCTGGATGTGGAACCGATTACTGATGATAAAGGCGCGATTATTAAAGGTCGTCTCAAATCTGATGGCACCGAAGTGCAATACGGTGGCATTATTAAAATGTCGAAGTCTAAGAATAATGGTATTGACCCACAAACGCTGATTGATCAATATGGTGCGGACACACTCAGGCTTTATATTATGTTTGCCGCACCACCAGAGCAGACTTTAGAGTGGTCTGATTCAGCCGTGGAAGGCGCGCATCGTTTTCTGAACCGAGTATGGCGACAAGTTCATGCGCACACTCAACAGGGAACGGTGATCGCCTGCCAGTCCAATGAGGGATTAAATAAGTCTGAAAAAGTCCTGCGTCTAAAATTACATAGCACTCTGCAAAAAGTCACGGATGATATGGGACGCCGTATGCACTTCAATACTGCCATTGCTGCGTCAATGGAGTTGTTAAATGAAATTGGCCGTTTTGAATCAGAGACAGATCAAGGGCGAGCGCTGATCCAGGAAGCGTTAGAAGTATTGGTATTGATGTTGTCGCCGATTACGCCGCATATTGCTCAGACATTGTGGCAAACGTTAGGTCAAACAGGGTTAGTTTTGGATGCGTCTTGGCCAAAGGTAGATGAAAGTGCTTTGGTAAAAGATGAAATTGAATTGATGGTGCAGGTGAATGGCAAGCTCCGAGGCAAAATTGAAGTGGCTGCGGCAGCCGATAAGGATACCATTTTGGCGGAAGCCAAAGCCAATGCTCAGGTCGCTAAGTATGTTGAAGGCAAAGACATTGTCAAAGAAATTGTCGTGCCAGGTCGTTTGGTCAATATCGTGGTAAAGGGTTAGTTGATGAAGTCCCGCCATAAAAATAACCAGGCCTGGGCGTTTTTAATGGCTAAGTCGCTACTGTTGTCAGTGTTGGTTGCCTCCTTAATGGCTTGCGGGTTTCATTTAAAAGGCATGGGTCCCAATGCGAAAGCCTCTTTTCAGTCAGTCTATTTAGCAAAGACCACGGGTGTTCGGGCGGATGCGCTGAAAACCTTTATGCAATTACTAAAGGCCTCGGATGTCAAAGTGGTCGATTCTGTCGCTTCGGCTGAACTTTCAGTGTCGCTTGACGCAACCGTTTATGAGGTTTCTCGTACCAGTATGTCTGGGCAAGGCGATACCACTTCAGAACTGTTGAAAATGAGCCAAACTGTCAGTGTACAAAGAGTGGCAACTGAAACCCTACTGATGACGGCAACGGTGAACAGTTATCGAGATCGCCGCATTGAAACGGCAGCGGCTTTAGGGTCCAGTCGCGAATTACAGGATATTCAACAACAAATGGCGTTTGATGTCGCCAATCAGTTGATTGACCGAATCAATCGTGCGTATCAATTAAAACAGCCATCAAAACCAACGCAAGCTAAGGATCAAGGTGAACAGCCATGATTATGGCGCCAGCTTACCTAAAACAGTTGGCGCAATCGGCGACCATTCAACCCATTACATTGGTTTTTGGAGAGGAACCGTTATATATTCGGCGAGTCGTTGATGCTTGGCGGGCTTCGCTAAAGGCGCAAGGCTATTTGCAAAGAGACCGATATGAAGTGGATGCAAATTTTAAGTGGGATGACCTTAAAATGGAAACCCAAGCGGGTACCCTCTTTGCCGATTTGCGATTGATTGAATTGAATATACCCAAAGGGACACCTGGAAAAGAGGGCACGGCTTTTATCCAATACTGGTGTGCGTTGCAACACGCTCTGCCGCCAGAAATTTGCATTTTAATCAGTTGTGAAAAACTGGATGGTCGTCAATTAAAAACCAAGTGGGTTCAAGCAATTGAATCTGTTGGGATGGTGGTTCAGTCAAAGCCGATTGAAGGTGTCGCTTTGCAAAAATGGTGTCAACAACGCGCTCAGGAAATTGGGTTGTCACTAGAATCAGAGGCAGCGGCATTGTTGGCAGAAAGGGTTGAAGGGAATTTGTTGGCGGCTGATCAGGAAATTGAAAAGCTGGGGCTATTATTTTCACAAGGGGCTGCCATCCTTCCACAGGATATTATCGATAATGTGGCAGATCAGGCGCATTATCAACTATTCGCATTAAGTAGTGCGATGCTGTTAGGACGCACTCAGTATGCATTGCAAATTTTGCAACGCTTGCATCAGGAAGGGTTAGAGGCTCCGATTGTTTTATGGTTGTTGTCAAAAGAATTGCGCTTGTTAATTGCGATTGATCAACGGAAATCGCAACAGTCTTTACCACAAGTTTTTAAGCAGTTGGGCATATGGTCTTCCAAGCAAGGCGAGTTTCAAGCGGCGATGACGCGTCATCAAGGGGACTATTGGCAGCAATTATTACCCAAAGCATTAGAAGTCGATTTAATGGTCAAAGGGGTTCGCCCTGGAGATGAATGGCAAGCCTTATCCGAATTGGTATTTAAAATAGCCTGTTAGGGGTCGCAATCAAGTTGTAATGAGAGGATTAAACATGACAGATGAATTGAATCAAGATATCAAAGCTTATATGCAAACCTTGGGGCAACAGGCTCGTAAAGCCTCTCGCCAATTAGTGAGCGCATCCACCGCACAAAAGAATGCGGCGTTGGAAGCGATTGCAACAACACTTGAACAGAAAATGGCTTGGTTGATTGCTGAAAATCGTAAGGATTTAGAACAGGGCGAAGCCAATGGTTTAGATGCAGCGATGCTGGATCGCCTTTCCCTCACTGAACAAGGCGTGGCGGCAATGGCTGAAGGCGTAAGACAGATAGCGGCTTTAAAGGATCCGATTGGTCAAATTTCGGATATGAGTTATATGCCTTCCGGAATTGAAGTGGGCAAAATGCGCGTTCCGCTTGGGGTCGTGGGGATTATCTATGAATCACGGCCTAATGTGACCATTGATGCGGCTGCACTCTGCTTAAAATCGGGGAATGCGGCTTTATTGCGTGGTGGTTCGGAAGCGGCACATTCAAATCGTGCTTTGGCGGCCTGTATTCAAGAGGCAGTGACTAAAGCGGGATTGATGGCCGAAGTAGTGCAAGTAGTTGCGACCACGGATCGATCGGCAGTCGGTGAAATGATTACCATGCCGGATTATGTCGATGTCATTATTCCTCGCGGTGGCAAAGGGTTGATTGAACGGATTAGTCAAAGTGCGCGCGTCCCGGTCATTAAACATTTAGACGGCATTTGTCATGTGTATATTGACCAAGATGCGGATGCTGAAAAGGCTGTGCGCGTTGCCTTTAACGCCAAAACCCACCGCTATGGGGTTTGTAATGCGATGGAAACGTTGCTTATAGCCGAATCAAGAGCGGCTGAAATCCTACCAGGCCTGGTTGAAATGTATCAACAAAAAGGCGTGGCCTTGCGTGGTTGTGAAAAAGCGCGTGCGGTGGCTGAAATGGAAGCCGCAACCGATGCGGATTGGGCAACCGAATATTTAGCGCCGATTTTGTCGATCAAAGTGGTGTCGAATGTGGCTGAAGCCATGGACCATATCTTACAGTACAGCTCGGGACATACCGAGTCCATCATTACTGAAAATGTGACGACGGCTCGTCAATTTTTAGCCCAAGTGGATTCGAGCTCAGTGATGGTGAATGCATCTACGCGCTTTGCAGATGGCTTTGAGTATGGTCTGGGGGCTGAAATTGGTATCAGTACAGATAAGTTTCATGCACGTGGCCCTGTCGGCTTAGAAGGGTTGACGTCGCAAAAATATATTGTTTATGGTGATGGTACTATTCGTGAATAATCGGGGTCGTTTGGAGGTGCTTTAACAGCACTTCTTTGGCGTGGCAGATGGCATGAAAGGCTTCTGCTTCACCGCCTTTGTCAGGATGGTGAACTTGGGAAAGGATTCGAAACTGTTTCATCACCACTTTGGCGCCGTTTTCTGGGTCTAGTGGGGTTGAAATCTCGAGACACTGTTTGGCCTCATGGATATCTGCATCACTGTATCCTTTCGATAAGGCTGATTGATCGCCAAAGCTTTGCCAAAATTGGGCGATGAGGTCAATGACATCCCGTTCCTGAGTAGTTAAGAAGGTCTCGTAATCTAGGTAGTAGCGCTTGATTTCATCCGATTCTGTGATGGCAAAAGCGGTTTGTTCAAGTGATGCCTGATCACTCTTTAAACAAATTTCCAAAGTATGAATGCACAATCGCCCTTTGTTTTGTTGTTGCCACTTGTCTTGTAAACGATAGAGTAAATGAAACAGCAAAAAGTGCCCGCGAAATAAGGCAAGTGGTTCTAAAGACGGCGTGAATTGTGAAAACCCTTGGTCGACTAGGTATTTCATTAAGTCGTATTCTTTAAGGGTGTCGCCTTGTTTAAGACGATGGTACACCACTTCTTCAAATTGGGGGGGGAGGGGTGGCTGAGTCGGATTGGTAAATGCTGGATTGGCGTGGGTATCGCTTGACATAGTTGGTATAATACCAAAAAAATCATAGAGAAGTGACTTTGAAAACCAAACGTTTAATCGGTATTAATGGTGGAACTTTTGATCCGATCCATTTTGGCCATCTTCGGCCTGCACTGGAAGTACTGCATGCGTTAAACCTGGATGAAATGCGATTTATGCCGGCGTGTTTGCCTGTGCATAGGTCTCAACCGTTGGCTTCGATAGAACAGCGATGTGACATGATTGAGCTGGCAATTCAACATCAGCCCAAGTTTGTTTTAGAACGTTTAGAGGCTTCAATGGGCGGTTTGTCTTATACCGCTGATAGCTTAGCTCAGTTAAAACAAGCCGAACCGGGTGCCAGTTTTGTCTTAATGATGGGTACAGATGCGTTTGCCAAATTTGATACCTGGAAAGACTGGCAATCGATTTTGACACTGGCCAATATTGTGGTCACTCACCGGCCGGGTGAACCCTTGCCTCGACAAGGCACCGTTGGCAAAATCTTCATAGATCATTGGGCCCCGCATTTAACGCAGAGCGCGGGACAGATTGTTGACTTGCCCGTTACCCAGCTAGATCTGAGTGCAACGATGTTGCGTTCCTATTTGGAATATGGTGATCCAGTAGACTATTTGATGCCTGCGGATGTTGCCGCTTATATCCAACAAAACCATTTATATCAATCTTCAATTAACTAGTGTCGTGATGAACGATACACGCCGTTTGAAACGGTATAACCAAAGAGAACCCTGCTAGATGATGAATGCCGAACAAATAGAAAGTCTTGTTGTTTCAAGCTTAGAGGATGCTAAAGCGCGTGATATTCAGGTGTTAGATGTCTCTCATTTATGTTCCTTTACCGATAAAATGGTTATCGCGACGGGTACCTCAACCACCCATGTTCGCTCAACCGGTAATGCGGTTGCTCAAGCTTTTAAAGATGCTGGTGAGCCGCCAATGGGCGTAGAGGCTGGTCCAGAACCTGATTGGGTGTTAGTCGACCTTGGCTCGGCGGTGGTTCATGTGATGACAGAATCAGCAAGAGCTCATTATCAATTAGAGAAGCTTTGGGATATTAAACCCAGTACCAGTGTTCAATCGGAACAGGATTAGTCAGACACAAAGATGGTTATTCATTTTATTGTCGTTGGGCAAAAGATGCCGCAATGGGTGCAAACGGGCTATGGCGAATATGCAAAACGCTTACCTGGCGCCTGTTCGCTTAAATTGGTTGAAATTCCCATGGCGCAAAGAGGTAAAAGCGGATCGGTTAGTCAATATAAGGCTGAGGAAGCCAAGCGTATTCTTGCAGCGGTGCCCAAAGGGGCAAAATTAATTGTGTTAGATGAAAACGGTCAGATGCCATCAACAGTCGGGTTTTCAAAGAAGTTAGATGACTGGCTAGTATCGGGACAAGATATCGCGTTGGTTGTGGGCGGTCCCGATGGTTTAGATGGGGCTTTGGTGCAACAAGCCGAGTGGGTATGGGGTCTGTCTAAACTAACCTTACCTCACCCCTTAGTGCGAGTGATGGTAGCAGAACAAGTTTATCGAGCTTGGTCGTTATTGCAAAACCACCCTTATCATCGTGCTTAGCCACAAAATGACCAGGCCTGGTCATTTTAAGTAATCTTTAGGAGGCGTCGCTTGAGTGAAAGAGATGTTGTGACACAATCCAACAAAACGGTTTCTTTGGTCTTAGGCAGTGGCGGTGCCAGAGGGATGGCGCATATTGGCGTTATTCGTTGGTTGGAAACGCATGGATATCAAATTCAATCTATCTCAGGATCTTCGATTGGCGCACTGGTCGGCGGGATTTATGCAGCTGGTAAGTTGGGTGCCTTTGAGGAATGGATGCTGAAAATGGATAAAGTCGATATCCTAGGGTTATTGGATTTGGCGTGGCAGCGAAATGGCTTAGTGAAGGGTGAAAAATTGATGAAATCTCTCTCTGAGTTAATCGGTGATGTTCAGATTAAAGAGTTGCCCATCGCTTTTACCGCCGTAGCCACTGATATTGCTCGTCAACGGGAAGTCTGGTTGCAATCTGGTCGCTTATTAGACGCCATTCGGGCTTCCATCTCGTTACCGTTATTCTTTACGCCATACCCGTTAAATGGCGTTGATTTAATGGATGGTGGTATCTTGAATCCAGTGCCGATTGCACCAACCTTTAGTGATAACACGGATTTAATTGTCGCAGTGAGTTTAAGTGGTGACATTGAGTTGCAAGAGCCAACTTCAGCAGAACACGATGATCAAGCGAGCTTCCTTCAGCAATTTAATCAGTGGATGCAGTCACTTCGGAGTCCGCAAACACTCGCAGACATGCGGCCTAAAGGGCTATATGAAATTGCGGACTTAGCATTTGATGCGATGCAGAATACGATTGCTCGGCAGAAATTAGCTGCTTATCCAGCCGATGAGATGATTGAAATTGCCAGTAATGCCTGTGGGATGATGGAGTTTGATCGTACGCAAGAAATGATTGCATTAGGCTATGAAGTTGCGGATAAAAATTTTCGAGATAAGCTAAAATAAGCGAATTATTTATTTAGTGAGATTGATTGAGTGCCTTTTTGGTTTGAAAAAGAAGATGCACGTCGTTTTCGGCGTTTAGATATTTCTATAAAAGCAGTTGTTCGTCCGCAGGAGAGTCTTAAAGAAACGCCTATTTTTGCCTATGGCATTGACTATTTTCCCTCTTCTGTACAGAAGCGAATTAAAAAATCTAAAAAAGCACTACGGCATTGGGTGAGCCATATTCAAGATCAGCAGGATATTTTAGAACCTTTCTTTAGTGATTTTGAACGCTATATAGACTTTTTTGGAGACTGGACTCATAAGCTTGCTCATGGGCAGTCACCTCGGATGAATCGTAATGACTGGCTGGCATTTCATGGATATGCAAAAGGCGTACAGCGGATTCAATCTATCAACCAATCGGCGCCTAAGACGTTTCAATATTTTGATGCCCTTAACCATAAAATGATATTGCATTTTCAGCATCTATCTGGATGCTTTGAAAGTTCTAACGCAACTAGTTTTAAAGCCCCACCGCCGTTACCAAGTAATTTTGTCATCGATCAAAAAGCGAAGCGTTTTGAGCCGGATACCTTTCAAAATGTTCCCTTGGCACAGGCGCTCTATCATTTAAACGCGCTGATGGCGCATTATTTTAATGCCTATCAAAATTTAGTTGATGATATGACATTATCGAGAACACCACAAAACTGGCCCAAACTGGAGCTCAATTTAAGTGAATGCGGGGCTGCGATTTTTGTACCTAAACGGTTTAGTGCTGATAAACGCTATAAGATACTATTTTATTTTGATTCCTTTAACAGAGCATTAGAAATGCCTTCGGTATTAGTCCGTAGTATATATGATCAAAATAGAAATTTAGAATGTAATGCATTTGACTTTGTTTTTCCCAATTCACACTATCAGCGTCTGATCCAATTGGAAATTGACCGTTATGAAATAACCCAATCTAAAAAGGTTTATCGCTAGGTGCCTAGTCTACATAGTACTCCCGAAGCTTTTTTTATGAATCAATTGCCATTTCCCGTAAGGCCAGCGGCGAAAGAGGTCTTTTTGTATCAATCTTTAGCTGATGCGATAATGTTAAAAAAGGGGAAGGTATCACGAGATTTGTCGATACGATACCAGTTAGATCAAGCACAATGGCGCATGGTTGCAGATGCGGTGATCTTGGCAAGATTGCCTCAATATCGACTGTTGAATTATTTTGATATTGAGTTGCTTGTCTTTCTTGAATTATTATTTCTAGATGCTTTGAATATGCCTGGTTTTTCCAGTGAGGAAGCCGTCAAGCAGATTGAACGTGATGCGCAAACTTTAGCGAGTTGGGTGCGTCATTTACAGAAGCTCATATCTCGATCTAAGTTAAAACGGCTGAATGGCAACTCAGCAAATTAATGTTATGATTTGAAGGTATTTATCGATGCTAAGCATTAAAATATCTTGATATGCTTATGCGTTTGTTCTGGTATTTGGGCTGCTCTATAATGAAACTCCAGCCAATTGGGTTTTGCAAGGAGCACATATCATGAATACCTCGGCCTTTAATCTCTTTGTCCTTTCAATCAGCATTTTAAGTCTTCAGGGATGTGGCGGTAGTTCTAGCTCCAGTTCCTCTGAATCCACTTCCGATACATCACAAGACCAAACGCGCGATTTATCCAGCTTTCCACAAAGTTTGATGGTGGCATCTCCTACTGAAGTCGATACCGCAGATAGTTTAACCCGATCCATGCCTAGAGCCGTTAGCTATCATGGTTATGCTACTCAACGGATTGATCAATTATTGTCAGGTGATACCCCTTTGCGGGATGTTTTTAGTGTCGAAAATTTTTATAAGCTGGCAGCCAATGCCACTTGTTTTGGGCCTGAGTTAAAGTATGCCAATCACCCTGATGGTACACCTGCCTCAGGAAGTCTGCCTACTGGTGATTTAGGATTATGGACTGAAAAAAATGGCACAACGAATGAAGCCTGTTCTGCCGCGCAGCTGAACACCCAAATGAATGGGGTGCGTAGTCGAAATTTTGCAGGCTTGAGTGTGCTGGCCAGTTTGATCGATGCCTTATATGATAAGGGGGAAAGCTTACCTGCTGATGGCGAAACCAAGACTTTAACGACCGAGATGAATGCCAAATCGATTGCAAATACCAGTTTTACGTTAGCGACACTGAGTCGAAGTGGAACGAAATATACCTACGTGGTGAATATGACGTATACAGGAAAGCGGGGTAATGATTCAACGCCTCAGGATTATGATATCGCGGTGACGCTTACGCATGCGCCAGATAGCTCGGGAACCTATAGTGGCAATATGAGCTATCAAATACAAGACAAATATCAAGGTGGAACCTGTTCATCGCTTTATTCAACGTCATTTTTCCAAATCGCGCGAAAAGGCAGTCTGACCTATGAAAAGAAAGCCGGAAATGCATTTTTATTAGATGCACGTGAAGCACAATACTGTAGTGATACCTTAGATACCTCAGCTCATACGTCAGCAAATCAATTATCAGCGACCACGCCTTATTCGAGTTCAACGCCCTCTGGGTGGAGTGATAATTTTAACTGGTTTAAAGCATCGTTTGATCAAACCGATCTGTCTGGAGACTATGCATATGCTTGGCAGGCTGGACCAAATGATTCCCATAGTCGGGTATTGAATGTGGGGTTAAACCCTTCAAGTGTTAGTGATGAAACCGGTTCAATTAATGCCGATGGGGAAGCTTGGTACGGTTATGGCGGTTCCTTAACCAATACGGCGACGACTATTGGTCAGATTAATGGGTTTATCTGTAATTGGGCTGGCCCTGGCTCGACCAACACCTTGGTTGAAAAGGCTCAACGTCAGTTCATCTCAAAAGGAACCAGTGGATTGTATGAGACGGTCACAGGTGGGTCGAATTTAACCTATGCGCCGACCAATTCTTGTTTGTACTCAGGGAGTAGCTTCCAGTATGACCGCGATTTGAGTGGCGTTCTGGATAGTGCTGATACGGTTAAAGTGGTGAGCGGATCACCCGGTTCAGGCGAATTACAGTACCAACTATTTCCTTATACTGGATTATATTTTACAGATACCACGACTTACCCTAATATTGAAAGCATTATCACGGCAAGAGGATTTAGTTTGCCGAGTGACCCCAGCACGCCATAAAAGACAGGCGGTTGAATCTCGAATGATTAAGCAGGGTTCGGTGCGAGTTTAAAAGTATTTTTATCGAGGGGGTTGAAGATTTATTTCACCAAGAGGCTTTAAATTTTTAGCAAATCGTGTATCATTCATCGCGGTGACTTGTTCGTCCCCTCGCGACGATAGGTTGGGAACCCCGCCAGGTCCGGAAGGAAGCAACGGTACCTTCTGATTCGTGCGCCGAGGTAAGGCGGGCAAGTTGCCACTTTTCTATTTTTTATTTCTTTCTGAAATTGAGTTCGCATTCTCTGTGTTTCACGTTAAAATGACCTTTCTTAAAATGACTTGAAATGGTTCTCGTGAGCGATACTGTACTGGCCCGAAAGTGGCGTCCAAAAAACTTTTCCGAATTAGTGGGTCAAACCCATGTCATGCAAGCGTTATCCAATGCACTGGATCAACAACGGCTACATCATGCCTATTTATTTACTGGCACACGCGGGGTTGGTAAAACCACCATCGCTCGAATTTTCTCTAAGGCTTTGAATTGCGAGCAAGGAATGAGTTCAACGCCATGTGGCGTTTGTTCTGTCTGTCAGTCAATTGATGAAGGGCGGTTTGTTGATCTGATTGAAGTGGATGCGGCCTCGAAAACCAAGGTCGAAGATACCCGAGAATTGTTGGAAAATGTTCAGTACGCACCCGTTCAAGGTCGATACAAAGTATATTTGATTGACGAGGTGCACATGCTCTCTAAGAGCAGTTTTAATGCTCTGTTGAAGACGTTAGAAGAGCCGCCTGAGCATGTTAAATTTTTATTAGCGACCACCGATCCGCATAAATTACCGATGACGGTCTTGTCGCGCTGTTTGCAATTTAATTTAATGCGGCTGACGCAAGTCCAATTACAACAGCATTTAGCGTTTATTTTAACGCAAGAAGCAATCGCCTTTGACGACGCAGCCTTGGCGATGATTGCTAAGAGTGCCGATGGTTCCGCGCGGGATGCGCTGAGTATTTTGGATCAGGCCATCGCTTATGGGGCTGGTGAAGTTCAGCATGCCGCTGTTCAGGCGATGCTTGGCTTGGTCGATCAGCAGTTTACCTTGGCCATTTTACAAGCCTTGGCACAAGATTCTGCGGAAGGCATAAAACAAGTCGTGAAGCAACTAGCTGCACTTGGGGTCGACTATGTTGCCTTAAATGCGCAACTCATTGAAAGCTTGCATTCCTTGAGCCTGATTCAGGTGTTAGGCGACGCTGGTGAAACGGCGATTTTAGAGACCGACACGCTTCAAACGCTTGCCGAACAACTTGCACCTGAGCGTGTACAGATGTGTTATCAAATTGCGCTATTGGCAAAACAAGATATGGCGTTGGCTCCCGATATCCGCATTGGTTTTGAAATGGCATTGCTTAGAATGTTGGCATTTCAACTGGCGGAAGGTGATCCCGAGCCGTCTAAAATGACCAGGCCTGGGCAAAATTCTGTTCAAAATACGGGGCAAGAAGCACCGTTAACCCAGCCAATGAATGCTGCTGTGAATTCAGTGACAATTCCTTCGGCTCCGCCGCAGCCCATGGCCGAGCAAACCTTGCCTGCTTCAGAATCCGTTTCCTCTCAGCCAAACCAACAAGCTGTCAGTGCTCAGCAACCGTCAGTGCAGATGGTAACGGAGGATGATCCAATTCAAGCCTTGAAAAAGCAATTAGCCGCCACTTTAGGTGGTGCGGATGAAAAAAAAACGTCTGCTAACGCACCCAAGGTCCCGCCAAAAACAGCGGCTATTCAAGAAAGTCAGCATAATGTTGCGCCAGAGATGGCTGCTGCAGAACCTAGCCATTCATTTGACGCTCAGCCGATAATGGAGCAGGCGATTGCGCCGCAATCAGATACCAGTTCGCATCTTGAGCAAACCGTTTCTTCGGATGTCGTATGGGAGCCTGACCTGTCTGCATCGCAATTGCAAGACACAGGACAGCCGCATCCAACCATTGAAAATTGGTTACAACTGATTGTCGAATTGGGATTAGAGGGCATGGCTGCAGAATTAGCGCGACAGTCTATTTTAGTTCGTCAGACTCCACAAGTATTGACTTTGAGTGTTGATCCTGCTCAGGCACAGGTGGCTTTAACCGAGTTGGCTTTTCAACGGTTAGAGGAGCAGGTAAAAGCCCAGCTTGGTTGTCGATTGGAGTTTGAACAGGCATCAGGACCACACTGGACCCCTGCAAAACAATCAGCCTCTGATAATGAAATGCGTCAACAGCAGGCAAGAACGGCTATCGAGCAGGATGCCAAAGTACAAGCTTTTAAACAAACTTTGAATTTAAATGTAATTGAATCGTCGATTCAACCAAAATAACTCATAAAAGGAGTCGGTATGTTAGGTGGTAAAGGTGGTTTGGGTAATTTAATGAAACAAGCCCAAGAAATGCAGAAGAAAATGCAAGCCGCACAAGAAGAAGTTGCCAAAATGGAAATCACGGGAGAAGCCGGTGGTGGGTTGGTTTCTGTGGTGATGACTGGTAAGCATGAGTTGGTTAAGGTTTCAATAGACGATAGCTTAATGGATGACAAAGAAATGCTTGAAGACTTGGTGGCTGCGGCGGTTAATAGTGCAGCTCGCAAAGTAGAAGAATCGTCTCAAGAAAAAATGGGCGGTTTGACCGCAGGCATTGACTTACCGCCTGGGATGAAAATGCCCTTTTAACGCTACTTGATGGGAATCCTAAAGATGAGCTTGCGATGCAAAGTCCTTTAATTAATGAACTAATCGATGCCTTTAAGCAACTGCCAACCATTGGTCAAAAGTCCGCACAGAGGTTGGCTTATTATTTGTTGCAAGATCACCAAGCAACTGGGCAGCGATTGGCAAGTGCGATAGAAACTGCGATTGAAAAAGTGGGGCACTGCCAACAGTGCCGAAATCTTTCAGAGACGGATATTTGTAGCATTTGTGCATCACCAGCGCGCGCACGGCAGCAAGTCTGTATTGTTGAATCTCCAACCGATGTGATGGTGATTGAGCAATCAGGGGTTTATCAGGGGTTGTATTTTGTCTTAATGGGGCATTTATCACCCATCGATGGGATTGGCCCTGATCAACTGGGATTGCCAATTCTTAAAAACCGTTTGCAAGTAGGGGAGGTTGAAGAAGTGATTATCGCCACCAATCCCACCGTTGAAGGGGAAGCAACGGCGCATTATATTCAGCAAATGGCCTCTCAACAGAATATTCAGGTAACGCGTTTGGCGCAAGGCATTCCATTAGGAGGAGAGTTGGAATACATTGATGCTGGCACACTTGGTCAGGCTTTTGTCGGACGAAAAAATATTGAGAGTCAGTGATGAACCTGTGCTCAAAACTTTGTCATTGGAGTTGGCTAGTTGTCTTATTGGTGATTCTGTCAGCTTGTGGCGGCGGCGGCAGTTCAACCGGTACGGCTGATAGTCAAGCATTGGCTGCGGGCATTAATCTGGTCGTTTTTGAATCCGAACGAAATGGTGCTTCTGCCTTGGCTGCAGCCATTGATGAAGGCGAGCGTATTAAAGTGACGGTCAAGTTACTCGACGACCGTAAGCTACCTTTGGCTCGGGAAGTCATCACCGCTGCAGTTGATATTGGCACTCTCTCAAGTCCGCCCAGTTTAACGGATCAAAATGGATTAACCACCTTCTATCTTGAAGCGCCAGCACCCCTAGCAACTGAAACCGTTGTCGGGACTTTGACGGTGGGTGCAACGGGGTATCCGGACCGCACCTTTAGCTATGAATTTAAACAGACGGCAACGGCGACTACCGGTACCACCACGGGAGAACCTACAGGGGTTTCCATTTCATTTATTTCCGCGGATCCAACCTATATCGGTTTAAAAGATATTGGCGGCCTAGATTTGTCCCAACAGTCTAATGTGACCTTTGCGGTTAAAGATATAGATGGTAATCCGGTGAATAATCATTTGGTCAATTTTAAATTAGCTACTGAAATTGGTGGTTTGAGTCTCTCAGTAACGGAAGGTTATACCAATCAAAATGGTGAGGTTTCAACACGCGTTCTATCTGGAACGGTTCCGACAACGGTTCGAGTCATTGCTTATTTCACATCAGGCGAGGTGGAAATCTCTGCCCCCTCAGATCAATTAACCATTGGCACTGGGCTGCCTGACCAGAATAGTTTTGAAATCACTGCCGATACTCTTGCACCTCAAGGCCTTAACTACAGTGGTGAAGTTGTGAATATTACTGCGCGATTAGCCGATCGGAATAATAATCCAGTTCCAGATGGAACCAGTGTCTATTTCACGACAGAAGGGGGCGCGATTGATTCAAGTTGCGAAACCACGAAAGGCAGTTGCTCGGTTGAATGGCGGAGTCAGGCGCCTCGTCCTAGCGATCATCGAGTCACCGTACAAGCTTATGCAGTAGGGCATGAGTCCTTTTATGATCGTGTTAATGCTGCTAATCCATCGAATGGTCAGGATGGGGTGTTTGATGGAGTGGATGTATTTGATGATTTGGCTGAATCCTTTCGAGATGACGATGAAAATGGCACCTATAATCCAAGTGCAACAACGGGTTTTACATATAATTTTGCGCTAGATGAGCGGTATCAGGATTACAACAGCGATGGTCGCTATAGTGCCGCTGATGGGGTTTTTAATGGGGTGCCCTGTCAACACACAACAAAATGTGCGGCTAATCCATCCTTAACCGATGTCAAAACCACCTTAGTACATGTCCGCGCCAGTAAAGTGCTAATTTTGACATCAAATTATCCAAAGATTCATCTATATCAGTTGAATTCTGGGAATAGTTGTTTAGATTCAAATGGAAAAATTTCAACGTTAAATTGTACTAATATAGCCAATGGCATCGTTAATTTTGCCGCAGGGGTTCAAACATTGCAATTTTGGATTATGATTGAGGATACGGCTGCAAAATGCCAGGCCAGTGTCAACGATGCAAGTCGAGTCGATGAAATTAATCCTGACAGTGCGGCTTGTTTAGTAGCTGTTAGACAGTCAGCCGCAACTGGTTCAACGATTGGGGTGACGTCAGAGGTCGGCGCGGTTTCAGGCGTGCCCGAAGCAGGTATAGCTAATACCTTAAGTCACCGTGAGTTTGTGTTGTCAGTGACTTCAGATGATGCCAATACCGCACCAGTTTCGGGACCATTGGAGATTAAGGTGACCGCCCCTAAAGGTGAGATTCAATCTGTGTCAACGACACTGGTTGACCCTAGTGGTTAGCCATTAAGGCTTCAAGTAACGCTTTTTGTGCATGGAGTCGGTTTTCAGCTTCATCCCAGACCACGCTGTTAGGGTCATCCATTAATTCAGCCGACACTTCTTCGCCACGGTGTGCTGGTAAACAATGCATAAATAAAGCCTCATTGTCTGCTTGCGCCATTAAATCACGGGTGACTTGGTAGTCCTTGAACGCTTTTTCACGTTTCTTCTGCTCTTCTTCTTGTCCCATGCTCGCCCAAACATCGGTCACCACCAAATCAACGCCTTCTGCGGCTTCCATTGGGTTGCGAATCAGTTCAATCCGGTCTTCATTGCCGCTGATAAAGCGCGGATTGGCTTCATAGCCTTCAGGGGTGGCGACTCTTAGTTTGAAGTCATACTGTTTGGCGGCATTAATATAGGAGTGGCACATATTATTGCCATCTCCGACCCATAACACTGTTTTACCGGCGATACTGCCGCGGTGTTCATAATAAGTCTGCATGTCGGCTAACAACTGGCATGGATGAAAATCATCCGTCAGGGCATTGATAACTGGCACACGTGAATGGGCAGAAAGCGTTTCAACTGTTTCATGAGCAAAGGTACGAATCATAATGCCATCAGCCATACTAGAAATAACCTTGGCGGTGTCCTCTATAGGTTCGCCTCGACCAATCTGAGTTCCCTCTGGACTTAAAAACAGCGCATGCCCCCCTAATTGGGTCATTCCGATTTCAAATGAAATCCGGGTGCGGGTTGATGATTTTTCAAAGATCATTGCTAGGGTTTTGTTTTTTAAGGGCTCAAATATTTCCCCGGCGTGTTGCATTTTCTTCAACTCGATTCCACGAAGTAATAGCTGATGGAGCTGCTCGGGGCTAAAGTCTTGTAAGGTTAAAAAATGTTTTGGTTGTTTCATAGGTAATCTTCTTTCATTTAGCAATCGTTTAGACTTAATTCGGTTGAGTGAAGCTTTGAATTAAGGAAGAAAGTGTGTCAATCAGTTGATCGGTTTGATCATTTGACATCACAAAAGGAGGCAATAGACGAATGGTATTACCTTGGGTGACATTAATTAAAAGGTGTTGCTCTAGCGCAAGTTTGACGAGTTCGACACAGGGACGATCCAGTTCAATGCCAATCATATAGCCTTGGCCTCGAATGGAGACAACTGCATCAAAGCTTGAAAGGGCTTGATTCAGTCTGTCTAATAGCAATTCCCCTCTGTCAGCAATATAAGCAATATAGTCGTGATATGTCAGTGTTTTTAGCACAGCAAGGCCTGCGGCACAGGCCAAAGGGTTTCCACCAAAAGTGGTGCCATGGTTGCCCGGAACTAATAAGCCAGCTGTTTTATTCCCAGCTAGACAGGCGCCAATCGGAACACCATTGCCTAAGGCTTTTGCAAGGGTCATAACATCCGGTAAGATGCCTTCATGCTGGTGCGCAAACCATTCACCGGTCCGGCCGATACCTGTTTGAATTTCGTCAATCATGAGTAGCCAATCATTTTGGTCACAAATTGCTCGAAGCGATCTTAAATAGCCTTTATCTGGAATGTTGACCCCGCCTTCACCTTGAATGGGCTCAACCAAAATCGCAACGATTTCTTGATCATCATTTAATGCTGTGATCGCGTCAATATCGTTAAAGGGGACTCGAACGAATCCTTCCACTAATGGGGCGAACCCTTCCTGAACTTTTGGGTTACCCGTGGCGGAGAGCGTTGCTAAAGTTCGTCCGTGAAAACTGTTTTCCATCACAATGATTTTGGGGTGGCTAATTTTTTTTTGGTGAGCAAATTTACGAGCGATTTTAATAGCGGTTTCATTGGCCTCAGCGCCAGAGTTACAAAAGAACACTTTTTCTAAATGTGACCGTTCAATTAAAGCATCGGCAAGCTGAGTTTGTTTTTCAATATTGTAAAGGTTTGAAGTGTGTATGAGTTGCTGACTTTGCTCACAGATGGCATTGGAAATTTCCGGGTGAGCATGTCCCAAACTACAAACCGCAATACCGCTGACGGCATCTAAATAGGCTTGACCTTTAGCATCATAGAGCAATGCGCCTTTTCCAGAGTGGAAGCTAACAGGCAATCTTGCATAGGTGTTCATTAAGTGATCTTGTGCCATGGTAAAACCGAAATCCTATCTTCTCTTATATTAGGGCTATAAATAAAAAAGCAATCGAAAGCTGAACTTGCGATTGCTTTTTTGAATGGTGTTGTTATTTGAAGTCGTATTCAAAAGAATGATTTTAAACAACCCTCATAGAATTTCAAGCAAAATGTTGTATTTACCCTGGTCTTTCAATCGGTCGTGGCCGTTAATTATTATGTTTTACGAAATAATATAGGATAAAATATCCAAAATATTTTTTTAATGAAATGGAAACAAAAGGCTTTTGCAATGCAAACAATGAATGATCGCGATGGCGTAATTTGGTTAGATGGAAAAATGGTGGACTGGCGTGATGCAAAGGTGCATGTTTTAACCCATACCCTACATTATGGAATGGGGGTCTTTGAAGGTGTTCGCGCATATCATGCTGAACAGGGGACCTCAATTTTCCGATTGGAAGCGCATACTGACCGATTGTTTAATTCTGCCAAAATCATGAATATCTCCATGCCTTTTTCAAAAGCAGAAATTAATGAAGCTCAAAGAGCTGCGGTTCGAGAAAATGGTTTAGATTCGGCATATATTCGTCCAATGGTCTTTTACGGGTCTGAAGGAATGGGATTACGTGCCGACAATTTAAAAACCCACGTGATGGTTGCTGCTTGGGAGTGGGGCGCTTATATGGGAGAAGAAAATTTGCAAAAGGGCATTAAGATTGCCACTTCATCTTTTACCCGTCATCACGTAAATGTCACTATGACTAAAGCCAAATCGAATGGCGCTTATATGAACTCGATGCTGGCATTGCAAGAAGCGGTTAGTCATGGTTGTGATGAAGCTTTGTTATTAGACACTGAAGGCTATGTTTCGGAAGGCTCTGGCGAAAACTTTTTTATGGTTAAAGACGGTATTATTTATACACCTGAACTGACTTCTGCCTTGGATGGCATTACCCGTAAAACGATTATGAAGTTAGCCAATGAAGCAGGGTATGAAGTGCGAGAAAAACGTATTACACGTGATGAAGTCTATATTGCAGATGAAGCCTTTTTTACGGGCACAGCAGCAGAGGTAACGCCGATTCGTGAACTGGATAATCGCGTGATTGGTGAAGGGTGTCGTGGCCCTATAACTGAAGTATTGCAAACAAAATACTTTGATGTGGTTCACGGCCGTTCTGCGGCTCATTTGGATTGGTTAAACACGGTTGCCTAATATATCAATCTGTTTGGCGGATTGTACGATAGTGATTAGAATAAGGAAGGATTATGACACAAGAAACTATTGACGTGACTTATGATGATTTGCCGCTCACCTGTCCGATGCCAGGGGAGGCTCAATGGAATGCGCATCCAAGAGTGGCTTTGCCAATTGAAGAACAAGGTAACGCAAAGTGCCCCTATTGTGGCAAAGAGTATGTATTAAAAGACTGGGATCCAAATCATTCGGCACATTGAGTCGCGTGAGATGAAAACAACCAGGCCTGGTTGTTTTCATCGATTGTAGATATAAAAAAACCCGCAAAAGCGGGTTTTTTTATGGAATGCAACTTTGCCTTATGCAGAGTAGTACATATCAAACTCAATTGGGTGAGTTGTCGCACGCATACGAGTAACTTCTTCCATTTTAAGGTTGATGTAGGCATCAATCGCTTCATCTGTAAAGACACCACCTGCTTTAAGGAAGTCGCGGTCTTTATCTAATTCATCAAGTGCTTCTTCAAGTGATGCACAAACAGTTTTATACGTAGCTTCTTCTTCAGGAGGAAGATCGTATAAATCTTTCTCAGCAGGCTCGCCTGGATCAATTTTATTTAAGATTCCGTCAAGGCCGGCCATTAATGAAGCTGAGAAGGCTAGGTATGGGTTGGCTGTTGGATCAGGGAAGCGTAATTCAACACGACGAGATCTTTCTGAAGGCGCATACGGAATACGAATAGACGCAGAACGGTTTGAACCAGAGTAAGCTAATAAGATAGGCGCTTCGAATCCTGGGACAAGGCGCTTATAAGAGTTAGTTCCTGGGTTGGTGAATGCGTTTAGTGCGCGTGCATGCTTCATTAGACCACCAATATACCAAAGTGCTTCTTGGGATAGGCCTGAGTACACATCACCCGCAAAAATATTCTTGCCATCTTTAGAAAGAGACTGGTTAATGTGCATCCCAGAACCATTGTCACCTACGATAGGCTTAGGCATGAACGTTGCTGTTTTACCCAATGCATGACAAGTATTATGTACGGCATATTTAAGAATTTGTACTTCATCAGATTTTGCAGTCAAGGTGTTACCGGCAACAGCTAGTTCACACTGACCACCTGAAGCTACTTCGTGGTGATGGGCTTCTAGTTTTAAGCCCATTGCTTCTGCCATCGCGCAGATGTCAGCACGGACTTCATGAAGTTGGTCAACAGGCGGAACTGGGAAGTAACCTCCTTTAACCTTAGGACGGTGTCCAATGTTCCCGCCTTCAAATACTTTCTCTGAGTTCCAAGAGGCTTCGTTACCGTCAAGTTTTACAAAACAACCAGACATGTCGGCACCCCAGCGTACATCATCAAAGATGAAAAATTCAGGCTCTGGACCAAAGAAGGCGCTATCGGCAATACCCGTTGAGGCTAGGTAAGCTTCTGCTTTTTTAGCGATACCACGAGGATCTTTTTCATAAGGTTCCATGGTTGAAGGTTCAACAATCATGCAACGGATAATTAAGGTTGGATCGTTAGTGAAAGGATCAAGGACAAACCCGTCTGTTTGTGGCATTAAAATCATGTCAGAATTGTGGATGTTTTTCCAGCCTTGGATAGAAGAGCCATCGAAAGTTTCACCATCTGAGAAAAAATCCTCATCAACGGATTCAGCAGGGATGGTAACGTGTTGTTCTTTACCTATGGTGTCGGTAAAGCGTAAGTCTACCCATTTAACGTCATTTTCTTTGATTAGATCAAAAATTTCTTGCGACATAATAGTGTCCTTTTCGATAGTTTCAGAATTCAGTGGAGTTAAGTGTTTTGAGTGCAAAAAAACAATTCAATGTTTAAATAAACTTGTTTGAAAGTCAATAGCAAAGAATTGTTGCTCATTATCTTCCTAAGATGTGTTTTTATTTTGGCTAACATAATAGGAGACAGGCCACTTTTAAACCCTATGATAATAGCTTGAACCGTGCCAAAATACCAATATTTTTTAAAACAAATGTAACTAATTGAAACGGTTTATTTTTTTGTTAGATAGTTTAGCAGTGACACTGGCGCGACATTTCATTAATGCTTTATTATGGTGCAATATCGCTTTTTTTTAGTGAATAGGTACTCGTGTATTTTGCCATTTTAATTGGTTTATGAGTTTCATTTAACTGTCATATTGTTGCTGTATGATTGCCAGCAATCAGTATATATTGGATGGAATTGAATGGAACAGCAAACGCAGAAGGCGCTCGATCAAGCTCTCAAAGGGCCTCGATTTGAGAAGCGTATTAAGCGCCGTAACTTGGTGGATAGAAGTTGGGCTTCCAGTATCTCCGTTGGCGGTGTCGGGGTTATTTTTTCAGTATTACTGATCATGTTCTTTTTAGTCTATGTGGTGGCACCTTTATTCGTTTCAGCTAAAGTTGAGCCCACAAAAGTTTATGCTTTGCCAGGGAGTCCACAAGCCCAAACTTTATTTTATGGTATGGATGAATATAAAGAAACGGCAATGCGGATTACCGATGAAGGTGATTTAGTCGGGTTTACGATTGAAGATGGCTCCTTGTTAAAACAAGATGGGCTGCCGCTAAATGGTGCTCGCATTACCAGTTTTGCAAAGGTGAGTGAGAAAGATAACATTCTGGCATTCGGACTGTCAGATGGCCGCTTACTTTTAACTCAGTATGATTATGATGTTTCCTATCAAAATAATGTGAGAACGATACACCCTAAATTAAGCTATCCTTTTGGAAAACAGGGCGTTGAGCTTGCAGAAGAAGCCATTTGCCAATTAGCAGCTAGGGTCGATGATTCACAGTTGGTTATAGTGTATCGACTTGAAGGCCAGGATGAAATTCAAATTCGTCAGTTTGATAAGGTAGAATCGATGTTTTCGGATGAAACGGTTCTAGAAGAATACGCAGCAGGTCAAATCCCGGTTACCGACTCAGTTGAATGGTTGAAGTTGGGCGGCTATATGCGTAACTTGTATTTAGTATCAAAATCTGGCGAGGCAAATTATTACGATATTCGAAATGCCAGTACGCCGATTCATTTACAAACTGTTCAGTTGGTTCCAGATGGGCAAAACATTAGGTCACTCAACTTTTTGCTGGGCGAGTATTCTCTGATGGTTGGAACGGATGACAGCCGTGTTTTGCAGTGGTTTCCCGTTCGAGATGAGCAGAATGAATTTAGTCTACAACTCATCAGGTCGTTCGAAGTCGAAGGTGAGAGCGTCAGCTTTGTCGGGATTGAGCATAATCGCAAAGGGTTTGTGACATTAGATGATTCAAATCAGTTTAATTTATTTCATTCGACAGCAGAGCGTCATTTGGCGTCAGTGAACTTTTCAGACCCTTTAACATATATTGAAATGGCACCACGAGGCAATGGCGCTTTGGTGGAAACGGCCTCTGGCCAATTGCATGTGTTAGAGATTGAAAATGAACACCCTGATGTATCGTTTTCAAGCTTATGGGGTGAGGTTTGGTATGAGGGCTATGAAGCGCCCGATTATGTTTGGCAATCTTCATCTGCCAGTACCGATTTTGAACCCAAATTTTCGATGGTGCCTTTGACGTTTGGTACCATTAAAGCCGCTTTTTATGCCATGTTATTTGCTGTGCCGATCGCGGTAATGGCGGCCATATATACTGCCTTTTTTATGGAAGGGAAAGCCCGACAAACGGTTAAGCCTGCCATTGAGTTAATTGAAGCTTTGCCAACGGTGATATTAGGGTTTTTGGCGGGGCTTTGGCTTGCACCCTATATGGAATCACATTTGGCGGGCTTTTTTTCCATTCTACTGGTCTTGCCGGTGGGTATCCTATTGTTTGGTTATGGTTGGTCAAGGTTGCCTGAACCGATTAGGTTGTTAGTGCCAACAGGGCAAAGAGCGATTTTAATGTTGCCAGTTGTGGTTATATTAGGTTGGATGGCGCTATCAATGAGTGGCCCGATTGAACATCTGTTCTTTAATGGTGATATGCGTCATTGGTTAACCTTTAATGCTGGAATTGACTTTGATCAGCGTAATGCCTTGGTGATTGGCTTTGCTATGGGGTTTGCACTCATTCCAACCATTTTTTCTGTTTCAGAGGATGCCATTTATAACGTTCCAAGCTATCTAGTGAATGGATCCTTGGCATTAGGGGCCAGTGGTTGGCAAACATTAGTCGGTGTGGTCTTGCCAACCGCCAGCCCAGGTATTTTTTCGGCGATTATGCTTGGTTTCGGCCGGGGGATTGGTGAAACTATGATCGTGTTAATGGCGTCTGGAAACACTCCATTAATGGATGGCAACCTTTTTCAAGGGATGCGCACCTTATCGGCTAATTTGGCTGTTGAAATGCCAGAAGCCGAAATCTATAGCTCGCATTACCGTGTGCTGTTTTTGTCTGGATTAATCTTGTTTATTTTTACGTTTGTGCTCAATACCTTAGCGGAAGTTGTCCGTGAGCGTATGCGCCGTAAATACGGATCACTATAAGGAATTTGACATGAAAGCATGGTTTAAAGAAGGCGAACATTGGGTTTGGTTTAGTGCAGCATCGGTCAGTATTAGCGTGGTACTCGTAGTTGGGTTGCTATTAATGATCTCGATTCGCGGGCTAGTCCATTTTTGGCCACATGAAGTCTATGACTATCAGCTTCAATCTGAAAATGGTCAGACAGAGCAGATAGTTGGTGAATTACACGATACCAAGTTGAAAGAGATTAAAAACTCAGAGTCAGGAATGATTGAAAAGATTCCTCAGTTCCTGATGAAGGTTGGCAACCGTGATATTTATGGAATTGATTTTCGGTGGATTAATACGGCAGATATTATTGGAAGACAGGATCGCCTTGATAACGGAGTCACTGTTATTGAGCGCTTTGAATATGGAAATGTGTATGGCCATCTTCAAACAATTATTCAAGAAGGTCAAGTAGTCGCTGAACAGAAGCAGGTTTTGCCAATGATGCATCAACTGGTAGAGGCCTCTCAAACACTTTACCAACGAATTAACCATATTGAAAAAGTTACTTTAGGCGGTATCAACTATCAACTAGAACAATTGCGCCTTGAACAAAAGAAACTCCAAGCAGAAGATCAATACGATACAGAAGCCGAGTCGGCACTCAACCAACAACGAGATGAACTCAATGCAGAGTTTAGAGAACAGCAAGCCGTATTAAAGGGTCTCTACAGTCAGCTCAACCGGATGGGAGAAGTTTCGTTGAGTTTAGCTGGCGGACAGGTTATTCAGGTTCCTTTTAAGTCGATTGTACGCTTTTGGCAACCCAACAATATGTCGGTTTTTGAGAAGACAGGGTTTTTCTTTAATTCCATTGGTCACTTCTTATTTGGCGAACCGCGTGAGGCCAATACTGAAGGAGGTGTTTTCCCTGCAATTGTCGGAACCATCACTATGGTTATATTAATGGCTATTTTTGTTACACCGATGGGCGTGATTGCGGCAGTATACATGAGCGAATATGCCAAGGAAGGTTTGGTGCTTAAGATCGTGCGTATCTCTATTAATAATCTTGCGGGGGTTCCTTCCATTGTTTTTGGTATCTTTGGTTTAGGTTTTTTTGTATATATTATCGGCGGTTCAATTGATGATCTGTTTTATGAATATGCCTTGCCAAGCCCAACCTTCGGAACGCCAGCATTATTGTGGGCGTCTTTAACCATGGCATTATTGACTTTACCGGTTGTGATTGTCTCAACGCAAGAAGGGCTTTCTAGAATCCCGACCGCATTGCGGGAAGGTGGTCTAGCCCTTGGCGCTACACAATCAGAAACCATTATGAAAATTGTATTACCCATGTCAATGCCAGCAATTATGACAGGATTGATTTTAGCCGTTGCACGAGCGGCCGGGGAAGTCGCTCCCTTAATGTTGGTTGGGGTCGTTAAGTTGGCGCCAGAGTTACCCATTGATTTTAATGCGCCATTTATTCATTTAGATCGAAAGTTTATGCACCTAGGGTTTCATATTTATGATGTTGGCTTTCAAAGCCCCAATGTGGAGGCATCGCAACCACTTGTTTATGCAACCTCATTATTGTTGGTATTGATTATTGTCGGTTTGAACTTGGGTGCGATTACCATTCGTAATAGATTGCGTGAAAAATATAAAGCGCTTGGAAATTAAGCAGCTGCCATCGGATTAACAGAAATAGGAATCAAGTATGAGTGAACAAAATATGAGTGTCGCTTTAGATCGAGATCATAGAGGAATGACGCTTGAAGGTGAAGAAATCGCCATGGAGGTGAAGGATTGGAACCTCTATTACGGTAGTAAACAAGCATTGCAGAATATTAATATGCAACTGCCCAAAAACCGAGTCACAGCGTTTATTGGTCCCTCTGGTTGTGGTAAATCGACTTTATTACGCTGCTTTAACCGTATGAATGATCTGATTAGCATTGTTCGTGTCGATGGCGAAATGACACTCTATGGTGAGGATATGTACGCCAAGCAAATGGATGTTGCCGCCTTGAGACGTCGAGTTGGGATGGTTTTTCAAAAGCCAAATCCTTTTCCAAAGTCGATTTATGAAAATGTCTGTTACGGGCTGAGGCTACAAGGGCTGAATGATAAAGCGGTGTTGGACGAAACGGTTGAATGGGCTTTAAAAGGCGCTGGCCTTTGGGAAGAAGTGAAAGACCGGTTGGATGAAAACGCGTTAGGTATGTCTGGGGGCCAGCAGCAGCGTTTATGTATTGCACGGGCGATTGCGATTAAACCGGAAGTGTTGTTATTGGACGAGCCAACATCGGCTTTAGACCCAATTTCAACCTTAGCGATTGAAGAATTGATTTTTGAACTTAAAAAAGAATTTACGATTTTAATCGTCACGCACAATATGCAACAAGCAGCACGTGTATCAGATTATACTGCTTTTATGTACATGGGAGATTTGATCGAATATACCGATACTGACTCTCTGTTTACCAATCCACAGTTCAAACGAACTGAAGATTATATTTCAGGGCGCTATGGCTAGAGCAAAGCTGAGCAGTTGATTGGATTAAATTAAAAATTTAGGGAGTGGGTAGTATGGAAAAAAAGGAATTTGGAACACATATTTCTGAGATGTTGAATCAGAATCTTGAAGCACTGTTTAACCATATTCTTGCAATGGGCGGCATGGTTGAGCGTCAAATGGATAATGCTTTGCAGGCACTGGGTACATCGGATGTGGCAAAAGCAAAAGAAATCATTCTATTCGATAAGATGATTAATGATGCCGAAATGGAAATTGATCGCTTATGTGCTCGTGTCCTTGCTCGACAGCAACCGACTGCTTCGGATTTACGACTTATTTTGGTTGCCATTCGGGTCGCTATTGATCTAGAGCGAATGGGCGATGAAGTGGTTAAGTTGGCTAAAATGGTTATTGCTTTTGACCAGATCAATCAAGTCAAATGCTCAGATGTTGAAGGGTATATTGAGCTGGTTGATATTTCGAATCGTTCTAACCAGATGCTGAAAGGTACACTGGATGCCTTTGCTCGGGTTTCAACCGATGGCGCGAGTCAAATAGTTGCTGAAGAAGAATCGATTGATCGAGTTTTTTCCAACATTATGGATCAATTGAAACGATCAATGCAGAGTCAACCTGATTGCTTTGAGTGTCTAATGGAAATGATTATTGCGCTGAGAGCGGCAGAACGGGTTTCGGATCATGCCAGAAATATCGTAGAAAGCATTGTATACTTAGTCAATGGTCAGGATGTGCGAAATATGGATGAAGATCGATTGCAGGCCTTATTAACAAAGTTGCAAGCTGAAGAAGGATAACTGATGGAAGACGCACAGTGCATATTGGTGATAGAGGATGAAGCAGCCATTCGAGATATGCTGAGCTTTACGTTAGCGGCAGCGCATTATACCGTTATTGAAGCGCCCAATGCTGAACAAGGCTGGCAGTTGCTTTTGGAACATCAGCCAGACTGCGTGTTGTTGGATTGGATGTTGCCCGGTGTATCGGGCGTTTCTTTAGCTCGGCGGATTCGTCAACATGAGCAAACTCGTACAACCCCAATCATCATGTTAACGGCAAAAGGGGAAGAAAATGATCAAGTCCAAGGCTTTGAAGCCGGTGCGGACGATTATGTTGTAAAGCCCTTTTCGCCGCGAGCGCTGGTGGCAAGGGTTCAAGCCATTTTAAGGCGGCAGTCGCCAGATAAAATGCAGTCAGAACTTATTCAAACTGGCAAACTAAAACTGGATTTGTCCAGCTATCGTTTCACGGTTGATGGTCAGGAGGTTAAGCTAGGGCCTACTGAATTTAAACTGGTCCATTTTTTTATGACACATCCGAACCGAGTGTATACTCGGCTACAGTTATTAGACCAAGTCTGGGGGGAATCGGTCGTGGTTGAAGAACGAACGGTTGATGTTCATATTCGCCGTCTTAGAAAACTGTTGGATCCGGTTAATGCTGCAGACGTCATTCAAACGGTAAGAGGTGCAGGTTACCGGTTCTCGGCAGAATAGGGAAAACAATTCGTGTCGAATGGCGTTTCCCGAGAATTAACCTGGATTGTGACCAGTTTATGGGTCGCCCTATTTCTAGGCTGGATAACAGAACAGTGGATCTGGGTATTGGTTGGATACCTTGTTTTTTATATAACGCGCCAATTATTCAGTATGGTTCGCTTTGAACAGTGGATGCGTGGAAGTGCAAAAGTTCCTTATCCGCCCACATCAGGGTTATGGGGCGAGCTCGGTTATTTAGTCTCTTATAAACAGAGGTTGCTGCAAAAACATGCCGATATGCAACTGGCAAAATCTGAGCAGTTTTTGGCGGCTTCAATGGTGGTGCCGGATGCGATTATCTCAATCGATGGCGACCATCAAATTGAGTGGTTTAATGCGTCTGCCAAAAAACTGTTTAAGCTAAAACAAAGCGATACAGGACGTAAGCTCGAGACCTTACTGCGCCATCCGGATTTTATTCAATATCTTAAAACTTTTCAGCCGAGAAAAGGGCTGATCCTCACGACACTGAAGGGCAATTCAAGGGCCTATCAGCTTAGACTGTTTCGTTATTTCGAAGACCATAGTTTACTCATTGTTAAAGATATTCATGAGCTCTATAGTTTGGCACAAATTCGCCGTGATTTTATCGCCAATGCCTCTCATGAATTACGTACTCCTCTAACGGTTCTGAATGGCTATATTGAAGTCATGCAAGACTCTTTGACAGAGATGTCTCTCTGGACAAAGCCCTTGAAGCAAATGGCGCAGCAGTCTCATCGTATGCGTTCGATTATTGATGATTTATTAACCCTTTCTGCCATGGAATCCGAAACGCTGACCGAAAAACCACAAAAAGTCAGGATTGCAGAGGTGTTGCAAATGCTACAACAAGATGTCGCACAGATGAGTCAAGATAATCATCAATTTGTATTTAATATAGATACGAATTTGGTCATTAAAGGCTATCTAGAGCCTTTAAAGAGTGTCCTAACGAACTTGGTTTCAAATGCAGTTCGTTATACGCCGGATGGGGGCAAAATTGAAGTTAATTGGTATCAAGACGAAAAAGGTGCCCACTTCAAGGTAACCGATACCGGAATTGGCATCGCCTCGGAACATCTTAGCCGTCTCACTGAGCGATTTTATCGAGTGGATACGGCGCGTTCACGGGATACAGGCGGAACAGGGCTTGGGCTGGCCATTGTCAAGCATGTTCTTGAACGGCATCAAGCGAAGCTTTATGTTTCCAGTCAACTCGGGAAGGGGTCTACCTTCCGTTGTGACTTTCCCAAAAGCATTGTTGTTTCAGACTTGATTAAGCCATCATAAAGCTGTGAATAAGCGTGTAAAGCAATGCGGCTAATAACGCAGATGCGGGTACGGTAATGATCCAAGCCGCGACAATTTTGAGGAAGGCGGAGCGTTTTACCAGCTCTTTTTGGTACACTTTATTTAAAGATTTACGATCCTTTTTACTCAGCTCAATTTCTGCTTTGTTTTGCTTAAGTTCCGATAGCATGGTTTTTTTCTGGTGAAGACTGGCTTGGCTAAATTTTTGGATAAATTGTTCAATTTCTTCCGAGTCAGACCCTTTGTGATGTTCGCGAATTTTTTGCAAGGTTTTGGCGTAGTTTCGTTTTAAATATTCTCTTAAAAAGCCAACCCCAAAAATTCCCCCAACGGCTATGTGCGTTGAGCTGACAGGTAAGCCTAATTGTGAGGCAATAATGACGGTGATCGCTGCTGCCATGGCAATTGAGAAGGCGCGCATTTGGTCAAGTTCTGTAATTTCAGAACCGACGGTGCGAATAATTTTCGGACCATATAGCAACAATCCAATGCTGATACCCAGTGCCCCAATTAAAAGAATCCAAAAAGGAATCGTCGCTTTTGTGGAAACGCCATGAGATTGAATAGCATCATTAATAGCAGCTAAAGGCCCAACGGCATTGGCAACGTCGTTAGCACCATGTGCAAAACTCAATAAGGCAGCGGCAAAAATAAGCGGAATAGTGAACAGGGTATTGATACTAGATTTATCATTATCAAGTTGTTCTGCTTGTCGACTTATACGAGGACGAATCAGTAGGTACAGTGCGAAAGCAATCAAAAATCCAATGGTTAGAGCCGTTAAAAAATCTGTTTTCCAAATATGTTTGAGACCCTTTAAGATTAAATAGGTCGAAAAAGCCCATGCCATAATGGCAATCAAAATCGGAACCATGGTTTTCGCGGCGCGAATCATGTCACTTTGATAGGTGATACTGCGTTTAATCCAAAAGAGGAAGGCGGCTGCGATGGCTCCCCCAATGAGTGGCGAGATTACCCAACTTGCAGCAATGGCGCCCATTTGATCCCAGTTAGCGACTTGCCAGCCAGCCGCCGCAATCCCGGCGCCTAAAACGCCACCGACTATCGAGTGAGTAGTTGAAACAGGTGCTCCTAACGCCGTTGCTAGGTTCAGCCAAAGTGCTCCTGCTAGCAGTGCGGACATCATTAGCCACATAAAAACTTCACTGTCATCAATTAAGGCTGGGTCAATAATGCCCTTCTTGATGGTGCTAATGACTTCACCGCCTGCAATAATGGCTCCGGATGATTCAAAAATGGCAGCCAGAATAATCGCACCTGTTAAGGTTAGGGCTTTAGAGCCGACCGCTGGTCCGACATTATTGGCGACATCATTGGCACCAATGTTCATTGCCATGTAACCACCAATCATTGCTGCAATGACTAGTTCAACACTGAAATCAGCTGTATCGGGTTGCAGTTGTGTTGAAAAGAGCATTATTGCAATGATGAAAAGCAATGCGGTTCCAAACCGAAACATCTCTTTGCGGCTTTTGGTGGTCGCCGTTTCAATGTCATTGATATCTCTAAATTCCATAAGTGTCTCTCTAAATATTTACTCACTATTGCAGGAGCTGGAATTGTATAAAAAATGGCAGCAATATTGTGATTATATGTCACTTTCATTGCAATGAAGAGGGGCAAAATTGAGTGAGTTCAAGAAATCAAGCAGATGAGTACTGTCATATAACTGTCATTTTTGTTTCACTTGGTTGTTACAGCTGGGCGGCATAATATGCCGAGTCGATAACGATCCTTTTAATTTTTTGGAGAAGAACGTAATGAAAAGCAAACTTTTAATGGCAATGGGTCTCGCAGCGACCGTCGTCTCTACACCGGTGTTGTCCGCAGCGCAAGTTGATGCAGCCATTCCTGCATACGAGAAAGTTTCAGGGGTATCCGGTAAGCTATCTTCGGTTGGTTCTGATACTTTAGCAAACTTAATGACACTATGGGCTGAAGAGTTTAAGCGTACCTATCCGAATGTAAATATCCAAATTCAGGCAGCAGGGTCTTCAACTGCGCCACCAGCACTTTCAGAATCTGTTTCAAACGTAGGGCCTATGAGCCGTAAAATGAAAGCCAAAGAATTGGCTATGTTTGAAAAAGCACAAGGATACAAGCCAACTGCTATAGGCGTGGCGATTGATGCACTTGCTGTTTATGTTCACAAAGATAACCCAATTAAAGGTTTAACGATTCCACAAGTGGACGCAATTTTTTCAAGCACACGTAAGTGTGGTGCCAAAGATGATATTACCAAGTGGGGGGAAGCTGGCTTAACGGGTGACTGGAAAAACAAGACGATCCAGCTTTATGGTCGTAACTCTGTTTCTGGGACCTATGGCTACTATAAGAAAAAAGCCCTATGTAAAGGGGATTACAAGTCTTCTGTGAATGAACAACCCGGTTCAGCGTCTGTGGTGCAATCGGTTTCTTCTTCATTGAACGGGATTGGTTACTCAGGGATTGGTTATAAAACAGCGGGTGTAAAAGCCGTTGCGTTAACGAAAAAAGCCGGAAGAGCTTTTGTTGAAGCCACGCCTGAAAATGCGCTGAATGGAACCTATCCATTAGCACGTGTACTTTATGTTTATGTAAATAAAGCGCCGAATAAGCCATTAGAGCCAGTCGTAAAAGAGTTTATGAACTTAGTTCTGTCACAAAAAGGTCAGCAAGATGTAGTCAAGGACGGTTATATTCCGCTACCAGCGAAAATGGTTGAAAAATACCGTAAGATGATCAATGACTAATTGATGATTAAAATGTAGTACCCTCGTTAATAAAAAAAACCAGGCCTGGCCTGGTTTTTTTATAGCTGAAATAAGGCTTTATTAAACCAGTTCAATCACAATATCTTCTAAAGGAATGACGCTACACGTCAAAATATTGCCTTTTTCGGCTTCAAACACGGGCTCCTGGATCGCTTCAACTTGACCAGAAATCAATTTGACTTCACAAGCACCGCAATTTCCGCCTCGGCAGCTATAAGGCATATCAAATCCAGCATCATCTAACGCATCTAATAATGAGAATTGGTCATCAAAATCACATTCGCCTTGACCCACCACATGAACTTTTGGCATTTTTAGTCCTTTTTTTAAATTAATAATCTTGATTATTTTAACAATTCAATTGGAATATTATGCAGTAAAATATCGCCACATTATAAAATCCATTTATTTGTTAGTTATTTTTTTATTTATATAAGAGTGATTGTCATGGCAACATCTCCATTCCAAGTGAAATTTCAGGCTATTCGCGATAATAAGGCGTTTGAACTGTTTGTCATTACCATTATTATTTTGTCATCTTTGATGATAGGAGCGAAAACCTACGCGTTACCCGAAACGTTTGTGTCGGTATTGTGGGTCATGGATTATGGGGTGACCCTGTTTTTCTTAATCGAAATTCTTATTCGAATGGCTGCAGAAGATCGTCTAACCGAATTCTTTAAAAAGGGCTGGAATGTTTTCGATTTTGTCATCGTTGTGGTGAGTCTTATTCCATTAGACGATGCCGAATATGCCTTAATTGCTCGGATGTTACGTCTGTTCCGGGTGATGCGTTTGATTTCGTTTATCCCAGAGTTAAGAGTCTTGGTAACGGCGCTCATTAGCGCTCTGCCGAGAATGGGGTATGTGGCACTGCTGATGTTTATTATTTTTTACCTCTATGCCGTGGTTGGCAGTCTGCTGTTTGGTCATATTAATCCGGTATTATGGGGAGATCTTGGTATTTCACTGCTAACCTTGTTCCGTGTGGCAACCTTTGAAGATTGGACTGATGTGATGTATGAAACCATGGCGGTTTATAGCCTCAGTTGGATTTATTACATCACCTTTATCTTTTTTTCGGCGTTTGTATTTTTGAATATGATGATTGGCATCGTGGTAGAGGTGTTGGATGAAGAGCATAAAAAAATGCAGATAGAACAGGAAGGCGATTTACAGGCTGAATCGATGGCGAATCAGGATGAATTGGCACATCAAGTCGCTGATTTGCACCGTAAACTCGATGTGTTGCTTGCCGCCCAACAAACGTCAGACAGCAAGCGCTAAGTAACAGGCTACCAAACCAACAGTTTAAAGCCTTCTTCCTGTAACTCCATTAAGGCGGCAGCGCCCACTTCGGTGTACTCCGCAAAGGGGCGCATGTCTTGATCCGTCCAGTGCAGACTGTTCATGGTGTTGCCACAGGCAATCCAGCGGACATTATAATCCTTCGCAAAGCTGGCAATGCGTTCGTAGGTGAGCGACTCGACGGGTCTTTGGGGCTTTTGACTGAGCACATGAATACCAGGGCCAATGGCCACCACAGCAATTTCCACATTATCGCCATACTTGCGAATCATCGCTTGGATAGAATTCAATATACTGGTGTGATAAGCGGCATCTGCTTGGTTCCACATATAAACGGCTTTATGTTCAGCAGGATCTCCCGGGAAACGGTCAGAAGGCGGATCTTGTAATTCGGGCACCCGTTTCAATTGAATGGTTGAATCGGTGGTGCTATTTGCAGTAGCCGCCAATAAAGCGGGGCTGACAAATAAGCTAACCAATGCTATGAAAAAGGGTGGAATCAAAAATCGAGACATGCTGTTCTCCTTCGCGAGCGCTTCGAACCAAATGGGTTACACTGAAATGTAAGTGATGAACGTGTGGCAATCATTATAACGAGTTTAAAGGAAGTTTATGAACGACAATCAAGCATCCATTGCACAGCAGATAGAAACAGCAATACATCAAATATTTGAGGTGACCGAGTTTCAACTGCAAAATGAGAGCCATATGCACTCAGGGCCAGCCATCGAATCCCATTTTAAATTGACTTTAGTGAGTGATGACTTTGACGGGGTGCGAAAGGTCAAACGACATCAATTGGTTTATCAAGCTTTAGCTGATTTAATGCCACAGTTTCATGCATTGGCACTGCATACCTATAGTCCAGCAGAGTGGTCGCAATCGCCGCAAGTTGTTGAGTCGCCACTTTGCCAAGGCGGCGGAAAATAGGGCGAAAGTCGTCTAAGGTGCCCAGGCCTGGTTATTTTAAGGCGCAAGCAGATCCTTGCCAATCAGCATTTGAATGCGAGGCCAAAGTCGTTGCAAAATTTTAGGTTGTGCTTGAGCATTCGGATGAAGGCCATCGGCTTGTATCCATTGCGGATCAAGCGCCAATTCGGCTAAAAAGAAAGGGTCAAACAACAGTTGGTAGCGATCTGCTAAGTCTTGATACAGTTGGCTTAATGCCTCGTCATAGGCCGGTCCATAATTGGTCGGTAAACGAATACCTAGCAACAGCACTTCAGCGCCCGCTTGTTGGCCCTGTTCGATGATGGTCGTCAGATTCTTTCGTAAGCTTCGGAGTGATTGGCCGCGCAAAGCATCATTCGCGCCCAGTTCTAAAATCAGCCAATTGGGTTGATGTTGTTTTAACAAGGCAGGCAATCGATTTTTACCCCCGGAGCTGGTTTCGCCGCTAATGCTGGCATTGACGATGGTAATCGAAGGGTGTAGTTTTTGAGAGAGTAGGGCAACCCAACCCTGTTCCACGGCCATGCCATAAGCGGCACTGAGACTGTCACCGAGCACTAAGAGTTTGGCGGGGGAATTTGTGTCTTTAGCCGTTATTTCAGTCGATTGCGCCTGTGTTACACTGAGCGGGTTTAATAAAGCCGCCATTGACACCAGTAGAACCCATTTTTTGAAGGGGTGGTTGGTTAACCGTAAAAACTTTAAACTCAAGATGAGACCTTTAAAATGATTCATGACGCGCCTGTTTTGTCTTTAAATAACGTACATTATCGCATTGCCTCGGATGAAGAGACCTTGTCTATCATAAAGGGCTGTGATTTAACTGTCCAGTCGGGTGAGTCGTTGGCCATAGTCGGTCGATCCGGTTCGGGTAAATCCACTTTATTGTCGTTAATGGCGGGGCTTGAACGCCCGACAGACGGCGATATTCTATTATTAGGTCAGTCGTTAAAATCGCTCAACGAAGATGCCCGAGCACAAATTCGTGCCAAAGCAGTTGGCTTTGTGTTTCAAAACTTTCAACTTATGCCCAGTATGACCGCTTTGGAAAATGTGTTGATGCCTTTAGAACTGTTTCAATTTCCCAATGCGCTTGAAGCCGCCACCGAAGCCCTGCATAAGGTGGGACTGGATCATCGGTTAAATCATTGTCCTGCGGAACTGTCTGGGGGAGAACAACAAAGGGTTGCTTTGGCGCGCGCCTTTGTCACGGAACCTAAAATCCTATTTGCCGATGAACCGACGGGCAATTTAGATGAAACCACTGCGCAACAGGTTCAACACTTGCTTTTTGAATTAAATAAAGCCTACCGCACTACCTTGATCTTAGTCACGCATGATAGTCAATTGGCTCAACAGTGTGATCGAACGCTCACCCTTCAGCATGGACGGTTAGAGCACCTAGAAACAGAAAATGAGCATCGGTCAGAATGAAAGCGTTTAATGAAATGGTGACCGCGCAACGCTGGTTTTTCCGAGCCTTAAAAAAGGGGGATTGGTTGTGGTTATTATTGGCTATTCTAATTGCCAGTGCGACGGTCACCTTTGTTGAAACGCTGGGTAGTACTTTGAAAACCAGTATGCTGCGACAAGCGGCCAATCATCTTGGTGCCGACTTGGTGATTCGCAGTTCTCGCGAAATCCCGGCAAAATGGCAGACTTTAGCGAAAAGCTTAAATCTTGAAACCGCTCAGGCCCAAAGTCTGACGACCATGGCCGGTCACCAAGGGCAGTTTCAACTAGTACAACTCAAAGCCCTGTCGGAGACGATGCCACTCCGACAGTCACCGACCCAACAATCACTCGATTTTACCCCCTCAGGGCAACCAGGCCTGCCAGTCGTCTGGGTTGAAGATGCGTTGATGCCACTAATGAATCTTAGCGATAACAGTGTGATTACTTTAGGTAAATCACAGTTTCGTCTTGCAGGCGCCTTTAAAGCAGCAGGGGGCTTTTCCGGCATGGGCGGTTTTGCCTATCAAATGCAAATCCGGCTGAGTGAGTTGGCAGCAACAGCATTAAAAGGGCCTGGTAGTCGTATTCGATATGAACTGGCCGTGGCGGGCAATGCTGCTGCATTACAACAGTTCTCCCAACAACTGGCGGCAGAAAACAGTCCCCATCTTCAAGTGATTTCGGCGCAGGCGCCTTCACAAGATTTGGCAAAATCGTTGGACACGGCTTGGTTGTTTTTAGAATTAGCAGGCTTGTCTGCGGTATTGGTAGCCGGACTTTCCATATTGATTGCCAGCCGCTTTTATTTGCAGCGTTGGCAAAATACCATCGCCTTAATGCGAGCATTTGGTGCGACTCAAGCGCAAATGAGTCGATTGTTTGGCTATCAAATGACGTTATTGGCCATTTTGGGCAGTGGCCTAGGCGTATTGTTAGGGGCGGTGCTTTTACAGTTGAGTGTGCCCTTTCTCCATCAGTACTTTGAGGACTTGGTGTTGCCCAGTTTTCATTCGGCTTACCTTCAAGGATTTTTGATGGGTGGGTTGGTCTTGTGGAGTTTTGCTTGGCAAGCCTTCCGTCAAGCGGTGCAAACTTCTCCAATGCAATTGCTTAAAAACACGGTGATTGCCCCGAAAATGCAACCTTGGCTCATCAGTCTCGGACTGATTTTGTTGTTGGTGATTTCGATGACCAGTGCGGTGACATGGATTTTGTTAGGGCTAGTAGTGGCGGCAGGCGTGCTTTATGGTGCATCACAGCTATTGATTCATTTTCTGCAAGTGTGGCAAACTCAAAGTCGGGGCTGGCTGAAATTGTCGTTGGCCGCACTGACAAAGTCACCAGGCCTGGTCAAAATTCAACTGATTTCCATTGGCTTAGTGTTATTTGTGTTGATGGTGATGACCTTTGTGCGTCAAGATTTGATGCAAAGTTGGCAAGCCGCTTTACCGGCGGATACACCGGATACCTTTTTAATCAATATTCAACCAGATCAAAAAGCGGCTGTTGAAACGCTCTTGGAAAACCATCAGATTGAAACCGAATTGGTGCCAATGGTTCGAGGGCGTCTAGTTGCCATTAATGACACGCCCATCCAAGCGCAACAACAAACCGAAGATCGGGCGCGTCGCTTACTGGAAAGAGAAGCCAATATCGCTGTGCTCCCCAAACCGCCTAATTACAATGAAATTGTCGAGCAGGCAACTGTGTCCAGTTTAACGGATTCAATGCAAGTGCTGCCGACGGTTTCGGTGGAGCAGAGTATTGCAAAATTATTTAATTTACAGCTCAATGACCGTCTAACGTTTAGTTTGAGTGGTCAGCAAAGGCACTATCGATTGGATACCATTCGCCAAGTGGAATGGCAAAGCCTGCGACTGAATTTCTTTTTTGTGATACAGCCAGAAGCGGATGTGGCTTTGCCTATTTCTTATATTGGTAATTTTGCGCTCAAGCCGCGCGCCATTCAAGCCAATGAACTGACCCAACAATTGGCCGAAACAGCACCTGGCGTGCTATTGATTGACGCCGAAAAAATTCTGGCGCAGATTCAAACCATTATGACCCAAGCCAGTTGGGGCGTCTCTGCGCTCTATGGTTTTACGCTGATGGCCAGCCTAATTGTATTGTTTACTGCGACGCTCGCTAGTCAGCAAAGTCGGGTGCAGAGCTGGATGTTGCTGAGAACTTTAGGTGCTAATCAGGCTACCTTGGTGAAGGTTGGGTTGACAGAATTTATGATCCTTGGGGCCTTGGCAGGGTTTTTAGCCGCAACGTTAGCACAGTTCGCCAGTTTTTTGATTAGCCAATGGCTATTAGATTTGCCGCTGCATTTTAACCCATTGCTGTGGTTGACCAGTCTGCTGGCAGGTGTTTTGATCTTATTGACGATCGGCTGGCTGACTCAGCGGCGCTATTTAAAACACTCTTCTCGTCACATGGCGCAAAAATGGACTTGATAAAAAACAGAATCCCCCTATAATACGCCTTTCAATGGTTTCGGGGCATGGCTCAGCTTGGTAGAGCACCGTCATGGGGTGGCGGGGGTCGTAGGTTCAAATCCTACTGTCCCGACCAATCTTTCAAATGCTCGGCTAGAGCGTTATCTTTTGATTATCCTGCTTTTTCAAAAATAATTTTTGATCTGGTTTTTACACAGATTAATATCGATTTTGACTGTCCAATTTTGTTCTATACTTTTAAGCATTCGTTCAGAAAATTGCTTTACAATTTGAACTCGAAAATACTGCATGAAGGGTTGGGTTTGAAAAACGTTTTGACAAAAGTTTGGCTACTAATCTGTCTTGCTTTTTTAAGTGTGTCGTCTGTCTGGGCGAATGCGACAGTGCCGCAAAATACTTCAATAAACAGTCGCATTTTAGATAAGTTTCAAGGCGACCTGCCAGAGCTTAGAAAGCGTAATATGATTCGAGTGTTAGTCAGCTATACTCGCACCAATTTTTTCCTATCGGGTAAGGGCTTTCGCGGGTTGGAATATGATCTGTTAAAAGCCTATGTGGACTATTTAAATCGTGGTCCCCGCAAAACTCGTTATCAAACGCATCTGACTTTTATTCCTGTGCCCTTTGGCGAAATTCTTGAAAAACTCGATGCCGGTTATGGCGATTTGGCTGCGGCAGGATTGACCATTACCCCTGAGCGAGAAAACCTAACCGACTTTACCAAACCGTATATTGAGCATGTGAACGAGATTCTGGTCTCTAGTCGACAGGCCAAACCGATTCGTCGTCTTGAAGATTTTTCAGGAAAACGGGTTGTGGTAGTAAATAACAGTAGTTATGTGATTCATTTGGTGGCCATTAATCAGTCATTGGGACAACTGGGGTTGCCGCCAATGGAAATTGTACGTGCCGATCCGATTATGGAAGCGGAAGATATTTTAGAGTTGGTGAATGAAAATATGATTGCCTACACCGTGGTGGATGATCATATTGCGCATATTTGGAAGCGGGTATTAGACAATATTGTCTTGAATGAAGAAATCGTGGTGCATCATGGCGGTTCCATTGGTTGGGCGGTTCGTAAAGGCATGCCTAGATTTAGGCAATCACTCAACCGTTTTATCCACGATTATGCCAGGCCGGGTCATTTTTTAGGCAATATGGTCTATAAAAAATATTTTGAGGATGACTATTGGATTAGAAACCCACCTGCACATGATTTGCTCAATAATGTCAGTACCTTGAAAACCTATTTTAAAAAATATGCCGATCTGTATGATTTTGACTGGAAGCTCATTGCTGCATTGGCCTATCAGGAATCACGCTTTAATCATAAAAAACGCAGTCCGGCAGGGGCGATGGGCGTTATGCAGATTAAACCGTCCACTGCACGAGATCGTCAAGTCAATTTACCGAATATTAAAGATTTGGAAACTAATATCCATGCAGGCGTAAAATATTTGGCCTTTTTACGAGATCGCTATTTTAGTGATCCGAAATTAACCCGTGAAGAACAAGAAAATTTAACCTTAGCAGCTTATAACGCAGGGCCAGCAAAAGTGCGAAAGCTTCAGAAAAAAGCGGAAAAGATGGGATTAAATCCACATAAGTGGCTTTACAATGTGGAAGTTGCTGCTCGTCAAATTATCGGATCTGAAACGGTTAATTATGTCACCAGTATCCAGAAGATGCGTATCTTTTTGGACGCGTCTAAACGGTTTGATAAAACGAAACGCCAATTTCTTCAAAATACGGTAGCGACTAATCCATGAGTGTTGTGATGTATCGTGTTGTGAACAAGCCTTTGCTAAAAAACATAACCGCTTGGATCGGGTTTTTGTGGCTAGCAGGGTTGTTATCATCCTGTAGTCTGCTCGAAAAAGCACCTGAAGCCCCTAAAACACTTCCTGATAAAGATACCGAAGCACCGAAAATTCAATTGAATGGCGGGGATTTGGTCATAGAACGCCATCAATATTTTACTGATCCGGGTGCAACCGCAACCGATGATTTTGATGGTCAGGTGGCGGTGAAGGTGTCAGGTAAGGTGAAGTCCCATGCTTTGGGAAGCTACACCTTGACCTATACTGCAACTGATCAAGCTGGGAACCGTGCTGAACGGCAACGTCAGGTGAAAATTGTCCCCTATTCAACGGTGCCCCCTTTAAATGATACCGGTATCGCTTGGGCAGCCAACTATCCTCAAGGCAATGAAGAAAAGTGTCGTGGCGAATTGGCAGCTATGCAAGATTGTGCTCATGGCCGTGATGGGTTTAATTTTACAAAATTAGACGCGGAGGGGCGACCTTTGCCTCGCTCTGCAAAACGTTGGTCTTGTGTCAAAGATAATCATACCGGCTTAATCTGGGAGGTGAAGACCAGGCAAAGCAAAAGAGCGGGTTTGCATTCCCGAGAAGATCAATACAATTTGCGCAATCTCATTTGGGCTAGTAATGGTGGTGCAACGGGATATCGCAATCATGATGGACATATTTGTACTGGTTTTATCGCGCGCAAACAAGATACTTACTGTAACACCCATGCGTTTGTTCAGCGAGTGAATAAAAAGGGACTGTGTGGTGCGCATGACTGGCGCTTACCCAATATTCAGGAATTAACATCACTCTTAAAGCTGAGAGAAAGAGGCGCTAAAATTGATCGACGGTATTTTCCTAATACTCGTCGGGGCGGTTATTGGTCAAGCACGCCAGTTGCCTTTGATAAAAGTATGAACTGGCAGTTAGACTTTAGCAATGGCCGAGATACCGTAACGGCACGAAGAGATGAACTTTATGTGCGGCTGGTGCGCACAGCCTTGCCTGGAGGGGCAGATGCAAATTAGGCCAATCATTTCAGTCTGGATGCCGTTAGTATGGGCTGTGAGCCTCGTCCCCAGTGTCGAGGCACAAACCTGTAAGCACAAAAACACTTTGCCGCTGACGCCGACGAAGGATTTTAAATCGCATCAAGATGGCACGGTGACGCATCTTAAGACGGGATTGATGTGGCAAGTGTGTAGCCTTGGTCAAAATTGGCAAAAAGGCAAATGTGTCGGTAAAGCCAAGGCTATGACTTGGCAGCAAGCCATGTTGACAACGCAACAACAGAATCAACAAGGCGGTTATGCAGGGCATTCAGATTGGCGGTTGCCAAATTTTAAAGAACTGAAGTCGATTGTTGAGTATCAATGTTTTGATCCGGCGATTAATCAGCGCGTTTTTCCCAATACCCCCAGTGAGTATTATTGGTCGTCAACGCCGGATGTGGATAGCCGATACGGTGCCTTCGGGATTGGCTTTGATCGCGGTGAGAGTTTCAGTGATTACCGGGATGATTATTATTTCATTCGCCTCGTCAGAGAAACCCATTAGTTGAGTGTTTTAAAATGACCAGGCCTGGTCATTTTGACAGCCGATTTTTGTTATTGCGCTCGAATCGAAAAACTATCGGTGGCTTTGAGTTTGATGACTTCTGGTGATGGCACATTTTGATCCTGAAGCCAGGCCAGTTCTGATTGTTGTTCTGAGGCGTCAAACACCTTTTGCCAAACCCTCAGTTTGGCTTGCCAGCGATAGCCTCGTTGTTTTAACGCATCTTTTAGATCGAAAGGCGCGCCTGTCGCTTTGATTAATACCTTTTGCTGACGCACGGTTTGCAATAAAAAATGCAATGCAGGTTGGGCTGTCTCAGAAATCGGTTGGCTTAAAAGGTGCGTCAGAGCCTGTACATCATCTAAAGCACGGTGCGCTTCATAATAAAAATGCCCAACTTTCCAGCACAAAAATTCCTGGCTACGTGAGCCAACTTTAGCCAAATGAAACCAGTCAATTTGGCTGGCTGAGCAACCCCAGACCTTATCGACAAAACACGAATGGTAACGTTCTAAAATCGGTCGATCAAACCCTGCATTATGGGCGATGCAGAGCTGAACTTGGCTGATATCGGCAACCACTTCATCCCAGGGAATGCGGTGACCTTTGACATCATCAAAGGTCAGTCCTGTCACTTGGGTAACTTCAGCGGAGATGTCTCCTTCCGGTTCATTCAAGAAGTTTTTGGCACAAACCACTTTGTAGAAGTGGCCGTTCGAATCAAACTCAACCAATTGATAACCCAATTCAATTATTTCACAACTGTCGGTATTGAGCCCAGTCGTTTCAGTATCAATAATACAAACTAAGTGGTGTGCAATCTGCGGATCGTCCGGGAGATATTGGGAGATGGGTTGAAACTTCTTTAAGACTTGATATTGGCCAGAGGCTTCGAGTTGCTGTGCAAGCTGCTCCAACTCCGCAGGCGCGGCCGATTGCGATAAAGGCATTTTTTCTCCAAGGATTGATGTGGAATAAAGCTATTTTAACGGTTTTTTGACCGATGTTTGGGGCGTTTTAATAAGGATAGACGAAGCCTTTGCCAAAGATTAAGGTGCGTTTGAATGAGGATAAATAAATGTAAACGTTGGTATTGCCGATAACCATTAAACAGTTTGATTGTCATGGGGGCTGTTAGATGCGTCTCGTTTAGCAACCAAGTGAGCGCTCGGCTATGGGTATATGGAATATAGCCGATTAATGCGGGTGGATTGCCCTGGGCAAGCGGTAAGTATATTTGGATGGCCTGGGAATCATATGGGTTGTCCGATTCAGGACTCAGCCGCAGTTCCTGACCAATAACCAGCCAACCCGCGGCTTCAGCCAGTTCAGCATCATAATAAAAGTGGCCTTTAATCGGTAATATCCAATGCCAAGGCTTTGGTTGAAAAAGGGATGTGAATCGTTGAAAGAACGCATTAATCTTTTGAGTGAATGTCATTCGACCATTTCGCATGGTTTAGCTCTGTGCAACAGGCGCATCTAAATCATCAATGGGATCTTGTGGGTCATCGCTTTTTGTTGGCACTCTTTTGGTCGCGCAAATCTTTTCACACTTTAAGCAGTGTGTTTGCAAAGACGTAATCAGATCAATCACTTCTTTTTGTGAGCTATTCGCAATTAAATCGCGATAGAAACAATGGTGCACTTGGATCATATCGGTCACGATTTGCCAGGCTTCATGCTCTGTCATTAAATAATGTGCCTGCATCAAGGCATTGGCCGGATGCTCATAGTCTTGGTGCGGAATTTCCCATGGGGGAATGGCCGGTAGATTTTGTTCGGGTAGTTTCGCCAACACGATTTCTTGCTCGGATTTAAAATAAGGACTTAACGCTGAAAAAATAGCCGCGGCCGTTTCATTATGGTGAGCTTGTAAGGTGTGAGCAAAGGTATCGCAGTAATAGATCGATTCTTCAATCATTTCATTAACCGCCGCTAATACCCAAGCCAAGTGTTTGTTATGGGTTTTTAAAAAAGGATGTGTTTTCATACCAAAAGCGCCTTTTCAATGATGTCCATTTGTTCTGAGGCAGTGCCGTTTTTTTTGCTAGAAGCTTCTGATCTATAAACCGGTGAGTCCGCCTGGTAGTAAATACCTGTGTCAAACCCATCACTGCCATAAATGGCCTGTGCAGCTTCCATCGGATTGGCGAAAGGCGTTACATTCATCAAACGCATCGATTTATGCCAATCCTTTTGCTCAGGCCGAAAGGTCACACAGGGGCTTTTGATTTCGACCAGTGAAAAGCCTTGGTGTTGAATGGCTTCTGTTAAGATTTTAGTGAGTCCATTGGGGTCACCGGAAAAGCCGCGGGCAATAAAACTGGCACCAGAAGCTAAAGCGATGCCCATTGGGTTAAAACTGGATAACCCCGTGCCATTCGGAGCCAATTTGCTGTGCCATTCCGGATCGGTCGTCGGAGAGGGCTGGCCTTTGGTCATGCCATAGACTTCGTTGTCCATCACAATATAGGTGATGTCCATATTGCGTCGACAAGCATGAATAAAGTGATTGCCGCCAATTGAATAGCCATCGCCATCACCTCCCGCGGCAATAACCGTTAAATCAGGCCTGGCCAACTTTAAGCCGCTGGCCAGTGCCAAAGCTCGGCCATGAATGCCATGAAAACCATAGACATCTAAATAAGCAGGTAATCGCGATGAACAGCCAATGCCGGATACCAATCCAATATCCTGTTTAGATATGTTCAGCCAGGCCAGTGCTTTGGTCAGTGCGCGTAAAATAAAGAAATGGCCGCACCCAGGACACCAAACCGGATGCTCATTGGAGGTGTAATCATTGGGGCGTGCTTTTTTAACGGGAATTTGTTCAAGGCTCATAACTGACCCTCCATCCAAGTTTGAATACGGGGCATTAAATCCGTGGGCTTAAACAATAAGGGGCCGGGTTCTGCCAAGGCATCACTGTCAATGGGGATGGCTTTTTGCGACAGTAGATAATGGTATAGCTGCGCGGAATCGTTTTGTTCGATGACCAATACCTTTTGTTGTTGGGTTAATTCTATCAAGGTCTCAGTGCGTAACGGCATAATTAATCTGAGCCCAATTAGGCTAATGGCGGCTCCTTGTCGGTTTAACGTTTCGACCGCTTCCTTAACAGCTTCGAAACTGGACCCCCAAGTGATAATGGTGAATTTTGCCTTGGCTGTTGGTATCGTGCAGGCCCATCGATCGCCATATTCAAATTGGCTGAGTTTATCGGCACGCTTATGGAGTTGTTGTGCATGATCCTCAGCCCGTGAAGAGGGTAGCCCCGATTCAGAATGAGTGAGTCCATCGGCGGTGTATTGAAGCGCCGTCATTCCGGGAATAGACATGGGGGAAATCGCAGTCTCCGTGAGTTGGTAACGCTGATAGGATGTCTCTTCGTTCGCGGCACTCGGTTGTGAGCGCTGTAAATTCAAATCCAAGGCTTCAACAGGATTCATAATCATCCGTGTTTGTCCCAGATGTTGGTCTGTCACTAAAATAACGAGCGTTTGAAGTGCTTCTGACAGCCTCAACGACCATTGGCTAACCGTTGCCGATTCTTGGATATTGAGGGGAGCAATGACCAGATGCGGGGCATCGCCATGCAAGGCATAAAGTGCTTGGTTCAAGTCGGATTGTTCTGATTTAGTGGGGATGCCGGTAGAGGGGCCGCCACGCATAACCGTTACCACCAATGCTGGAATTTCGGCGGCAACAGCCAATCCCATCGCTTCGGTCATGAGTGATAAACCAGGGCCGGAGGTCGAGGTCATGCTGGGGACGCCACCAAAGGACGCACCAATTACCATATTCATCGCTGCCAGCTCATCTTCGGCAATGAGCAAGTTGCCACCGGTTTGTGCCAGTGGCTTGGCCAAATATTCGACAATATCGGTGGCAGGGGTGATCGGATAAGCGGCCGCGAACTTTAAGCCGCCACGAAGTGCTCCTAGCCCACAAGCCTCATTTCCACTAATGTTCCAGCGAGGCGTTTGAGTAGGATGCCAGTCAGCTAATCCAGGTAAGGGGGTGTCTGTCAGCAATGTCATGCCTGCTGACACGGCGGCCATTGAGGTTGTCACCACTTCTGGGCCTTTTCGTCCCAAAGTTTTTTGTAGGGCAGCTTCAATAAAGTGACTGGCTAAACCGATTTGTTGAGCAACAACGCCCAATGCCACCATATTGAGGCGACTGCCTTTCAAGGTTTTGACGATGGCCTGCAAATCGAGTCCAATGAGCGTTGCCCCTGACTCTTTGACTAGGCCTGGTGGTTTTTCACGGCTATTATCATAAATAACCAAGCTTGACGAAGTGAGTGGAATTTCGTCTTCAAATCGATCAAATTTTACCCAGTCTAAAGCGAGATGTAGTTCAGAAAACTCAGCCAGTGTTTCGATGGGCTGATCAGAAAAATGCAGCATGACGGCCGATTCACCACCGCGAATCTGAGGGCCAAAGGCACGGGTCATATTGCCATAAAACCCCGCTTTGGCAACTGCATCTAATAAAATGAGTCCGACTGTGACCGCACCGGTTCCACCCGATCCAGAAATAGAAAGTGCTAAACGGTGTTGATCCGTTTCAAGCAAGCTGTTAGCCATGAACTGTCCTTGTTTTTGAGAAAGGTTTACCGTATTCTAGAACAACTTTTAAAAGGGAACAAACCTTTCCGTTGCAAGGGGCGCAGGCGGTACTTAGGATCCTTGGCAGAAGAGCGTTTTTTAATTAAGTTGGATGACGATATGAAAAAATTAATTTTAGTAAGTTGGGTGGCAGCAGCCATCAGCCTAATGGGATGTAGCTCGGCAGAGAAACAGGCTGAAAAAGCAGCCCAACAACGCGCGGCACAAAAAGAATATCAAAAACAGGCGGCGGATAAAGCCCACCGAGAACTGGATCGAGAAGTTGCACAATAATCCAGGGGGCGTCTTTTGTCCTATCCCTAATGGACAGTCTTCCAGAGACTAAGGCTATCCAAGTCGTAGCGACTCAGGCAGTTGGTAAGTCTTGAGTGGCTGGTCCGCGTTTGGCAATAGCGTCAGTTTGACTGCCGTTAATTGTAAATCTATATCCTCTGAACTGGCCTGACCATAAAGGCGATCACCGATAATGGCAAAGCCCGCTTCAGCTAGGTGGATGCGAATTTGGTGTTTGCGGCCTGTATGGAGCTTGATGTTCAATAAACTTCGATTTTGCTCAGCATCATAGTGGCAACCCTGAACTTCAGTGTGTGCTGGTTTATCCTGAACGGGAGTTTGGATGTGGTGCGGCCATGCCGGAAAGGCGGCGCAAAAATTTCCTGACACCCACGCCTGATAGACTTTTTGAAGGTATCGTGATTCGAACTGCTGTGCTAATTGCTGTGCGCGCTTTTTGCTATGGGAAATTAACATCAGACCATCGGTGGCCTTATCGAGCCGATGCACTGGCCAACAGGGCCTTTGTGGTTGGATTTCAAATGGTTGGTTGCGTTCTATCCAGCGGTAAAGTGTGGTGTGGTCACCCCATTTTGAGCCTTGTGACAACATCCCTTTCGGTTTGTACCAAACGCTAAAATCGCCTTCATCCGCAATTAATAACGGGGTGGCAACCGTTGCATTTAACACCTGACTATTGATGTAAACTGACACTTCCGAATTGATGGGTAAGCGCTTTTTAGCACGCCGAAATCGACCAGGCCTGGTTGTTTTTCCTGTTTTTGGATGCGGTTGTGCAACCCAAACCGCGCCCATTTCACAAAGTTGCTTGAATTGTTGATTGGAGAATGACACCGAACTGGGGCAATGGTTTTGCAGTGCTGTCAATAAAACGGTATTGGCTTCCGTTATTTTGAAATGATATTCAATGGCTTGGGTGTCAGGAAAAGGTGTCATGGCTCTATTTTAGGCGATTTTCGTTTGGGACGTTTTGTAGATTTCGACTTGAGTACAATGGAACTGCCCTATAATAGTCGCTTAATTTTAAATCGGTACGAGTCAGTAATAGATGGCACAACAAATACAACTGGGTGAACACCAACTAACGATTGTTAAAACCTCTCGACGGGGGTCGATTGCATTAAAGGTATCGCCTGATGGTGCTAGTTTGAGAGTGCCCAAGCAGTTTTCCGATCAAACCATTGCTGAATTGGTGGCTTCGGAAGCTGAATGGTTATTAGCAAGTATCAAGCAGCAACAGGCTGAACTGCCTGACTCGATGACACGCGAATCCGGTGGTACCGTGCCGCTATTCGGTGAGCCGATTCGTTATATAGAAGACCACACCACACCCGTGCGCAGCTTACAAGTGCGGCTAGACAATAATCAAGTGTGTGCCTTTTTAAAAACGCACCGCCAGTTGAAATCCCCCAAAGCAACCTTGCAAAAAAAATGGGCCGCTTTTTACACTGAGCAATTAGCCGAGTATCTTCTGCCACGATTGGCTGTTTTAGCCGCTGAAATTGGGGTGACACCTGCCGATGTCACCATTCGCAACTATCGGTCTCGGTGGGGTAGTTGTTACAGTGATGGGCGACTACAGTTTAATTGGCGTTTAGCAATGGCACCTAAGCCGGTTATTGATTATGTGATTCAACATGAATTATGTCATCTTATTCACCCGAATCATTCCCCCGCATTTTGGCAGTTGGTTCAGCAATATTGCCCTGATCTGGCTGAACATAAAGCTTGGCTCAAACAGCAGGGCCCAGCGTTAATGGCTTTTTAAAAAGACTTCAAAGTCGGTTTTAGTCAGTGGTTTACTATAATAAAATCCTTGCGCTTCATAGCAACCATAATTAATCAGCATCTCAACTTGATCCTGGGTTTCGACCCCTTCGGCAATCACGTCCATCTCTAAGCTTTTGGCGATATTAATAATGGCTTTCACCAAGTTCGCATCGTCTTTATCTGTGGTCATATCATGGACGAAGGATTGATCAATTTTGAGTTTATCAATGGGGAAGTTTTTAAGATAGGATAAAGATGAATGGCCTGTGCCAAAGTCATCAATCGCTAACGAGAGCCCGAGTTCTTTCAAATGGGTCAAGGTTCGAGTAGCCTGTTCCGGGTTGCGCATAATTTGGGTTTCGGTGATTTCAAAGATGAGATCTTGCGGTACCATTAAGCTTTGAGCAATCGCATGTTGAACCGATGCCAGAAAATCAACTTGATTGAGTTGAATCAGCGATAAATTCAGGGACAACTTACCGGGTCTTAGGCCTTGCTGCTGCCAACGATAGACTTGTTTCATCGCCACTTCCATTGCCCAGCGATCCATTTCGACGATGAGACCAATTTCTTCTGCAAAAGGAATAAATTGATCAGGCGAGATGAGTCCTCTTTGAGGATGGTTCCAGCGCATCAAGATTTCTAACCCTAAAACCTTCTGCGTGCTCATGTCAATTTGTGGCTGGTAATAAACTTCCAGTTCATTATGAGTTAGCGCATAGCGCAGTTCACGTTCTAAATTGACACGTTCATAGGCTTGCTTAGTCATGTCATGGTTGTAAAATTCATAGCGATTTTGGCCATTTTTCTTCGCTTTGTACATGGCTGCATCGGCATTTTTCATTAATGTAGATGCATCCGCGCCATTTTCTGGGAAAGTGGCGATGCCAATCCCACAAGTAGAAAAGAGCTGGATTTCATCAAAAATAAAAGCTTGTCTAAATACGGATAATATTTTTTCAACCACAATAATCAAATCATGGGGGTGATGATATTGGTGAATGAGTATTGCGAATTCATCACCGCCAAAGCGGGCAATGGTATCTTCGTCTCGTAATTGATGTCGAATTTCGATGGCGACTTTTTGAATGAGTTTATCGCCCATTTCATGGCCAAAAGAGTCATTGACCTCTTTAAACCGATCTAAGTCTAGAAACAAAACGGCCAGCTTTTGATGCAGTCGTTTACGAATGGATAAGGTATGTTCTACACGGTCAACGAATAATAGTCGATTAGGCAGTTGGGTTAAGGCATCGTGTTGTGCTTGGTGCTTGGTGCTGGATGTGGTAAGTTTTTTCATCAAACGCTTGAGCAAGCTCGTCTAATTCATCATACGTGCCTAAAGGACTACATAAAGCAGTCGCATCATTAGTGGTTTCTTTAACACGTCTGAATAATTCTAAAATCGGTTGAGTAACCGAATTAGCCACATAATGAGCGGCAAAAAGGGTAATAATCAAGATCATTAGCCCGATAAATATGATCTTGGAAGTGGCTTCAATAATGGGTTGAAAGAAGTGTACTTTACGAATGCCAATGCCGACGGAAAGCCCTAATTGTTGGACAATATTTTCAGAGTGATGGTCATTAGCATGGCTTAAATAGAGGTAATCCTTCTCAGGGTCGATAGTTTTTTCATATAGCAAATCCTCATTATGCGTAATGTGAGTAAAAGCGTATTTTAGTTTGGATGTATTATTTTTGATAATAGTGAATAAATCGTATTTCACCATTATAGCCCCTTGAGTGGTGTTGTAATATTCAATAGGTGATATGACAAAGAGAAACCCTTTTTCAATAAAATAAGACGTCTGAGTCATGATCAGTGCCGTACGTAGGTGCGGTGATTGATTGTATTGAATGTCGCTTTGTTTCGTTGGGAAAATCGGATGGCCATCATAATCCAGTAAACTGACGGCAAGGGTATCTTGATGATGCGTAAAGTTGTTAATTAATGGCGGTAGATATTGATCGCGACCCACGCTGTCGGTTAGAGCATTTACGATCAATTTATTTTTTGCTAGTTGGTGGGCATATTCAATTAAATGGTTAAAATTCTGTTCCAGACGATGATGGAGGGTATCTGCCTGGTTGAGATAGTAAGCTTTGCCTTGAGAATTCATCTGTTGATAGGTTTGCAGAGTGGCTGTGGTGGTGATAATTAATATACCGAATAGCACCAGCAGGTTAATCATCCACACAATACGGCTATGAATGCCTTTTTGATGCGTCGTTTTTTTAAAAAAAGGAATAGAGGGCATTGGCTATTGACCTTCCGTTTCAGTTTTAACCAAACGGCCATCCGGAAGGAGTTTCACCATGAAAATATCCTTTTCATTAAGGGCATCATGATCTTTGGCCGAAAATGCTTGTTGATAATATTTAAGCACGCCTTGATACGGTGGCAAATTTTCAAGCGCTTGTTGGATGGCCTGTCTGTCAGTAGATTTTGCAGTCGTGACGGCTAAAGCCAACAGCTTGACGAGGTCATAGGCTTGAACCATCCCATTAACTGCATAGGGTGAGTCAATGGTTTTATAAGCCTGTAAATAGCGCTGCCATATCGGAGCCTTTTGTGTTTGGTTGGAAAAAATCCAAGTTTGAATTAAATGAAGGTTGAGTTTGGAAAACAAGGACTTCGTTTGATTAAAGAAGTCACCACTGGCGATCCCCCAATGGGAAATAATGGGAAGCAGTGTTTGAGATTGGCTGAGGGATTTGACCAGGCCTGTTGCTTCTTTAGAGTTTGCCACTAGAATGATCGAATCAGCCCCTGATTGTGTTAGCTGGTGAATAATCGAATCAAAGTGTTGCTGACCTCGATTTAAGGTGACTTCCACGGCAATGGGAATTGATTTTTTAGCGAGATGATTTTTGATTTGTTCCAGATTGCCGCGACCCCAAATCGAGTTTTCCACAATGACGGCGGGTGAAGCGCATCGCAGCTCGGCACTAAAGTCTGCTAATTTTTTAGCCCCAATGTCATCATCGATGGATAATCGAAATAGAAAGTCATGACTTCCATCCAGCTTTGTGATTTCTGATGCGGCAGCCCAAGGGATTAAATAGGGTATTTTCAATTGATTGATTAAAGGGCGCTCCGCCATAACAACAGCACTATGTACCCCCCCCATGACCGCAATCACCGGTTTTTCATTGGCGAGGTGCTTTAAGTTTTCTTGCCCTCGGCTAGCGAGGGTTCGGTGATCCATCGGTAGTAACACCAGCTCTTTACCTAATAGGCCGCCTTGAGCATTGATTTCGGCAATGGCCAGCTCCATGCCGCGTTTTATAGCAAGGCCTGCTTGGGGCGCTTCCGCAGAAAGATCCGCATTTAGGCCAATGGCTAGTTTGTCGGGTGTTGTCAATGCATATTTCTGATTCAGGTAGGTTTGGGTATAGCTAATAATGTCGCTACCAATGATCGGTTCAAATTGCTGAATGAGGTGAGTTGTTTTTTGAGCCAATGTTTGGCGTTGTGCGGGTGTGAGTTGGGTAATTTGTACGCCTTCCGCTTGAATCTGTTGTAAGAAGGTGTTTTCGCGCCGTTGGGTTTCTTGGCGTTCCCAGCGGGTTAAATCGCGAGCCGTTTTTATTAACAGCGTTTTTAAATCTTGTGGTAATTCGGGAAAAGTATGTTGGCTAAAGGCAAATACATAACTGAGATAGCCATGGTCACTGAGAGTTAAATGAGATTGCTCTTTGTGAAACCCCATGCTGGCAATCGAAACCAAGGGGTTTTCCTGGCCATCGACTACACCATCTTTTAAGGCTTGATAAGTGCTGTGAAAATCAATAGGGATAGCTTCAGCCCCTAAGGCGTTGAATTGGGATTCAAGCAGTCGGCTTTTCATAATGCGAAATTTTTTGCCCACAAAATCATCGGGGTGGGTATAAAATTGATTGCCAGTAAAGTGCTTGAAACCATTCTCCCAAAAAGTGATGCCCAGTAATCCGATGCTATTCAATTTCTGTAGCAGTAATTGACCTGGTTCGCCATCCAAGAGTTGATAAGCATCTTCTCGCGTCGGGAATAGAAATGGTATGTCCGGGTATTGCATCGAGGGGATGGAAATACTCAATTTAGCGGAAGGAATCAATAAAATATCAAGTTGGCCCTTGCGGGTCATTTCAATCATTTGATAAACATTCCCCAATACTTGATTGGGAAAAATCTCTACTTGTATTCGACCGTGGCTTTCTGTTTGAACCCGTTCAGCAAATCGTAAAACGGCTTGATGAAGCGCAGTGTTTTCCGGGGCGTCGAGTCCCAATTTCAAATGAAAAACAGAGGGTGTTATGGCAGTCAGCGGGGCTGGCTGGCTGGCTGGTTTGATACCAGCTAGAAAACTCATACAACGTCAGTGCAAATATCGCGAACACACTCATCGCAGCACTGATGGCTAAAATGGGCACTTTATATAATAGGGCTTTTATGCGGAGCATATCCATACCTGATATTTATAGACGCTACAAAGTATTCTAGTATACCCTTGGAGATGCAACAAGCAAGCAAGAAGCTGTTTATGGGGGTGATTATATTTCAGGAGTTGCGTTCGATTAAGATGCGATAGAGTGGTCGCATAATTGGATCACTTGTGATTGTTTTTGCTTAGTTTTAGCGCTATGCTATAGCTTGTTTAAATTTGGGGATAGGGTGATGCAGTCCTTAATTGAAAAGGCTTCTGAAATTTTAAAGAGTCAATCCGTGCCGAATGTGCCGGAAGAAGTGCTGTTATTGCAAGCCGAACTCAATTTTAAATATCCTAATACGGTTAAGGTGGCGAACTTGATTAGCCATAATCCTGAATTGTTGGCAGGGTTTTTAAAATTGGTTAATACCAACATTACCTCAGAAGATCGTAAAGTACAGGATGCTAAAGCGGCCGTTAATGTTTTAGGCTTGGATGAGATTAATAATATCTTTTTATCCTCTGGGATGGTGACTGTTCTGGACGCCACGCCATCAGAAAAGCCTATTTTAGTACAGGGTGCGAAATGCGGCATTGCAGCAGCCGAACTGTCTTACTGGGTGTTTGATGTCTCTCGTTCTGAGGCTTATATGGCTGGTTTAATGCAGAATGTGGGTGCTATCTATATGGGGCGCCACGACTCTGAAAAATACATGGAAATTTTTAAGTCACAACAAGCCTATCCGTTCAGTGGTTATGAAAAAGAAATTGAAACCTATCATACCAATCATGCTTTTATAGGCTGCCTAGCTTGCAAAAAATGGCATATGGATCCGGATATTTATAAGGCCATTTTGTTTCATCATGATCAGGATTTTGCTAAAAAAAATCAAAACAATGACCGCGTCCGTCACTTAACGGCGCTGATTATGCTGAGTAACTATATTGTGGTTGAAGCCGAGGATGATAACTATATTACTCAGCAGTTGAAAACCTGCCGTGATTTAGCTTTAAAGGAATTGGCGTTGCCAGAAAATGCACTAAACTCTGCCCGCGCGGCGGTTAACAAGTGGGGCAATGGTATGGGATTGGCCATGGGCTCCCACTAGATCTTTAATTCTCTGTCGTTTCAACCAGGCCTGGTTGGATTTTCCTTACGATCTCTTCCCTTTAGCGTGACATTAATCGGTAATTCTTTTATTATGATTTGCTGATATTTAAGTAAGGATGTGTCTATGCGTTTTATTTGGGGTGTCTTGGTTTTGCTTGGGTGTTCGGTGACGGTATTTGCGGCTGAACAACGGGCTGTGGTTTCCACCGTTTCGGTACAGCCTGCTAAAGCAAAGACATGGCAAGTCACCGGGCAGGTCGTGTCGCGTTATCAGCTGCCAGTTAGCTTTCGAGTGGGGGGCCAAGTAGCCCAACGTTTTGTCGAAGTGGGTGAACCGGTTAAGGCGAATCAGTTATTGGCCACTTTGGATGCGGCTGATTTGCAATTGGCTGTTGAGCAACATAGAGCCAATTTAGCCTCCGCTCAATCCCGTCTTGAAAATGCTCGTCGAGAGCGCAAACGCCTTGGTAAGTTGTATGACAATAAACTGATCAGTTTGCAGGATTTGCAACGTGCTGAAACCTTTGAAGTGGAAAGTCAGCAAGCCGTGATTGCCGCTGAATCGGCTTTAAAATTGGCGATTAATCAACATCGTTATAGTGAATTACGTGCCCCTGAATCTGGGGTAGTGTCACAGGTGAATATTGAAGCTGGGCAAATGGTTTCCGCTGGACACCCCGCCTTTCAACTATTGGCTGGTGCAACGGAAGCAGAAGTGTATTTACCTGCGACTGCTTTGCAACAATCTTATCAAACCGCAACCTTAACCAGTATCGATCAACCGATTCAATGCCAAGCACAACTGCGTTTAAAAAGCCCGATGAGTGATCAAATAACCCAGCAGACCCAGGCGAGATATCGGTTATCAGACTGCAATGGTACCTTAACCTATGGTAGCGTGATACAGTTAGACTTTACGGAACCCGTTGTGTCAGAGCAACGGCAAGTGCCGATCACAGCGATTTTCAATCAAGGCCATCAAGCTTATGTTTGGAAACTGATTGATGGACATGTGAAGGCGACACCGGTCACAGTCGTGCGCATGAATCATGCTTCAGCGGTTGTGCTCTCAGATGTATTAGCGGTGGGTACTCAAATCGTATTACAAGGGACACATCGTCTGGTCGCTGGACAGTCAGTGAGTGTCTTAAAATGATGCAGCGCTGGAATTTATCGGAACTGGCCGTCAAGCATCAAGCCATTACCTTGTATTTTATTATATTATCGTTGCTGATCGGCACTTTTGCGTTTATCAATTTGGGGCGAGCGGAAGATCCTAGTTTTACGATTAAGGTGATGGTGGTCTCGGCAAAGTGGCCAGGGGCGACGGCTGAACAAATGCAACGCCAAGTTGCTGACCCGATTGAGAAAAAACTCCAAGAAGTTGAGTATTTTGATTTTGTGGAAACCACGTCACGCCCGGGTGAAGTGAATTTGTTAATTACCTTTAAAGAATTTACGCCCGCCGATGAAGTCGAAAATCAATTTTATCAGGTACGAAAACGCATGTTGGATATCCAAGGGTCTTTGCCTTCTGGGGTGTTAGGGCCGTTTGTGAATGATGATTTTTCGGATGTCTATTTTACGCTCTATGCATTAAACCCCGGTGAATTGCGGTATCCCGAATGGGTGGCGTTAGCCGAACAAACGCGCGATGCCATTTTACGCGTCGACGGCGTTCAAAAAGTGAAGCTATTGGGTGAACAGCAGCAGCAAATTCAAATCCAATTTAATGAAGATAAATTGACGCAACTGGGGTTAACCCAAGCACAGCTATTACAGACATTAAATGCTTATCAAGCTATTTCACCAGCGGGGTTTATCGAAACCGATGGACCGCGCGTTTATATCAGAAGCCACCAACAAGTAACCAGCCTAGAAGCCATTCGCAATATACCTGTTGCTAGCCAGAACCAAGTGATTCATTTGGGCGATGTCGCTCGAATTGAACGTGGGTTTGTATCCCCCAGCAACTTTATGATTCGTAATCAAGGTGAAGAAACTCTCCTTTTGGGGGTGGTCATGAAAGCCGGACAAAATGGTTTGAATTTGTCAGAACGGCTGAATCAGTTTAGTCAACAGTGGCAAACACAATTACCTGAGGGTGTGGCTTTGGAAAAGGTAACCAATCAAGGCGATGCCATTGAACTGGCCGTGAATACCTTTCAAATGAAGTTTTTAATGGCGGTGGCGGTGGTGATGCTGGTCAGTTTTATCGCCTTGGGGTTGCGAGCAGGTATTGTCGTGGCACTGGCCATTCCCTTGACCTTAGCTTTAACCTTTTGGCTGATGCAGATGACCGGTAAAAATCTGGATAGGATTACGTTGGGAGCCTTGATTTTAGCATTAGGGTTGCTGGTGGATGATGCCATTATTGCCATTGAAATGATGCTCGTTAAAATGGAAGAGGGTCTAGATCGAACGAAAGCGGCAGCCTATGCTTGGACGGTGACGGCTTCTCCTATGTTATTTGGAACCCTAGTCACAGTGGTCGGGTTTGTGCCGATTGGCTTTGCGGCTTCCAATGTGGGTGAGTATGCCGGTAATATCTTTTGGATACTGGCGTTTGCACTATTAATTTCCTGGTTAGTGGCGGTGACGTTTACCCCGTATTTAGGGTTTAAACTATTACCGAATGTGGCAGCCAATCAGCAACATGCATCCGATTTCGTTCCAGAAAATGTTTTTACTCGCTCTCTATCAAAATGGGTGCATGGTTGTGTCCGGTATCGAAAAACAGTGGTGTTGGCGACACTGGCACTATTTGTGGTATCGGTGGTCGGCATGGCTAAGTTGGTCGAAAAGCAGTTTTTTCCCAGTTCAGATCGCCCCGAACTCATGGTGGATATTTATTTGCCTGAGGGCTCAAGCCAGCAAGTGACTAATCAATTGGCGCACCGTATTGAAAATTATGTGCGTCAACAGCCCGAAGTCAAAACACTGACCAGTTATATTGGCCAAGGCGCGCCGCGCTTCTTTATGGCGTTGAACCCAGAGTTGCCCAATGCCGGTTACGCTAAGCTGATTATTGTGACCGATAATGCCGAGCAAAGGGATCAATTAAAAAGTCGGTTACAAGCGCAAATTGATAATGGGCAATTTAATGAGGCCAGAGTCAGGGTGCATGGCTTGCTTTATGGACCACCTGTAGTTTGGCCGGTGACCTTTCGTGTGGAAGCACCGACTGTTGATTTATTAACCGAATATGCGGAAAAGGTGCGTCAAGTGATGGCGCAAAACCCTCATATTCGAGACCCGCATTTGGAATGGGGTGAGCAATCGCCTGAAATTCAACTCAGCTATGATCAAGATCGGTTAGCCTTATTGGGCGTGAGCCCGGTTAGTTTGTCACAACAATTGCAAACGGCGTTAAGAGGGCAAACTCAGGCGGTGGTGAGAGAAGGCACACGACAAATTTCGGTAACGCATTTTAGTCAAATTCAAGCGCAGGACCTAATGGCTAATTTGGCACAACTGCCCATTGAAATCCAAACAGGGCAAAAGGTTCCCTTACAGCAACTCGCTACTCTAGACGTGGTGTTTTCCGATCCGGTGTTGAAACGTCGTAATCGAACGCCTTTCATCAATGTAAATGCGGAGGTGGAGGGCGCGCAGCCGCCGGATGTCACTATGGCAATTTGGCAGCAAATGCAGCCGTTATTGAACGAATTACCGAAAACGGTTCAATTAAAAATTGGTGGATCAGTAGAGCAGTCAGGCAAAGCTCAGGGCTCGATTAAAGTCTTAATGCCGGTGATGGTGTTGTTAATGATTACCATGGTGATGCTAAATATGCAGAGTTTCTCCGGCACCTTTATGGTGTTGGTGACGGCTCCATTGGGAATGATTGGCGCCGTGGCGGCACTGCTATTATTTTCGCAACCCTTTGGCTTTGTGGCCACGCTAGGATTAATTGGTTTAGCGGGCATTTTAATGCGCAATACGCTGATTCTAGTGGGACAGATTAACGATAATCAGAAGCAAGGGATGCAGGGGCAAACGGCTTTGATTGATGCGACCTTACGACGTGCTAGGCCGGTGTTATTAACCGCCTTAGCCGCGATGTTGGCATTTATTCCATTAACCACCAATACCTTTTGGGGGCCTTTGGCCTATGTGTTGATTGGAGGGATTGGCGTCGGAACCTTACTGACCTTACTGTTTTTACCAGCGCTTTATGCACTGTGGTTTAGGCTACCAAAAGCAGTTGGCTAGTTTTATTCGAGCGAATTCCCCCAGGCCTGGGGGAATTTGGCATAAAAAACCGGATAACTAATCTTGATTAACGAATCAGTAAAACCGGTTTTTGATTGTTTTTCAGCATTTTCAAGGTGAAACTGCCAAAGAATAAGCTACGAAGCTTGCCATGATTAAAGGCTCCCATCACCGTCATATCCAAGTTATGTTTAGCTTGATAAGCTAATAACTCGGTTTGCGGATCACCAGTTAGCACAGCCGTTTCGAAGTGTCGACCCGATAGCGATAGCTGTTCACTGGCTTGTTGGAGAATGCCATTGTCTGTGCCGCCTTCTTTGACCGCATGAACACAGTGAATGGTCATGTCTGCAAATAAAGGACTGCGACAGATCATATCGAGCGCTTTGCGCGCGCCATCGGTATCGTTATAGGCCAGCATTAAAGATTTTGGCGCTGTAAACTCACCATTGACGATAAAGATCGGTTTATGCAGAGCGCGAATTGACTCTTCCAGCTGATCACTGATGCCGGCTTCATCTTCAGCGGTGGCTTTGCCACGAAATCCAACCACTAACACCCGAATCTCATCTTCCAAATCCATTAAGCACTCACTTAAGCTGCCATGTCGTTGTTTGGTCGTGATCTCTTTGATTGGACGGTCGGTCAGCCGGGTTTTGGCTTCAGCCAATAAGGCTTTGCCTTCTTGAATATGTTGTTTGTTTTCTTTGGCTTCTTCTTCTGATAAGACCACCATTAAGTTGTCTGCCATATTTGGCACCAGATTACCGGTTTGATCGATATTAGCTAACAGCAGACTGTGTTCAATGGAGTGAAAAAGTTCTAACGGTGAATTCACTTTTTCAGCAATCCAAGCGGCGTAATCGACGATACCGTTGGTTAGGTTTGAACCATCGAGACAAGCCGTGACCCATTGTTTTTCTAAGGACTGCATTAGTGACCTCCCATAACTTTTTCAATTTTTTCTGGTTTGTCGTGTACTGCGAATTTATCCACCAGCGTTTCACTGGCTTCATTTAAGCCAACGATTTCAACATCCGCGCCTTCGCGACGCAATTTAATGACGACCTTATCGAGGGCGTGGATGGCGCTGATATCCCAAAAGTGTGCACGATGGACATCAATGATAATCTTGTCGACCGCTTCTTTAAAATCAAAATAATTTATAAACTTCTCAGAAGAATTAAAGAATACTTGGCCGACGACGCGATAGGTACGGGTTTGAGAAGCTTCGTCAAATTCGCTGCTGATATACATGTATTCGCGCAAACGACTGGCCATAAACAGTGCCGCCAATACCACACCGGTAATCACACCAAAGGCAAGATTATGCGTCCAAACGGTGACGATAACGGTACTGAGCATGACAATGGTTGCATGAGCCGGGTTAGTACGAATATCGCGAATGGATCCCCAGTTAAAAGTCCCGATTGAGACCATAATCATGACCGCAACCAGCGCCGCCATAGGCACAACTTTTAAATAATCGGAGATAAACACGACCAGGATCAGTAGAAAACCGCCAGCAACAAAGGTGGAGAGTCGTCCACGGCCACCGGATTTGACATTAATGATCGATTGGCCAATCATGGCGCAACCGGCCATACCCCCAATAAGTCCGGAACCAATATTGGCAATCCCTTGACCTTTACATTCACGACGTTTATCACTGTCAGTATCGGTCATTTCATCCAGTACCTGCGCGGTCATTAAAGATTCCAATAGGCCAACAATGGCAATAGCAGCGGAATAAGGCAAAATAATCCATAGGGTTTCAAGTGTGAAAGGGACATCTGGCCAAAGGAAGATGGGTAGGGTATCAGGCAACTGCCCCATATCGCCAATGGTGCGCACATCTATGCCTAATGCAACCACTAGAATCGTTAACACGATAATCGTGACTAAGGGTGAAGGAATGAGTGTGCCGATTTTAGGGACATAGGGAAATAGATAAATAATCGCTAACCCTAATGCCGTGAGGGCATAAACATGCCAAGTGACATTGGTTAATTCCGGTAGTTGCGCCATAAAGATTAAGATGGCTAATGCATTCAAAAAGCCAACCATGACTGAGCGCGAAATAAAGCTAATGAGGTTGTGGATATTTAAATAGCCAGCGAGTATCTGTAATACCCCAGCAAGAATACTGGCCACTAATAAATATTGTAAACCATGGTCCTTAACCAGGGTGACCATCAATAATGCCGTGGCGGCAGTAGCGGCTGAAATCATGCCAGGACGTCCGCCAACAATGGCAATAATCACGGCAATGGCAAAAGAAGCATAAAGCCCGACTTTGGGATCGACCCCGGCAATAATGGAGAAGGCAATGGCTTCTGGAACCAAGGCTAAGGCAACAACAATCCCAGCAAGGATGTCGCCGCGAATATTGCCAAACCAATCTTGTTTACGTTGAGATAACAGCATAAAACCCTTTAAAATCCTTTGTTTTTGACTGGATAACTATTTGATTATTCGAAAAAAATGAGCGCGTATTATGCCGATTTGGATGGCTGAATGCAAGTTGAACCGTTGCGAATCATTATGAGAGACACCCCAAGTTTGCATTGAATTGAGCTGGGTTTATTAAAGAATTGCATTAGAATAGTTGACTTCAAGGCGTTTAAAAAAGGAAGGTTTATGGCGCAACACCTGCATATTGCGGTCAACAGTCGGTTGAGTCAATTGCTCAAACAGCAGCTGCTAGCAGAGGATTGGCAAACCCAAACCGTTGCCAAAACACCCGCTGTGATGACGATGTCTCAGTGGTGGCAGCAGTGGGAACAGCAATTAGTGTTGCAAGCAGACCTGACTGATTTGACGGCACTGCTGTCGCCAACAAGACTGTCTGTTTTTGAGGCGGAGATGCTTTGGCAGGATTTATTGGCAGAGAAGATGCAACAGCAACCTGAATTGCGATTATTAAATACCAGGGCGACTGCCAAACAACTTTACCAGGCCTGGTGCTTTTTGCTGGAATATGAAGCCGAAGAGGCTTTGCATAATCATTTTAAAACAGCCGAAGTCAGTTTGTTTTTGGATTTGAAGCACCGTTATCAGGAACGTTTACAGCAACTTCAATTGCTTGATCCGCCATTGTTACAAAGTCGGCGGCTTGATTTGTTAGAACGTTTGGCAACCCATTGTGAGCAGGTGCATATCTGTTTACATGGGTTTGATGAGTTGTCGCCGTCCGTTCAGCAGTGGCAAACAATCCTGACTAAGTCGGGGGCTAAGATTGAAGTAATGGCGGCCTTGCCGTTGGCGAATGAACCTAAACAACAGTTTTGCCAAGCTGAAACGCCTGAGCAAGAGGCACAGCAAGTCGCGCTTTGGTGTGCTGACTGGTTAGATGGTTGGTTAAAGCAGTCTCAGTCAGCGACGCAGACGTCTTCGGTTCCTTGCTTGGGTGTTGTGGCACCGAATATTGAATCAGTTCAATCTGCTTTAACCTGGGCATTTGATGAAACTTTCTATCAGCGTTTCGGGCAGCCATTGCCGTTAGCGTCAGGACGACAGACGCTTTACAATATTTCATTGGGGCAGCCATTGACACAATCGGCCCTGGTTCAAAATGCTCTTCAAACCTTACAATTGGCGTTGATGCCGCAACAAATCTTACAGTATGAAGCCTGGTCTGATTGGTTAACCTCACCTTATACTTTGGGGGATTTGCAATATCGGCAACAAGCCGATAATCGGCTCAGAAAATTACAATGGGCCAGTTTTAAATGGCCGACCTTGCTGGCACATTTGCAAAAGCGTGCTGAAGAACAGGATGACATGCAAGCAGGCGATAATCTAATTTCAAATCCGTTACCGAAAAAATTAACGAAGGTGTTGCTCAGCCAATCACAAACACGCTTACCGACTAAGGTCAGTTTGGCGCAATTTGTCCAGCAAGCACTCACTATCTTAAAAACCTTTCAATGGGGGCAGACTTTACAACTGGGGGATGCTTCTCGAGCACTGAATACGGTTGAAATGCAGCAGAAAGAGGCCTTTTTGCAGGCGTTAACGCAGTTTGAAAATTGCTTTTTTCAAGCCAATCAGGCCAGCTATGCCGATTGGCTGGGGCGGTTTCAACAGCAGTTGCAGGCCACTGTGCATCAACCGCAAACGCAGGGTTGGGTGCCGATTCAAGTGATGGGTATGTTAGAAGCGTCTGGTCAACAGTTTGATGCTTTGTGGGTGATGGGTTTGACTGATGAGGCCTGGCCGAGAATGCCCAATCCAAACCCCTTTTTACCCATTGCCCTACAACGTGATCTGGCCATGCCACGCTGTGATGCTCAACGTGAATTGCACTATGCTGAGCAGGTGACACATCGGCTAATCGAGGCGGCACCCATTCAAGTCTGGTCGTATGCCCGTCAGTTAGAGGATAAAGAAATGTTGCCGAGCCCGTTATTATCGAAGGGCTTAAGCGTGGCCATGGAAGTAGCCGATTTTTCAAACCAACCTTACTGTGCTTTGGCTGAAAAGCTGAAGCAACAGGCCAGCCCGCTAGTTTGGGTTGAGGATGCGCAAGCCCCTGCTTTGCCACTCAATACCCGAGTACCCGGTGGAACAGGGATTTTAAATGCACAAAATAGTTGCCCGTTAATGGCGTTTATTGACTATCGTTTGGGTGCGCGTTATCAGTTGGAGCCCGTTGAAGAGGGATTGCAGGCCAATCATTTAGGCACTTTGGTGCATCACGTTTTAGAAGTTTTCTGGCAAGAAACGGTGACTCAGACCCAATTATTAGCATTGGATAAAAATGCGCTGGTGATAAAACTATCCGATTTACTTGAGACGGCAATGACGCCTATGCAATCTCAATATGATGCGCATTATTTGGCGCTGGAAAAGCAGCGCATTTTGCAGCTGATCTTAGATTGGTTAGTGCTGGAAAAAGCTCGCCCGCCCTTTAAAGTCATTCAAACGGAAGCAGAACATCAATTGGCCATCGGTGGGTTATTATTTAATACCAAAATTGACCGGGTGGATCAACTTCCGGAGTTTGCTAATCAGAAACTGATTGTTGATTATAAAACCGGACGAGCCAATGTAGCGGATTTGCTGAAAGAGCCGATTGAAGCACCGCAGCTAGCGGTGTATCTACAGGCCTACACCACATCAGACATCGCCGGACTAGGCTATGGCATTTTGCACAGTGATGATGGAGTTAAGCTGGATATGCTCGTGGCAGAATCGGAGGTATTACCCAGTAGTCGACACGCTTTTAGCAAGCTCGCTGAAAAGTCGGGCGGAGACTATGAAGGTCAGGCCTGGGAGGATTTCTTACAGGCGTTGCAATCTGAAGTGGATACGTTAGCGCGCAGTTTGCAGCAAGGCGATGCTGCGATGCGGTATCGGGATGAAGCTGCATTAGCCTATGCGGCGGGTCAATTGGCGTTGCGCTTGCCGGAAGTAAAATGGCAGAAAGCCTTGAATTTAGAGGCTTCGCTATGAATCTAACGCCTTCTCAGTATCAAATGATTGACCCGTTGCAGCAATGTCAGCCAGATCGTGATTTGGCAGATGGCCCAGCGCGTTTTCAAGCTATCTCACCAGCAGACTCCTTTATTGTGCAAGCGCCGGCCGGATCGGGAAAAACCGCGTTATTAACACAACGGTTTTTGGCTCTACTGTCTCAAGTTGAGCAACCGGAGCAGGTGGTGGCGATGACCTTTACTAAAAAAGCCGCTGCTGAAATGCGTAATCGGATTCTGCAGGCCTTGCAATTTGGATTGCAGTCACCGCCATCGGCAGCGGCCAGTTTGTTTGAACGCAATAGTTGGCAGCTAGCACAAGCGGCCTTGCACAATAATCAACAGCGCGGATGGCAACTGCTCGATAACCCGAATCGATTACGCATTCGGACATTGGACAGTATGAATGGTTATTTGGTGCAACAGATGCCATTGCTATCGCGTTTGGGTGCCCAGCCACAATTAGCCAGTATGCAGGATCGGCTTTATATTCAAGCAGCACGTAGTGCGTTACAAGATACCGAAACAGCAGAAGCCAGTACCGAACTGCTGAGATTAGTGAATGGCAAGTTGCGCCGAGCAGAAGCACTGTTGGTGTCGATGTTGAAAAAACGCGATCAATGGATGAGCAGTTTATTGGGTTATGGTGCCGATACACTGGAAGAGTCGGCGATGGCGAGAGAAGTTCTGGAAGCCGCAGTGGCAGATTTGGTTGCGCAAGAGCAACAGGCTGCTTGGAAGCACATCTCACCTATTGCCGATCGTTTATCGAAGATGTGTGCGTTTTCAGAGTTTGCGGAAGCCAATGTTGAGGAACCGTTAAAATCAAACTTACAGCAGTTAATAGCTTTTGATCAGTCGGGTCAGTCATTGTGTGTCGATACCGATTTGGCGGTATGGCGTGCCTTGACAGATTGGCTTCAGACCAAGCAAGGCACTTGGTTAAAAACAGCCAATAAAAATAAAGGCTTTCCGCCAGGGAAAGGTGACAATAAAGCGCAAAAGGATGCGTTTTTAGCGGAACTGGAAGCCATTCGTACTGCAGACTTTCAAGATAAGGCGGCTACAGCGTTTGCACAATTGAGTCAATTGCCCGACGCTACCTATTCGGATGCAGATTGGCACAGTTTGCAACAATTGATTCGATTGTTAAATCGGTCAGTAGGGCATTTAAAAGTCTGTTTTCAGCAGGCGGGTGAAACCGATTTTATTGAAGTTGCACAAGCGGCTGCGTTGGCATTAGGAGAGGACTCCGCCCCGACCGATTTGGCGCAGCAGTTAGATTATCAGATTCGCCATTTATTGATTGATGAATTTCAAGATACCAGTGTCGCTCAATTTCGGTTGATTGAAAAACTGGTGACTGCCTGGACACCAGGGGATGGCCATACGTTGTTTATTGTGGGGGATCCCATGCAGTCCATTTATCGCTTTAGAGAAGCGGAGGTGGGGAATTTTTTGCAGGCATGGGAAGATGGCATTGCTCAGGTCGATCTGATTCCGTTACAGCTTTCGGTGAATTTTCGTTCCAGTGCGGGAGTGGTGGATTGGGTCAATCAAACCTTTCAATCGGTTTTCCCGTCAGACAATCAATTGGAGCTGGGTGCGGTTTGTTATTCGTCAGCGGAAGCTTCGCCTTCGGCTATCAAATCTCATTCGACCAATCAGGCAGTCTTTAACCATTGGCAATTAGAAGCCTCACAATCAGAGGAAGTGAATGATGTGTTGTCAGTTATTCAGTCTCGCTTGGCTGACAGTGATTTTTTAGCGACGGAATCGATTGGGGTTTTAGGGCGCAGCCGCTCGCACTTAATGCCGATTGCTTTTGGGTTAAAACAAGCAGGGATTGCTTTTAAGGCTGTTGAATTGGAAGGCTTAAAAGACCGTCAGGAAATTCAAGATTGCCAAGCTTTAACTCGAGCTTTGATCCACTTAGGGGATCGGCCAGCTTGGATTGCTTTATTGCGTTCACCTTTGATTGGGTTAAGTTTAGCCGATTTAAACACCCTATTAACCGAAGACGGACGTCCTAAAGTAGGCACTGCTTGGCAACAGTTGATGGCTTTTCCTACTGATGAAACAGATCAAAATGACCAGGCCTGGGCGGATTTTAAACCGGGACTCAGTGAGGCCGGTCAAATGCGCTTGGCAGAAACCTTGCCTGTTTTACAGCAGGCTTTGCAAAGTCGCGGTTCGCTTGAAGTTTCGGTTTGGTTACGACAAATTTGGCTAGCATTGGATGGGCCTCAGACCGTTTTAGACGATAATGCATTGCAAAATGTCGAGGCTTATTGGCAAATGCTTACCGGTTTGGCTGCTCGTTCATCCTCGTCATCCGGAGGCACCTCCTTATCGATTGCGGTTTTGGAGGAAACATTAGAACAACTGTTCGCGCAGCCAGATGCCTCACCTGATGCAAAACGGGTGGAATTAATGACCATGCATAAATCCAAAGGACTGGAGTTTGATACCGTTATCTTACCGAGTTTAGGGCGTAAGCCGAGAGTGAATGAACCCCCATTGGTATCTTGGTTGTCGTTTAGAGGTGAACAGAAAGAACAGTTGGTGATTGCGCCATTGGTACAAAAAGGCAAAGCCAATGGCCAAAAATCACCGTTGGTAGAGTTAATTAAGCGTTATGACGCGCAAAAACAGACTTATGAAGACGGGCGGTTGTTATATGTGGCCTGCACACGAGCGAAACGTCAATTGCATTGTTTTGGATCAGTGGCGGTGAGTGATAAGGTATTGGCGGGAGATGTTGCACTAGCGGCGACCAACAATAGTTTATTGAGTTGTTTATGGCCATTGGTGGCAACTTCTTTTGAAGGCTTGTTACAGGGCTATCAACCCAAGGAAGCGGAGGGGGGCGAAAATGACTTTGTCGCTAAAGTAAGTCGATTGCCGCCAACTCGAAAAGGTTTTCATCAGATGCAGCCAGAGTCGTTCATGTCAGCGCTCTTGCCGAAGAAAGAAGCGGCTCAGGCTGTGACGCAATTGCCTGCAGAACCTTTGTCAAAGTCAGCGATGGATGTAAGTCAGCAAACGCCTTCCCAAACAGCCGAAATGGCGAAATTGGTGGGTGTTTGGGTGCATCAAGTACTTGAACAGTGGTCGAAAAATAACCCAATAATCCCTAGTGTCGAAGCCTTAGCATCGCAATCAGAAAGGCATGCGTTGGGGTTAATGCAATTGGGTTTACGAGGACAGTGGCTGACAGAAGGGATGCGTCGGGTGATGGTGTCGTTACAGAATAGTTTGCAAAATGAGCTGGTATTGTGGGCCTTGCGCTCTGATCATGCTGAAGCCGCAGCTGAATTGCCGTTAAGTTCACTTGAGTTGCTGCCGCTGGGACAGGTGCAACAGAACCATATCGTTGATCGAACCTTTGTCGATGAGGAGGGCACTCGTTGGATTGTGGACTATAAAACCAGTTATGTGGAATTGAATGATGCCAAAGAAGTCGATGCATTTATTGAGGGACAAGTTTCAATTTATCGGCCACAGTTACAACGTTATGGTCAGCTATTTTCAGTTCTAGAAAATCGGCCGCAAAAATGGGTGCTGTATTTTAGTCATTTAGATCGTTGGGTTGAAGTCGCTGATCAGCTTAGCGACTAAAAAGCGTCTACGCCAAATGCATTTTGAATCCAGGTGGGTTCGGTTTGCTGTGCTTCAAAGGTTATGACATCAAACCGTTGTGCATGGTTTTGATACTGGGGATGCTTGAGTAAAAAAACTTGCGCGCTTTTGATGAGGCGGTTTTGTTTTTGTACTGAGACAAATTCGCTGGCATGGCCATACGCCACTGATTTCCGGTATTTCACTTCAAAGAAAATGAGTGTTTGCTGAGGGTCTAAGCCAATTAAATCGATTTCACCGCCTTTAATGCGAAAGTTTTGCTCGAGCAGTTGAATCCCTTGTTGTTGAAGCCACTGAGCGGCAAGCTGTTCCTTTTGCTGTCCGGTTTGGTGGCTGGTTGTGGTCATAAAAGCTAAGGAGTGCTTGGCGAGCTAACGGCAGTGGAAAGCGGAATGGCCTGGCCTCGTTCATTATAGCGGGCCCAACTAAAGAGATGGTCGACTTGGTGATCGTGTACTTTGAGTTGTCCCATTAAGCCAGTGTTTAAGCAAAGCCCAGAGTCAAGGCGATTGAGGTTTTGTACCAGCGTTAAGCTGTCCCAACCATAAGCTTCAAATGGCGTCTCAACACGGGTAGGATGAGTCACCGCAGGAAAAGTTGGAAAAATGAGCCCAGCTAAGTCCGGATTTCGGGGTGTTTGAGCTAATTGAGGCGGGGTAATTTTGGATGACCCATAAGTGGGTAAATTCAAGTCAAAAAACTCAAATTGCGGTTTGAAAACTGCCAATCGACGTTCATTGCCAACCAGGACGATGGCATCCAAATCTTGGCGTAGTCGGGGTGTAAAATGCAGGTTCTGACCGAATAGCCAGCGTAAATTGTTATTGCGTGCTTGGCTCTGTTTTTCATTAATTAAACTGCCTAGCGCATTGCGTAAATTCGGATTGCGTGTTGGATAGGTTTTTAATATCGCTGTTTGGCTTCGGTTTTGGCTCTGTTGGCGCCAATCAAATAGGATTTCTTGTGCCAGTCGGGTATCGGCATCCATGGTACTGCTTAAAATACCGATTCGCTGATAGTTTTGTTGGCAGAGTTGTTGTGTGATTTGGTATGCTTCCGATTCTGATTTGAAGTTGAATTGCCAAATGGAGGCTAAATCAACTTGATTGAGTGCCAACACATTGGAGGGTGCTAGTGGCGTGAGTTGTTCTATGGCGGCCTTACGCAAGGGTCCTAGCACCCATTCAGCTCCTTGACTCATCGCGGTTTGATAAATTGATTGGATTTGCGTGAGGTCTGAGCTGTCATAAAAAGTGAGTTCTAGCTCTGAACTTTCTTGCTGACGTTGTTTGAAATAGTTTTTAATAATGCCATCGCGGATTTGTTGGCTGATGCTGGCATATTGCCCTGTAAACGGGAGCATAACCGCAATATGACGAACAGGCTGGCGATGTGCTAGCTTATTTAATAATGCGGGTAAAAGGTGGTGATTGTATAGCGCCTGGGGGTTGTCAGTGCTAAAGTCATGCCAATCTTGCAGGCGTTGTTTTTGCCAAATAGGGTGTTGTTGTGTGACTTCAGTAAAGGTTACCCAATCGGCAACTTCCGGTGTTTGTTCTGCTAGGTTGGTTAATGTCTCCGCAGGCAGTTGTTTTAGTGTAAACCAAATTTGATATTCAATCGCAGCTTGATTGTCTGAATCGCTGAGTTGCCATAATTGTTGGCTAAACTGGATAAATTCTGCCCAGGCCTGGTTGTTTTTTGCAAGTCGTGCTTTATGCTCCAAAGTTACCATTTGACTTTGCTGAGACTCTGCAACGGGTTGCTCTGGCGGTTGTACTTCTCGTTGTGGTTTTTCTGGTGCGGGTCTAGGTGGTGTGCTACAGGCGGATAACCCAAGAAAACCACTTAGGATGACAACAGAGATAATCGTTGAAACAATGGATTGATACATTTGAAACCATTTCTATAGAATAGGAAACTTATTGATGCGGGTCATTATAACGATAAATGGCTCGAGGTTGGTATTGAATTTATGAGAGAAAATAATGCAAAACAAGAACTTTAAGTCGGGCTCGGATGAGTTGCCGATAGCGGGCGACTCTAATAACGGCGCTGAAGGTGGTGTGCTTTATATCGTTGCGACCCCGATTGGTAATTTAAAAGATATTACCTTACGCGCACTGGATGTTTTGGCAACTGTGGACTGGGTTGCAGCAGAAGATACGCGCCACTCTAAACGTTTGTTACAGCATTATGCGCTACATAAGCCAATGGTGAGTTTGCATGAACATAATGAATTCGACAGGCGGCATGAATTGTTGCAAAAACTGAAAAAGGGTGAAAAAGGCGCATTGATTTCCGATGCAGGGACGCCCCTAATCAGTGACCCGGGTTATCACTTGGTGAATTTATTGCGACAAGAAGGCATTCGGGTGGTCCCCATTCCTGGTGCTTCTGCCTTTGTCAGTGCATTATGCGCGGCAGGGTTGCCGACGGATCGGTTTGCGTTTGAAGGATTTTTGCCTGCCAAAAAGAACAAACGTTTGTTGGCGCTGCAAGCGTTGTGTAATGAAACGAGAACATTGATATTTTATGAATCTCCTCATCGGTTACTCGACAGTTTGGCCAGTTTTCAGGCGGCTTTTGGTGGCGATCAGGAAATGGTGGTCGCGAAGGAGATTACAAAACAGTTTGAGCAGTTTCAGAGTGGAACCGTGAGCGAAATACTACAGTATTTTGAAGTGCATCCTGACAAGGTTCGGGGCGAATTTGTGTTAATGGTAAATGGCACGTTAGCTGAGTCATCGGAAAAATCGAAAAGCGAGTTAGGTGAAAAGGTCGATTCAGCTATCTTAGTCTTGTTAAAACAAGAGTTACCCGTCAAGCAAATCGCGGAAATTGTTTCACAATGGCAAGACGTTAAAAAGAAAGCAGTTTATGAACGAACCTTGCAACTTAAATCGGATTGAATAAAGCAGGATCTCGATAAATTATTCAGGCTAAAGAGCTTCAAATGCGGTAAGATACCCGCTGAATTTTTTTGTAATAAACTAAAAGAGCCCTCTTTTTATGTGCGGAATTGTTGGCGGCATTGCAGAACGAAATATTGTTCCAGTTTTATTGGAAGGTTTAAGACGACTGGAGTATCGGGGCTACGATTCTTCTGGTGTGGCGGTTCTGGATGCAGGGCATACAATTCAACGAACGCGTGCGCTCGGCAAGATTAAAAATTTAGCGGAAAAAATTGATCTCAATCCGCAAACCCTTTCTGGAACTATTGGTATCGCTCATACTCGTTGGGCTACTCATGGTGTTCCCGCTGAAAATAATGCCCATCCTCATATTTGTAATAATCAAGTGGCCGTGGTTCATAATGGCATTATCGAAAATTATCAAGCTTTAAAACAACAGCAATTGGCTGCTGGTTATCGGTTTACTTCTGAAACGGATACAGAGGTGGTTGCGCATGCCTTGCATGAGTCGTTACAGCATTTGATTGACGCTAAAGATCATACGTCACATCTACTGTTAAATGCAGTGAAGAATGCGATTCAACAGTTTGAAGGCGCTTATGCCTTGGGGGTGGTGTCGATTCATGATCCTGATACTTTGGTCGCAGCACGTAAAGGTAGTCCGTTGGTGATTGGTGTTGGGATTGGAGAATATTTTATCGCTTCGGATGTTTCTGCTTTGTTACCCGTTACTCAAAGTTTTATCTTTTTAGAAGAAGGGGATGTCGCCGAAATTAAACGTTCCAGTTTGGTTGTTTATGATTCGGCAGGTAATCAGGTTGAAAGGCCGGTTAAAGAGTCCAGTGTAAGTATGCACTCAATTGAATTAGGTGACCATCGACACTATATGCATAAAGAGATTTTTGAACAGCCGCAAGCGGTTGTTGATACTTTGGAAGGTCGAATTACCCAAGAGCATGTTTTAGTTTCCAGTTTTGGGTATGAAGCTGAAGCGTTATTTTCGGAGATTGAACAAGTGCAAATTATTGCCTGTGGAACCAGTTTTCACGCAGGTTTAGTTGCTAAATATTGGTTTGAAGATATTGTTGGATTACCTTGTATGGTTGAGGTGGCCAGTGAATATCGCTACCGCAATCCAGTGGTTCGTAACCATACGTTATTTGTGACAATTAGTCAGTCAGGTGAAACCGCCGATACGTTAGCGGCATTACAGAAAATTAAGCAGGTTCGAAAAAACGCTACTGGTCAGAGTTTACCAACCTTGACAATTTGTAATGTACCGGAATCTAGTCTAACGCGAGAATCAGATTTAACTTTCTTGACTCAGGCTGGGCCAGAAATTGGGGTGGCTTCAACCAAAGCATTTACTACTCAATTGGTTGGGTTGTCATTGTTAGTGACGGCCTTGGGAAAATCTTTAGGCCGAATGTCAGAAGCCCAAGAACGTCGCATTGTGTTAGGGTTGCAAAAACTACCCGGTCTGATAAAAAATGCTTTATCGCATGAGGATGAAATTAAATCTATTGCGAATGAATTTGCAGATAAAACCAGTGCTTTGTTCTTAGGGCGAGGCACCATGTATCCAATTGCTATGGAGGGCGCATTAAAACTCAAAGAAATAAGCTATATTCATGCTGAAGCCTATCCTGCAGGGGAGTTAAAACATGGTCCTCTAGCATTGATTGACGAGCATATGCCTGTTATTGCGATTGCGCCTCATGATGATTTGCTGGAAAAACTCAAATCAAATTTGCAAGAGGTGAAGGCCAGAGGTGGCAAAATGATTGTATTTGAAGATGAAGTAGCGAGTGTCGGGTCCGGTGAAGGGTTTGATGTGGTTAAGGCGACATCAAATGTTGGCAGAATTACAGCACCTATTGTGTTTAATATCCCTCTACAACTTTTAAGTTATCACGTAGCTTTAACAAAAGGAACCGATGTGGATCAACCTCGGAATCTAGCGAAATCTGTTACTGTAGAGTAGTCATTTTATATAAATAACGGATTGTGTATATATTTATTTTAACAAGAATAGTAATAGGGAGTAAATGGGGGTATGGGGTCTAATGACAATGGTGAGTTGTATTCAACAAAAGGCACTAGTATCGTTCATAGCGATGAAATTGATTTACTTGAAATATGGAATAATCTCGTCAGTGAAAAGATGGTTGTTGGCTTAACGACAGTCGGTTTAATCTTGTTGTCTACCATTTATGCGTTCTCGATGAAACCGATTTATAAGTCGGAAGCATACTTTTTCCCCGTCGAAAAGGAGTCAATTCAAGGGTTGGTGGATTGGGACTTGATATTAGACCGGCAGAGTAGTTATACGTCATTAGAGTTATTTAATATTTTCAAACAAAATATCATGTCACGAGCTAATTTATGGACTTTTTTTACAAAAAATAAATTGTATAAAGTCTATGATGAATCGTTATCGGGACTCGAAAAAATTGTGACATTAAAGGACAGACAAAAAGTTCAAAAAGCTTTTGATCAATTTTATCAAAATTTTTTAGTTCAAGAGTCTAAAGAAAATGAAATTGGCCAATATCTTTCAGTTGCGCTTGAAATGGCCTTATCTGAAAAGGATGTGCAATTACTTTTAAGTGAGTATCTTGTTCAGGTTAGGAATAATACACGTCATGAAATATTGGCTTCAATTACTAACGAACAGAAATCAAGACTTCTGCAAGCTCAGAAAAAAATACGTTCAATGAAAGAAATTGCTGAAGTACAGAGATCTGACCGACTTGCACAACTTGATGAGGCTATTAGCATTGCTCGTAGTCTAGATTTAAAAGAACCTCCTACAATTGGTGCAAAGGCAACAATTCAGGGGGTTTCAAATCAGGGCTTGCCTTTGTATTATTTAGGGTATCGTCTGCTGGAAGCCGAAAGAGATGCGTTGGATGATCGTAAGTCAAATGATCCATTTATTAATGGGCTAAGAGCGATGCAAGAAAAGGTGGCTTTATTAAGTTCTTATAAGCTATCCATGCAAGATTTTGCAATCGTTCGATTGGATCAGGATGCAAATATTGGTGAAAAAATTAAACCTAATAAAGTTCAAATTGTAGCTGTATCAGGAGTATTAGGTTTTATACTAGGGGTGTTTATTGCTTTGATTAAAGTTTCTGTTGTTAGGCGTAAAGAAAGAAATTAAAGCACTCCCTTTTATTGGAGTTGGACGGTCTACGTTAATGAATATCTAGGTTGATTTTTTACCACTCATGTTGTTCTGCAATGACTGCGAAGGCAGCAATGAAGGCGGGCTCTTGAAATTTCTTTAGGCCTGTTTCGTTAAAGGAAATGGGTAGTGGATATTTTTTGAGGGCGGCTTTCTGAGTAGACGCATCTATTAAGCGCACTTTGATTGGAGTGAGCAGTTGCAATGCAGCTTCAAGTTTAAACCCATTGGCTCCGCCCGCAAATTTTCCTTTCTTTTGGCGTGCACGTATCACGACTTCATCCACTTGATAATCTTCAATTAGTTTGGTAAATGTTTTCTGAAAATACTGAAGTTCATGAGCTGAATCAGGATTAATGCAGCTAATCTTCCGAACGCGGCAATCTGGTAGGTTGAAGATATCGGCATCGAAGTGAACCAGACTAATAATGGCGTCATTGCCAGAGAGTTCTACGCCACAAATCATCATGGTTTGTTTCCTTTATATTTTCGGTTTAATTACGGTTTGGTTTTTTAGAGGTATGAGTTAAGAAGTTGAGTCGGAAATAGCCGATGATGACGTAAAACACTGATCCAATGATAATACCTAATAAAAAGTTTCCAAGAAAGAAGGGTTGCCATATATAGGGGAATATTTCTATAAACCATTGCTGAGAGGCAATCGGAATATTGGCATTAAGGTTTTCAATGGGTGGGGTTGCAAGTACCCAGGTGCCGAACTGATAGCCGCCGTACCAGATAAATCCCATGGTTAATGGGTTGGTAATCCAAGCCAACGCGGTTGCTAGTGGGATATTGGCACGCGCATAATAGGCGATAATAGAACCCAGTACCATTTGAAAAGGCACTGGTAGCATCATACAAAAAGCGCCAATAAACCCTGCTCGAGCAAATGAGAGTCGGTCGCCTGCCCAGTAGATCCGATCTTGAAATTTTGGGAAGTATCTATTCAAAAAGGCAGATCTTTTTGCTTTGCGACCGATTTGATGGATTTGGAGTTTTATAAATCTTAACATCTTCTAATTTTAGCAGGATTTATCGATAATGATTGGACATTTGTTAAGGGTTAGAGTACATTGCGCACTGCAAGAAGATTGGGCAATCGCGAGGGTTTCGACTTTCGAGGAAAGTCCGGGCACTATAGAGCAGAATGCCAGCTAACGGCTGGGCGGTGAGAGCCGACGGAAAGTGCAGCAGAGAGTAGACCGCCAATTTAATTGGTAAGGGTGAAAGGGTGCGGTAAGAGCGCACCGCGCAACGGGTAACCGTTTGTGGCAAGGTAAACCCCATTCAGTGCAAGACCAAATAGGGAAACAGGTTTAAGCTTGCTTAAGCAAGGTGTGGCTCGCACCTGGTTTTCGGGTAGGTTGCTTGAGGGGAGTAGTGATGCTTCTCCTAGATGAATGATTGTCACCCGTAAGGGTACAGAACCCGGCTTATAGATCTTCTTGCATTTTTTCATTTAATTAATAGTCAGCGTTCTGCTGTTTTTTCTTAAAAATTATTATTGAGTTATTGTCATAACTTAAATTCAATTCCCTGTTTTATCGATATCATATTGATTAATATCTCTTTAATTTCCAATTTGTTTCTTTGTGTACTTTTTAAGCCTTATCTAAGTTGTTCATCTGTAACTATAAGTTCATAAAAATTCATCTTAAGACGGCTTGACAGACTCTACAAAAGTTAATATAGTGGCGACAAGTGGGGTAAAGTGGTGAAAAGTGGTAAATAATGTTGTTCTTTCGTGGCATCAACTCAATCAATATGGATACAAAGGGACGTTTGGCAATTCCCAAGCGCTACCGTGAATCTATTTCAGAGGCCAGTGATAACCAGTTAGTCGCCACGATTGATTTACAAAGCCCATGCCTGTTGGTTTACACAATGGATGAGTGGGAAGTTATTGAGCGAAAATTAATGGCATTGCCCAATATGGACAGCAAAGCGCGCTTGGTACAGCGATTGTTACTCGGCCATGCATCTGAAATGGAAATGGATGGTAGTGGCCGGGTTCTATTGCCCCCTTTGTTAAGAGAACATGCAAAGTTAGAAAAAGAAGCAATTTTACTCGGGCAAGGCAATAAGTTTGAATTGTGGTCTAAATCGGCTTGGGATGCCAGTCGTCCAGATATGTTGGATATAGCTTCGGTTGGTGATGTCTCAGAATCTCTAGCCAGCTTGAGCTTGTAGGATGACGCACTCAAAGGAAATTGAGCAAACAAGTCACTATCCAGTGATGTTGCAAGAGGCTGTTTCAGGTCTGTCAATTTCTGATAAGGGAGTTTACATTGATTGTACCTTCGGGCGTGGTGGACACAGTCAACTGATTCTATCGCAACTGAGTAAGAATGGTCGCTTGCTAGCCATTGATCAAGATCCAGAAGCCGTTGCTTTTGCCAAAGAATACTTTTTGGCGGATCAGTTTGAAATACAGCAAGGCAGTTTTGAAGCGCTAGAATCCTATTGTCAGTCACGGAATTGGCTAGGACAAGTCGATGGCATTTTAATAGATTTAGGGGTGTCATCTCCACAGCTTGATGAGGCCGAGCGAGGATTTAGTTTTATGCGATCCGGCCCGCTCGATATGCGGATGAATCCGCAAAGTGGATTGAGTGCTAAAGAATGGCTAGTGCAAACGGATGAAAAAACTTTAGCAAAGGTTCTTCGGCAATATGGTGAAGAGAAATTTTCAGGGCGAATCGCTCGACATATTAAAGAGGCTTTAGCAGAAGGTATTTTGAATACCACATTGGATTTAGCAGCTGTTGTTAAAAAGGCATCACCAAAAACTGAAAAACATAAGCATCCAGCCACGCGAACCTTTCAAGCTATACGGATTGCGGTCAACCGAGAGCTGGATGTATTAAAAACCGTATTAGAAGCTTCAGTGCGTGTATTAAAACCGGGTGGACGGCTTTCCGTTATTAGCTTTCACTCGTTAGAAGATCGCATTGTTAAGCAATTTATTCGAGATCAATCTCGAATAAAAGATTTGTTTCCGGATTCACCGATAGAGTTGGAAGTCGTTAAGCCTGTATTGAAAAAAGTAGGAAAACCGATATTTCCAAGTGCTAAAGAGTGTGAAGAAAATCCGCGTTCTCGAAGCGCGGTGCTGAGAGTCGCAGAGCGACTTGGCTGAATCATTATTATTAATTAAATTGTGTTGACTAAGGGGAGTATCACATGAAGTTTAATTTACAGGAAACCATTTCCGATGAGGCAGGTATGCCAAAGATTATGGTCATTGGTCTGGGTGGCGGTGGAGGTAATGCCGTCGACTATATGGTGCGCTCACAGGTAGAAGGTGTTGAGTTTATTTGTGCTAATACCGATGTTCAGGCGCTAAAAAAATCAAAAGTTGCAACTTGCATTCAATTGGGCGCAAATGGTTTAGGTGCAGGCGCTAACCCCGAAAAAGGGATGGAAGCTGCTAAGGAAAATATTGAACAGGTCAAGGAAACCCTTAGAGGTGCAGATATGGTCTTTATCACTGCTGGCATGGGTGGAGGGACTGGCACCGGCTCTGCTCCTGTTGTGGCACAAGCCGCGCGCGAGATGGGTATTTTGACAGTGGGGGTTGTGAGTCGTCCATTTAATTTTGAACGACGTGGAAAAATTGCGGATGCAGGTATTGAGCAGCTTGCAGAACATGTTGATTCCCTCATTACCGTCCCTAACGACAAGTTGTTAAAAGTGCTAGGACGTGATTTTGTGTTAGCTAAAGCTTTTGATTATGCAAATGAAGTACTTCATGGCGCTGTTCAGGGGATTTCTGAGTTGGTGACTCGTCCAGGCATGATTAACGTCGACTTTGAAGACTTAAGAACCGTTATGACGGAAAGAGGCGTTGCAATGATGGGTGTTGGTCATGCAACGGGTGAAGACAGAGCGATCAAAGCTGCTGAAAAAGCGATTGCAAATCCGTTACTTGAAGATATCTCCGTATCTGGTGCGCGTGGATTATTAGTGAATATTACCTCTGGATTAGATTTTACTTTAGGTGAGTTTAATGAAGTGGGCGATGTCATTGATCAGGTTGCCTCGGAAGATGCAAAAGTCATTATCGGAACGTCCATTGATGAAAGTATGACTGATGAAATTCGCGTGACAGTGGTTGCGACGGGCTTATCTGAAGCGGGTGCAGCAAAACGACCAGAAGTTGTTAAACCCAATTTGCAAGCCGTTGAAGCCAGTAAGGCCGAAGAAAAAGCCAGTTTAAATAACCAAGCTGAGCCTAAGCCTGAACCTGAAGTGGTTCGCCCGAAGATGGTCGTTAATGGCGGTGTTACCGGGAGCGTGGACTCAAATTCAAACTATTTGGATATCCCGGCCTTTCTTCGTCGACAAGTCGATTAATGCCAGTGCAGCGCTGTTATTAATTCCGAACTTGAGCACTTGAGTTAAACGTGTCGGTGCAAAAACTCCCCAGCCTTCGCCAGTTTAGACAGTTCAACTGGCAAGGTTTCTTTGTACCTATGTTAGTGGTTATTTTAGTCGCCTCCCTGATTGCAATTGTAGAGGTCCAGCATCAAGTCAGGCATCTAGAGACTCAAGTCGCTCAATCTCTAAAAAAACAAGTTGCGCTGCATCAAGAATTCGGGAAACTTACCCTAGAAAAACACCATCTTACTGCCCTAGCAAGGGTTGAATATTTAGCGAAGACTCAGTTGAATATGACGCTGGAGAAATCGCCAGAACTTCAAAACTTTCAAATCATTTTCTTGGAAAAACGCAATGCCAACGATGCATCAGAATCCAATCATTAGACGAGATTCGATTGTTTTAATCGTGGTGTTGATGTTATTTTTGGCGCTCATTGCCAAAGCCTTTCATGTCCAAATTGTCCAAGCAGAATTTTTACAAAATGAAGGGAATAAACGTCAAATTCGAACGTTGGATATTCCCGCACCTAGAGGCGAAATATTAGACCGAAACGGCAATGTCTTGGCCTTGAGTACTCCCATTGATTCTATTTGGGTGGATCCTAAAACATTATCTTTTTATCTTGATCCAGTTGCTCAGCAAACGCAATTGCTTTCAGAAAACCTGACCCCAGCCCAGTTGCAAAAGAGACAGCAAACGATAGAAAAGAAATATCGTGCATATCAACAGATGCTGTCAATATTGGAATTAAGTCCTTCAACCTTTACGCCGCAAGTCCTTGCGAAGCGTGAACGACGATTTATGTATGTCAAACGTGGTGTACTGCCTGAACTCACCGAAAAGATTGAATCCTTAGATGTGCCTGGATTGTATGTTCAAAACCAATATAAACGCTATTATCCGGCTGGAGAGGTGGTGAGTCATTTGATTGGCTTTACCAATATTGATGATGTTGGGATCGCAGGAATCGAAAAAACCTATGATGCTTGGCTATCGGGACAAGCCGGGAAAAAACAGATTGTAAAGGACAGAGCAGGTCGAGTGGTCGAGTTTGTAAAAGATCTTCAGCCGGCTAAACCTGGGAAACAAATTCATTTAAGTATCGATAAAGACATCCAGTTTTTCTTATATCATGCGATGAAGAAGAGCTTTATTCAACACCAAGCCACTAGCATGATGTCGGTGATTCTAGATGCTAAGACGGCAGAAGTCATCGCCATGGTGTCGCTACCCGCATTTAATCCAAATGATCGCAGTCAACTCCAAGGTGCGCGTTTACGGAATCGAGTGGTAACCGATGTCATGGAGCCGGGTTCGCCCACTAAGCCATTTATTATTGCAAAGGCATTGGATTTAGGGGTACTAGATATTCAAGACAAAATTAATACTGCACCCGGCTCGATGTTGATTCAAGGTCAGCGTATTACCGATACTCGAAATCACGGGACGATTACCCCCGCTGAAGTTATTCAGTATTCCAGTAATATTGGTGCCAGTAAAATTGCGTTTAGATTGACCCCACAACAGCAATGGCAAATGTTCCATGACGTTGGCTTTGGGCAGGACTTAGGTCTGTTTTTACCCGGCGAAACCATGGGGTATATTCGACCTGCGGCAGAATGGCAAAAAATTGATCAAGCCTCATCGTCATTTGGTTATGGTTTTAATATTAATTTAATGCAATTAGCCCATGCCTATATGGTGATCAGTAACCAAGGTCAGCTTCGCCCTTTGTCAGTCATTCAACGTCAATCAGACCAAGAAAATATGGGTAAGCAAATCATCTCCGCAGAGGTAGCGCAGCAGGTTCTAGAAATGATGGAGGCGGTGGTGGCCAGGGGCGGGACCGCTCCACAGGCGAAGGTTGAAGGGTATCGGGTTGCGGGTAAAACCGGTACAGTCCATTTAACCAAGGCCGGAGGCTATGAAGCGAATCAATATTTATCGCTATTTGCTGGAATCGTTCCCGTTTCTGATCCTCAATATATTATGGTGACCGCTGTCAATAAACCCAGTAGAGGAATTTATTATGGGGGGAAAGTCGCGGCTCCTATTTTTAAAGAAGTCATGACCGATGTTTTGCGCCTAAAAAACATCGTGCCAGATGATGTTTGGCAGGGGGGCTAAAGTGACGCTGGCAGAGATATTAAATGCACTAGGAGGGGTGAAATCGCCTCAACTCAGCCACGTGGATTGGCAATACAGCCCAACGCAACTGGCTGTTGATTCGCGTGATGTCACTGAGGGTGCTATTTTCATTGCGTTAGCAGGGAGTCAGGCTCATGGAATAAGGTTTGCAGCGCAGGCGATTGATCAGGGTGTAAAGTATATTCTGGCTGAAAAATCACCAGGCCTGGTTGAAATGGACATGGTTTTTAGTGAATCAGATCATGATCAATTGAATGCCGTTCCGGTCATCTGGGTGGATCAGCTCAGTAGGCAATGTAAGAGTTTGGCAAGCCAGTTTTATCAGAATCCGAGCCAAAGGGTGAAGGTGATCGGGGTTACCGGAACCAATGGTAAGACGTCTACGGCACACTATATCGCCCAGTTGCTTTCAGCCACTGGAGTGAAGGTTGCGTTGTTGGGAACGTTAGGCAATGGTTGGATAGGGGACTTAACCCCATCACAAAACACGACACTAGAAGTGGTTGCTTTAAATCGGTGGCTGGCCTATTTTGCTGACCAACAAGCCGATGTAGTGGTGATGGAAGTTTCTTCGCACGCGATCACGCTGGGGCGTATTGATGGTATTCAGTTTAAAGGTTTAGCGTTGACCCAGGTGACACGAGATCATTTGGACTTTCATAAAACAGAGCAAGCCTACCAGTCGGTAAAAAAACAGTTATTCCAAGACTATTCGCATCAATTTGAAGTGTTGAACTTAGATGATAAGGTTGGCTTAGAGCTGGCACATCAAAACCGACCTTCAGTTAGCCAGATTAGTTATGCTAAAGAGAATGCACAAGCGGATATTTTTGTGCCAAAAGCGAAACTTTACCAGCGAGGCATTGCCGGACAGATTCTGCTTTCTCAACAACCTATTGCATTTGATGTGCCTTTAATGGGTGAATTTAATTTAGAAAATATGTTATGTGCGATTGGGGTTTGTGTTGGACTAGGACTTACAGTGAGTCAGCTTGAAAAGGCTCTAAACCAACTCAAGCCTGTAGCTGGAAGAATGCAGTGCCTATCGCATCCTGGGCAGGCAACAGTTGTTATCGACTATGCCCACACTGCAGACGCTTTGCAGGCGCTCTTGATCGCTGTCAGAGCACATTTGTCATTGCCAAATCAACAACTTTGGGTTGTTTTTGGGTGTGGAGGTAACCGTGATCAAGGCAAAAGACCCTTAATGGGAGAGGTCGCACAGCGTTATGCCGACAAGGTGGTGATTACCGATGATAATCCACGCGATGAGTCACCTGAGGCAATTGTTCAGCAGATTACGAATGCCATGGAGACTCCCTTCACCGTGGTTCACGATCGGGCACAAGCAGTTTCATCCACTTTAACGCAAGCGAATCCGCAAGATGTGGTTGTGATTGCCGGAAAAGGGCATGAATCCACCCAGGAAATCGCAGGGCAGAAAATCCCGATGCAAGATGAAAGGCTGGTTAAGCAGGCTTATGCAGCCTATGAAGCAAATAGGAGGCCGCTGTGAGTTGGTCATTGAATGAGGTAGTGCAAGCCGTTAATGGCGTGTTAATTGGCGATAATTTGGGCGAAGCAGATGTGGTGTTAGATAGCATCAGTAGCGACACGCGAACCCTAGAGGGCGGAGCCTTATACGTTGCATTAAAAGGCCCGCAGTTTGATGGACATGATTTTATCGACGCGGCAGTTAGAGAAGGTGCCGTTGCACTACTGGTTTCAGAGCCTGTAACCTCCGCCGTACCTGCCATATTAGTGGAAGATACCCTTATTGCCTTTGGACAACTAGCCGCTTGGCATCGCCAAAATATGTCGTTAAAGGGCGTGGTTGGCATTACTGGATCAAATGGAAAAACCACGACCAAAGAAATGATTGCCCATCTATTGCAACAACAGGCCTCCGTATTGGCAACCCATGGAAATCTGAATAATGAAGTCGGTGTGCCCAAAACCCTGTTGCAGCTTGAAGAGGAACACGATTATGCCGTCGTGGAAATGGGGGCGAACCATCTAAATGAAATTGGCTATCTAACGCAATTGGTAAAACCGGATGTCGCTGTTATTACTTTAGCGGCTAACGCCCACTTAGAGGGTTTTGGCTCACTGGAAGGGGTGATTGAAGCAAAGGGTCAAATATTAGACGGTGTCCGTGCAGGTGGAACCGCTATCTTGAACATGGATTCGCCCGGTTTCGATGAGTGGCAACAATATGCAAAGAACTTAGGATTGAACATCATTCGCTTTGGTCAACACCCGGATGCACAGGTCCGGGTTTCGCAAATCACTCAAACAATCAAAGGGATTCAATTTGCCTTAGAAGTGACCTATCAACAAACGCATTTTATTGAAAGCGTCGAAATGCCCATTTTGGGGTCACACAATGCGATGAACGCAGCCGCTGCGGTTGCAGTTTGTTTGGCATTGGGTCAAACCTGGTCCCAAATTCAACCAGGCCTGGTTGAATTTAATGGGGTTACGGGTCGAGGACAAACGCATGTTTTGCCTCAGGGCGTTTTAATTGACGATAGTTACAATGCCAACCCAGCCTCGATGCGAGTCGCAATTCAAATGTTATTACAGTGTCCAGGCGAAGGGCTCGTTTGCTTGGGCGCCATGGCGGAATTGGGCGAAAAATCAACTGTTCATCATCTTGATTTAGCCGAATTTGCCAAGTCAGTTGGCGTGAGAAACTTATTTTTAACAGGTCAATTGACGCAACCGATGGCAGCCAAGTTTGGTGAAGGTGCTCGCTGGTTTGAAACGCCAGAAGTCATGGCTGAAGCGGCATGGCAAATGATCGCAGATAACAAAATTCAAAATGTTCTGATCAAAGGATCGCGCTCCGCGAAAATGGAGCGCGTCGGTCAGGCAATATTGGCTCAATTGGCCTCATCACACTAAGGAAACCATCATGCTGATTTATCTAACCGAATATCTATCCCAGTATATTTCAGGATTCAGTGTCTTTAACTATATCACCATGCGCACCATTATGAGTGTGTTGACGGCTTTGGGGATCTCATTTGTGATTGGCCCAAAAGTGATTCGTTGGTTGATTCGCCTCAAAGTTGGACAAAGTGTTCGTTTGGATGGTCCTGAAACCCATCTGGTAAAAACTGGAACTCCGACCATGGGCGGGGTGATGATTTTATTCTCAGTGTCGATTGCCGTTCTGCTTTGGGGGAATCTCAGTAATCACTATTTGTTAATCGCATCCTTGACCATGCTGGGGTTTGGTTTAATCGGTTTTGTCGATGATTATCAGAAAGTGGTTTATAAAGATCCAAATGGCATGCGTTCGCGCACCAAGTTTTTTTGGCAATCTTTGGTCGGATTGGTTGCAGCTTATAGTTTATTTGCTTTTGCAAAAGTGCCTGCCGAATCACAGCTATTGATTCCTTATATGAAAGATACGTTTATTTATCTCGGCGCTTGGGGCATCGTGTTTAGTTATTTTGTGATAGTCGGAACGTCTAATGCGGTCAATCTGACGGATGGATTGGATGGATTGGCCATTATGCCAACGGTGATGATTTCCGCTGCTTTAGGGGTATTTGCTTATGTATCTGGTCACGTCTATTTTGCCGATTACTTACAAATTCCTTATCTGCCGGGTGTGGGAGAATTAACGATATTTTGTGCGGCTTTGACCGGCGCTGGATTGGGCTTTCTATGGTTTAATGCACATCCCGCACAAGTCTTTATGGGGGATGTGGGTTCCTTATCAATTGGTGCCGCCTTAGGCGTGGTCGCGGTCGCAGTCAAACAAGAATTAGTGTTATTTATTATGGGCGGTATTTTCGTCGCTGAAACACTATCGGTTATTTTACAGGTAGGATCCTTTAAGCTTAGAGGGGGCAAGCGTATTTTCTTAATGGCGCCGTTACATCATCACTATGAACAAAAAGGTTGGCATGAATCTCAGGTTATCGTGCGCTTTTGGATTATTACCATCCTATTGGTATTAATCGGTTTAGCCAGTTTGAAAATTCGTTAATAAGAAAGTCGGAAAATAAAGGAAAACGCCGTGTATCTAGTTGCTGGTTTAGGGATAAGTGGGCAAAGTGTCTTGCGCTATTTTGAGAACCAAGGGGAACCTTGTTATGCATTTGATACGCGTTCTGACCTGGATATCGCACCCTTACAGGCACAGTATCCACATGTAACCTTTGCCACAGGAACCCTGCCCTCGGATTGGGTAAAAAAAGTCGATAGCTTGGTGTTAAGTCCGGGGATTGCCAAATCGTCAGAGTGGGTGAAACCTTTTTTAAAGGCTGGAAAGGAAGTGATTGGCGATATTGAGTTATTTGCCCGTTCGGTCGGTGAACCCATCGTTGCTATTACGGGATCAAATGGCAAAAGCACTGTGACGACTTTGGTGGCAGAGGCATTGCATAAAGCGGGCTATGCGGTCGGTGTCGGTGGAAATATTGGTGAACCTGCATTAGAGTTATTAACTGAAGACAAAGAGTTTGATGTTTATGTTTTGGAGCTGTCGAGTTTTCAATTAGAAACCACTTATTCACTACAAGCAACCAGTGCCGCATTACTCAATATTTCAGAAGATCATATGGATCGATATGATTCTTTAGAGGCTTATATCCAAGCTAAATTAACCATATTAAATAATGCCGAATGGGCGGTGATACCTAAAGGATTTCAATCGGTTACAGGAGTGACCTTAAATGAATTACACTTTAGTCTCGAATCGACCACTCCGCTGATGCAATCTCATGACTATGGTTTGGTACAAAAAAATGGCCAGGTCTGGCTCGGCTGGGGCGCGCATGCTGCTGTGCCTATTTCACAAATGGCGCAGCAAGGAGTACATCATCAATTAAATGCCTTAGCAATGATGGCTCTGTGCCGTCCTTTTCAAGTGCCTGATGCAGTGTTTGCGAGTGTTTTACGAAATTTTAAAGGGCTACCCCATCGTAGCCAAATCATTGCCGAGCAAAATCAAATCCAATGGATTAATGACTCGAAAGGCACCAATGTCGGCGCTACGCTGGCAGCCATCACAACGACCTTATCAATGATTGATGGCCAATTGATTTTAATTGCGGGTGGTGTTGGTAAAGAAGCGGACTTTTCATCTTTGGCGCAAGCATTAACTCATCGTTGTCGTGCCATTATTTTATTTGGGCGAGACAATCAGCAAATTGCCGACGTATTTTCTGAGGGAGATGTTCAATTGGTCGAAACCTTGTCAGAAGCGATACAACTGGCAGACCAACAAGCACTGCCCGGCGATGCTGTTTTGTTTTCACCTGCCTGTGCTAGCTTTGATCAATTTAAAAATTATATTGATCGTGGGGAATGTTTTGAACGTTGGGTGACACAACAGCTTGAAAATGGGAATATGGAATGATTTTGTCTAATCAGTATCAGCAATTGGTTCATTGGCGCACAGCTTCCAAACAATGGCCTGTCGATTATTTGCTACTCGCCGGATTGTTGTTACTGATGATTTTGGGTTTGACCATGGTTGCGTCGAGTTCGATTGCCATTAGTGAGAAGCGATTTGATGATCCGTTACACTACTTATATCGTCAAATATTCTCCTTGGGACTCGGAGGCATCGCGGCCTGGATCATGTTCCAGTTTCCTTTGGCTTTTTGGCGAAAACACCGGGGGAGCTTATTTATTGGTGGCTTGGCGTTATTGTTATTGGTATTGATTTTTGGTCGAGAAATTAATGGGAGTCAAAGATGGTTGCCGCTAGGTGTGATGAATTTTCAGGTGTCGGAGTTTATGAAATTAGCAGTCGTGCTGTTTATGGCTGGCTATTTAGACCGACATGGCCATGCTGTACGTGAAAGTTACGAGGCGGTATTTCGGCTGGCGTTACCCTTTGGTGTGATGGCGCTATTATTGTTAATGGAACCGGACTTTGGTAGTACTTTTGTGATTGCGGTTATTCTGACGGGAATGCTGCTGATCGCTGGTGCGCCTTGGCGTTTCTTTGTGATTACCGTACTACCCATTGCCATGCTGTTGGTGACCATGATTATTACCTCTCCCTATCGTATGGCAAGGGTGACCAATTTCCTAGATCCTTGGTCAGACCCTTTCGGACAAGGTTATCAGCTCACTCAAGCACTTATCGCGTCAGGCAGAGGGGAATGGTTTGGGGTTGGATTAGGCGAAAGCGTCCAAAAACTCTTGTATTTACCTGATGCACATACTGATTTTTTATTTTCAATTTATGCCGAAGAGTTAGGGCTTATTGGGGTCGTGGGTTTGATTTGCTTATATGCCTTTATATTATGGCGTTGCTTTCGAATTGGACGCAAAAGCTTAGAACAACAACAGGTATTCGGCGGTTTAATTGCCTATGGCGTTGGCATTTGGTTAGCGCTACAAGCCATTATCAATATGGGCGTGAATTTGGGGCTTTTCCCCACCAAAGGTCTAACCTTACCCTTTATGAGTTATGGTGGTTCCAGTGCCATGATTTTGCTGATTGCATTGGCGATCGTATTTCGGGTCGATGTGACGTCGCGTGAAAATGTCAGTACGGAATAAGGCAAAAGGGGTAAATATGAAAAAAATTCTCATTATGGCTGGTGGCACAGGCGGACATGTTTTTCCTGGTCTTGCGTTAGCTGAAGCCCTAGCAAAGCGACGGATTGAAACGGTTTGGCTAGGAACCCAAAACGGTATGGAGCAGCAGTGGGTCACGGCTGCTAAGGTGCCTTTTGATACAATTGCCATTAGTGGATTGCGTGGCAATGGCATAAAAGGCTGGCTCATGGCACCGATCAATGTGACGAAAGCTTGGTGGCAAGCACGTCAAATTATAAAACATCAAGCCCCTGATCTGGTTTTAGGTATGGGCGGCTTTGTATGTGGGCCAGGCGGTCTGGCAGCATTATCACTCGGTATTCCGTTAGTATTACATGAGCAAAATGCCATTGCCGGTTTAACAAATAAATTGCTAGCCTCATTTGCTAAGAAAGTGTTGTGTGCGTTTCCTCAGGCGCGGTTTTTCCGCGCCCATACAGAGGTCGTAGGTAACCCCGTTCGCGCTGGTTTAGAATCGATCCCTCCTGTGGCTTCGGGGGCGGAGGATCGGCCGATTCATTTACTGGTATTAGGCGGAAGTCGTGGTGCACTAGCCTTAAATGAAATGGTGCCAGCGGCTTTGGCAATGCTACCAGAATCAGTAAGGCCTAAAGTGCTTCATCAAACTGGCGCTAAAACCCTAGTCGCAGCTCAGCAGGCTTATCAACAGGCGGGCGTGACGGCAGAAGTGGTTCCGTTTATTGATGATATGGTTAGTGCTTATCAGCAGGCAGATATGGTGGTTTCTCGTGCCGGCGCACTGACCGTGTCAGAATTATTAGCCGCAGCCAGGCCTGCGCTGTTAGTACCTTATCCTTATGCAGTTGACGACCACCAAACGGCCAATGCAAATGCTTTGGTCGAGATTGGTGGCGGTGAGGTGGTGGCTCAATCACAATTAACCCCCACTTTTTTGCTGGAAAAATTACAGCCTTGGTTAAGCTTATCAAAATGTGAAACGGCTTCACAAGCTATTCGTCAGCAGGCACCGCAGAACGCGACCGAAACCATTATTGAAAAGCTCTTCAATCTATAGTCTGTACCGTTCATTGCATTCACCAAAAAACTGTCAATATGTATCATTGGCGCATTTTCTTAACAGGGGGCGATCATGACCGAATCTATTTGTCACTATGCGGATTTAGCGGGGAAACGTATTTTTATTACTGGTGCGTCCAGTGGTATTGGTGCGGGCATGGCAGAAGTGCTGGCTGAGCAGGGCTGTGATTTGGTTTTGCATTATCATCAAAATCAGCAGGGTATCGAAAAGACCCTAGAAACGGTATTGGCTTCTGGTATTCGAGCCGAGGTTGTGCAGGGGGATTTTCGGAATTTGGACTTGGTTCAGTCCGTTTTTGACCAGGCCTGGTCAAAATTTGCTGGGCTTGATGGTCTCGTCAATAATGCAGGGGTTGTCACAAAATCATTAAGTTTGAAAGACGTTGAAGGCCGTGCGTTTCAAGAAACGCTGGCTGTTAATCTTCAAGCCCCTTATCTCCTGAGTACGGCTTTTGCGGAAGCGTGCAAAAAGCAACAGTTGCCAGGTAATATCGTCAATAACAGTAGTATTCACGGTCAGGCGACTTGTGAATGGTTTAGCGCCTATGCGGCTTCGAAGGCTGGGCTGGATGCATTGACCAAGGTTCAAGCGGTCGAATGGGGGAAGCTGGGGATTCGTGTCAATAGTTTGGCACCTGGTGTGGTGCCTGTGGAGCGAACCTTTGATGTGCTTTATCAACCAAAGATGCAGAAGAAATGGGTATCGGCCATGCCTGCCGGACGCTATGGCACTGTTCAAGATATGGGCATGGCAACCGCGTTTCTACTATCAAAAGCCTCAGAATGGATGACGGGCAGTGTCCTAACCTTAGATGGTGGTTTAATCGCTAGAGGCCACTATCCTTACCGAGATTAAATTCCTTGTTGTGATTATTGGCATTTTTGTTGCTTTGAGGGTTGCAAGCAATTAAAAATCACTGTGAAGCACCGATTTCACAACGAAATAAGTCAATAAGGCTGACAGGGTTATGGAAAAATTTCTACAAAAATTAACCATTAAGCAAAAAATGCGTTTTGGTTTCGGCGTCATCTGGGCGGTACTGGCCGTGATTACCATTCAAGCAGCGGTTAATTTGTACATTGTACGAGAGGATGTCAAAAATGTGGTGGAGGTAAAGCAGCCCATTGCATTGCAGGCCAACCGAATGATGAGCGAGTTGGAAAAGGGCATGAACGCGCTGGGTATGTATCTACTGACGACCGATCAGGATAATTTAACCTCTTACCAAGACTCTATTCGTTATTCTGAACACATTCTGTCGAAATTAAAACACCAAATTGCTCAGCAAAATTCGCCAGAGGAAATGGCGATTCTAAAAGGCATTGAAACGCAATTGGCGAAACTACCGGCACTTATTGAACAGGTCACAGCAACTCAAGCGGATGTTGAAAAAAAATTCCCTGCCTATGCTTATTTTAATGCCGAAATGATGCCTATTTCAGACCAAGTACAGCAGTCTATCAAGCACTTGTTAGCCAGTGAGTTGAGTCAGCTCACTATGGAAAGACAATCAATATTGGAAGCATTAATGACGTTGCAAACCAATTGGTTAAACGCAACCAAAGGGGTAGCGGGTTACATTGTCTTTCGTGAAGAGGGTCGAGCGGCTGAAACGGAACACTACTTAAATCTGTTTGAACATGCTCTGGATCAATTGTCATCCCAGTATGAAGGGCTTTTAAATGAATCTCAACAGTCGATGGCATTGCAGTTAAAAGATCAGTATGAATACTATCGTGAAAGTTTTATGGCGCTGAAACGTACCCATCAAAGTCCAAAGTGGCGGATGGATACCTGGGTTATGAAAGCGCGAATCCAACCGGTTTTCCATGACCTTGAGACTAAGTTAGAACAGATTGCCACTCAATCAGTTGCAGATATGCAGCAAACCAGTCAGAAAGTGGTGGACAGTACACTCGGGAACTTAATTTTACTGTTAACGCTTTCGGTATTAGGGCAACTAACAGGGATGATGATTTCTCGCAAGGTCACCAATTCGGTGGTCAAACCCGTGCTTCGATCCGCTCAAGCGATGAAAGATATTGCTTCTGGTGAAGGGGACTTGACCCGTCGCCTAAATGATAAAGGCAAGGATGAGCTGGCAGAAATGGCACGCTACTTTAATGAGTTCGTTAGCAAGATTCAAAGTACGTTAAAAGAGGTCACTGCAACGGTTAAAGATTTGGAAGTGTCGTCTAGTAGCCTGTCTGAGGTGACGCATGAAAGTAAGAATGGCGTTGAGCAACAATTGACTGCTACCAAACAACTGAATAAGTCGATGGAAACCATGTCGCAAAAAGCCAAAAGTGTTGAGGATCATTCGCATAATACTTCTAGAGCAACCCACCAAGCTGCTGAAAGTGTGAAAAAAGGGGGCGAAGTAGTTAAAAGTGCCGCACAAAATATTTGTAAAGTCTCTGAGGGCATGGAAGAAATTACCCGTGCGGTAATGCTGTTGAATGAAGATGGTCAAACCATCAGTACGGTGATCAATGTTATCCGAGAGATTGCCGAGCAAACCAATTTATTGGCGTTAAATGCGGCAATTGAAGCGGCTAGAGCAGGGGATTATGGTCGCGGCTTTGCCGTGGTGGCCGATGAGGTTCGTAAATTGGCACAGCGTACCCAAGAATCGACTGTGCAAATTGAAGATGTGATTGAAAAAATACGTAAATCCACCAGTGAAACGGTGAAAGTGGTCGATTCCGGGCGTGAAACTACCCAATTGGGCTATGATTCCGTGATGCAAGTAGAGCGAGTATTGAGTCCGGTGGTGGTGTTGATGGATGACATTAATCAAATGAGTACCGAAATGCTGACGGCAGCGCAATCGCAAACCAGTCTTGCCGAAACTGTCAATCAGCATATTGATCAGATTCAGACGGTCACAGAAAAAACCGTAGAGGGATCGGTTAATAATGAAGCGTCCAGTCGGCGTCTAGAAGAAATTGCTGACAAACTCAAAATGCTGGTTCATCAATTTAAGATTTAATCTCCTATCTAATTCGAGCAAAAAGCGGCCAGGCCTGGTCGTTTTTTAGTATCATTATGGCTTTAATTTAAGAGCCAAAACGCATGTGGACTTACCCTGAAATCGATCCTATTGCCCTGTCATTGGGGCCTTTAACCATTCATTGGTATGGACTGATGTATCTGGCCGGTTTTGCCTTCTTTTGGGCCGTTGGTAACGTTAAAGCCAAATCGTCAAACTATTGGACAGCCGATCATGTCAGTGACTTTCTGTTTTACGGTGCTTTAGGGGTTATTGTCGGTGGTCGCTTAGGCTATACGTTGTTTTATGATTTCAGTCATTACATTCAGAACCCTGTTGAAGTTTTTTATATTTGGCAGGGCGGCATGTCTTTTCATGGCGGATTGATCGGCGTTTCGGTCGCGATGATTTGGTTTGCCCGAAAGATTAAAGCGCCCTTGTTTGCGGTAACCGATTTTGTCGCACTGTTAGTACCAGCCGGTTTGTTTTTTGGCCGGGTCGGCAACTTTATTAATGGCGAACTTTGGGGTAAGGTCACAGAATCTCAATGGGGTATGCAAGTCTACGACCCTTTGTTGAATCAAGTGGTTATTAAGTATCCAACACAATTACTAGAAGCCTTATTGGAAGGCGTTGTACTCTTTATTGTTTTGTGGGTATACGCGAGTAAACCACGTCCTATGGGCGCGGTGACGGGGTTGTTTGTTGCGCTGTATGGCGTTTTCCGTTTTATTGTCGAGTTTTATAGAATGCCTGATCCTCAACTGGGTTATTTGCTTTGGGGGTGGCTAACCATGGGGCAAGTGCTCTCACTACCGATGATTTTATTGGGCGGCGGTTTGTTGGTTTGGGTACTTCGTCGTGCCAATCAGCGTGCGTGTTAAACCTGTTATTGTAAAAAATGTAAAGGCGAACTGATGAAACCCTATTTAGCATTATTAAGTCATATTTTGGATCATGGCGTTGCCAAAGGCGATCGTACCGGGACAGGAACGCGTTCCGTTTTTGGGTATCAAATGCGTTTTGATTTGCAAGAAGGCTTTCCCATGGTAACCACCAAAAAACTGCATTTAAAATCGATTATTCATGAATTGTTGTGGTTTTTAAATGGAGATACCAATAACCGCTATTTACAAGACAATGGCGTCCGTATTTGGGATGAATGGGCAACGGAAACAGGCGATCTAGGGCCTATTTATGGCAAACAATGGGTTTCCTGGGAAAAACCTAATGGTGAAACCATTAATCAAATTTCCGAGGTGATTCAGACTCTTAAAACCAATCCCAATAGTCGACGTATGTTGGTTTCTGCTTGGAATCCAGCTGACTTGCCTGATGAAAGTATGAGTCCTCAGCAAAATGTTAAAGAAGGTCGAATGGCATTAGCCACGTGCCATGCTTTCTTTCAGTTTTATGTGGCGGATGGCCGTTTGTCTTGTCAGTTATATCAGCGCAGTGCCGATACGTTTTTGGGTGTACCGTTTAATATTGCCAGTTATGCGCTATTAACACACATGATTGCCCAACAAACCGGTTTGGATGTGGGGGAGTTTATCTGGACAGGCGGTGATGTCCATTTATATAACAACACCTTGGAACAGGCTCAGTTGCAGTTAACGCGAACGCCTTATCCTTTGCCAAAGTTGAAGATTAAGCGCCAACCCGATTCCATTTTTGATTATCAGTTTGATGACTTTGAAATTGAAGGTTATCAAAGTCATCCACACATTAAAGCCCAGGTGTCAGTATGAGTGATCTGCTTCAAAAGTTAATTGAAGATGGGCTGCAAATTTCAATGATTGCAGCTTTAGATAAAAATCATGTCATTGGATCGGATAACGCCATGCCTTGGCATTTACCTGATGATTTAAAATTCTTTAAAGATAATACGTTGAATAAAACGGTGGTGATGGGTCGTAAAACGTTTGAGTCGATTGGCTCGCGGCCGTTACCGAATCGGCGGAATTTGGTCATTACACGTAATGCGGATTTTCAAGCGCCCGGTATAGAGGTGTTTACCAGTATCGAAGCGGCAATGCAAAGCTGTGTTGAGGATGCTGACGAGGTCATTATTATGGGCGGTGGTCAGCTGTATCAACAAATGATGCCTTATGCACAGAAACTGTATTTGACCTTGGTTGAAGCCAAAGTAGCAGGTGATACGGTCTTTCCAGAGTGGTCTTTAGCGGATTGGCAAATCACGTCACAATATTATCATCCACAAGATGAACGGCATGCCTATGCTTTTGAGTTTGTGATTCTGCAACGGACATCGCACACCAGTCGCATGGCTTAATCGTATTTGATTGAGCCGCGGCTTCGATTAACGGCGATGAATTAAGCTGATCATAAAAAATACAGTCGCGACAGCCACAATGCTGGCACCAGTTGGGATATCCCAAAAAAGTGACGTTACCACGCCCAAGATAACGGAAAGTGCGCCAAAAATCAGGCTAAACCCGAGCATCTGTTCGGGTGAGGTTGCATATTTTCTCGCGGTTGCGGCTGGAATAATTAAGAGTGATGTGATTAATAAAGCGCCGACCATTTTCATGGCCATGGCAATCATCAGTGCCAGCAGTAAAACATAATAGAGTTGTACTTTTTGCGTTTGAATTCCTTCGATTTGTGCCAGTTCTGCATTTAAAGTCGTATTGAGTAAGTCCTGCCAGTGACGCTTAAAAAACCAAGCTACGCCAAGCGCTAACAGGCCAATGAAAATCAAATCGAGCTGATCAATACTTAAAATGTCACCAAACAGAAAAGCCATGAGATTGAGTTGCGCTTGAGGCTGCAGACTGAGCAGGATTAACCCGAATGCTAATGAACTATGAGCCAGAATGCCCAGTAGGGTATCAGAGGACAGTTTTGAGTAGGCTTTTAGCAGATGAACGACGACGGCAATACTAAGCGAAACTAGGATAACGCTGAAAGAGAGGTTGATGGATAATAAAAGCCCCAACCCTAAACCAAGTAGAGCGGAATGGGCCAATGCAGCACCAAAATAGGATTGCCGCTGCCAAACCATAAACACCCCTAAAGGAGCGGCAATAATGGCAATGAGCAACCCGCCTAGTAATGCATAGATTAAAAATAAGGGTGGATCTAACAAGAGTTCAATCATGGGTATGCTCGCAGGCGGAATGGTCATGGCGATGTTCATAAAAAGCCACTTCTTCATAGCCTTCGCCAAATAAAGTTTGAAATGCGGGGTCAGTTGAAATCGCTTGCGGATGGCCTGAACAACAAATGTGTTGGTTGAGACACAGTACTTTGTGGGTGCTTTTCATAACAACATGCAGATCGTGACTCACCATTAGAATGCCGCAACTATATTGTTGTTGAATTTGGTTAATCAAGTGATAAAGTTCGGTTTGGCCATTGAGGTCGACGCCCTGAACGGGTTCATCGAGGACCAATAATTCAGGGGAGCGTAACAGTGCACGCGCTAATAACACCCGTTGCATTTCACCGCCCGACACTTGCTGTATGGGCGTGTCCAATAGTGGTTGTATGGATAAGGTGTCAATCGTTTTCTGAAGAATTGTGGTATCATTCCGCTTTTGTGTGTCGCGGCTCAGTCCCAGTTCAAGAAAGCGTTTTACCCGTAATGGCAGAGCGTCATCAATGTGGATTTTTTGGGGCATAAAGCCGATGCGCAGTTGCGGTTTGTGCCAAACACTGCCCTGAGAGGCGGGTAATAACTTTAGCAAGATTTTGAGTAGAGTTGACTTGCCTGCGCCATTGGGGCCAATTAAGGTGACAATTTCATTTGGTTGCAACGTTAAAGAGATGTCGTGTAAAACCTTTTTACCATCAAATGAATGGTGGATATGTTTGGCTTGAATTAAGGGTTGATCGGTCATGGTTGCTGTCTTAAAAGGAATAATATTGAGATATTTTAGCTTATTGTTCGGGCTTTGTTTAAGTTTACCGGCGGCGGCGTTACAGGTGACGGTCACGATTCCGCCTTTGGCAGGAATGGTGCAGCCTTTTTTGACTGAACAAGACGAATTGGTGGTGCTGCTGGAGCCAGGAACATCACCGCATGGTTTTCAGTTTCGTCCCTCCCATTTAATGGCGCTACAAAAAGCCGACTTAGTGATGACGCTGGGTAATTCGGTCGATGCCTGGATAGAAAAGCCCGTGAAGCAACGATTGTTTGAAACAAAAACATCAGGGCAATCTTTTAGCGTGATTCGCATGCAAAAGCAACCAGGCCTGGTCGTTTTGCCAAGATCTAAGCAAGATTTAGGGGGTATTGGTAAGTCTTCGGCAGAAGATCACCGACATGATGAGCATCAACACGAGCATGAATATGAGAACTTGGATCCTCATATTTGGTTGTCGATTGTCAATGCCCGTTTAATGTTATCGGCCGTAGCGGCGCAATTAACCCAGCTACAACCGAATAGATCCACAGAAATTTCGGCTATTGCTCAACAATTACAAGCAGACTATGAACAGTTGGATCAGAAAATTGCCAATTGGTTGGACCCCGTAAAGGCATCGCCTTATCTCGTTTTGCATGATGGTTATCAATACTTTGAACACGCTTATGGACTTCGGCATGAGGGGGTGGTTCAGGTGTCAGAAGAGTTGAAGCCCAGCATTAAACAGGTGCTTGCGTTAAGAAAAGTGATTAAAGATTTGGGCGTAAGGTGTGTGTTTAAAGAACCACAATTTTCCGATAAACAATTGCGCTACATTATTCAAGGGTTGCCTGTGAAGGTGGGGAAGCTTGATCCACTGGGTCAAGATGTGATGGATTATCGTCAATTGATGAAGCGGCTTGCAATGTCAATGGTGCGCTGTTTGCAGCCGTCATCACCGTAAGGGTTATTGAGTGTCAGATTCGATTGTTTTAGTTGGGTTGCCAGGAGCGGGTAAAAAAAGGTTTCAGCGAGCTTTTTGTCAAACCTTTCCGCAAGTGACGGTCGAAAGCGTTGGCAGTAAGCATTGTGCTGACGCTAGCCTCCATTTGCGCAGTGAATCTCAGATATGGTGCGTGATAGATTGCCGGTCACCTTTGCTATCAACAACCGCCGAAGCATATTTAAAGACCTTATTGGCCGAGTCTACTGCGGTCGTATTGAGCTTTGTTTCTGAAGCTGAGTTGTCGATGCAAGTGTATTGGCAAAATTGGCTTAAAAAAAACGATTCTAAACAGTTGCCTCGAAAGCGTTGGCAAGGTTTGGAACTTGTTGATAAGACTGGCTGGCAGTCAGTTTCACAGCCAGTGAGTTTAGTCTCTCTCAAAGCGATTAGGCAGGAGCAGAAGCCATTTCAAACGCATTCGATGGCGTTTGGTGATTTATCGACGTCAAAGCGGTTCCATCTGGAACACCTATTGATGGTATTAGATGCGGCAAAAAATAATTTAGCAATGGATTTGTGGCGGGTAAAAGGCTGTTTGTTCACCTATGATTATGATCATCCGGTCGCCATTGAAATGACGCCAAGCCGTTGCGATGTGTTTGCCGCAGATTCCGAAAGTGATCAAGCGTTTTTAGAGCTATTGGGGCCACAATTTGACCAGGCCTGGTTAGATCAGGCGATCGGCGCATGCCAATTATAAGCCCGCTTTCTAGCTGTTTTGTCATTGAGCTAAACTGGACAAAAAAACAATAACCGACTAGAATAGTCAGAAATTAGATTAACGATTATATAGATGAATAGAGCCTATGTCAGAAACCACACAATATCAAGAGATTAATGACCTTTTGAGTAAAAATAGCGGCTACAAGGAAGGCTTTTTTACACAAACAGTTGTGGATACTTTTGCAAAAGGCTTAAACGAAGACGTTGTTCGAGCCATTTCGGCCAAAAAGAATGAGCCGCAATGGATGCTCGATTTTCGCTTGAAAGCATTTGCTCATTGGAAAACCCTCGAAGAGCCACATTGGGCTAAAGCCAGTTATGATCCGATTGATTATCAAGATTACAGCTATTATTCCGCACCGGAATGTAATAGTTGTAGTAGTGATTGTCCGACGGGTAATAAGGGGATGTCAATGGAAATGGATCCTGAAGTGGCAAAAGCCTTTTCCAGTTTGGGTGTGCCAGTGAATGGTGAGGGGTCTGCTCAGAAAGCCAATATTGCAGTCGATGCGATTTTTGACTCCGTTTCAGTTTCGACGACCAAGCGGGAGGAATTGGAAGAGTTGGGGATTATTTTTTGCTCCTTTTCCGAGGCGGTGCATGATCATCCTGAATTAGTTCAGCAATATTTAGGCACGGTTGTTCCCTATCATGATAACTATTTTGCCGCGCTGAATTCAGCCGTGGCTTCAGATGGAACCTTTGTCTATATTCCAGAAGGGGTTCGGTCACCGATTGATTTGTCCACTTATTTCCGCATCAACGAAGCCAAAACGGGACAGTTTGAAAGAACCATTTTAATTGCCGATAAAAATAGTTACGTCAGTTATTTAGAAGGTTGTTCTGCCCCCGTTCGTGATAGCTATCAACTACATGCGGCTGTCGTGGAAGTCATTGTGCATGAAAATGCGGAAGTAAAATATTCTACAGTGCAGAATTGGTATCCTGGCGATGACAATTGTGAAGGCGGCATTTTAAACTTTGTTACCAAACGGGGTATTTGTGAAGGAGCACATGCCAAATTGTCATGGACTCAAGCTGAAACTGGTTCTGCTATAACCTGGAAATATCCAAGCTGTATTTTGAAAGGGGATCATTCGATTGGCGAGTTTTACTCAGTCGCTTTGACCAATCGCCGTCAACAAGCTGATACCGGAACCAAAATGATTCATATTGGTAAGAACACGCGGAGCACCATTATTTCAAAAGGGCTATCAGCGGGGAAATCAGACAATACCTATCGCGGCTTAGTGCGAATTTTACCCTCAGCTGAAGGCGCTCGGAATTTTACCCAATGTGATTCAATGTTGATTGGCGATCAGTGCGGTGCGCATACGTTCCCATATATTGAAGTGGAAAATGCCTCTGCCAAAATGGAGCATGAAGCCACGACATCACGGATCGGTGAGGATCAGCTGTTTTACTGTCAGCAAAGAGGTATTAGTGAACAGGATGCGATTTCCATGATTGTGAATGGTTTCTGTAAAGACGTCTTTAGCGAGCTGCCATTGGAATTTGCACAAGAAGCCGAAGAACTTTTAGCTATTAGTTTAGAGGGGTCGGTGGGTTAAGCCAATGCGCTAACTTAGATGATCCAAAAATGAAATGAGAAGCACTATGTTATTATCAGTTGAAAACCTCCACGCGCAAGTGGCAGATGAACCGGAAAAGGCAATTTTAAAGGGCCTGAATTTAAATGTAAAACCCGGCGAAGTCCATGCCATTATGGGACCAAACGGGGCAGGTAAAAGTACGCTATCCAGTGTGCTTGCCGGTCGAGAAGATTATGAAGTTACTGCCGGAACTGTGTCTTTGTCGGGAGAAGATTTATTAGAGCTATCTGCTGAAGAACGCGCTCGTAAAGGGGTGTTTTTGGCCTTTCAATATCCGGTAGAAATTCCGGGTGTCAGCAATAAATTATTCATGCAAACCGCTGTCAATGCCATTCGTGATGAACAGGGTTTGCCTGCGCTGGATATGTTCGACTTTGATACTTATGCGCAATCGAAGATTGATTTGCTGAAAATGCCAAAGAACTTGTTAGATCGGTCGGTCAATGTCGGCTTTTCAGGCGGTGAAAAAAAACGTAACGATATTTTTCAAATGGCTTTGCTAGAGCCAAAGTTGTGTATCCTTGATGAAACGGATTCGGGGTTGGATATTGATGCGATGAAAGTCGTTGCCAATGGCGTGAATTCGTTACGGTCATCGGATCGTAGTTTTATTGTGGTGACGCATTATCAGCGACTGCTGGATTATATTAAACCGGATTTTGTGCATGTGTTATTTGATGGGCAGATTATTCAGTCAGGCGGTTTTGAATTGGTTCATGAGTTGGAAGAGAAGGGCTATGATGACCTGATACAAGCCCACCAACAGCAGCAAACCCAGAAATGAGGGTATTATGAGTTCGAAGACCTCCCCTAAAATGAGTCCCGCTGCCCGTCAATTTATCGATAAGGTTATCGGGTTGTCTACATCCTTAAATGCACAAACCGAAGCGGATGCGTTAGTTGTCAAACGCGAAGCCGCTCAGCAGCAATTGTTGTCATTGGGGTTACCAACGCGCAAGGACGAAGATTGGCAATATACGTCGATTCAACCACTCTTGCAGCAAGATTTTCGTTTGAGTGAAACGGTGTCAACAGCTGAACTGAGCTTGGCACAACTGGAGCCTTTTTTACCGGATTTTGAAACGATTCGTTTGGTGTTTGTGGATGGTGAATTTTCGGAATCTTTGTCCGCGGGTTTTGAGTATATCCCGGATGGGCTGTCTATTGAGATGGCTGATGCTGATGCCATTCAGAGTATTGCCTTGCCCGAAACGGCTGATGCATTTCAGTGGATCAACGAGTTGTTGCTCGATCAAGGCTTGACCATACAATTGGATGCACAGATAGTATTAGAGGTGCCTTTGCATATTCTGTTTGTTCAAACCCAATCTGGAACAGTATTGACTCCAAGACTGCAGGTGCATTTGGGGGAAGCGGCACAATGTCAATTGCTGCAACACTTCGTTTGCCTAGCAGATGAAACGTTGACCTGGGTCAATGGCGTTGGTCAAATCACGCTTGAGGCAGGTGCGACTTGTAAACAAGTGGTATTGCAGGACTTGAGTGACAGTAGTTTTTACTTTAACCATCAAACGACTACTCAAGCAACGAATTCAAACTTTGAAAGTACGTATCTGGCTTTAGGCAGTCAATTGTCACGACATCATAGTGTGGCACAGCAACAGGGCGACGCGGCTGAAACAACTCAGGACTCCATTGTGCCCGGTCGTGATCAGCAGTTGTTGGATACCCGCACCTTGACTCAACATCATGCTTTGCATGGACAAAGTCGTCAACTGCATAAAATGGTCTTAGGTGACGCAGCGCGAGGTGTCTTTGCGGGCATGATTGAGGTGGCAAAAGGTGCACAAAAGACCGATGGTCAAATGGATATTAAGAGTTTGTTATTGTCTCCGCAAGCAAAAGTGGATGCTAAACCACAGTTAGAAATTTATGCAGATGATGTTAAATGTTCGCATGGATGTGCGGCAGGACAAATTGATGAAGATCAGCTTTTTTATGCTCAGGCCAGAGGGATCAGACGGACAGATGCGATGCAGTTGATTACCCAAGCCTTTTTATTAGAACCTTTAGAGAAATTTCAGGTTCAGCCAGCTATGCAAGCTTGGTTAACACAGCGAGTTGTGGATAAATTATAGTCGACAATCGACTTATGCCCGCACCCGTAAAATTTGAACTGCTTTGGTATAAACTTATGAACTTCGCTGATATCCGAAATCAATTTCCCATCCTAAAACAATCTGAAAATGGTCACCCGTTGGTTTATCTAGACAGTGGCGCGACGTCCCAAAAACCGCAAAGCGTGATAGATTGTATTACTCAGTATTATTCGATGGATAATGCCAATGTTCATCGTGGCGTCTATGGTTTAAGTGAACGAGCGACCGAAGCTTATGAAGCCAGCCGTGAGAAAACCCGTCAATTTTTAAATGCCGCTTCTAGCAAGGAAATTATCTTTGTTCGCGGTACGACTGAAGCCATTAATTTGGTCGCTCAAACGTGGGGGCGACAAAATCTTCAGCCGGGAGACGAAGTTTTAATTACCGAAATGGAGCACCATTCCAATATTGTGCCTTGGCAAATGTTGCGTGACGCTTTGGGGATCAAATTAATGGTGTTGCCGATAAATGATCTCGGAGAGATATCCTTAGCAGAGTTTGCCCAGTCTTTAACGGCAAAGACTAAACTGGTATCAGTCGTCCATATGTCCAATGCTTTGGGGACGATTAATCCGGTTAAGACGATGACTCAAATGGCGAAAGAAGTGGGTGCGACCGTGTTGATAGATGGTGCACAAGCGGTTCCACATATGTCCGTGGATGTCCAAGACATTGGCTGTGATTTTTATGCTTTTTCAGGGCATAAAGTCTATGGCCCGACGGGCGTGGGTGTCTTATATGGAAAAGAAGCTCTACTAGAGGCGATGCCGCCTTATCAAGGCGGGGGGGATATGATCTATTCCGTGACCTTTGAGAAGACCGAATATAATGTACTGCCCTATAAGTTTGAGGCAGGAACGCCGAATATGGCTGGGGTAATTGGCTTGGGAGCGGCCATCGATTTTGTCAATCAGATTGGTTTGACAGCCATTGCTCATTATGAGCAAACGCTCTTACAGTATGCCACTGCAAAACTTCAGGCGATAGAGGGTTTAAGAATCGTTGGGCAAGCCTCTGAAAAAGGGGGGGTGATTTCTTTTGTGATTGAGAGGGCTCACCCTCATGATCTTGCCACCTTATTAGATCAAGAAGGCGTTGCGGTTCGTGCCAGTCATCATTGTGCAATGCCCGTGATGCAACGCTTTCAAGTGCCGGCAACAGTCCGCGCTTCGTTTGGGGTTTATAATAATGAAGAAGATATTGATCGATTGATCTCAGCCCTTCATGAGGCACTGGACATGTTGCGTTAATAAATACTAGCAGTTAGCTGAGTTAGGTTAACTGGCTACTGTGGTCAACCCGGTTAGGAGGGTATTTAAGTGGCGGAGCAAGAAACAGATGTTTGGATTCGCATTGAGTGCTTGCCTTTACCGCATTCTGATTGGCCTGCCAGAATTCTGTTTTGGAATCCAGTAACGGAAACCTTGCAGGGGGATGATGTAGCACAAATATTGCAACTAGTCGACGAAGCGGTTGAGCAAGGCTTTGTCAGTGGTTCAACCTTCTCTCACTTTGAAATAGTCCATCCTTTACAGAAACCCTCAGAACTGGCTGCGGTACTGGGGCAACATTACTGGTTAATTCCGCAAGCCGTTTCCGCGCCTGAAGAACCCGAACATACCTGGCTTCATTAGCGTTTATTTTCTAAATCAAGCTCAGGTTTTTATAACAAGGGATTCGGAAGTCGGTATCATATCTAACATCAGATGATGTTGAGAAAGTTAGAGTAAAAATAGAATGAAAGATCAGGTAAAGCAAATCCACTTTGTCGGGATTGGTGGTGTGGGGATGGCTGGTATTGCTGAGGTTTGTCTTAGTTTAGGGTTTTCGGTATCCGGTTCAGACATTAAAGATAACCCAACCGTGCAGCACTTGCGATCATTAGGCGCCAAAATTCAGCTTGGGCATGATGAAGCTTATATTCAGCAAAGTGAAGTGGTGGTGGTTTCAACGGCCATTTCAGCCGACAACCCTGAAGTCGTTTACGCTAAGAAATGTCGTATTCCGGTGATTCCTCGGGCGGCCATGTTAGCCGAGTTGATGCGTATGCGCTTTGGTATTGCGATTGCTGGAACTCATGGTAAAACCACTACGACTTCTCTTGTCGCCGCCATTCTCACTCAAGGCGGGTTAGATCCCACTTTTGTGATAGGGGGAAAGCTTAACCAATTTGATTCCAATGCCCGATTAGGGAGTAGTCAATATTTGGTGGCGGAGGCTGATGAGTCGGATGCGTCATTTCTTCATTTATCGCCGATGATGTCGGTGGTGACTAATATTGATGAAGATCATATGGCAACTTATCAAGGCGATTATCAAAATCTGGAAAATACCTTTATTGAGTTTATTCATCGTTTGCCCTTTTATGGGGTAGCGATTTTATGTGGTGACGATCACAATATCCAAGCCTTACTCCCCAAACTGTCTCGTAAAGTCCACACCTATGGTCAAGAGGTGCATAATGATTTGCGGGCAACGCAGATTGTTCAAACGGCTTTAAAAATGCATTTTACCGTTGAGCAAGCGGATAAGTCCAGTTTTGATGTTACTTTAAATCAGCCAGGCAAACACAATGTACTGAATGCATTGGCAGCGATCTCGGTGGCGTTAGAATTAAAAGTGCCCATTGCCGATATTCAGCAAGCCTTAGCCAATTTTGGCGGCGTGGGGCGTCGTTTTGAAGTTTATCCAAATTGTTATCTTGGTGGGAAAAAAGTCACACTGGTTGATGATTACGGTCATCATCCAACTGAATTAACAGCAACCTTAGAGACGGCTAAGCACGCTTTCCCTAATCAACGATTGGTTTTAGTATTTCAACCGCATCGATATAGCCGAACACGAGATTTGTTTGATGATTTTGTGCTGGCGTTGATGAAGGCGGATTTGGTAGTCTTGTTAGATGTGTATGCTGCTGGTGAGCTGCCCATTGCAGCCTTTGACTCAAAAGCGTTATTGCAGGCTATGCGTTTGAGGGGGCATAAAGATAATTTGCATGTCGAGACGCCTGTGGAACTTGAAGAGCTGACTGAAAACCTGTTGTTGGATAACGATGTGGTGTTAGTAATGGGAGCAGGGGATATCGGCGGAATTGCCAAACAATGGAAGCAAAGGGTTGAGGTCAATGACGAGCCAAAATAATGAGCAACGTTTGATTAAAAAATTTGGAAAGGTTGCCGTGTTAATGGGGGGCAACTCCGCTGAAAGAGCTATCTCACTGAAAAGTGGTCGAGCCGTTACGAAAGCTCTGCAAAGCGCTGGAGTAGATGCCCGAGGGTGTGACGTCACTTCAGTCGCGCAGTTAAATAAGATTGCTGAAAACTATGACCGTGCTTTTATTGCGTTGCATGGTCGCTGGGGGGAGGATGGTGGCGTTCAGGCCGTATTGGAAGCTTTAAAGTTACCCTATACCGGTAGTCGAATGACGGCTTCGGCTTTAGCGATGGATAAGCTTAGAACAAAATGGTTATGGAAAGGAGTTGGCTTACCAACGCCGCCATTTAAAAGGGTTTCCTGGACATCACCGTTAGTTTTATCCGAGTTCGATTTAGATTTTCCAGTGATTGTTAAGCCAAGTCATGAAGGCTCGAGCATTGGCATGCGCAAAGTGAATGACGCCTCCGAATTACAAGCTGCTGTGGCCTTTGCTCAACAATATGATGATGAGGTTTTGATTGAACAATGGATCGACGGCCGAGAGTTTACCTGTGCGGTCGTTGATGGCGAAGCGCTACCGTTGATTGAGCTTAAAACGGATCATGATTTTTATGATTTTGATGCCAAATACCAATCTTCTAGCACTCAATATATTTGTCCCTGTGATTTGCCAGGAGATCTGCAGGCCAATATCCAACGGTGTGTGCTGGAAGCTTTTGATGCCATTGGGGCGCGACATTGGGGGCGGGTTGATCTTATTTTGGATAAAAATGACCAGGCCTGGCTCATTGAAGTGAATACCGTGCCCGGAATGACCGATCATAGTTTGGTGCCGATGGCAGCAAAAGCAATGGGAGTTGGCTTTGATCAGTTGGTGTTGAGACTATTGACCCTAACATTGAATTCGGATTCCTAAAGGCGATAATGTGAAAAGAGTTGCGTTCATCACTGGGATGATCGGGTTAGTCGGTATGGTGACTTGGGCAGCGGTATCGAGCACCTCTACCCTTTCAAAAGTACAGCTTAAAGGTTCGGTTGAACAAGTCAGCCAAGCGCAGGTTCAAGAGGTGGTTGAGCCCTATATGGGGAAATCCTTTTGGCGTGTCGATTTAGAACGACTTCATGCGGATCTGGTCAGGATGGAGTGGGTTTATCAAGCGCAGGTCACCCGACGTTGGCCTAATCAACTCCGGGTCGAACTGATTGAACAAACACCTGTTGCACGTTGGCAGGATGAAGGGCTATTAAATCAATTGGGTGAGATTTTTTATCCACATCAGATTGACCCTTTTCAACAGCTTGTCAAGTTGGATGGCAATCCGCTGAATGCGGCCAGTATTTTGCAAACTCTGTCGGATTTTCAACAGCAGTTTAGTCAGTTGGGTTGGCACATTGAAAAACTGTCGCAACAGCCTGATCGCAGTTGGCAATTGGACTTTTTGTCGGGTATTCGGTTATTAGTGGATGATACGGATCAAAAATCTAAGATTGACCGGTTTATGCGCGCGTTTGCCAAGACGGATCCAGCACTAAGAAAATTCGCACAAGTTTATGATTTACGCTATAGTAATGGGTTTGTAATTAAGCGTGCTACACGCACCCCTGAAAAGCAAATGGATACCAGGGCGCAAACAAATCCTAATAGCATCGAGCAATAAAGGTGAAACCACGAATGGCAAGAAAGCAACAGACTTCAAACGCTAATATCGTTATCGGACTGGATATTGGTACCTCAAAAATAGCAGCAATTATTGGCAAAGTTAAAGAGGACGGCGGTATTGAAGTTGTGGGTCTCGGAACTCATCCATCAAAAGGCCTTAAAAAAGGCGTTGTGGTCAATATCGATTCAACGGTTGAATCGATACAGCGCGCTATTGATGAAGCGGAAAGAATGTCGGGCATTAAAGCCACATCGGTTTCAGTCGGTATTGCAGGAAGCCATATTGGTAGCTTTAACTCGAACGGAATGGTGGCCATTAGTCATCAAGAAGTCCAGCAAGAAGATGTACAGCGTGTGATTGATGCGGCGCAAACGATTGCCATTCCGGGAGATCAAGAGGTTCTGCATATTTTGCCGCAAGAGTTTATGATTGATAGTCAAGGCGGTATTCGGGAACCTATTGGAATGTCCGGCGTTCGTTTAGAAGCCAAAGTTCACATGGTGACGGGATCGGTTAGCGCAGCTCAAAATATTACCAAATGCGTTGAGCGTTGCTCATTAAAAGTCGACAACTTGATTCTAGAACAGTTAGCTTCTTCGGAAGCGGTGTTGTCAGAAGATGAAAAAGAGCTGGGTGTTTGTTTGGTGGATATTGGCGGTGGAACGACCGACATTGCAGTTTTTCAAAATGGCGCCATTCGTCATACAGCGGTTATTCCCGTTGCGGGTGATCAGGTCACAAATGATATCGCAATGGCGTTAAGAACGCCAAAGACGGCGGCCGAAGAAATTAAACGAAAATATGCGTGTGCCCTGCCGCAACTCATTTCTAAAGACGAAGAAATTGAAGTGCCTAGCGTGGGGGATCGGCCAGCTAGATGCTTGTCACGCCATACCTTAGTCGAAGTCATTGAACCGCGCTATGAGGAGTTATTTCAATTAATTCAAGCCGAGTTAAGACGAACTGATTTCGAAAATAAAATCGCTGCGGGTATTGTATTAACTGGCGGAAGCTCGTTAGTTGAAGGCGCTGTCGAATTGGCCGAAGAGGTGTTTCACATGCCAGTGCGTCTAGGAATCCCACAAGAAATATCAGGATTGAAAGAAGAAGTCAGAAGCCCTTCTTTTGCAACCACGGTTGGATTGCTTATGTATGCAAAAGAACACCAATCTTATCAGCCCGCAAGCGAGAATCAACGCGCGTTAAGTCAGGATGCAGGGTCGATACTGGCGAAAATGAAAAGTTGGTTTAGTCAGAATTTTTAGAAATTCGCGAGCGTGCTTTGTGATAGAATTCGCCGCTATTTATTTTTGAACAAAAAGAGTCATTTGTGAAACAAAGAACACTTGCCAATACGGTTAAAGCAAAAGGCGTCGGGCTGCATACTGGTCATAAGTCAATTATGACATTGCGTCCTGCACCCGTTAACACCGGGATTTGTTTTCGTCGTATTGACGTTAATCCCGTAGTGGCCTTTCCCGTTTCTCCGAGTTTAGTCAAAGAAACCATGCTTTGTACCACGATCGTGCAAGAGCGTGAGAGTGAACGTATTAAGATTGCGACAATTGAACACTTGATGTCAGCGTTGGCAGGGGTGGGGATTGACAATCTTTATATCGATATTACCGCAGATGAAGTTCCGATTATGGATGGTAGCGCCTCTCATTTTATTTTTCTTTTGCAAGCAGCGGGCGTCAAACTACAAAATGCTCCGAAAAAATTCATTCGCATTAACAAAGAAATTGAAGTGACAAATGATAAAGGCGGTGTCGCTAAGTTCATGCCGTATAACGGGTTTCGACTCAATTTTTCGATTGAATTTGATCATCCTGCGTTTGATCAGACTGCCGAAAAAATGACCTTGGAGTTTTCATCGACTTCTTATTTTAAAGAAGTCAGTCGAGCAAGAACCTTTGGGTTTGTGAAAGATATGGAAACCTTAAGAGCTCAGAATCTCGGCTTGGGCGCAGGTCTTCATAATGCTATTGGTCTTGATGATAATGGGGTTGTTAACCAAGAAGGCTTACGTGACAAAGATGAATTTGTGCGCCATAAGATTTTAGATGCGGTCGGTGATCTTTATATGGCCGGGCATCCTATTATTGGTGAGTTTACGGCTCATAAATCTGGGCATGCGCTGAACAACCAATTGTTGCGTGCTTTAATGGCCGATACCTCCGCCTATGAAGTGGTGACCTATGAAGATGGTGAACCCCCCATACAATACGGAAGCAGTAAAATTTTAATCTAACCATTCCTCTCATTTGCCTTTCATTATCGCTATGCTATTCCGTTCTGGAAATGTGTTAGAATGCTAATCATTTTTTAAAAAAATCAGCCGCTTCAGGCTCTCTTTAATTATTGGATTTCAGTAAGAATGGCTTTAAAACTCTTCAAGAAAATTTTTGGCAGCCGAAATGACCGGCTAATTAAGCAATATAAGAAAAAAGTTCAGCAGATTAATGCATTGGAAGATGCATTATCGCAGCTAACGGATGAAGCTCTCAAACAAAAAACATTGGCATTTAAGCAGCAACTGTCAGAGGGTGACACCACTCTTGACCAATTGTTGCCTGAAGCGTTTGCTGTGGTGCGTGAAGCCAGTAAACGAGTGATGGGCATGCGTCACTATGATACCCAGTTAATTGGGGGCATGGTATTGCATGAGGGCAATATTGCTGAAATGCGGACAGGGGAAGGGAAAACCTTGGTTGCTACCTTGCCAGCTTACTTGAACGCGCTGACCGGAGAAGGGGTTCATGTGATTACGGTCAATGATTATTTGGCCTCACGTGATGCCGAGTGGATGGGGCAAGTATATGGCTTCTTAGGGCTGACAACAGGGGTCGTATTATCCGGTCAACCGCCAGCTGAGAAACAAGCCGCTTACCAAGCCGATATCACTTATGGGACCAACAATGAGTTTGGTTTTGACTATCTACGCGATAATATGGCGATTTTTGCAGAAGAGCGTGTGATGCGGGGCCAAAATTTTGCCATCGTCGATGAAGTGGATTCGATTTTAATTGATGAAGCCAGAACGCCGTTAATCATCTCTGGGCCTGCAGAAGATAAGTCAGAACTTTATGAAAAGATGAATCCGTTAGTTGATCGTCTAGAAAAAGGAACTGAGGATTTAGAAAATAAAACCTCAACCGGCGATTACACTGTAGATGAAAAGACCAAACAAATCCACTTGACCGATGACGGTCACGCCAAAGTGGAAGCCATGTTGGTTGAAGTCGGGATTATAGAGGAAGGTGATTCGCTTTACGATGCAGAACACATCAGTTTAATGAAGTATGTGAATGCATCTTTAAGAGCCAATCTGCTTTATGAAAAAAATACCGACTATATTGTCCAGAACAATGAAGTCATTATTATCGATGAATATACCGGTCGTAAAATGGCGGGGCGCCGATGGGGCGATGGGCTGCATCAAGCCGTTGAAGCGAAAGAAGGGGTTTCCATTCAAGCGGAAAGTCAAACCTATGCTTCTATCACTTTCCAAAACTATTTCCGTCAATATCAAAAACTGTCTGGTATGACTGGGACAGCAGATACTGAAGCAGGTGAGTTTTTGTCTACCTATCAACTAGAAGTGGTGGTCGTACCCACTCATAATCCGCCGCAAAGAGATGATTTGCCGGATTTAGTGTTTTTAGATATACAAGGTAAAATGTCGACGATCGTGAAAGATGTGAAGGCCATCGCTGAAAAGCAGCAACCGATTCTGATTGGGACGGCGTCGATTGAGATGTCTGAGATTTTGTCCGGTTTGTTCAAAAAGGAAGGCATTGAGCATAATGTGTTGAATGCCAAACAGCATGACAAAGAAGCGACTATTATTGCGAATGCCGGGCGTCCTGGCGCGGTCACGATTGCGACCAACATGGCTGGCCGGGGGACGGATATCGTACTGGGTGGTAACTTAGATTTGGAATTGGAAGGCTTAGAAGATCCGACACCAGAAGAAGTTGCCCAGGTCAAAGCCGATTGGCAAGCGCGACATGATGCGGTCATTGCCAGCGGTGGGTTGCTAGTACTGGGCTCTGAACGACATGAATCTCGCCGAATTGATAATCAGTTGCGTGGGCGTTCAGGTCGTCAAGGTGATCCAGGGGTGACCCGTTTTTATCTTTCTTTAGATGATGACTTGATGCGTCGGTTTGCTTCTGAAAAAGTTAAAAATATGATGCGTCGATTAGGCATGAAGTCCGATGAACCGATAGAGCATAAAATGGTCTCTAAGTCGATTGAGCGAGCTCAAAAGCAAGTTGAGCGCATGCATCAGGATGAAAGGGCTAACTTATTGAAGTTTGATAATATTGCCAATGAACAACGTAAAGTGGTTTATGCTCAGCGTAATGAGCTGATGGAAGAAAATGATGTTTCTGAGATTGTTGATTCTTTACGCAGCAATGTTATTGAATCAACGATGGCTGGATTTGTTCCACCCGGTTCGATTGAAGAACAGTGGGATATTGCTGGGTTGGAAAAACAGTTGCAAGAAGACTTTGGCGTAGAAGTGCCGATTGCTGAGTGGTTAAGCGAAGATAAAAGTTTGTATGAAGAAAAACTCAGAGAGCGCCTAGTTGAAACGATAAAAACTCAATATCAGCAGAAAATGGCGATGATTGATGAAACCACCCGTCATCATTTTGAAAAAGAAGTGCTGTTGAGAACCATTGATAAGCAATGGCGTGAACATTTAAATGAAATGGATTATTTACGGCGTTGGATTCACTTGAAAGGATTTGCGCAAAAAGATCCTTTCCAAGAGTATCGTACTTCTGCGGCACAGATGTTTGAAGCCTTTTTGGATGAAGTGATGTTTGAAACCATCCAAACGCTATCAATGGTACAAATCCGGGGCTCAGAAGACGTTGATGCTTATGAGCAGCAGCAATTGGATGAGCGGCCTCAAGATGTTGAAGCGGTTCATCCTGCTGCGAAAACCATCTCTGACAGTTTAAAAGAATCAGCAGCGGACGATCTAAAGTCGAATCAATCAGAGGAAGGCACCTACCGGCGTGAAGCCCCAAAGGTCGGTAGAAATGATCCTTGTCCTTGTGGTTCTGGGAAAAAATACAAACAATGTTGCGGTAAGCTGACTTAATAATAAGGAACGGCTAAAAATGAATTTGGACTCGATGCATCCAGTTGCAGGTGTCTATTTAGGCACAACGGCAGCCAAAATTAAAAAATCTGGTGCGGAAGACTTGTTAGTCGTGGCATTTCACCCAGGCAGTCGTACCGCAGCGACGTTTACCCAAAATGCTTTTTGTGCGGCTCCGGTTGTTCTAGCAAAGCAACATTTGGCATCACAGGCTACCGAAGCTTTAATTATAAACAGTGGCAATGCGAATGCAGGAACTGGTGAGCAAGGCCTTGCAGATGCAAAGCAATCTTGTCAGTGGGTTGCCTCAGAGTTAGGTATCGCGCTAGAGGCTGTTTTACCCTTCTCAACGGGTGTGATTGGCGAAAACTTGCCGATGGAAAAACTAGCATTGGGTGTCCCGAATGCCATTGCCAATCAAGCTGTGACGGGGTGGGATGCCGCTGCAAAAGCTATCATGACCACCGATACCTGTGCTAAAAAGCTTTCACGCCAATTTGAAATTGACGGCCACTTGGTGACCTTGAATGGGATTGCTAAAGGTTCCGGTATGATTCATCCGAATATGGCAACCATGCTGGGATTTGCGGCAACCGATGCCAAAATTTCCCAGGAATGCTTGGATCAAGCATTAAAATCAGCGGTCGCAGTTTCCTTTAACCGGATCACTGTTGATGGTGATACCTCAACCAACGATGCCTGTACTTTAACCGCGACCCAATTAGCCGATATGCCGGAAATCACTGATATGGATTCAGAGGCCTATCAGTGCTTTTATCAAGCACTCGAAGCGATGATGATTGAATTGGCGCAAATGATCGTTCGGGATGGTGAAGGCGCAACCAAGTTTGTGTCGGTGATCGTTGAAAAGGGGGCGACTGCTGAAGAATGTTTAAAAGTGGCGCATGCCGTGGCACTCTCACCACTCGTCAAAACCGCACTATTCGCTTCTGATCCTAACTGGGGGCGAATTCTAGCTGCGGTTGGCCGTTCAGGCCTGGTTGATTTTGATATTAATGCCTTACAGATTTATTTAGGGACCGTGCTATTGGTTGAAAATGGCGGCAGAGCCGATTCGTATACCGAAGCGGCGGGACAGGCAGTGATGAATGAAGCTGATATTACGATTCGAATTGTCTTGAATCGGGGCGAGGTCTCCGAAACGGTATGGACGACGGATTTTTCCTATGATTATGTTCGAATTAATGCCGAATATCGGAGTTAGCGCAGTTTGGTTGAATCATTCTATTAAAAAGCGGCACTGAGCCGCTTTTTTTTTATGGATTTGAAATTAAACTACCAATGACGTCACATAAACGTTTATTTTGAGCATCGGTGCCGATCGTGATTCTAAGGAATTGATCGATACGGCCGTGCTTAAAGTGTCGAACGATGATTGACTGCTCACGCAACTGGTTAGCAAGTTTAGCCGCATCATAGTGTGGGTGGCGAGCAAAGACAAAGTTGGCTGCTGAGGGTAGGACTTCAAATCCCTGTTGTTGCAAAAACTCGGTCAGGGTTTGGCGAGTTTTAATAATCTGTTGACAGCAAGATTTAAAGTAATCATTGTCTTCTAATGCAGCCACTGCACCGACAATGGCCAATTGATCTAATGGGTAGGAATTAAAGCTGTTCTTAACCCTCTCTAAGGCTTCAATTAAATCAACATGACCTAGTGCGTAGCCCACTCTCAAACCGGCTAAAGAACGAGATTTTGAGAAGGTTTGCACCACCAATAGATTTGGGTATTGATTGATTAACGCACTGGCCGAAACGCCACCAAAGTCAATATAGGCTTCATCGACCACCACCACTGAATCGGGATTGTATTTTAAAATACGTTCAATGGCGTCAAGTGTTAGCAACCGACCTGTGGGTGCGTTAGGGTTCGGGAAAATAATGCCGCCGTTGGGTTTTTGATAGTCCTCTGGGTTGATGGCAAAATCCTTATCGAGTGGAATTGTTTCATAGTCAATTTCATACAATCCGCAATACACTGGATAGAAACTGTAACTGATGTCCGGAAATAAAATGGCTTGATCTTGTTTCAATAATGCCAGAAACGCATGTGCCAAAACTTCATCAGAGCCGTTGCCGACAAACACCTGTTGTTCGCTAAGCTGATAGGTTTTTGCCAATGCGGACTTGAGCAGATCGGCATTGGGATCAGGGTAAAGCCGAAGTTTATCAGCGGCAAGCTGTGTATTAATGGCCGTGTGAACCGATGGTGAGGGTGGGTAGGGATTTTCATTGGTATTTAGTTTAATTAGACTATCGCCTTTGGGTTGTTCGCCCGGCACATAGGGGGTTAGGGTGTGAACCAATTGGCTCCAAAATTGACTCATGAAAATCCTCTCTCACAATGGTAACTATCGATAAAGATGCCATTTTAACGTAAACGCTCAAAAAACGCCCAGGCCTGGGCGTTTTTTTGTAAGAATAATGGTTTTAATTCGACTAGCGGTTAAATGATAGGAGAGTTCAGAATGAAAGAGCCAGTCCAAGTGGTGGTCGGCGTGCTTCGTCAAGGCAATAAACTGTTAATTGCAAAACGGCAAGCGGATCAGTCTCACGCACATTGCTGGGAGTTTCCAGGCGGAAAAGTTCAAGACGGCGAATCGCTGGAAAGTGCTTTACAACGGGAAATGTTAGAAGAAGTTGGGCTTACGACGGCCAAATGGCAGCCGCTAATAGTTATTCCTTGGGACTATGGTGACGTTCAAGTGCGCTTGCATGTGTATGTCACGGCACATTGGTCAGGGGAAGTGATGGGTAAAGAGGGACAGCAAATTGCTTGGAAAGCTTTATCTGAACTGGATGCAACAGATTTTCCAGCCGCCAACCGAGGTATTTTTAAGGCGTTAAGTCTAGCCGACCTCTATATGGTTTCGGGTAATTTCCATGATGCACAAGACGCGTTGGCAAGATTGCAGGTTGCATTGGATGACGGTGTGAGATTGATACAGTTACGCGCCAAGAAACTGGAAGAAACTGAATTTTTAGCCTTAGCAAAAAAGGCGATTACATTGACACATCAAACACCTGGCGCAAAAATTCTGATTAATGGTAAACCGGAGTGGTTGGCGAAACTTCCCGATGCAGATGGCATCCAATTACCTTCTACGGCTTTGATGGGGTTAACCGAACGGCCTATCCCAGAAGATAAGCTATTGGGAATTTCAACGCATACGCCCGTGGAAATGGCAAAAGCCATTGAATTGGATGCGGATTTTTTATTACTTTCACCAGTGAAGAAAACCGCTTCACATCCGGAGTTAGAGGGTTTAGGCTGGCAGACTTTTGCAGAGTATGTCGCCGATATTCCCGTACCGGTTTATGCATTAGGTGGCATGAAACCACAGGATGTTCAGGACGCAAAACAGCATGGTGGCCAAGGCATCGCCGCTATTTCAGGGATTTGGCCAGAACCGATTTAATTTGTCTTATCTAAATTATGAGTCAACAGCGATTTTGCGTTTTACAAAATACCGTTGATTGGGGGTCGTTAAGGTGCTGACATCAATTTGATATTTTTTTAGCTCTGAATTCAGCACCTGCCAATTAGTATTGGAAACCGTCCAATTGGTATGGAAATAGAGCCGTTGATGGTTTTTTAAGGTCATGGCTTCATAAATCAACGTCATTTCAGGGTGAGCATCTGCCAGTTGTTGGAAGGCCGCATCACTTAAAATGTGCGCGGAATTGAGTTGACTTTGTTCTAGCAGAGACTGGTAATCATCAAGTGTTGCGCCTTGATCTCGTAAGGCTTTAATAATGGTGTATGCTAGCTCGCTTCGAGGAACGATGGCTTCATAGCGGAAGTCGTTGCGAATGACCGTAACTTGATAAGGCATAAACCCCTCCGATAACTTAGCTTGGCTCAATTGACACAAACGTCATTGAAATTGAAATCCAGCATAGCATACTCGCCTTAAGCCTCCCTGAATTGACCCATTGAATTGGTCTTAACAAAGGCTTAAGAAATGATTAACAGTGGCTGAAGTTGGGCCTTAATTCGCGTAAGGGATTGAGAAGCATCAATGACATGGTCGGCGATGGCAAGGCGTTCTGCTCGACTGGCTTGTTGTGCTAAAATTTGCGATACCTGTTGATGACTGCAATGATCTCGATTCATCACGCGTTCGATTTGCACAGCGGGAGGCAGATCCAGAACGATCACCTGGTCAATATAATCGGGTACGCCGGTCTCAGCCAATAATGGGATTTCAATAACCACTAATGGCTTTTTTTCAGCGGCAAACTGTGTCAGTTGGCGTTGTGTTTCGGCACGAATTTTTGGATGCAGAATCGCTTCCAGTTGACGCTTTGCTTGCGGGTCTGTGAAAATTCTGTCTCGTAATTGAGCTCGATCCAGTTGACCATTTGACTGCAAAATGTCTGCCCCAAAAGTCTCGACAATTTCGGCCAGTCCTGGTTGTTTTGGCATCACTAATTGGCGTGCAATTTGGTCTGAATCAAGGGTTGCGATCCCTTGTTGAGCAATCCACGAACAGATTGTGCTCTTGCCACTGCCGATACCACCTGTCAACGCCATCACTTTCATATGGGGTTCCCAACGTTATAATTGCTTTGACTGTAAAGTGTGTTGAGGAATCAGTCAAACCTTTTTGATCAGGATTGTATAAAATGACCACCAAAATGATAAGGGGTAAATAACCATGTGTGGTATTTGTGGTGAAATTTATTGGGATGGACAAACGGCTAGTTCAGATCGAATTGTCAAAATGTTAACCCAGCTGGAGTTGCGAGGACCGGATGATCATGGAATCTGGCATCATGATCATGTGGGGTTAGGACATCGACGATTATCGATTATTGATCTAACATCGGCAGCTCACCAACCCATGATTGACCAAGAAATTAGCTTGGTATTTAATGGTTGTATCTATAACTATCAAGCGTTAAGAACAGAATTAATTGAGTTAGGCCATGATTTTCAGTCGCACTCTGATACCGAAGTGATTATCAAAAGCTATCGACAATGGGGGATGGAGTGCGTTAGCCGATTTGAAGGCATGTTTGCGTTTGCCATTTGGGACGACCACCAACAACAGTTGTGTCTCGCGCGCGATCGGTTTGGTATTAAACCGCTTTATTATGCCCCCGTGGCTGGCGGTGTGCGCTTTGCTTCTAATACCCAGGCACTGCTCGTTTCTGGTGGGATTGATACTCGCATTGATCCGATCGGATTACATCACCAATTTACTTTACATGGGGTGGTGCCAGCGCCATCAACCTTGTTAAAAGGGATTAAAAAACTGGAACCAGGCCATTGGTTGATCGTCAATCCCGATGGGCAGATGATCAAAAAATCCTATTGGCAGTTGGCGGCGAAACGTCCGAGAGATGTGGATGCCCCTCAAACTGAACAGGAGTGGGTGGATAGAGTCCATGAGTCGCTGAAACAAGCGGTGATGAAGCGTATGACGGCATCTGATGTGCCGGTGGGTGTGTTGTTGTCCGGTGGATTGGATTCTAGCTTAATTGTCGCGTTATTAGCTGAAGCGGGTGTGAAGGATTTGCATACGTTTTCTATTGGCTTTGAAGATGTCCCGGAAGAAAAGGGCAGTGAGTTTGAGTATTCAGATCAGGTGGTGGCACAATATCAAACCCATCACCAAAAATATTTAGTGCCGAATGAAACGGTATTGCCGCGTTTAATTGAGGCGGTTGATGCCATGTCTGAACCGATGTTCGGACAAGATGCGATTGCGTTTTATCTGCTCTCTGAGCAGGTTTCTAAAGATGTCAAAGTGGTGATGTCCGGTCAAGGGGCTGATGAAGTGTTTGGTGGCTATTTTTGGTATCCGCAAATGGCAGAAGCCGCTGAAAATTTGGGGGACAATGAGCCACCCGTGAATGCCTTCGCGCCTTATTATTTTGATCGAAGTCATGAAGAATGGCTAGAGATGATTGCGCCGGAATATCATACTGCTGATGTGACTCGCGCATTGATTAATGATCGTTTATCTGAGGCGGATGCGGACTGTTATATCGATCAAGTCTTGCGCCTGGATGCGACGACCCTAATTGTCGATGACCCTGTTAAGCGGGTTGATAATATGACGATGGCTTGGAGCTTAGAAGCACGCGTGCCTTTCTTAGACCATCAACTGGTCGAGCTGGTGATGTCTGCGCCACCAGAGCTCAAGTTACAGGATTTTAAATATTTGTTGAAACGGATTGCCCGTGGTCTGGTGCCTGATAGTGTGATTGATCGTCCCAAAGGTTACTTTCCCATGCCAGCATTGAAATACGTACGCGGCGCGTTTTATGACATGATGAAGTCGGTGTTAACTAGCCCACAAGCCCGGGCACGAGGGTTGTTTAATCCTGACTATATTCAGAAGTTATTAGATGATCCGGAAGCTGAAAGTAGTTTTACGGCGATAAAAGGCAGTAAATTGTGGCATGCGGCGTTATTAGAGCTTTGGTTGCAACGCCATGTCGATCCGTATCAAACAGAAAATTGTGACAAGCCATCCATTTAACCAAAGGCTTTGTTATAATAACCAAGTTATTTAGTCGGGTATTCTGTACGTTCAGTGAACTACCCGTTTGTTAGAAGATGTTAGGAGTTAAAAATGGAAAACCAAGAACAAGAAATTCTTGCCAAAATTCATGAGCAAGTCACTCAAAACCCAGTGGTTTTATATATGAAAGGCTCACCGCAAATGCCATCTTGTGGTTTTTCGAGTCGTACAGCGGAAGCCTTGGTACAAACAGGTGAGAAATTTGCTTTTGTTAATGTGATAGCGGATCCTGCGATTATGACCTTTTTACCGAAATATCAAGATTGGCCGACCTTTCCCCAGCTTTATATTGATGGTGAATTGCAGGGAGGGTGTGATATTACCTTGGAACTCGCTGAATCAGGCGAATTGAAGCGCTTAATGGCTGAAGCCAATGCGAAGGTCGCTTCAGAAGACTAAACTCTATAAAAATGGCCAGGCCTGGCCATTTTTGCGATGTTCCACGTTTCCGTATTAAGCAGATTTAGCATCAATGGTCAGTGGGATGACTTGATTTTCTGTCAGCTGATTGGGTTTGGCTTGGCGTAATTTAAAGTCGAGTAACCGGTCTTCAACTCCCTGTACGGAATCAATAATGGCGGCAGAGGTGTGAGATACTTCTTCAACCAAAGCGGCATTATGTTGGGTGGCTTCCCCAATTTTTTTCAGTGAATGGTTTACCTCGTGAATACCTTGGTTTTGATGTTTTAATGATTCATTCATATCGATCATGAGGCCTGATATCTCGTCAATTGCAGTGGCATTATTTAAAAAGCTTTTACGTGTCAGTTCACTCAGTTCAGTGCCTTTTTGCACTTTTTCTAAGCTTTTCTTTGTAATGTCTCTTATGTGGCTTGCGGCTTCTGCTGATTTACTCGCAAGGCTTCTGACTTCGGTGGCGACAACGGCAAATCCTTTGCCTGCTTCTCCTGCTCTGGCGGCTTCTACTGCGGCGTTGAGCGCTAATAGATTGGTTTGAAATGCAATACTATCGATGACTTGGGTAAAGTCGGCAATTTGTTGGCTGGCTTCAGAAATTTCATTGATGGAATCGGCCATTTGGTTAACAATCACCAGGCCTGATTCAGTTTCTGTTTTAGCTGACTGACTCTTTTGACTGACAAAAGTGGCGTTCTCTAGGGAATTGTTGACTCGTTCAATCATCTCATTCATATGGTTCATGGTGGTTTCGACGATGACAGATTGTTGGTTGACTCGTTGGCTTAAATCCTGATTGCCAGCACTGATTTCTCTAACACCATGAACGGCTTCAGAAGAGGCGGTTTTAACCTGTTGCAACATATTGCTAACATGTTCGGCCATATCGTCCATATTATTGCGCAGTTCATTCAGCTTACCTTTAAACTGATGATTCATTTCTACGGAGAAGTTACCTTCCCGGAAGGCCGATAGGGTGGTGGATTTCTGGTTAATTGCGGCTTCTAAGTTATCCAATGAATCATTTAAAAAGGTCTTTAATTGTGCCATGTCTCCAGGCATTTCGAGCTGGATTCGCTCTGAGAACTTGCCTTCTTTCATGGCAGCCATAACTTGTTCAACCGCACCAATGGCATTGCGTTGGGTTTGTATTGCGGCTTGCAAGCTCGAAATGACTTGGCGATAATCGCCCATAAAGGTGGTGTTACTTTGTTCAAAGGAAAGGTTGCCTTCCTGCAATGCTTGACTCATTTGCTGGATCGACTTCATCGTGAGAGCAATTTCATGGATGCTTTGATTGAAATGATTTTTGAGTTTATCAAAATCCCCTGGGTAATCTTGCTCAATTTTGTGGTGAAAATGTCCTTCTGAAAGTGACTTTCCAGCCATCATCAGTTCGTCGGTGATTTGACTGAAAGTCGTGATGAGTTGCTGTAGGCTGTGGCTCATCTCAACCAACTCATTATTACCTGTAATTGGCTGCCATTGATTGAGTCGACCCGATTTCGATATCTGTAATACATTCCGTTGAATTTGCTTGAGTGGTTGTACAATCGATGAAACGATGACGGAATTCAGAAGTAACATCAATAGGATGGCGGCTGCAATAATGGTAATCGCAACCTGGGTTTTCTGCTGCACCAATAGCGTCAATTGGTCAATAAGCTCGATATTTTGTGTGTCAGCGTGGGTTGAGAGTTGATGGATAATGCCATTGGCTCGTTGAATCAATGAAATTAAGGATGCATTGTTATCGGATGTGGTGGTCAAATAGTCCTTTATATCAGCGTAAGACTCATAGTACCCATCTCGGCTTTGTTCAAGGAGGGACAGGGTGCCCATTAACATGAAATTGCCAGATAGATTATCTAGCAGGGTAGAGATGGATTTATCGGCACTGTCACCCAAGCCCGTTTGGTGAAAAGATTGGTAAAAATCAATATTACTTGTCGAAATCATTTTGCCGAGTAATAGTTGTGAGGTATTCAGCCTTGCGACCAGGTCTTGTACGGCATCATTGACTTCTGGAAGCGAATTTTCTTGAGCAAAGTCCAGCAACTCTTTGCTGACAAGCGTTAAATCTTTGGCGGTCGGTTCTATGCCATATTCAATGGTGTTTTTGGTTTCTGTTTTTAAGAATACATTGGAGTTGGTTGCTTTTTTATATTGGCGCAATGCGACCTGTAGCTGTTTAATCAATTGTTGGTGATTCTCGGATGTTAAAACGGTCTTTAGGGATTCAGCCTGAGCTTTTAAGGTATCGATTGCGGTATTAAATTTTTGATTCGAAGCCTGTGAAAGCGTCAGTAAATATTCATTGGAAAGTTGTGTTGTGTGAATCAGGGTTTGTTGAAATTGTGCAATTTTGGCAGTTTGTTCAATTTGAATACTTTTAAGTTCATGAGATTGATTCTCGACCTGTTTGAGTGAGATCCAGGTGACATAAGATACGGCGGCTAAGAAGCTCATCGAAATCAGTAAATTGAGAAATAACCTTGATCGTATTGAAATGCTATTTAAAAAACGCATCTAGCTTCTTATCCTTTTGCTCTATAAACGGGCAGTTCAGTTTATAGAGCAAATTTTAAGTTAAGAAGACGGTTATATTAACGTTTTATTAAATATCGGATTGTTTTGATAGAGGCCATTGATTGACAATCTTACAGAATAGATCGGCTGTTTTAAGAGTGTCGTATTCTGCAGAATGAGCCTTGCTGTTATCCCAGTCAATATCAGCTGATTTTGCGGCCTTTGCAAGAACGGTTTGACCATATGCGAGCCCAGCAAGTGAGACAGTATCAAAAGTGCTGAATTCATGAAAAGGGGATTTGAGCTTACAGCGCTCAGCAGCTGCTTTGACAAAGCTAAGATCAAAAAAGGCATTATGACCAACGAGAATCGCGCGCGTGCAATCAGTTGCTTTCAGTTGCTTTTTGATGGGATCAAAACACTTTTGGAGCGCTTCTTTCTCAGAAATCGCCATCCGAAATGGGTGAGTGGGGTCTTCAACGCCGATAAATTTTAATGCACTGGGATCAAGCTTTGATCCTTTGAAGGGAAGCACATTGGCTTGAATGACTTGGTCTTTTTCAAGTAGTCCTTGCGCAGTCATTTTAAGGGTGACAGCAGCGATTTCAATGAGTGCATGGTTTTGGGCATCAAAACCGGCCGTTTCAACATCAACAACAACAGGAAGAAAACCACGAAAACGATCTTTGATATGGGTAATAGGATTCATTTAGAGACTTTTTTGTAGGACTTTTGATTGTCTTTGATTGTTGTATAAAGCTTGTCGTTGGATGGGTAATTGTGCGGGGCTGCATTCAATAAAACCATGTTCGATAAACCAGTGATGGGTGTGGGTTGTTAACAAAAACAGGGTGTCGATACCGGAGGACTGGGCTTTTGACTGAATGGCATTCAGTAGCTCTTCGCCAAGTGATTGGCCACGGTAATGTTGATCTACCGCCAGGCAGGCGAGTTCAGCGTGACTGTTGTCGATTGGGAAGAGGGCTGCACAGCCGATAATATGTTGGTCGATTTCTAACACCATATAGTGTTGAATTTCCAGCTCAAGTGAGGCTTGGGTGCGTGGTGTCAGGATGCCTTGTTCTTGAAGGGGCTGTATCAAATTTAAAATGCCAGCTACATCTTCTAGTTGGGCTTCTCTCAGCTGGTGATAACGATCCGTATAAATGAGTGTGCCAAATCCATCTCGACTAAAAAGTTCTAAAAGGAGTGCACCAGGGCTGTTTTGAGGCATCAAGTGTATTCGGTTAATAGTTTGACCGCTGTTGAGCGTATTTTCGAGTAACCTGAGGGCTTGTACTGGCAAGGTGGATTGGTTCGTGATGGCTTTTGTTTGTTGCAAAGACAATGACTTAGGGAGTGTCAATAAGGTTTCTTCAGGGGTAAAGATCATTAACTTTTCAGCTGAAAGTGCCGACGCAATCGCAAAAGCCTGGTCTAATGTATTTAGGTTGAATACTTCACCAGTTAATGAATATGCCAGAGGGGTGATCAGCGCAATTTGACCGCCAGCAAGTGTGCTCTCGATTGCTGAGTTGATTTTACGTAAAGTGCCGGTGTGCTGGAAATCAATGCCATCAATGATTCCTTTGGGCTGGGCAATAACCCAATTACCGGAGACAACGGTGACGTGGGTTTTTTGCTCCGCACTGGCTAGGCAAAACGCCGCCTCAACCTGTGCGCGGACACGGCCTATGATTTCTTGAAAATAAGCTAGATGCTCGTTTTCTGTAACTCGGGTGCTGTGGTGGGTTTTCCATTCCAATCCATGGCGCTTGAGTGTGGCATCAATTTGTGGGGTGGCCCCTAACGTCAAAACCACTTTAATGCCAAGATTATGCAATAAAACCAGATCCTTGCACAGCTGTTGCAATGCCTTTTGATTGGAAATGAACTCACCCGGTAAATAGATGACCAAGGTTTTATTGCGGTGCTGGGCAATATAAGGCGAAGCCTGACGCAAGTTATTGGTAAAATCTAATTCAGATTGATGCATAGATATGAGAAAATGTTTTAAATTAATAGCAGCAGTATAACAGCCTCTGTTTTAAATCTAAATATATCGTTTAACCTTTGATGAATTTATCGTATTGCAATTTTATTTGCTTTAATGGGGTTTATGGTCAAAGCCGAGCTGTTAGATTAAGTGCTGCTTTCAGTCGAGTTACTAAGGAGAAATCATGCCAGCATATCGTTCTAAAACCAGTACACATGGCCGAAATATGGCCGGCGCACGCGCATTATGGCGGGCGACTGGAATGCAAACCGAAGACTTTGGAAAGCCGATTATCGCCATTGCGAATTCATTTACCCAGTTTGTGCCAGGTCATGTTCATTTGAAAGATATGGGGCAACTGGTGGCTAGAGTGGTTGAACAGGCTGGCGGTGTTGCAAAAGAATTCAATACAATTGCAGTCGATGATGGGATTGCAATGGGACATGATGGCATGTTGTACTCATTACCGTCTCGCGATCTAATTGCGGATTCAGTTGAATATATGGTGAATGCACATTGTGCAGATGCTTTAATCTGTATTTCAAACTGTGACAAGATCACCCCAGGAATGATGATGGCCGCTATGCGTCTCAATATTCCTACCATTTTTGTATCCGGTGGGCCGATGGAGTCAGGTAAGACTGTATTGGGTGGGGTTGATATCAAGTTGGACTTAGTTGATGCTATGGTGATGGCCGCAGATGATAGTTGCTCTGATGCCGATGTGGATGCGGTTGAAGTGTCCGCCTGTCCCACTTGTGGTTCTTGCTCCGGTATGTTCACTGCCAATTCAATGAATTGTTTGGCTGAAGCCTTGGGGATCGCCTTGCCGGGTAATGGCTCAACCCTTGCGACGCATGTCGATCGACGTCATTTATTTGAAGAAGCCGGGCGTCGTATTGTCGAGCTTGCCAAACGGTATTATGAACAAGATGATGCCACTGTATTACCACGTTCGATTGCAACTTTCGAGGCCTTTGAAAATGCCATGTCCTTGGATGTTGCGATGGGTGGTTCAACCAATACGGTATTACATTTATTAGCCATTGCCAAAGAAGCCGAAGTGCCATTTACCATGGCGGATATGGATCATATTTCGCGACGAGTGCCTTGTTTGGTTAAAGTTGCACCGAATTCCAAGCAGTATCATATGGAAGATGTGCATCGTGCAGGCGGTATTATGCGTATTCTAGGTGAGTTAGAGCGTGGTGGATTATTGAATACGGAAGTGCATACCGTTCATGCATCCACTATGGCCGCAGCAATCGATCTTTGGGATATCAGTCGAACTGATGAAGAAGCGGTCGAAACTTTCTTTAAGGCTGCGCCGGGAAATGTCCGAACCACAGAAGCCTTTAGTCAGGATAAGCGTTGGAAAACGCTAGATGAAGATGATGAAAATGGCTGTATTCGCAGTATTGAACATGCTTATACCAAAGAGGGCGGCTTAGCCGTGTTGTACGGTAATATTGCGTTGGATGGTTGTATCGTTAAAACGGCCGGGGTTGATGAATCCATTTTTAAATTTTCTGGCCCTGCGAGAATTTATGAAAGTCAGGATGCCGCAGTAGAAGCAATTTTAAGTGATGACGTTAAATCTGGTGATGTGGTGTTGATCCGATATGAAGGCCCTAAAGGTGGACCCGGTATGCAAGAAATGCTTTACCCGACCAGTTACTTGAAGTCTAAAGGGCTTGGAAAAGAGTGTGCCTTATTAACTGACGGACGTTTTTCGGGTGGAACCTCAGGGTTGTCCATCGGACATTGTTCTCCCGAAGCGGCAGAAGGCGGGAATATCGCGCTGGTTGAGGGGGGCGATGTGATTGAAATAGACATTCCGAATCGTTCAATTCAGGTTAAACTGTCGGATGAGCAGTTGGCTGAAAGACGTCAGGCAATGGTGGCAAAAGGTCAATCAGCATGGAAGCCTGCCCAACCTCGAGCCAGAAAGGTCAGCGCAGCGCTCAGAGCCTACGCAGCCATGACAACCAGTGCTGCATTTGGTGCTGTTCGCAATGTCGAACAGGTAGAGCACTTAACCCCCTCTAAATAAAAGGAAGATTAGCGATATGTTTGCAGATCAACTCACTTCTGAGCAAAGGCAAGTTGTTTTCGATTTAGCCGTCCTGCTTGCCCACGCCGACCATGATGTGTCTGAAGAAGAGCAGCAATATCTTCGAAATTTTAGTGATGCATTTGGTATTGACTATGATTTGGATAAATCGGATATCAATATCAACAATGCATTGATGGCCTTTACGACCCGTAAGGACAAGATTATTTTGTTGCAAGAACTGGTCAAACTTTCCTATAAAGATGGGCATTTTGGCCATGAGGAGCAAGAGAATGTGTTTATGATTGCTCAAAAAATTGGCTTAAATGATCCTGAGCTACTAATGCGCATTGAAACTTGGGTGAGAGAAGGGGTGAACTGGATTTATGAGGGGGAGGAAATGCTTGAATCCTAATCCTAGGTATTGAGCCCCCAAAATAACCAGGCCTGGGCATTTTCTAAGATTGGATCTGTCTTTAAAGGACCTATAAAAAAAACCTGCAATTGCAGGTTTTTTTATAGGTTAATGGGTATTCGAATTATTCGCGATAACCTGGACCATTAATTTCAATGCCATTAGACATATAGGCCTGGAAGAACTCTAAGTTTTTATAGGTTTCACCTTGTACTTTCGCTGGGACAACACGCATATTCTTGTCACAGCCTTCATAGCGACGGTGTAAGGTTCCAAGTGCTTTCCATTTTGCACGATACATTGGAACGTGGCTTGTGTGACCTAAAGCAGGGCCTAAGATGTTTCCACGCGCACGTCTACCGGCATTGTAAACATGACATTCAGCACAAGATAAACCAAATTGTCCTCTTGGCTTAACAAAGTATTCCTGTCCTGCTAGAAATGCCTTTTTAGCAGCTTCTGATTCGATCTTAACATTAATCTTTTGTCCACGTGCCTGATAGGCTAGGTAGCCTGAAAGATTAGCTATATCGCCTTTTTTCCATTTAAAAGGTTTAAGTTTTGCATCCGTACGACACTGGTTGATTTGCCCTTCAAGGGTTTCAACTTGTTGGGTTTTTTCGTTAAATCTTGGGTACATCACACGTACTTTGGTTACGTCTTCACCAAAGCAGTTTTCATAAACAGCTTTATCCTTTTCCCACAAGGCTTCCCCTGCGTCGATAAAGTCTAAATAAGGAGGAAATTCTTCTGCAGCTTGCCATTGAAGCATTTTGTCTGCATCGTAGTTATAAGTACCATTTCCATAATCATTGAATTCGATAGAAGGACTCTTTGCTTTGAAGTAATCAACAAATTGTTGACGGCTTTTTTCTGGGTCCATGTCTGCAGCCATAACCATATTGGCTGTCGCTGTTGCACCTACTGTTAAGGCGACTAGCAATGTTTTTTTCATCCTATTCCTCCATAAAGAAAAGCATATTATAAATATTATTATTTTTAGATTTCTGAATTGTCCTTCCGTACAGGCAAGGACAATTGGATGTCATAACTTAGCCAATAACAAATTTATCTAAGCTTGATTGACTTGGAGCCAGTCGCACCGGTGTTGTCTGTTAGGTTTAGGGTAACTTCATCACCTTTAGCGGCTTTAACCATAATGCCCATATATGGGTTCGCAGAAACAGCGCCAGACCATTGTGCATCAACCGCTTTTGTTCCATTGATTGAAACTTCAACAACGTCAATGAACTCAGCCGGATAAGGCTTGCCCGTTTTCTTGTTCATACGAGCACCTGATTCCATTTTGTGCTTGATTAAGGCTTTTACTTCAGCTACGTCACCTTTAACTTTTCCACGCATTCTGATTTTTATAGACATAATTCTTCCTTTAAATTTTTGCAGTTAGTTGTTCGAGTTAAATCATTGTGGGTCAGTGATTAACCGCCACAACCACCAATGGTGACTTTAACTTCTTGCTCTGCTTTGTATAATTTTCCACCAGCTTTAACAATCGCCATAACATTTTGTGTTTCACCCATTTTGATACGAGTTGAAACATACCCTAGAGCTGGGCCAGAGAAGCTATATTCACAAACTAAAGGGAAAGGGTTTTTTGAAGCTAGGATGGCAATAGATTCAACACCGGCCATTTTAGTCGCATCAACTTTAATAGGGGTTACTGCGCCGTTCTCAGCGATAGCTGGAGCACCTAAATCAATATCAGATGAAGCAGTTGCATTATCCATACCGTAAGCGGCTTTTAGCGCTCCTGAAGCATCTTTAGTGTTAAACGCTGTTTTATTCCATTCTGCTAAAACAGTTGAAGGGGTAAGTAGGCCTGCATTAACGGCTACAGCTGCAGCACCAGTTGCTAGGGTACCTTTAAGGAAAGATCTACGTTTCATAAGGTTTTAAACTCCCAATTGAGGTTAATAAATTTAAAGTTCGTATAAGAAATCAACAATCTTATTGATTTCAGCGTCAGTCAATACCCCACTGTGTCCGAATTGAGGCATCATACTGTATGGAACGGTTTTTTCAGGTTTTCCCCAAATCTTGTCAAACAAGTCACTCTTTTCTGGGAAACGAAGTTTCATAGCGATGAGTGCTGGTCCAATGTTTCCTGGTATGGTTCCGCCAGGAATGGCATGACAAGCTAAACAGTTTCCTTTCGAGCGGGAAAAAGCAAGTTCTTTACCCTGTTCGATATTACTAGCGTTTTTTTCCGCAGCAGTGGCAACTGTTGGTGCTGAAACCATGGCGGTTGTCATTGCTAAAACCGTTAGTAAATGCTTCATTGGTTTTTTTAACATTCTTATCCTCCTAAAAAAAAGCAAGCATTGCTTTTTAATACTATGCATCCCTTATGCTAGGGTTGTAATTTTTAAGGCTTAAAAAGCTCTTAGAAACATAGGTTACTCATATAAAAATCTTTCGCAAGTGTTTTGTGGGGTTCTCTACATAGCAATATTTAATAGTGACCCTATTTTTATTTATAATGAAATGGTAATATTTGTCTTACCTGTTATTAAATCGTTGAAAACAAAGTCTATTTGGTTTATTTGTTAAGGTGGGTCCTGTTGTTCATAAACCGAATTTGTTCTATGAGTGGTTTCTGATCAGGCTTATTAGCGCGGTGATTAATTGTTTTAATGACGGATGAACAAGCTTATTTGCCTATGAAGATTGCAGTCTGAGTAAAAGTGGTTAAAATATTGATTTTACTCTTCAATAGGTATTACCTGCCTTCTATGCAACAATTATTTAATAAAGTTAAGTCTTTTTTCTCGCTCTCAACTGATAAAAACACTTCAAATGAAGAAGCAACGCCAGACTGTTTGGTGGTTCCTCGAAATCAACACCCTATTTCAAGACAGCAGATTGATAAACCTGCGTTAGATGTACTTTATGAATTGAACCGTGCTGGCTATGAGGCTTATTTGGTCGGTGGTGGTGTGCGTGATATCTTACTTGGATTGGAACCCAAAGATTTTGATGTTGCCACGAATGCTGAACCTGAGCAAATCAAAGCGGTGTTTAATCGACGGTGTCGCTTGATTGGTCGCCGTTTTCGATTGGCGCATGTCTTTTTTGGTCGGACGGTAATTGAAGTTGCAACCTTTCGAGGTAGCGGCCTCGCCCAAAGTGCCCAGTCAAACAATCGAAAACAATTGAACCACACACGAGCGGTTGATAAGGCCGGAAAATTGGTGCGAGATAATATTTATGGCACTATGGAAGAGGATGCTTGGCGTCGTGATTTTACCGTTAATAGCCTCTATTACAATGTAAAAGACTTTTCAGTGATTGATTATACCGGCGGGATGGTTGACCTAGAAAAAGGTCAACTTCGATTAATCGGTGACCCTGAGATGCGGTATCGCGAAGATCCTGTGCGTATGATTCGGGCGGTACGATTTTCGGCAAAGCTTGGTTTTGACATCGAACCCACTACCAAAGCCCCTATTTATGAATTGGGTCACTTATTAAAAGATGTCTCCCATGCCAGAATGTTTGATGAGGTTTTGAAGCTGTTCCATAGTGGGGTGGGCGTAGAGGTTTTTGAGAAGCTACGTCATTTTGGGCTTTTTACCTTCCTTTTCCCGCAAACACACCATGTTTTATCACAAGAATCGGAAGGGTTTCCGAGAATGATGGTGATAGAAGCCTTAAAGAGTACTGACCACCGTATTCAAAATGCATTGGGGGTGAATCCTGCTTTTTTATTTGCCGCAATGCTTTGGGAACCGATGTTGCAAAAGATGGAACAACATTTAGCTGAAGGTTTTTTGCGCCAAGACGCGTTGTTTGCCGCTGCTAGTGAAGTGATTGATCATCAAATCACCTCAACATCGATTCCCAAACGATTTACGGCTCAGATCAAAGATATTTGGAGTTTGCAGTTCCGACTATTAAATCGGCATGGAAATCGTCCACCTAGGTTGCGTGAACACCCTCGATTTAGAGCTGCGTATGATTTTATGGGCATTCGGTTGGCAGCAGGGGAGGAGTCCCTTCGTGAAGTATTTGATTGGTGGACAACCTATCAAACATTGAATCCAGTTGATCAGGTCGCTTTTGCGAATGATGTGAAAAAGCCCACGGCAAAGCGCAAGCGAACTCGGCAGAACCGAAATCCTTACCGGAAACGCCATCGAGCTAAAGCGCCTGAAAATAAAACAGAGCAAAGTGTTGCATCGAACGAGGATTAATATGGTGCAGAATGGCTGGGAAATTGTGTATTTGGGCTTGGGGAGTAATTTAAACCATCCTAAGAAACAGTTGGAAAAGGCTATTGAATTGCTTAGAGCGCTAGACGATTGTCAGTGGTTGAAAACCTCCCATTTTGTTGAGTCTCAACCTCAAGGACCCCAAGATCAACCTAACTTTGTCAATGCGGTTGTTTGTTTAAAAACCCGTTTAACTGCAAATAGCTTATTGTTAGCGTGTCAAACTATTGAGCAGACTTTAGGTAAGATAAAGCAGCGAGAGTGGGGTGAACGTATTATTGATATTGATCTATTACTCTATGGGAATGAGGTGATAGAAGAGCCTCATTTACGGGTGCCTCATCCTCAAATGTTGACACGAGACTTTGTTATTCTGCCTCTTTTAGAGATAGAACCCTCATTAAAACTTCCGAATGGGAAGCCGTTGTCATACTACGCTTCACAACTGCCCGAAACCTTTATCATTCATGGTGAATAATCAAATTTTGAACTGTTAACCATTCCAAAATAAAATAGCATAGACCAAGTTGGTAAGGTATTACCTTTCTGGGGTTTAAAAGTTGGTTAAACTGGAGTAATTGCATGATTTCCCTAAGTAAATTAAAAAAGATGAAGCAGCAACATGAGAAAATAGCCTGCTTGACGGCCTATGATGCGAGTCAGGCTTACTGGGCTGCTGAAGCTGGCGTTGAGGTGATATTAGTTGGGGATTCTTTGGGAATGGTCGTTCAAGGGCACGAGACAACCTTGCCTGTGACTTTAGATGATATGGTTTACCATACTCGAATGGTTCAGCGGCAAAACACCCAGGCCTGGTGTATTGCTGATTTTCCTTTTATGGCGGATCAAGATATGACAACCACGCTAACTTCGGCGGGACGACTCATGAAGGAGGGCTTGGCGAATATGGTTAAGCTGGAAGGCGGGCAACGTGTTTTGGATAAGGTTGCAGCTCTTTCCGCTTTAGGTATTCCAGTTTGCGGGCACTTAGGGTTGCTACCGCAGTCAGTTCAAAAAAAGGGCTACGCGGTTGTAGGTAAAGATTCAACGTCTGCATTGATGCTACAAGAAGAGGCGATCGCATTGGAAGAGGCAGGCGCAGAAATGTTGGTGCTAGAATGTGTGCCATCTGAGCTTGCACATCGAATCAGTCAATCTTTAACGATTCCCGTCATCGGTATTGGTGCGGGCAGCGCAACGGATGGTCAAGTATTGGTTTTTCATGACCTCGTTGGATTGACGATGGGTCGATTACCATCCTTTGCTAAAAACTTTTTGCAAGAAACAGACAGTATTCAGCAAGCGATTTCATGCTATGTGAGTGATGTGAAGCAAGGTGTTTTTCCAATTGATCAACCGGGCGTTGTTTAAATGACCCTGTTTGAATCCATCTCAACCATTCGTAACCAACTGCAACAATGGCGCCAGGCAGGATTACGTGTTGCATTTGTGCCAACTATGGGCAATTTGCATGCAGGTCATCTGAGTTTGGTTGACATTGCGCAACAACATGCCGATAAGGTGGTGGTGAGCATTTTTGTCAACCCGATGCAATTTGGTCCAAACGAAGATTACGATCAGTATCCCCGTACATTTGAAGCGGATAAGGCTGCATTAGAACAGAAATCGGTGGATGCGCTGTTTTTCCCTTCCGTGTCTGAGATGTATCCATCCACTGAGTTGGATTCTAAAGTCGTTGCGCCTGTCGCTTTAACGTCTATTTTAGAAGGGGTGAGACGACCAGGTCATTTTGATGGCGTGACGACTGTCGTGGCAAAGCTTTTTCAGATTGTTCAGCCGGATATAGCCGTTTTTGGACAAAAAGACTATCAACAATTTGCTGTGATTCAGTCTATGGTTGAGAGTCTATTTATGCCGATAGAGTTGATAAGAGCAGAGATTGTAAGAGATACGGATGGATTGGCCCTCAGTTCTCGTAACCAATATCTAACGCAATCGCAGCGCAAAATAGCGCCAAAGCTATCTCATGCTTTGGAGGGGATTGAAGCAAAAATGACGATAGGGAACCATGATTACAATAGCTTGTGTCAGGACGCTCATCAAACTTTATTAAAGCAGGGGTTTGATGAGGTGGACTATATCGAGATTCGTGATGCCAAAACTTTAATGCCGGTGACAGAATTAAACGGTGGTCGTTCGTTAGTCATTTTAGGGGTGGCTCGCACGGGTTCAGTCCGTTTGTTGGATAATCGCCTTTATACTCAGACTTTAACCCGGAGAGATGAAGGGTGAGTTTTTCGACGTTTATCGGTTTATTTCTCGGGATTGTTATTGTTATTGCTGCGATGGCAATGGGATCCTCTATCTTAATTTTTATTAATATCCCAGGGATGATGATTGTGTTGGGTGGCACCATCGCCGCCACTATGATTCGCTATTCTTTTAACGAGACCTTTCATGCCATTGCGATGTCATTTCGGATTCTGATGCCATCAACTGACATCCAAGACAAAGATGAAATTGTTGATTTAACAGAAGACTTGTTACGGACCTCTCGAAAAAACGGTATTTTGGCATTGGATAATGAAGAGATTCCTAATCGCTTTTATCATCATGGTGCGCGTATGTTGGTCGATGGTTATTCTAAGGAATTGGTTCGTCAGTCCTTAGAGGAAGAGAACAAGCTTTTTATAGAAAGGGCCAATACTAGCGCAGGTGTATTCTCATCAATTGGTGCAGCCGCGCCCGCATTTGGGATGATTGGGACGCTGGTCGGATTGATTCAAATGTTATCGAATTTATCAGACCCTTCCAGTATCGGTCCGGCTATGGCTGTTGCGATGCTAACCACCTTGTATGGAGCAATGATTGCCAATTTATTTGCACTGCCGATGGCTGATAAAATTAATACTTGGGTTCAAGAAGAGTCAATTCGTCAGTTATTGATTATCGAGGCGTTGGCATCCATTAGTGAGGGTCAGAACCCCATGATGATGCGAGAGTTGCTATCGCCTTATCTCGATAATAGTGCGAATCTTCCAGTTGAGGAGGCCGAAGCTTGAGTTCAAAATCGGATGACTGTCCAGCTTGGTTAGCCACTTTTGCCGATTTAATGTCATTGTTAATGGCTGTATTTGTGTTGCTATTTGCAATGTCGACTTTAGATGCTAAAAAGTATGAAGCCGTGGTCAAGTCTTTGACCTTTACACTAGGACATGGTTCAGATCTGTCTCAGACCCAAGTTGAATATTTTAAGAGTGCTGAAGTCAATCAAGCGCAACTTGATAAAAAAGGCGAAACGGTTATTGACGATTTAAAGCCCTTGTTTGAAAGTGTGGTGGATACCTATGCTACTTCCAATCAAGATAGTGATATTGAAGTCTCCCTTGATAGAGAAAAAAAACAGATTAAGGTGACTTTTGCAGAAAGTATTTCATTTCAGACGGGGGAAGCAAAGCTAAAGCCGGGGTTTATTGATGAACTAAAAAGGCTGCAACCCTATATTAGTGCTCAAACGAGAGTAAAGGCAATCGGGCATACTGATAAACGCCCTGTCAGTGGTGGTCGCTTTAAGTCAAACTGGGAGTTGTCGAGTGCGAGAGCCGCTGCTGTGGTTGAATTGTTGGTGAGCAAAGGCATGGTTCTACCGCAACAAGTTGAGGTGATTGGGGTTGCAGAGAGTCGCCCAGTCGATACTTCCGAAACGCCTGAAGCTTATCAAAAAAACCGGCGCGTAGAAATTATTTTAGTCCCTCAGCAGTTATCGAAAACTGAGAGTGTTACTTTGGATTGAAACGCGTTGGAAATGAATTGTCCCGAATAGGTGACAAGTGCATTAAGCGGAATGCTGCTGCATTTGTTTAGGGATGGTGTTGCGTGTATGGGTAATTTCATTTTTTTCATTGAAATACACCATAATGGGTTGAAAGGCATCTGCTTCTTTTTCATCTAGAGTTGCATAGGTAGCAATAATTAGTAAATCACCAGGCCTGGCTTTATGGGCAGCTGCACCATTTACCGAGATAATTCCCGTGTGTTCTTCAGCACGAATAGCATAGGTGGTAAAACGTTCACCATTATTGATGTTGTAGATCTGGATTTGTTCGTATTCCCGGATGCCTGCCACTTCTAGCAAGTGCCCATCAATCGCGCAGGAGCCTTCATAGTCCAGCTCTGCATGAGTCGTGGTAACGCGATGTAATTTAGATTTTAGCAAAGTGATTTGCATACTAGACACCTGTCAGTAAATCATTCGGGGGCAAATTATAACGTATTTATTTTAAAAGTGTTACTTGCATGTCTTTATCGGGTCTAAAGACACAGCAAGCCACTTTTATTAAGTTTCTAGCCAGTATTCCGCATGCCAGCAGCAATTGCATTGATGCTATTCAGTAGCGGGGTAAGCCAGGCCTCTCTTTCTTCATCACTGAGACTGGTGTCTTTATAACGCTTTAAGACAGCAATCTGGATATGGTTTAACGGCTCTAGATAGGGCGTTCTACGGGAGAGTGAGAGTGCTACTTGTGGGGTATCCGCCATTAAATAGTCATTACCGCTAATACCCAAACAAGTTTCAACTGAGCGAATGTGCTCTTCCGCAATCATGTTATAGATTTTTTCTGCCTGTTTTTGATCTAGGCCTAATTTACTATAGCTCTTACCAATAATGAGGTCCGTTTTAAACAGTGCCATTTGGATATTGCTGAGCAGACTCTTAAAGAAAGGCCAGTTTTCATACATTTCTTTCAACTGTTCAGGAGACTGGGTTTTTGCCCATTTTTGCAGAGCATGGCCGGTGCCATACCAGGCAGGGAAAGTCAGTCTAGCCTGTGCCCAGCCAAATATCCAAGGGATGGCTCGTATTGAAGACTTGGATAAATTCCCTTTTTTGCGGTGAGATGGGCGCGATCCGATATTTAACAGTCCAATTTCAGTAACCGGCGTAGCCTCATAAAAGAATTTAAAGAAGCCTTCGGTATGATCCGTCAATTCACGGAATGCCAATTCACCTTCTTTCGATAAATTCTGCATCGCTTCTAAATGGGCGGGGTTATCCTGTACTGAAGGCTTCACCAGGCCTTTACTGGCTTTCATTAGGCCAGTAATCCCCATCGATAATTCATACATCGCGGTTTCAGCATTACTGTACTTATAAGAGAGCACTTCACCTTGTTCGGTAAATTTGATTTGCCCTCTTACAGTACCGGTCGGCTGCGATAAAATCGCACTATGAGTTGGTCCGCCACCGCGACCGACTGTGCCACCACGACCATGGAATAGACGGCAATCAATGTCATAATTATCAGCAAGTTTCATGATCTGTTGCTGAGCCTGATAAAGTGTCCAAGCAGAGGATAAGTTACCGCCATCCTTAGCAGAATCTGAATAGCCGAGCATGATTTCCTGCTGATTGCCAGATGCTTTCAATAAGGCATGATACGTTGGATTGTCAAACAAGGCAGACGTAACTGGGACAATGTGCTCCAAATCTTGTATGGTTTCAAATAATGGAGAAATTCGAATTTTACAATAAGGTTCGCCTGCATTGTAACCCGCAAGTCCTGCTTGGTGAGCTAAGAACAGCACCTCCATAACATGACTGGCTTCATGGGTCATAGAGATTACGTAATTGTTAAACGCTTTTTCACTAATCTCCTCACGCATTTCACGCATGACGTTGAATACTTTTAATACTTCAACCGTCATTTTCTTTAGATCAAGATGCTGGGTGTCGATAATTGTTGGTGACGAGATTTGTTGTGCCAATAAGTCAAGTCGTTCTGCTTCTGATAAGCTTTGGTAGTCAATATCGAGATGTGACAATAAATCCGTAACGGCATCAGTATGCACAGTCGATTCTTGGCGAATATCCAAGCGCATTAAATAGAAGCCAAAGGTTTGGACAAGTCGAATGAGGTCTTTCAGGCTTGCGTCAGCGACATCTTGGTCGCCATGACTACAGAGAGATGCATAAATAAGTTCTAAGTCATCTAGAAATTCGGTTTCATTGTGATAGCCAAATTTCGGCTTTTCAGCATTTTCGCCATTCAATTGCGCTTCAATATAATCTAAATTGTCTTGTAAGCGACCATTAATCAAGTATAAGAAGCGGCGATAGGGCTCATCCCGAAAGCGATCCGCACGTTTATGAAAAACGCGTTCTTGCAAATCAGCATCGATAATGGTGGCTCGGTTAATCACTTCTTGTTTGATATTGGTAATATAGCGAGATTGGGTCAGGTGTGAACTGAGCTCAAAGATACGTTTTTGATATTCATACATCACCGCGCGACTTTGCATGAGTAATGCATTTACAGTCGTTTCGTGCGTCACAAATGGGTTTCCATCTCGATCTCCACCGATCCAAGAGCCAAACGTTAAGAAGTTTGGCGTAGGAATGTGATCATTTGGATAGTGGCGAGCTAGTGCTCTTTCCATATAACGGTAAACCGTTGGTACCGCCTTGAATAGCGACTGGCGGAAATAATAGATACCATTTCGAATTTCGTCTTCTACCGTCGGTTTCATGCGGCGAACTTCGTCGGTTTTCCATAATACTTGTATTTGATATTGTAAACGCTTAATGACTTCTTCTTGTGCATAAGGATTGTTATAGGCTTCTGCCTCGTTTAAATCGCCCAGCGTTAAGAAGATACGACGTAAGTTTTCCATCACAGCACGGCGCTTCGATTCGGTTGGGTGCGCCGTGAATACAGGGATATAGCATAGTTGATTAATGAGGGTTTCAACTTCTTCAGCACTTAAGCCTTCTTGCTTGAACTCGCCAATGGTATTGAGTACGGACCCCATCCATAATGGACCATCTGATTTGAGTTGGCTTTGGCGTTCATGAAATTGGTGTTCTTCCTCTGCCAAATTGACCAAACTGAAATAGAGGTTAAAAGCACGGATAATTAAAATCAGATTTTCAGGCGTTTGTTCTTCAATAAAGGCCTTTAATTCGGTACGCAGCTCTGGATCGTTCTTTTCATGAAGTCGAATATAGCCTTTTCTGAGTTTTTCAATTGCATTTAAAGTCGTTTTGCCAACTTGTGTTTCAATGACCTCTCCAAGTAAAGAGCCTAAAAGTTTTACACGAGATCGAAGTTGCTTATCACGATGTTCCGTTGCCATTATTTTATCCGTAGGTTTTTAAAATTTGAGTAATTGGGGAGGATTATAGCATTTTTCAACGCTATAACCGAATCCTGATATTTCTGTTCGCTCAGTTCGGAGGATTGAATGTTAGGTTAGAGCTTTGGGTACTGAAAATTCTCAAAGTCACGTTTATAGAGTTCGTGAATGAGATCTAATTCAGCTTGACTCAGTTCTGAAGGGTCTAAGCCTTTTTTATAAGTCCCTTTGCGATGGTGTTCTAATTTTAAGTCGGGGATATCCAGTCGTTGTGCCAGTTGTTCACAGTCTTGCTGAATATGTTCAAATCGTCCGATATGATTCACTAGGCATTCACCATGATGGTCATATATAAAGCTAGTTTGATCTTCTAAAAGCGCAAAGCGCTGAACTCGGGTTCGAAAAGCTTTTTGAGACCCTTTTAATCGCCACTCAAGGTAAGCCTCAAAAGTTTGTTTGTTGACTATGTTGGCATATTTTTTATAAACGTAGGTTTTTAAAAAGTGGTAATGCGAATAGGCATGGGTGTAAGGAGATCGCACAAATGCAAACCGATAATAACTATCATAGACTTCGGGTGATAGTTTTTGACGGACAAAATTAGCGGTATCATGCATTTCAAACCAGGCTTTTTCAGGATTGACGGGGCCGCCAATTGGAAGAGCTCTGCGAATCGCACGCCAGGTTGTCATGGTTCTCGAGTTGGCGTATGGGTGAAGTTTTTTGGCGATTGAGGTGCCGGCCGTTTTAGGAATATGAATGAAAATAAAATTTTTCTGGTTTGAAATGACCATTTTTGGCTTCCGAAAAAGAGTGAGTTTTTAGAGTGCGATAGCCTACCATGCTTATGCAGAATTGTCATCTGAGATATGAGCAAGGAAAGGGGGCTAAAATTTAATATTCCAGCGATTGTGAGTCCACAAATATTGGCTGGGGTTTTCTGTAATTTCGACTTCGTAAAGTTGATGAAGTTTTTGGATATCTTGATAATCGTCTCCACTGGGAAAATTGTCAAGCGGTGGTAAAAAAGTTAAATGATAGTCCAAGCCGATTCGTCGGGTAAAGACCGGAATAATGGCTGCGTTTGTACGTTTTGCCAGTTTACAAATGCCGGGGTTGCTAGGTGCGTCCATATTAAAAAAAGGCACATTTATTTTCCCCTTAGCACGGTAACGTTGGTCTGGTGCGATCCAAATGACTTGATTATTGCGTAATGCTCGAACGATGCCCTTTGTGTCTTTATTAGAGATAGGAATGCTGGAATATTGTTTTGGATCTGGAGTATTGGCAATAGTTCGACTTTGGGTAATTAAGGTTTCCATTAAAGGGTTATCATGGGGTCTATAAATAGGTCTAAAATCAGTAATGTAGGTTAGCATGAGTCCTGTCGTCTCCATGGTAGTGAAATGCGGAACCACTAATAAAATGCCCCGATTTTTTATGGTGTAAAAGTGCTCTAGACCATGAAAATGAAAATATTGACGCTCATTGTTATTTGGGTGCTTTCGATAACGACCCCAAAAGTTCATAGTGGTTTCGGCAAGGCTGATCCCCAGTGATTCAAAATGTTGTTTGGTGAGTTGTGAAATTTCGTTGGCTGTTTTTTCAGGAAAGCAATTTTGCAAGTTGTGATGGGCAATTCGTTTTCTGGATGGCGCAATGTAGTAGAGCAGTCTGCCGATTACTTTACCAACCGCCATTTTGGGTCGATAGGGTAGCCAGCCAATTAGTCTAAGGAGTCCAAAGCCAATCCAGATTCCCCAATATTGCAGTTTGAGGTATTTTATTTGGAAAGGGCTTGAGTTATTCAATGGGCGTGCCTTGTTGGTATAGGGTTCGATAGGTGCCATCTAAAGCCATTAATGACGTATGCGTCCCTTGTTCTATCAGATTGCCATTTTCGAGCACAACAATATTGTCGGCATTTTCAATGGTACTGAGGCGATGGGCAATGATAATGACGGTTCGATCTTGTTTGAGCTTATGCATCGCTTGTTGGATGGCGTGCTCGCTTTGATTGTCTAATGCCGAGGTTGCTTCATCGAGAATGAGGATGGGTGCATTCTTGAGGAATGCTCTGGCAATGGCCAAGCGTTGACGTTGTCCGCCAGAAAGTAAGGAACCATTCTCACCAATCATCGTATTGAGGCCTTGCGGCATTTTTTCGATAAATTCCCACGCATGGGCGGCTTTAGCCGCTGCGATAATCGCTTCTTCATCAAATTCAGTATGGCCATACGCAATGTTCGCGGCAATGGTGTCATTAAAGAGAATGACATTTTGACTCACCAGTGCAATATTTTGTCTTAGGTTGCTCAGTTCAATGTCTCGGATGGCATGACCATCAATCAAAATGTTCCCCGATTGGATTTCATAGAACCGAGTGATTAAGTTAGCTAGCGTAGTTTTACCACTTCCTGATTGCCCAACTAAAGCAGTGGTTTTCTTCGCTGGGATTATCAGTGAAAATTGATTTAATGCAGGCGCTTCGGCACCTTGATAACGGAAGGTGACTTTATCAAAGCGAATTTCACCTTTGGGATTTTGCAGGTGCTGTTGGCCTTGGTTTGGTTCGTTCGGCCGGTCCAATAAATCAAAAATGCTTTCTGAGGCGGCCATGCCTTTTTGAATGGTTTGGTTAATACTGGTTAAGCGCCGAATTGGGTCAAAAATCATTGCCATAGCGGTAATGAACGCAATGAACTCTCCCGGGGTGAATAAGTCTTGAGCCGACATTAAGGAGGCAACATAAAGTACGCCTGAGAGGGCGATCGCCGCCATGATCTGAACCAGTGGTACGTTTAAGGAAGCGACCCGAACCACTGCCATTGTATGTTGGCGAAGGGTTTCTGCTGTATTGAAAAAGCGTTTTTCTTCATAACGTTCGGCATTGTAGATTTTAATATCTTGATGACCATTCAAGCCTTCTTCCAATCTTGATGTTAATTCTCCCATGCTGTTTTGCATTTCTTTACTGGAGTTGCGCATTAGTTTGCTGGCACGGCGGATAATGATCGCAACGATCGGCCCAATCAGTAGCATTAATAACGTCAGTTGCCAGGAGGTATAGAGCAAAAAACCGATTAGGCCCAGAATAATAAAGGTGTCACGAATAATGACGATCCACGCTTGGCTTAGCGAATTGCCAACCTGAAGCACATCATAGGTGATTTTAGAAAGCAGCCTACCCATAGTGTAATCGGTATGCGTTTGTTGTGGTAACCGGTTCATTTTGGCAAACATTTCAGCCCGAATATCTAAAATCGCCTTATGCGCAACCCATTCGCTGGTGACTTTGCTGATATATTCCGTAATCCCTTTAATGACAAAAACCAACATAATCAATAACGGAATATGCAGAATTGCTTCAGGGTCTTTAGCAATCAAACTGTCATCCACTAGTGGTTTGAGTAGGGCCGGCATTAGAGGTTCCATACTGGCGGTAATAATCAATGTGACTAAGGTGAGTAGTACCACTTTCCAGTAAGGCTTAATGTAGCTGAGTAATCGTTTGTATAAGCGGAGCGTCTGTTTATCGAACACAATTTGGCCTTATTCGCGTTTTAAAAGTTTATCGACAACAATATTTGCCCAGCCGGCACTGACAAATTTTTGATTCAAAGCGGGTTTGTCGTAATGTTGGGTGACCCACTCCATAAAGGTGGTTCCTGGGTGTTGTTTTTCATAGGCCATAAACGCATCAAAAAAATAATCAAGTTTGCCTGTATTGGCCCAGCGAAAATGGCCATATTTCATGCTAAGCTCTGAAACAGCTTTTTGAATCGGTTGTTTGAGGATGAAGTGTTTGTAAAATACGCTCATGAGTCCGGCTCGATCAGCGCCTGATTTGCAGTGGATTAAAATCGGGTATTCAGCGGTTTCTAAAATTTCTTTAGCCTTAATGATTTCTTCTACTTCCGGTAATCTACGGGAGGACATGACATGATTGACAAGGATTAAGCCCAGTTTGTCACAAGCCGCTTTTTCAAAAAGGTACGGGCCTTTGGTGTCTGCGCGGCGCATGCTGACAATGGTTTTGACGCCATATTTTTTTTGGACTTTTTTAAGAAAGCCTGCAGAAGGGTGATTGCTCCGATAAGCGTCCGCTGATAACCGGTGAAAATTTCGATAAAGTTTGCGCAAAATTTCATGGTCAATAAACCAAGTTTCAAAAAAGGCGATTAATTTGCCTCGTAAAGAGAGTTGCTTTTCCATTCTTCCAGTCACGTCAATTTAATCCGATATTTTACCTTTTTTAGCCATTATCGTGGTGTAAATGATAAAATTATCCGTTATATGTCCAGTGTTTTGTTGTGTGTTGAGCCAACAAAAGACTTAGTTAAGCAGATGATGGAGAATTTTATGATCGTGGTCACGGGTGGAGCTGGGTTTGTCGGCTCAAATATTGTGAAGGGATTAAATGCCCAAGGGCGCAAAGATATCTTAGTGGTTGATAACTTAAAGAATGGCCATAAATTTATTAACCTTGCTGACTGCGATATTGCAGATTATTTGGACAAAGAAGATTTTCAATCCCGAATCTTTGCAGAAGAAGGCTTGCCAGATATTGAGTGTATCTTTCACGAAGGGGCTTGCTCAGCCACCACTGAGTGGGATGGCAAATATATGATGGACAATAATTATGAATATTCGAAAGATATATTGAATTATTGTTTGAATCGCAAAATTCCTTTTTTGTATGCCTCTTCAGCAGCGGTTTACGGCGAAGGGCCAGAGTTTGTCGAATCTCGTGAATATGAAAAGCCTTTAAATGTATATGGCTATTCAAAATTTCAGTTTGACCAATATGTGCGCCGTATTTTGCCGTTGGCCGAAAGTCAGGTGGCTGGATTCCGCTATTTTAATGTCTATGGTCCTCGTGAACAACATAAGGGCGACATGGCGAGCGTAGCCTTTAAGCTCCATCGTCAAATACTGGCTGGCGAAAATGTAAAGTTGTTTGGCGCTTATGATGGCTATGAAGCTGGCATGCAGAGTCGAGATTTTGTGTATATTGATGATGTTGTTAATGTGAATCTTTGGTTTATGGAAAATCCAGATCAATCTGGTATCTTTAATTTAGGTCCCGCGGCAGCGGAACCGTTTAAGCACATTGCGGAAGCGGTGATTCGGTTTCATGGTAAAGGCGAAATTGAATATATTCCTTTCCCAGAACACTTGAAGGGTGCTTATCAGAGTTTTACTCAAGCGGATAACCAGCAGCTGAGAGAGGCTGGGTATCAACAGCCATTTCACTCGGTTGCTGAAGGGGTTGAGAAATATTTGACTTGGTTAACTGAGAATCCACACGTTCTCGAGTTTGCAAAATAGAACTGTGCGCATATTACTGATTAAAATGTCGTCCATGGGCGATGTTTTTCATACCTTTCCCGCCTTAACGGATGCAATGCAAAATCAACCAGGCCTGGTGGTTGACTGGGTGGTTGAAGAGGCATTTCAAGAAATTCCAAAGTGGCATCCTGTGGTGGATCAGGTTTATTCTATTCGGCTTCGCCAATGGCGCAAGCATCCCATTCGATTTCGTCAAGAAATTAAAGCGTTTTTTGAGAGAGTGAATCAAACGCATTATGATTTGGTTATCGATGCGCAAGGGTTATTGAAAAGTGCATGGGTGGTGTCAAAGATTAAGGAGCCTATAGCGGGGATGGACTGGGGCAGTGCCCGTGAAAAGTTGGCATCTTTGTTTTATCAGCATAAGTATCCGGTTGCAAAACATCAGCATGCGATTTCGCGGTTAAGAGAATTATTTGCCAGAGTCTTAGATTATCCTTTACCAGCAAAGGAGACGTTAGACTACCATTTAGCAACCCAAGCTTGGCAGAAGTTACCGCAATTAGCAGATGACTATATGGTGTTTTTACACGGTACCACCTGGGACACAAAGTTATGGCCAGAAGCCTATTGGATTGAATTGCTCAATAGGGTTGTGGCGCAAGGTAAGCAAGTGGTTTTGCCTTGGGGCAACGAAGAAGAGAAGCAACGGGCAAAGCGGATTGCTAAGACTGTTGAAAGTGACCATACCCCTTCGGGCATAAAGGCCTGGGTGCCGAATCAGAAACTGGATTTAAATACCATGGCCTGTTGTTTAAAATTTGCCAAAGCGGTCGTGTCAGTCGATACTGGCCTGTCACATGTTGCGGCAGCCTTGGATGTACCGATGGTTGTCATCTACCGAGTGACGGATCCAGATTTGGTTGGGGCTTTAGGAAACAAGGTTAGGTATGTGGTCTCTCCACTTGCAAAGCACTATCTTAAATCGTTTGCGCCCGGTGACGAGGACGAATCTAAACGAGGAATTCAGGTCACCGATGTTTGTCGAGCGCTAGAAGGGATAGCAAGTGGGAAAAGCTAGCGTGCTATATATGCCGTCGACCCCTCTGAATATATTGGTCGCAACCGCACATGCATTGGCGCATGCTGAATCACAGTGCTCAAGTTTGGTGCTGATTGATCAAAAAAATATTGAACATAACCCTTACATTCAAGCCTTAGATAATTGGCAGGGATCGCCGTTTCAAAGCCTTTCAATTTTGCCCGGACAACAGACCGGGTGGAAAAAACTGAGGGAGCGCCGGCAGAGTTTTAAATCGTTAAAAGCCTTGTTGGATAAAATATCGCCTCAGGCCATTGCTGTCAGTAGTGATCGACGTATCGAGTTTCAATTTGCGATGCAATATCAGCGACAACATCAGTCTTGTATTGGGGTGTATTTAGACGATGGCTTGTATTCTTATGCAGGGCGAAGAACTACCGCATTGGAGACGATTTTGGGACGAGTTGCCAAGAAACTGGCTTATGGTGCTTGGTGGAATGAACCTGTACAGGTGGGAAGCTCAAGTTGGATCGATCAGGCCTGGTTGTTTCAACCGGATTCGGCGATTACAGACTATCAACAAAAGTCGATTTATGCCTTGCGGCCAGAATGGTTTGCTTCCGAACCTATTCAAGAGTTAGGGCTGGCTTTGTTTTCGGCAATGGGCGCCTCGACAACTTCAATGCTGGAGTTGAAGGAGGTTGATGTCTGTCTTTTAATTGCACACCCAAATAATATTTTAAAAATGCAAAATTACCAGCAAAAGGTTGAAGATTTTATTTTGGCCTTAACGCGGCGAGGTTTGAAGGTAGCGATTAAGTATCACCCGAGAGTGAAAGATGGAGATCCTTTGAATCTAAAAGAACGGGTGGGTTTTGTGATACCTTCTCAGTTGGCGTTTGAATTTGTGCTACCACAGTTTAAGGATGCCATTATGATTGTGGGCGATGTCGGCACTTCCGTGTTGACGGCCAAGTGGTTGAAAAGCCAATCTCAGGTATATGCGGTACTGTATGAGGATGATCCGTTTCAGTTGAGTTTTGCTGCATTATTTTCCCAGTTGGGGGTGGCGGTAGTTCCAACTTATCAAGCAATTTTTGACAATGACTAAATTAAAGGGCTTTTCCTTTTGAAAGCAGTAAAAGACATTCAGCAGCTCGCCAACTTGGTAAAAGGTAAAAGGGTTGCGATTATTGGCAATTCCCAAAAACTTCAGGCTAAGGGCGAAGAGATTGATGCGTTTGATATTGTCGTGCGCATGAATCGCGCTTGGGATTTGCCTACAGCAATGAAACAAGATGTTGGCACCAAGACTGATATTGTTTGTTTATCTGCTGACCGAGAAAAGCTTGCCACAATTTTATCTAGATATTCAGATGTGGTGTGGATGACACCAAAGAAGCGTTCAGAACTGGAGCCTTTGTTGTTGCCAAGTCTTTTCTTTTACCCGCTAGATTACTGGAAGTCATTGCACCAACAGCTGGGTGCTCGCCCTTCAACAGGATGTATGGTTTTCGATTTGTTTTCAAGGTTAGTGGACAAGGGACATTTAACAATGTATGGGTTTGATTTTTTTCAAAATCCAAACTGGTATGATATGCCTGCAAAAACTAACTGGCTGCGCCGCATTTTTAATCGTCATCGGAAAAGCAGTCCGCATGATTGGTCGGCTGAAAAAGCCTATATTTTGGCTGAAGCAGAAAAACAAAATATTACAATTAAAAAACTGGATGAGATGTAGTCGTGGAACAAGGCACCATAAAACGCGTCGCAATTATTAATGATACTGATCCAACACACCATTTTGGTTGTATGTTGGTGATGGAAAATCTACGATTCTTGCTGAAGCAACAAGGGGTAGACGTTGTATGGACATGGCCGGTTGGGGTTGATTGGCGAAAGCATAAAAAAGCCATTCAGAAAAAAGATCGGGTGGATGCTTTTATTGTGAATGGAGAAGGCACGATTCATCATAGTGCAGAGCGTAAGCATGCAAGAGCTTTATCTGAGTTTGCAGAGTTTGCTAAAGAAGCTTTTGATGTTGATTCCTATTTAATTAATGCTACCTTGTTTCAAAATGAAGCCAGTGAATACGCTAGTATGCGTGCCTTTAAGAAGATTTATGTGAGAGATAAAAGCAGTCTGACCGAGTTACAGAGTTTTGGGCTTCATGGACGTTATATACCCGATTTAACGTTTGCCAAAAATGATTACCAGTTTGAAAAAATCGTCGAGTCAGAAAAGGCGGATGCCTGTGTAATTGACAGTGCTTTAAAATCAGAGCTGCCGTTTTTGAAGCGCTATTGCCTACAAAGAGGCTATGCCTTTCGTTCCATGGTGGTAGCAAGGCTGTCTAACGTCAATTTCTTTAAAAGCCCAAGACCCTTTGTTAAAAATTTTTATAAGTGGTTAACGCAAGATCGTTTGACTTCGATTCGGCCAAGAGATTTTATTCAGTTTCTGAAGTCGCATCGTTTGGTGATTACTGGACGCTATCATACTGTCACCATGTGCATTAAACAGCAGATTCCATTTATCGCTTTTGAGTCGAATACGCCTAAAGTCAGTTTTTTACTCAGTGATGTTTTTAATCATACGGGTCGAGTTGTGCCAATGCAAAATATTGAACAAATTTCGATAGACCATTGGGCGAACTTTACTGCTAAAGAGCGGGAGCAGATGCAACAGTTCGTCTCTGCCGCTGAAGCAGATATTTCAGAGATGATAAAGTGCATTGTTGATGACATTAATATGACTAAAACGAATCAGGGTATTGAGTAAGATGAATCAAAATACCATTAATGTCGTTTGTTTGAAGTGGGGTGAGAAATATCCTGCTGAAGACGTGAATAGACTTTATCGAATGGTCTCCAAGAATTTACAGTTGCCGTTTAAGTTTTATTGTATTACCGACGATACGGCTGGTTTACTGACTGAAGTCGAGGCCTTGCCAATTTTTCAGCCTGAATTAGCGGGTTGGTGGCACAAATTGTCAATCTACCGTAAAGATTTTTATGGATTAAATGGTACCGTGCTCTTTCTCGATTTGGATGTGGTGATAACTGGGAATCTTGATGAACTGTTTAGCTACAAACCAGGGGAAGTCTGTTCTGTAAAGGATTATGGTAAATGCAAATGGGGCAAGATTAACAGTTCGGTCGTTCGGTTTGAGGTGGGACAGCTGGATTATGTTTGGCTAGGCTTTTTGGCTAATCAACAGTGGATTGTTGATCATATGCATGGCGATCAAGACTGGCTAGGGCGAGTCGCGCCATTTATTGAATTGTACCCGTCTGACTGGGTTGTTTCCTATAAAAAACACTGTCAGGCAAGAGGGTTAAAACTATTGGGGATCGGCGATTGGTTAATGAGAAAAGGCTGGTTGCAGCCAATGGGCGAGTCGAAAGTTCCGCTAGATACGAAAATCGTGTTATTTCATGGTAAGCCTGACCCAATAGATGTTGTGAGCACCCCTTATAAAATATGGAAAAAAGCACCTTGGATAAAACAGTACTGGGATTAACGCCGCAAGATACATTTAAAATTGCGATTTTTACAACGGCAGGTTGGTCATTGATGTTGACTAAATTAATGTCGTTCGAAAATATGTTTTTGCTGTTGGCGATGGTGTCGGCTCTGAGTTTTCGAGCACCAGTGAAGGAATTTTCTTGGATTGATACCAAATGGTTATGGGTGTTAGCAGGCGTGTTTTTTGGCCTATCTGCTTTACCTCTACTGTTTTATTGGCCACTTGGAGAGCCATCCTTTCAATTCCTTCAGCATCGCGGTACTGCTTTTGTCATCGCTACGTTTGTCTTGATTTTATTTTGGCAGTTAAAGCCGTCAGAGGATGTGGTTTGGATCAGTTTGATGCTGTCGACCTTATCTGTTTTGGTGGTGATCGGCTATGAGTGGTATTTGTTGGGGCAGTTTGATGCAATTTATACCTATCGATTTGGCGGTGACGTGACGCCGCATGTGATCCATTTTGGTATTTATAGCAACTTGCTGACTGTTGTACTATTAGGCGGGTTTGTTTGGGCTATTCAAAAAGGGCCTTGGATGGTGTTTGCCCTCATCGTGGTTGCACTGATTTCATTTATTGGTTCTTTGGTGTCAGATACTCGGACGGCATGGGCTGGCCTGCCGGAAGCTCTGGTCGGTTGGTCAATTTTTTATAGCCTTTATCTCAAAAAAAATGGGGTTGTGAGTTTTAAACGGATGGTAACATTTTGGTTGTTCTTTATGATCAGCTTTACCTCGATTCTAATGTATTTTGGCGATCGAGTGGACCGTCGTTGGGATGCGATGGTAGGAGATTTGTCAAACTATGTGGAAGGGCAAGGGCATGCTGGAAGCGTAGGTGCGCGTTTGGTGTTGTTTCAAGCTGGGATTGAAGGTTTTTTGGAAAACCCTCTGACTGGTGTTGGTGAAGACCACTCTATGAAAGAACAATTAGCTCGAACCCCTGAAATTACCAAAGAAATCTATGGTCGAGAAATTCCAATTGCCTTTGGTCATTTGCATAATCAGTATATTGAAGCGGCGTTTACGCGAGGAATTTTGGGCGTTTTAGGGTTGATTTTACCAATATTGTATTTGGTGTATTTCTTTGGAAGAAAAGTCAAGGAAACTAAGGCCAATGGGCGCTTTTCACCCTGGCCTTTGGCTGGGTTATTGTTTGTGGTCAGTTCGTCCATTTCTATGTTGGCGGAAGCTTGGATTCATTTGAGCAACGGCGTGGCGTATTATTTATTCTTTATCACTTTGTTTGTGTTTATGACACGAAAATACGCTTAATTGATCAGTTGTTGTACACTAGCAAAAGGGTTAAGAGTTGATGAAGCTTTTCAATAGGTGTTTCACTGTCTGAGGCATTTCGATTGCTTGATGTAGGTTTGTTAGTCCCCAAATTGGTTCTGGCCAGGCCTGGTCGTTTTCATTTCTGAAAACCAAATGAATGTGATAGTAAGGTAGTTTATTACCAATCTTGGCGATATTGGCATGAGGACCAAGCCCTTTGCCTTTCAGGTAGGCAGCGAGTTTGTGAATCTCTGCATAGAGTTGCCCTGCGTACTCAGGGTTTTGTTCAGGGTTTTGAGTGGGTATGATTTGTAACCAAGGAATGACCGTATCTTCGCACATTAGTGAGTAAAGGTCAGTTTGATAGAGAAAGTAGTTGCCGAAGGTTTTTTCAAGTAATGTCGGCTGGTGATCCTCAAGAATAATATCCACTCATGCGTCCTTTTCTTTTATTCATATCACTGTTGTTATTCAGTAGAATAGTTTAGCTTATTTTATTCAATAATGGATCAAGATGCTTTATGGAAACACTTTATTAATAAGTGGATTTCTTGTTATAGCCGTTATTATCGATTGAATGAGTCGCGATATTTTTAAATTGGAATAGGATAATGGAACGACCTCTTTATTTATGTTCTCAGTCACCGAGACGCGCTATGCTGTTGGAGCAATTGGGGATTGCATATCAAACGGTAGAGGCTCCGATAGAAGAAACGGCGCTTCCGAATGAGTCGCCTGAGTCCTTTGTTGTCAGGATGGCGGTTGAAAAAGCGCTTTCTGGGTTTAATAAACTCGCAGGCCGCCAAATTTGGGTATTAGGATCGGACACCATTGTACTTAAGAGAAAGACTGTATTTGGCAAGCCGAAATCAGAATATGAGGGAAGTCAAATGTTGGCGGCTTTGTCTGGGTGTCACCATCAAGTGTTGAGTGCGGTTGCGATTGTTCATGATGGCCAAGTTTTTTCAGAAATGAGTACTACGCAAGTTTGGTTTAGAGACCTGTCGGAAACGGAAATTGCAGACTATTTGGCAACCGGAGAGCCAATGGGTAAGGCAGGCGCTTATGCCATACAAGGACTTGGTGCGAAGTTTATTGAGAAAATTGAAGGGAGTTATTCGGGGGTGATGGGGCTGCCGTTGTTTGAACTTGATCAGTGTTTAGCGGCCTCCAATTATTATACGGACTTAACGATATGAATAATGAAGAAAAGGTTTTGGTCAATGTGACGCCCACGGAAACACGCGTTGCTTGGGTTGAAAACGGTGTTTTGCAAGAAGTTTGGGTTGAACGTGCGAATAAGCGTGGCTTGGTCGGTAATATTTATATTGGTAAAGTGGATCGAGTTTTGCCGGGGATGCAAGCCGCATTTGTCGATATTGGGCTAGAGCGCACGGCTTTTTTGCATGTTTCTGACATTTGTAAACGAGCGATTGCCAAACCAGTGGAAGAAGAGTGCGAGGATATTACCAAGTTCTTGCATGCTGGACAGCGCATCTTAGTGCAGGTGGTTAAAGACCCGATCAGTTCAAAAGGGGCGCGACTCACAATGCATGTCACCTTGCCATCACGTTTGCTGGTTTATATGCCTGATGAAGTGATGGTCGGTGTTTCTCAGAAGATTGAAGAAGCTGAAGAGCGGGATCGATTGAGGGATTTGATTAAGACCATTCCTGAGGCAAAAGATGTGTCCGGTGGTTTTATTGTTAGAACCGTTGCAGAAGGGGCGGACTTTCATGAGCTACGGGCTGATTTGCTTTATTTGCAAAGATTGTGGTTGAGCGTTCAAGAAAAAGCGAAATTGGCGAAAAAGCCGGTATTGGTATATGAGGATCTGCCTCTTTATTTGCATATACTCAGAGATATTCCGATAGAACAAATTGAAAATATCCGCGTGGATTCAACGGAAACCTATAAGAAAATGTTGAATTTCTCGGAAAACTTTGTCATGAATTTGTCCGATAAACTAAGTCTTTATACTGGCGAAAGACCTATTTTTGATTTGTATAGTATAGAAGACGAGATTCAACAAGCTTTGCAAAAGCGTGTGGATTTAAAATCAGGTGGCTATTTAATTATTGATCAGACTGAGGCGATGACCACAATTGATGTGAATACCGGTGGGTTCGTTGGGCATAAAAACCTTGAAGAGACAATCTATCGTACGAATTTGGAAGCGACTCAGGCGATTGCAAGACAATTAAGGTTGCGTAACCTAGGTGGTATCATTATTTTGGACTTGATTGATATGGATGATCGAGAGCATAAGGCTTCCGTTTATTCGGCGCTACAAAGGGCACTGCAGCGTGATCGAGTTAAGACCTCTATCACGGAAATATCCAATCTGGGGTTGGTCGAAATGACCCGCAAGCGTACCCGTGAAAGTTTAGAGCATATTCTGTGCGAGCCTTGTCCTGTCTGTCAGGGTCGAGGGTCAGTCAAAACCCCAGAGACGATTGCGTTTGAAGTGTTTCGTGAAATCACCCGAATGGCCAAATCTTTCGATGCCGATTACTATCGGGTGATTGCATCCGAATCTGTGGTCTCTTATATCTTGGATGAGGCTTCGAGCAGTGTGGTTGAACTTGAGAACTTTTTAAAAAAGAATATCCGATTTCAAGCGGAAAGTGGCTATTTTATCGAGCAGTTTGATGTGGTGATTTCTTAATGCTAAAGCGGTTACAACAGCTGTTTTTGTTGTTTATCAGCCTAGGTTTGGCTTATTTGATAGTGGTTCGTGCTGTTTTAACTTGGGCACAAACTGCGCCTGAGTATTTTTTGCCTTTTGTCGAGCAGATAACGCAGACACAAATTCAAATCGACCGCCTTAATATTGAACAGACATGGCTGGGGTTTGAGTTTGAAGTTAAAAATGCTCAAATTCGTTCAGAAAGCTTTCAGGGACAATTGAACTATGCCTCTGGCGATTTAAATCTTTGGTTTTTTTTGGGCGGGGATTGGCATTATGGCGAGAAGCTAATGCTAGATGGGGTGACGGTTTCCATGGCAGGGAGGAAATTGGATAAGGATGCAAAACGTTCATTTAATGACCTAAAAATTGACCAGGCCTGGTCAATTTTGTATAAAAGTTGGCAATTAATTAACCTCAAAAATATTCAATTATCTCTACCTTTTGAACAGCATCACTTTGCTTTTGGCATAGATTCCATTCAGAGCTACCGCGGCGTTAAGTGGACAGTTGGCGGCATTTTAACCTTAAGTGTCGATAACGCTAAAAAAAGTCGAATACAACTGAAAGGCCGGTTTAGTCCGCCTGCTTGGCGAGATCCTTTAGATGGAAATTTGAGCCTCAATATTTTAACGCCCATTTTATTGGATCCTTTTTATCGTTTGATGTCGGAAGAGTGGCAGTCGACCCTGCCAACAGGTGCGCTTCTAGGGGATGTTGACCTTGAGGTTAAACGAGGTGAATTGACCAAGTTAGCCATTCAAAGTCATGCTCAAAACTTAGTCTGGCCAGTGAATGATGCTTTACTGCCAAAGAGTTTCGGTATCGACTTGAATTGGGTTGCGACCAATCAGCTGATAGGGAAGGCAAGTGAAAATTGGCAGTTTCAAATTGAAAACTTAAGGTTTGATAAGGCTTATGTTGATACGATCTCGCCGATTTTTATTCGTCTAGATCAAAATAAGTTATTAACTTTTAAAGCTTCTGAAATCGACTATGAGGTGATTCGACCAATTGCAGAACTGTTTATTAAACGCTTTCAGGATGAACAGTTTGCGCAAAGCGTTCAACAGCTAAAACTGGTTGATGTCTCTGGTAGCTTGGATATTGTCGAGTTAAACCTTGTCTCTTTAAAACTTAAAATTCCAAAATTGACCATTGAACCGTACAAAAACCAACCTGGTTTCAGTGTTCAAGAACTTGTAGTTGAAAAGCAGCATCAGAATTTATGGATAAAAACTTCTCAGTCAGTGCTAATTTCAGCTAAGGCGATTAATCAGGGCGCTCCTTTTCCACTTCAATTGACGAACCCTGTTCAGATTACATTTGATGAGACAAATCAAAACTGGCAGTTGGTACCGCTAAAGTTTCAGTTGGCTCAAATTCCGATGGCATTACAGGCGAGTGGTCATTCAGATGGAAACGTTCAGTTGGATTTGCAGTTTGAACCGAACCGGCTCTCGACGGTAAAACGTTATTTACCCTATTCAATGATGTCGACCACTTTACAAAACTGGTTACAACAAGCATTGATTGATGGCGATGGTGTGAAAGGTGCCCTTAGGGTGCAAGGGCATGTGCAAGACTTCCCGTTTGAAAATGGCGAAGGCATTTTTGAAGTGACGACTGAAGTTCACCATGCAACTTTGAAGTTTCAACCCGATTGGCCAGCTTTAACCGATTTTTCTGCAAAATTGAAATTTACACCTTACCAACTCCAAATCGTCGCGAGTGATGTGCTATTGCATAGAGAATCGTTACGGTCAGCGATGCCTGTTAAAGCGAAGACTGTTCGGGTTGTGTTGGATGATTTGGCCTCGAATGATATTGCTGTCAATATTCAAGGGCAGGTCATTACCCCGATTGAGAACGCGCTTGAATATTTGCAACAAACGCCGTTGTTAACAAAGATCGGCATAGATTCTTTTTTAAAAGAACAGCTGACAGCCACAGGCGAAGTTAAAGTGGATTTGGACTCAATTTGGGTTCCTGTTAGTGGTTATGACGATAAAACAGAAAGCGTTAAAGGGCGTGTTGCGCTTAATCAGGTCGATATGATTTTATTGGGTGCGTTGCCGCTGACTCAAGTTAAGGGGAGTCTTCAGTTTACAGAGTCGCGCATTAAGGGGGACGCTATCTCCGCAACCCTCTTTGATCAGCCTGCGAGTATTCTCGTATCGACTCCCCGAGATGAAATTAAAATAGCCGTCAACAGTGCACTGGCTTCAAATAATCAATTTGTAACCGGAGTTGCTCCTTGGCAAGCGCATGTCAATATTCCATTAAGTTCGGCCAGCCCGATATCAATCTATAATGAAATTGATTTAAATCCCTTGACGTCTAATTTACCTGCGCCACTCAGTGAAGAAGAATTGATTAAGCAGGGGCGGCCAAAGAAATTGGTTTCAACGATTACAATACAGAATGATCTGCTTAAACATGAATTGCAATTGGATAATTTGTTGCAAATGCAGAGCGCCTTCGACTTGGATAAGTCACAATTAAACTTCGTCAGCATTGATTTAAACAAACAAGGTCAAAAGCAAACAACGGATATCGATAAAGGCGGAGCCGTGAAAGGTCGATTGCATTTTGTTGATTTTGATGCTTGGTTAAAATCGCTACCTGAATTACAAACCTATGGTAAGGACAGATGGGGCTTGTCACTATCCGAGGGGGCTGCTATTTTTTGGCATAATTCGCATTTAAAAATTGATCGGCTACAAGTGTTTGGTGTGAATATGAATAATCTTGCGCTAGACTGGTCTTCTTTATCAAAGGATGGCTCGTTGGTGGTAGCGGTTCAAGGGGATGAAGTAAAAGCCACTATAAAAAATAAGACGCCGAATCAATTTGCGGTCAACCTAACGCGTTTATCAGTTGACTTTCCATTAACCTCTGCACAATCGAATGCGGCTGACTCAAGTTGTCAAGTTGGCCCTGATCTACAGAAAACAGTCAAAACGCAGGTCGACTTTGAAGGCGAAAATATTCAAATCAATGGTAAGGTTATTGATAATCTAAGTTTTAAACTGGCACATGCGGATTCTTTTTTAAAAATAGATCAGTTAAATGTGTTTGCTAACAAAGTGAATACGCCGTTTGTCGGAAATTATTGGTTTAATAAAGAAGATAATACGAGTCGTCTATCTGGATCGATTAAAACAAAGCATGTTGATGCCATGTTGAAATTCTTAGGATTCAACAAGGGGTTTAAAGGAAATGAAATGCAGATGGGGGTTAACCTAGTATGGGTGGGCGGCGTTAGTTGCTTTGCGCTTAAACAACTCTCAGGAGATGCGCGTTTTAAAATGGAAGATGGCGTTATAAAGGATGCGGAACCAGGTTTTGCAAGGCTTTTAGGATTATTAAGTTTTGAATCACTCGCAAGACGGTTACGACTTAATGTCAATGATTTTACTGAAGCTGGCTTGGTTTATGATCAAATTGAAGGGGAAGGGCGTTTTGATCAAGGGTATTTTAAAATTGATAAACTCGAGCTAAAGGCTCCTGCAGCAAAAGCACAAGTTTTTGGCCAAGTCGATTTAATGACGAATGTATTAGACTTAAAGGCAGAAGTAACGCCATCGCTGGGTAGTTCTTTGCCAGCTATTGCGGCTATTAGTGGCTTTGCAACACCCATTGCCGGATTGGCCGCCTATGTGTTTATGAAGTATATGCCTTTTGTTAATGAAGATATTATTACCTATCGATACGATGTGACGGGGACCTTTACTGAACCTGATTTAGACGTTAAAGGACCGAGTGTTGAGTTGTTTAGGTTTAACGGCAATACGTCACCAACACCAAGTG